>JAFGDO010000024.1 GCA_016932045.1 Candidatus Dojkabacteria bacterium | reverse complement strand
CGGCGAAATTGAAATGGCTGTGAAGATGCGGCCTACCCGCACCAGGACAAAAAGACCCCGTGGAGCTTTACTGCAGCTTGATGTTGAAGTAAAGTTTTCAATGTAGAGAATAGGAGGGAGACTTTGAATCTCGATCGCAAGGTCGAGAGGAGTCGCCAGTGTAATACCTCCCTTTGGTTACTTTGCTTCTCACTATTCTCGGTTACCCCGAGATAGGACAGCGTTAGGTGGGCAGTTTGACTGGGGAGGTTCCTTACTAAAGAGTAACGTAAGGTCCCAAAGGTTCCTTCAGGCTGGATGGAAATCAGCCGTAGAGTGTAATGGCATAAGGGAGCTTTACTGTGAGACTGGCAGGTCGAGCAGTTGCGAAAGCAGGGCATAGTGGTCCTTTAATTGCTTGTGGAAGCGTTATTGCTTACAGGATAAAAGTTACCCCGGGGATAACAGGCTAGTCCCGCCCGATAGTTCATATTGACGGCGGGGATCGGCACCTCGATGTCGGCTCGTCGCATCCTGGGGGCGGAGAAGTCCCCAAGGGTTAGGCTGTTCGCCTATTAAAGCGGCACGTGAGCTGGGTTCAGACCGTCGTGAGCCAGGTCGGTCTCTATCCGGTGTGGGCGTTGCAGTCTTGAGGGAGTTGGTCCTTAGTACGAGAGGATCAGGACGAGGTAACCTCTAGTGTACCAGTTGTCTCACCAGAGGCATTGCTGGGTAGCTAAGTTGCTATTTGGATAAGCGCTGAAAGCATATTAAGCGCGAAGCCAATCCCAAGATTAGGACTGCTTCCATGAAGTAGAGCTTGCTCTCACTTCATGGGTGAGGTTAGTTGTAGACTACAACATTGATAGACCTTAGGTGTAAGTCTCGTAAGAGATTTAGCCGAGAGGTACTAATAAACCGAAAGCTTTATTTCTTAGTTTTATCTACCTAGGTCTAAGATATTGTCTTAGACTTAGGTATGATATAAACCCTGTTTTCTATCCAGTTTTTAGAGAGAAGAGAAATGAACTAGTTGATTAAATGATTTAATGACATTAATTAGGCAAATCAATTAGATCAACTAGTTCAGTCTTGATCATTAAAAATCATCAGACAATAGGTCGGAAGTACAGTCATTAATATTGTTGATTGTAGGATTTCCGGTTTGTTGCTTGGTGATTGTAGCATAGTGGAACTACCTCTTCCCATTTCGAATAGAGAAGTAAAACACTATAGCGCCGAAAATACTTTCCCGGCAACGGGTTTGGAAGATAGGTCATTGCCAAGATTTATTGAATAAACAGATGCAAAAATAACAAAAAGGAGGGTTTAATTTAAATGAGTTCATCAATTCAAGATACAATTGAAGATTATTTAGAAGCACTAAAAACTTTTCCAAAAGTTTTTGAAAAAGGTGATGTAACAAAGGGAAGTGTTGTAAGGGTCAAAGAAGGAGAAGTACTAGTCAATGTTGGCGGAAGGGCGGAAGGTGTTATCAGTGGAAGAGAGTTAAGTCTAAACGGAAAGAGGGAGAAATTAGCAATAGGAGAGGAGCTTCTAGTGTATGTTTCTAATCCCGAGAATGACAAGGGACAAATGGAATTATCTATACGGAAGACTGGAGAAGCACGGAAATGGGAACGGCTTGATAAGGCTATTGATGATGGTGAGACACTAGATGTAAAAGTCATCGAGGCAAATAATGGAGGTGTGATTGTAACTATTGAGGAGATAGATGAGAATTTCAGAGGATTTATACCAACTTCACAATTATCAAATAGCAGAATATATCCATTAAGCGGTTTTGACGATAAGAAACAGGCTGCAAGGGAATTGCAAAAGAAGTTAGCCGGTCTTATTAATGAAAAGATTGAAGCTAAGGTCATTGAGATTAATAAAAAGAAAAACAGGGTGATCCTCTCAGAAAAACTTGTAGATGCCGAGATGGGTCTTGAAAGTCGTGAGGAAACATTGAAGCAATGCCAGGTAGGAGATGTTTTGGATGGTGAGGTGACAGGGATCGCTCCCTTTGGTTTATTTGTAAATGCCAAGGGTCTCGAAGGTCTTGTTCACCTTTCTGAAATTTCATGGGACAAAGTTGATAATCCTGCAGATTTTTATAAAGTTGGAGATGAAGTTAAGGTTAAAATTATCGGTATTGAAGATGATGGTCGCCGTATAGCATATAGTATAAAACAGCTTCAGCCAGATCCTTGGAATAATATAATAAAGAAGTATAAAGTCGGACAGATTGTGAAGGGGAAAATTACAAAGATTGTCGCTTATGGAGCATTTGTTAGAATAGATGACGAAGTTAATGGTTTAATACATATTTCAGAATTATCTGATGGATTAGTTACTGATCCAGGTAAGTTTGTAGAGATTGATAAGGTATATGATCTAGAGATTATATCTATTTCGAAAAGTGAGAGACATCTCGGCTTAAGCCTAAAGAGGGTTGCAAAGAAAAAGGACGGTAAAAAGGTGTTAAAGGAAGAGAGTGCCGAAGAGTTGAGAAGTCTTGAGGGTGCAGTGTAGTTTTTTCCTCGTAATACCATAAAAATGTTGACTTCACAATGAATTCTAATATGTTTTTTTATTTCAATATAAATACTTGAGAAGTATCGTTTGGTATTTACATATAGATTTTGTGTGGTAATATAAAGTAGGCTGTAATAGAGAGGCATATAATTGTGTGGTTTCGCAGTATACCCATATTTTTGATAGAATTAATTATGAGCAGGGAGACAAAGTTAGAAAAATTGACGGAAAATGCGAAAGAAGTATTAGCTAATTCTTTTAATTTGGCTAGGGAGACACGGGCTTCTGAGGTCATGGTTGAGCATGTATTTATAGCTCTTTTATCTCTAGATAAAGGGCTAGCAGCAAGATTTTTGAGGTCCTTGGGAATAGATCTATCTAAAACGGTAAAGAGCATAAAGGACAGAATTCCTCCTTCAAAGGATAAAGTTGCAGAAATTACTATCTCTGATGAGGTAAAAGAGATTGTAAAGTCGGCGTTTTTATTGTCTCATGAGCTAGGACACGTATACGTTGGTACGGAGCATATACTTCTTGCAATCCTAAAGAACAAGAATCGAGATTTTGTAAAGGAACTGGAGATAGCAGGACTTGATTTTAAATCAATGAAAAGGAAACTCTTAGCTTATGGTACATACGCTCCCGGTGTCTTTGTTAAGGAGTCTCCATCGGAAAAGGGTGAAGGTGAGGCTATCAACTATTTTGGTAGGAATCTAAACTTGCTTGCAAAGAAGGGCAAATTGATGCCAATTATCGGCAGGACCAAGGAGACAGATAGACTTATCAGAATTCTTGCCAGACATACGAAAAATAATCCAATTCTAGTAGGTGAAGCAGGTGTTGGGAAGACAGCAGTTGTAGAAGGGCTTGTACAAAGAATTACAAGGGGTGATGTGCCGGAATCAATGAAGAATCTCGAGATTTATCAGATTGATATAGCTTCCATTATAGCAGGCAGTAAGGTAAGAGGAGATGTCGAACAGCGACTTCTAGTTTTGGTCTCAGAGGTTGCTTCATCGCCAAACAAAGTGCTTTTTATTGATGAGATACATATGATAGTTGGTGCAGGTGCAGCTGGTCCTGACCGAACTATGGATATAGCAAATATACTTAAGCCTCGGCTGACAGATGGAAGTATTCGGGTTATTGGAGCAACAACAACATCGGAATACAGGCAGTATTTTGAAGAAGATGCCGCTCTTTCAAGACGGTTTCAGCCTGTGTACGTTGATGAGATTACCGTTGATGATGCTGCAAAGATCTTAAAAGGCATTCGAGGGCGCTTGGAGGAGTATCATGGCGTAAGAATTTCAGATGAAGCTATTGCTGCTTCTATAAAGTTGTCAGATAGGTATATTTCAGATCGTTTTTTACCCGATAAAGCAATTGACGTTTTGGATGAAGCTGCAGCAGCAGAAAAGTTAAGACAGGAAGCAGATTATGCAGGGTATAATAAAATAAAGCAGAAATTGGTTACACTAGAAACAAAAAAGAAAAAAGCTCTAAAAGAACATATGTTTGATAAAGCACTGGATTTCCGAAAAGAAGAGAAATTATTAGAGGATGACATACAGATTGTGTCAGATAAGCAAAAGAGACGTATACAACAAGGTGAATTTAATGTGACAAGTGAGGATGTAAAAAAAGTCGTAAGCGAGTGGACGAATATCCCTGTGACCACGTTGTCAATCGGCGAAAGAAGAGCGCTAAGAGGTCTCACAAGGAGGGTGGCTAAAAGAATAATAGGACAGAGCGAGGCTGTAAAACGTGTTACAGCAACATTAAAAAGATCGAGATTAGGTATTTCTGACGAGAGAAGACCACTTGCTTCTTTTTTGTTTCTTGGTCCCACTGGTGTAGGTAAAACAGAGATGGCGAGGGTGGTTGCACATGAATTTCTGGGGAGTGAGAAGGCTTTAATTCAAGTCGATATGAGTGAATATATGGAACAGCATAGTGTAGCTAAGATTATTGGTGCTCCGCCGGGATATGTGGGTTTTCAAGAAGGAGGACAGCTAACTGAAGATATACGGAAACGCCCATACAGTGTAGTTTTATTTGATGAGATTGAAAAAGCGCATCCCGATCTTCTCAATATTCTTTTACAAATACTCGAAGAAGGCCAAATTACGGATAGTAGAGGAAGGAAGGTAAATTTCAAGAATACAATTATTATTCTTACTTCGAATATTGGGGCCGAAGATATAGGTAGAGACAAGGTTCTCGGGTTTAAAGTGCAGAGTGAGGAAAAAGAAAAGGACGAAGCCTATGAGAGAATGAGGGAGAGATTAACTGAGAAGTTAAAGAGGGCTTTAAGACCGGAATTTATAAACAGAATTGATGATGTTGTTATCTTTAGGGGACTAGACGAAAATGATGCACAAAAAATTACTAAACTTTTGCTTAAAGAAGTAAGCGAACGTCTAGAAGATCAAGGGGTAGGGGTAAAGGT
This sequence comes from Candidatus Dojkabacteria bacterium, assembly GCA_016932045.1. GTDB lineage: Bacteria > Patescibacteriota > Dojkabacteria > JAHIVN01 > JAHIVN01 > JAFGDO01. The sequence continues at coordinate 27,812 of JAFGDO010000024.1, read as the reverse complement.
AGAAGAATCAGTAATAAAAAGAATAGCTAAGGATGGTTTTAGTGACGAGTATGGAGCGAGGAATTTAAGAAGAAAGATCCAAGAACTGATCGAAAATCAACTTTCTGATTTGATTCTCGAGAGCAAAAAACCTGTTAAGAAAGTATTAGTGAAGAGTGATAAAGGCAAGATTCAATTCACTCCATACGACGATTAAAAGTAGATATATTGTTGAATGTATGCTTTTTATTTCAGGTGTTTAATTTAACCTTCAGAGTATAGGAGAACCTCATTGCTATGAAAGAATTATACGCATGTATTGAATGCGGATTTGAAACTCCAAAGTGGATGGGAAGGTGTATTCGCTGTGGTACCTGGGAGAGTTTAAAAAAGGTAGAGAAGGGGGATGAAGCAGAGGGCAAAACTATTACTAGGCTGAAAGTGGTAAAAATCCCGTCAGCTAGACGCGGGGTAGAAAGAAGAATTAGTACAAAACTGCAAGAATTAGACCGAGTTCTTGGAGGAGGCTTAGTGAAAGGGGAAGTGATACTATTAGGAGGTGAACCGGGGATAGGGAAAACAACGCTGTTACTTCAACTAGTGAGTAATATTAATTCTTTAAGATATAAATGTGCATATGTAAGTGCAGAAGAGTCTCAGGAACAAATAACTATCCATGCCAAGAGATTAGGAGTGAAAAAGAAATTAGATGTCATTTGTGGAGAAGATATTGATTCTATAATTGCTACTCTCAAAGAAGATAAATATGGTTTGGTAATACTAGATTCGATTCAGACTGTAAAAACAAATCATTTAAAGGGATTACCAGGCGGGGTAGGACAGGTGAAGGAATGTACAACGAGGATAGTAAACTTTGCTAAAAAGACTGGAGCAACATTCTTTTTAGTTGGACATGTGACGAAGTCAAAAGAACTTGCAGGACCAAAGATGATTGAACACTTGGTTGATGTAGTTTTTTATATTGACAGTGATAACTCTAATAGAGTCAGGTTTATAAGAGCGGTGAAGAATAGATTTGGTTCGACTCAGGAAATAGGTGTTTTCAATTTTACAAGAACCGGTTTTGTTGATGCAAGCAATCCTGCAGAGATGTTTATCGCATCAAAGGATCCTAGGGTTGGTGTTTGTAAGGGGATTATATTTGAAGGTAGGAGAGCAATACTTATTGAGGTGCAGGCATTGACAACAAGGGCCACTTTTAGTGTTCCTCAGAGAATTGTAAGTGGCATTCGAAAGTCAAAAGTACAAATGCTTTGTGCTTTGCTGACCAAATATACTAAAGCAAACTTCCTAGATAAGGATGTTTATGTAAATATCGCAAATGGTCTGAAAGTAGATGATTCGTCTTTGGATTTAAGTATCTGTTTTGCGTTGTTATCGACGTATTTTGACAGAGAAGTAGATCCAGGACGCGTTTGCGTAGGTGAGGTAAGCCTGACAGGGCAAATTCACTCTCCCGGGCTTCTTGAGGATAAGGTAAAAGCGTTGGGGAGGCTAGGATACAAGCAGGGTATTATACTACCTAAAGAGGCCTCTTCAAGCGTTTATGGGGTGAAAAAGGCATTAAGAGTGAGTTCAGTTAAAGAGTTGCAGGAAATACTTTGAGTCAGTGAGAGTAATTCTTTCTTCTCCTATGAAAATGTCGATATTTTTAAAATCTTGATGTTACCTACTTTTAGAATACCGGAAGATGAAATTGATTCAGCGAGGCTTTAAAACTGGTCTGAATGGGCTTTTGAGTATTGTTTTGGATGTGGTCCCCGAGACGAGGTGATTGGGGAGGTGTGGCCCTATCCCGTAAGGTTTAACTTGTACTTTGATTTTGTAAAAAGGCTGTGATAAAGCCCCAAAACAAGAGATACTATGGGATGGTAGGTTCTTGACAATATAAAATGTTATAGGGTATAATAATGTTATATTTAGCTCGTTTTATAATTAGACTAATATAATTGTCACTAATGCCCAGAGTCTGGTTCGCGTACAACCTACTGGACTCTCGGTATTAGTGATAATCGTTCTTTTTATTACATGGCATAGGCAGCGACTTCGATAAAAGTTTTTTTACGGAAAAATTTCTATCGGGGTCGGTTGGGGCAGTGCCGATCCCGTTTCTATTCAATAGTCACTTTTTTTGATTTCCTATGATAGAAATAGTATAACTGATTGTTGAATAAGAATTTTCAAGTCGTGAATAGCAAATAAAAACCACATCTCAATTAAAATTCTCAAAACAGATTTAAGTATTTTAGAATTAACTGAATTGAATATTGGAGCTTATTTGTTATTTAGGATTTGAAATTTTGGATTTGACAAAAGATTATTTGTAACTTATACTGCTTATATACACCTCAATTTCTGATTTTCGAGCAAATTCAAATTTAATAATTTCCATGTAATTATCTTAAATTTTTATTATATCTACGTGAAAAAAGAAGTGACTATTGCTGAGCTGGATATCAAGACTTTAGCCGATCTTAGGAAATTTGCAAAAGAACTAGGGCTTAAGATGTATGCCGAGCTTAGGAAGGATGAGTTAATTTTGAAAATTCTCGAAGAACAGACCAAAAAGGGCGGAAATATCTTTGCTGAAGGTGTACTTGAGATAAAGAATGATGGCAGTCATGGCGTTCTGCGTTCGCTCAAAATGCTTCCAAGTGAGAACGATGTTTACATTTCAAGTTCTCAAATTAAGAGATTTAATCTAAGGCCGGGAGATTTTATATCAGGGAGGGCTAGACCTCCAAAAGATGGAGAAAAATATTTAAGTCTTCTAAAAATTGAAGTTGTAAACGGACTGGATCCTGAGAAGGCAGTATCAAGACCAACTTTTTCAAAACTAACCCCTGTATTTCCCAACAAACAAATAAAACTGGAAACAAAAAGTGAGATGCTTTCTACAAGGGTGATAGATATTCTTGCACCAATTGGTAAAGGACAGAGAGGAATGATAGTTTCTCCACCGAAAGCTGGTAAAACTTGGCTTCTTAAAGATATTGCTCATGGAGTCAGGGCTAATGATAAGGACATCCATCTTATGGTAGTTCTTATTGGAGAAAGGCCTGAGGAAGTTACCGACATGGAAAGATCAGTTGAAGGTGAAGTCGTTGCTGCGAACTTTGACGAACCTGCTGAGAATCATACACGTGTGGCCGAGATGGCCCTCGAAAGGGCTAAGAGGTTGGTCGAGCAGGGTAGCGATGTGATGATCCTTATGGATAGTATCACAAGGCTTGCTAGGGCATATAACATGACTGCACCTCCTTCGGGGAGGACTTTATCTGGAGGGTTTGACCCAGTTGCTTTATATCCTCCAAAGCGTTTCTTTGGAGCTGCTAGGAATTTTGAAGAGAGGGGGAGTCTGACAATTGTTGCTACTGCACTCGTCGATACAGGAAGCAGAATGGATGATTTGGTATACGAGGAGTTCAAGGGAACAGGGAACATGGAACTTCATTTAGAACGAAGACTGTCTGAAAAAAGGATCTATCCTGCTATTGACATACAAAAATCTTGGACAAGAAATGAAGAACTACTACTTTCTCAAGAAGTACTTATGCAATCATGGAGGATTAGGAGAATGATTGACACTTTTAAAGAAGATGAAAGAACTGAGGTATTACTTGAGAGAATGAAAAAGACCAAAGATAATAGAGAGTTCTTGGCAACCTTGCATGAAGATATTTAGTTGAAATATTCATGACAAGTAGTATAATTAGAGGCACTTAAAAGGAGTTGTTAGAAGATACATGTAATAACCTTAGATTAAGAAAGAAAGATGAAAAATCGTACAAAGGATGATTCTTCTCAATCCCTACCTAGAGATCTCATAGGGTTTATATTCTCTTTCCTTAGATATTCTTTCCTTCGGATAAGGCAGTTTATCATCTACATGTGGGCTTTTGTGATTTGGATCATTATGCTTCTTGGTGATACGAAAGGGGGAATAGTAAAAAGGATGTTCTGGGGAAGAAGTAGTTTTTATAAATCCGCTTTTCAGTTCTCCGTAGGCTTATTGACAATCGTTATTGCTATTGGGGGTTTAGCTGGACGGCTAAATTTATTTAGCTCGTCTGCATTTGAATATTTGGAATTTCCATCGGAACAGTTGGGGGACGCTGACTATCTTGATGAAAGTGCTTCTATTCAGGCAATTGTTGCCGATTCATCCCTTTCAAGAGGATTTGATGTTCAGAAGTACGTTGTTCAGAAAGGTGATACTTTAGCTTCAATTGCAGATAAATTTGGTATTTCAACTGATACAATAAGGTGGTCGAATGGTATTGTTGGTGATTATATAAAAGTTGGTCAGGAATTAGAGATACTCCCTATTAATGGCGTGATCCATACTGTCAAAAAGGGAGATTCACTGGAGTCGATAGCAACAAAGTATGAAGCCGCAATGCAGGATATTTTTGACATAAACTGGTTGGAGTCAAAAGTTCTTATGGAAGGGCAACAGTTGCTTGTTCCCAATGGACGTATGCCTCAGCCAAAGCCTGTTGTAAAACCTCCTGTTGTAACTGCATCATCTCCTCCACCGACTTATTCTGGTGGCGGAGGTGGCGGAACTGGTTCATTTGTACGCCCATGTGGTTGTGGTCGTATAACAAATTGGTTTTCAGCATGGCATGGGGGAGTGGACATAGCACAAGCGGGTGGTTGTACTACTGTTGCAGCAGATGGTGGTACTGTTACAATGGCGAGATGGTATGGTGCTGGAGGATTGCAGATAATGATAGATCATGGGAATGGCTTTGTAACCTTGTATGCTCATCATGCTTCAATCTATGTAAGAGAAGGTCAGAAGGTTACAAGGGGGCAACCGATTGGGTATATGGGATGTACTGGAAGATGTACCGGGACTCACTTGCACTTTGGGGTTCAAAGGAATGGTGTATGGGTCAATCCTCTTGCTTATGTTCCTATATAATGTAGGATTTAAAAAGCCTTCGTACCTACGCATAAATAATTCCAATCAGCAATTGTGAGGTAGCTCTGCTATACGATATTTTTCCCTTCTGAAATTAATTCCTTTTAAGTGTGTTCGATAACTGATATTCGAGCGGGGGCTGGACATCTTTGCATAGCTATGAAGTTTATAGCTGTATGGGCGGATAGTTATTTTTACCTTCTAACTTTGAATAATTGACAATTGATGATTGCCGATTGAGTGATAGTGTCGTTTGATAATTGGGCTATCTATAGTATACTTGTAATAATAGATCTTAGTGAATGTTTTTGGAGAAAAAGAAAAGTTATCTCAAAAAATTTGAAGAGATTGTGGAGATTCTCATGAATAATTTAGGAAGAATTATTCTCCTTATTTTAATAATCTACCCTTTATTATTAGTAGGCTTATACTATTCAAATGCTGTTCGAAAAGCTCCTGTAAGAGAGGACGCTGTTGGATATTACGCCTATCTTCCTGCAGTTTTCAATAACAAGGATTTGACTTTTAAGTTTATGATAGATGAGGGCAATCCATATACTCAAGGAGAGAATACTTTTGAGAGACAGTATAATCCAGAAGAAGCTGAGATATTGGGATTTAAACAGCTTCAAAACGGTAATTTTCTGGATAAATATCCAGTTGGAGTGGCATTTTTACTTATGCCTTTTTATATACTAGGGCATATTCTTACGATGATTTGCGGTCTTGAAACTACTGGCTGGTCGTTTTTTTATCAGTATAGCGCTTTTTATGGTGGGATTGTCTACTTCTTGCTTGGAATATTATTCTTAAAAAAGCTATTGTCAAAGTACTTTTCGTCACTAACTACTTTTTTTACTTTATGTGCAATCATCTTAGGTACAAATCTCCTAAACTATGCTCTTTATGAGAATATTTTTAGCCATGTATATTCATTCTTCTTAATTACAGCCTTAATGTATTTTACCCCCATTTGGTTAATGGATATGAGTGTTAAAAAGTCAATCTGTCTTGGTTTGACACTAGGGCTTATTGTTCTTGTACGGCAAACGAACGCGATTTGTCTTTTTTTTCCACTTTTGCATGGTATTAATTCTCTAAGTCAAGTAAAAAAGAGGATTAAACTGTTTAGAGGAAGTTGGTATGAGTTAATTATTATTCTTTTGGTAATTCTTATCGTACTATTACCCCAATTTTTGTATTGGAAATATGCCGCCGGTAGTTTTTTTTACTATTCCTATGGTGAGGAGGGTTTTTTGTTTTTTCAGCCAAAATTATTCAAAGTACTATTTAGTACCTCGAAAGGGTTATTCTTTTGGTCGCCATTGTTAATTATTGCATTTATAGGGTTATTTCTTCTTAGGGGTAAAGCAAGGAAATATCTTCTCCCTTGCCTTTTGATTTTTGTGTTGCAGGTTTATCTAGTCAGTAGCTGGTGGAATTGGGAGTATGGTTGGAGTTATGGGCATAGGGCTTTTACTGATTATTTGGGTATTTTTGCAATAGGACTTGCTGCTTTTTATTCGTCAATTAAAAAAGCTTGGTGTCGGGCTTTTATTTTAACGTCCTCAGCCTTCTTAGTATTTTTATCTGTCTTTCAGATGGTGCAATATTGGATCAGAATATTACCACCTGCTCGGACAACCCTTGATGATTATGGTAAAATCTTTCTAAGATTAGATCCTGAACTTAAGCTTTTTTGGAAGAAGTATTTCATTGGGGAAGAAGATGAGATGAACGATAAAAATGATCAAGATAATCGAAACGATTAAGAGGATGGAAGGTAGGTTCTGCGTTTAATTATTGAACCAGGTTGTATGGAATCATAGCATAGTTGTAGATCGTCACTAGCTCTCATCTGTCTTAGTGGGGTTGTAGTTTAGTGGTAGAACGCACCCTTCGCATGGGTGAGGCCGGGGGTTCGATTCCCCCCAACTCCATATAACACTATTGTCTGTGCAACTACGTTTTCATATACTGGAATTGTTTCTGATTAACCCCCTAGTATTTTTGTATATTAATAAGATTCTAATGCAATATGTACACCCCATCCTAATCTCGATTCGTATCATAAGTGAGGGCCATGTGGATTGCAGAAGTGGATTTACGATCGAGTAGTTCACATTATAGTTAATTTGTTACATTAAGCACTCCGGACGTATCTAGGGTTACTATTTGGGAAAAAGTAACTTTTAAGATTATTCAGAAGAAATAGGTGTTAAACTTGGTGTTAAATTAGTCAATTTTATATTTGAGGGTTTCTCGTAAATGACCTTGAAGTAGTTTTGTGATAAAAGTAGACATTACTACATAAAAATGATGTCAATGAGGTTATACAAAAAGGTATATTCTTTTGAAGCTATGCTTAGTGTTAAAATTGTTTATACCTGAAATGTGTATTTACTTTTTATGCTTTTTTGAGATATATTAAGTCATATAGTAATCAGAATTCTTGTATGTTTCGTTTTTAAATTGGAAGAAAGGTTGCTATAATTAAGTTTAAAGGTTGGAGCAAATTAGCGAGGGGTCATAGCTCAATTGGCTAGAGCACTTGCATGGCATGCAAGAGGTTCGGGGTTCGATTCCCCGTGACTCCATTTGATTTAGTAGGATTGATAATTTTAAGTGTGACATTTAAAAAAAACTCGATTTGTGATATTATCCTTGTAATTTAATATATGCTAGAAGTGGAAGACTCCTCCACTTGCAGGATGTTTGAAAGCTGATCCTTTTTTTTGAAGGAAGAAGTAAAGTAATTCATCCCGGGTAAGCCCGAAACAGCTGATAGAGCCATGTATTACGTTGAATGCATGGGAAAAAAGGTGGTACCACCTGATAAGTAGTTCGTATTTTGTAGCTTAGTACTGTCGATAAAAGAATCACGAATTACTATATACACATTAAAAGGTCCTTATTTGAGTATGGAATACATATTCAGAGAAGGACCTTTTTTTGATTTATATTTAAAGTAGTGAATTAACTCCCATGGGGCAATACTCGTGGTATTGATTGGCAGTCGAAACTGTAGTTGCTAGAAGTTGAGATGTATTATATAGATTAACTTTATTACATAATTATATGAAAAAATATATCCATGAAGATATTGAAAAGAAATGGCAAGAAAGATGGCACGAAAGTGCTATTTATCAGTTAGATAGTAAGGGTGCCAATAATCCCTATTTTAACTTGATGATGTTCCCTTATCCATCAGCTGAGGGCCTCCATGTTGGTAATATGTACGCCTTTACCGGTAGTGATATTTGGGGGAGGTATATGCGTATGCAGGGATATGACGTTTTTGAGCCTATAGGTCTTGATGGCTTTGGCATTCATAGTGAAAATTATGCAATCAAAATTGGAGAGCATATAAGAGATGTTTCAAAAAGGACGGAAAAACATTTTTACGAGCAACTTATGATGACCGGAAATCAATATGACTGGACTCGGAGGGTAGAGACATATAATCCAAATTATTATAAATGGACTCAGTGGCTTTTTGTCCAAATGTATAGGCATGGATTAGCATACCGAAAAAAGGCCACAGTTAACTGGTGTCCTTCGTGCAAAACTGTGTTGTCTGATGAACAAGTTGAAGGTGGAAAGTGTGAAAGATGTAAGAGCGAAACGACAACCAAGGATATGGAGCAATGGTTTTGGAGAATCACTGATTATGCTGACCGGTTACTGAAGAATTTAGAATGGATTAACTGGAGCGAGGAAGTAAAGATCGGACAGAAAAACTGGATTGGAAAGAGTGTAGGAATTAATATTACTTATAAGGTACAGGATTCAGAGGAAACAGTGACCTGCTTTACTTCATATCCCGAAACGAACTTTGGAGCAACCTTCGTAGTCCTTGCGCCGGAATATCCAGAGGTCTTGAAAATTACAAAAAAGAATCATTTAAACGAGGTGAATAAATACATTGAAAAAGCAAAGAAAAAGGCAGATATCGAGAGAATAGCTGAAGGGAAGAAGAAGACGGGTGTCTTTACGGGCAGTTACTGTTTAAACCAACTCACTGGTTACAAGATGCCAATATATGTTACAGATTTTGTTCTTGGTCATGTAGGTACAGGGGCAGTTGTTGGTGTACCTGGGCATGATTTAAGGGACTTTCAGTTTGCAAAGCAATTTGATCTGGAAGTCATTCGAGTAATGAAGACTTATGATGGAGATGAATCAGTAATTGATAAGGAAGAGAAGGTAAATCACGATGGTATTATGATGAATTCAGAATTCTTAGATGATCTTGATCATAAAGAGGCAAGGGAAAAGATTATGGATTATATCGAGAAGAAAGGGTGGGGTAAGAAAACTGTGAATTATAAGCTTCGAGATTGGTGTATTTCAAGACAACGTTATTGGGGACCGCCAATACCGATGATACATTGTCAAAAATGCGGCTGGGTACCTGTTCCCGAAAAGGATTTGCCGGTACTACTACCCGATATCGAAAAGTTTGAAGACGTTCTTCCTGATGGAAGTGGACTAGGTCCACTTGCTAAGCAGAAGGATTTTGTTGAAACTACGTGTCCAAAGTGTAAGGGTAAAGCAGAAAGAGAAACCGATGTTTCTGATCCTTTTGTTGACTCTTGCTGGTATTTCTTGCGTTATCCTTCAACAGAATTTGATTACGTTCCATTTGACAAGAAACGTACTGAAAAGTGGCTTCCGGTTGACATGTATATCGGAGGGAAAGAGCATACAGTTTTACATCTTCTATACTCGAGGTTTGTTACTATGGCTTTAAATGATTGGGGTTTCATTAATTTTGAGGAGCCGTTTGAGAGATTCTTTGGACATGGATTGCTAATCAAGGAAGGTGCAAAAATGAGTAAGTCAAAAGGCAATGTCATTAATCCGGATGAGTATATTCAAAAGTATGGTGCGGATGCGGTAAGACTATACCTTATGTTTTTGGGAGATTTCGAACAAGGAGGAGACTGGAGGGATACTGGAATGAGGGGTATGCATAGATTTGTCAAGAAAGTATGGTCCCTATTTAAAGATATAGGAGAAGAAGGAAAAGGAGTAAAGAACATGTCTATTGTTCATAGGACAATATTTGGAGTAGAAAAAGATATCAAGAGATTGAGCTACAATACTGCAATTGCAAAAATTATGAGTTTCGTTAATTGGTATAAGGAAAGCGCAAAAGACTTTACGGCAAATGAAAGAACAGAGGCACTTGAAACATTGTGTCTTGTGATGGCTCCATTTGCTCCACATATAACTGAAGAGCTCTGGGAGAAGCTGGGAAATAAATATAGTATCCACCAACATGGCTGGCCTAAGTATAATAAGGATCTTATTAAAGAAGAGGAGGTTACGATAGCTGTTCAAATTAATGGTAAGTTGCGTGATACGATTTTGGTACAAGCTGGAGCCAGCCAGAGGGAGATAGAAAAGGTGGCAAGAGAATCTGAGAAAGTGAAAAAATATTTAAAACAGAAAGTAAAGAAAGTTATATTCGTGAAAGACAAGATTATAAGTTTTGTTGTATAGGGGCTTTAGTTAGGTGATACAAATGATCTATATGAGCTACAGTACCTACTAGATCATTTACGTCATTTCGATCAGGGCATCTTTTCCTCTGGACATTCAACTCAAGATAGTTTACAATATAGAAAGCTATTTCTTACTTGAGCCTCATGATAAAGGAAAACAAGGATTTTTTTCTCTATGTTTTAGGTATTGTTGTTGCAATATTTGCTTTACTTATATTGCTTGACATTGCTGTCCCGGGGTTAACATCGTCAGAGGAATGTGGAATTTTAGGCTTTAGATGTTTCTTTGATAAACTCATACACGGGGAAAAAACTTATGATAATCCACCTGAAATGTCTATTGATACCAGCAAAAACTATAAAGCTGTATTTAAAACAAATTATGGCGATTTCGAAATCGATCTTTATGAGAGGAATGCTCCTGTAGCTGTAAACAATTTTGTTTTTCTTGTTAACGAGGATTATTATGACGGTGTTAAATTTCATCGTTTAGCTAAAGGTCTTTTGATACAAGCGGGAGACAGAAACACTTTAGATTCAAACCTTGATAATGATGGTTTAGGAGGGCCAGGATATACATTTGAAGATGAGATTAATTGGGATAGTATGAACTTTTCAAACGCAAAAATCCAGCAGCTTGAGAACTTAGGTTATTCGACCAATTCTGAAGTAGAGTCTCTTCATTTAGAACAAAAATCTATTGCTTTGGCAAACGATGGTCCAAATACAAATGGTAGTCAATTTTTTATTGTTACAGCATCTTCAGATGACAAGGCGGTTAAAGGACTTGAGGGAAGACATACAGTGTTTGGTATTGTGATTTCCGGGTGGGAAGTTATTCTAAATATTGAAAATATCGAAGTAGACGACCCCTCTTCAAATTTCCCCAGACCTTTGGAGGATATCATCATAAATGATATTGAGATAAAGGTATCCTAGTAGGTTTTTATGCTTTATACAGAATTTCATTTGTAACAGTATAGTAAGTGCTGGGTTAATACTGTGTATTTTACCTTACTCTAAAAATAAGAAGTGGGTGCTTTTGTAGAGAAAAACAGAAGTTTAATTGTCGTTAGTTTGGCTATTTTAGCAGCCGCGATTGGCTGTCTAGTATTGATTAAGTTGCAAAATCTAGGAGTTTCGAGAGATGTTGTTATAGATACAAGGAAGGAAGATCCGGAAAGTCAAAAGGCAGAAGAAACAGTAAAGACGATAAGTGTTGATATAAGTGGGGAAGTTAATAATCCGGGTGTTTATAAATTTCAGGAAGGTCAGACAGTAGAAGATGCTATCAATACAGCTGGAGGTTTTACAGAGAATGCCGATAGTGATTACATAAATAAAGACCTAAATCGTGCACAGAAACTTGTGGATGAGCAGAAGATCTTTATACCTGCTAAAGGAGAGCTAAACACCTCACCTATAGAGGGTAGCTTCATTAGTCAATCCAAATCTGGAAAGATAAACATAAATACTGCTAGTTTAGAAGAATTAGATTCGCTACCAGGGATAGGTCCATCATATGCCCAAAGAATTATTGATGGACGGCCTTATTCGAATATAGAAGAGCTAAAAAATATTAAAGGAATCGGTGAAGCTACTTTTAGTAAGATCAAGGATTTGATTACTGTATAAAAAATGAAAAAACGAATAGACTTTATACTTCATACATTTAAGAGATACTTGTTATTAATAGCCTCAGTAGGGTTTTGTTTAGGTATCATTGTTGGAGATTCATTAAGTAAGGAGGAAATAACATATATCGTAATTGTGTTGATGTTAATTACTTTTATCTTTATTTTTAGCTTTGACACTGGAAATCGGTTGAGATTCTTGGTATTTATTCTTTCAATACTGCTGGGATTAGTAAGATTGCAGCTTGAAGACTTTTTAGTCACATCAAGGTATCATATTTTAAGTTATGAAAATCAGCACGTAGAATTTGAAGGGATAGCTTCTTGCGGAGAAGTCATAAATGCTAATTACCTACTTATTGATAATATAATTGTTGATGACAAGGGCAGTAAAAGCAGAATATTCGGTAAAGTGCTAATTAAGACAGAAGAAGTTGGTAGTGGGGTAGACTGTGGACAAAGAGTAAAAATAAGTGGAGATATCGAAGGACTTCCTAAATACTTTAAGGGGTCATATAAAAATTCATTAAATGCGAAAAATATATATTCTATTGTAACAAGAATCGACGGAGCGATGTATACTGATAATTCGGGAGTATGGTTACAAAATATACCCACAACATATAAGGGGATTATAATTGATAGAATTAGTTCTATTATAACTGAACCTCATGCTTCTCTTTTAACTGGCATAGTTTTTGGGGGTGATCAAATTCTGGGCGAAGAACTTGAAAAGGATCTTCGTAGTACGGGTACTACTCACATTATTGCTGTCTCTGGTTATAATATTTCAGTTCTTGTTTCTTCGATATCATTTATATCTTTACTAATCGGAAGGAAGTATATGTTAAAACTTTCTTTGGTATTTATAATTTTGTTTATGGTATTTGTTGGAATTAGTAATATACCAGTCCTACGTGCCGGCTTAATGTCAATTGCTATGATTATTGGAAAGATATCTGGTAAAAAGTCAGCTATAAATACACTATTGCCCTTGACCGTATCTATACTTTTATTCATTAATCCTTTTACTTTTAAACTTTTGAGCTTTCAACTTTCATTCTTGTCAACTTTTGGTCTTGTAATTCTTACCAAATCGTTAGAGGGGAAATTACAGTTTATTCCTGAGTTCTCAAGAGAGGATGTAGCCTCAACACTTTCTGCTATTGCTTATACACTTCCGATAACACTGTTTAATTTTAATCAGATTTCAATTATTGCTCCTTTGGTTAACTTTCTGATTCTCCCTGTTGTTCCTTTAATAACAATCGGGGGGCTAATTCTGATAATACTAGTTTTTACTCTTTTACCTATTGCAAAAATTTTTGTATACTTCTTATGGATAGTTCTTGAATATATGATTCAAATTATTAAGCTATTCGGGAGTCTTGACTACGCGATGATGGATATAAATCCCGAGACTAGCACTCTTCTTTCGGGATTGCTATGTGTAATTTTAGTTTTACTTTCAGTTGAGATTAAATATCAAGAATCTAAAAAAATATAAAGTTCTAGTAGAGAAACTGCAAAAATCAAGGATTTTTTTTGTTTTTCTAATTCTTCTGATAATTCTAGAGTTGATGACTTTTATATCTCTAGATCAAGAGTTTCATCTATATTTTCTTGATGTTGGTCAAGGTGACAGTATACTTATCAGTACATCTAATTACCAAAATATATTGATCGATGGAGGAGAGTCTGAGGAAGTACTCGTTGAGCTTGGTGAAGTAATGCCTTTTTGGGATAAAAAAATAGATGTAGTTATAGGAACCCATGCCGATAGTGATCACATTGGAGGATTAAGCTTCGTTTTAGAAAATTATGATGTGGATGTATTTATAACAAGCGATCTTGAAATTCGGGATGATAATCTAGATAGAATTAAAGATATCGGTTATGAGATGGGAATAGAGATGAAAGAATTTATAGCCGGTGATTCAATAGATATTGATGGTGTTCATCTGGATTGTCTATGGCCGGAGGAGCCCTTTGAGGCAGAGAATGATAACCAGAATTCGGTTGTTCTGAGAGGGTATTATGGTGATTTCTCTTTTCTTCTTACTGGGGATATTGAGTCTGAGCAAGAAAGCGAAATAGTATCTTCTAATTCTGATATCAATAGTCTTGTGTTGAAAGCAGCTCATCATGGAAGCAAAACTGCAACTTCCGACGATTTTCTTACAGCAGTTAATCCTGATTATATAATCATTTCATGTGGTTATGATAATAAGTTTGGTCATCCAGCTGAAGAGATAATTGATAAAATTTCGAGTTACAATATTGAGATTTTGAGAACAGATAGAAATGGAAGAATAGAATTTACTGTGGGGAATGGAGCAATTTATATGGAGCTTGAAAAAAGGTGAAATGAGATGTAAAATCCCTTAAGTTTTTAAACAGGAAATAACTAATAATATGGAAAAGAAATATCCATCTATAGAAAAAACCTTTGTAATGATTAAGCCTGATGGAGTCAAAAGGGGGCTTGTAGGAAAGATATTTCAACGTTTCGAGGAACAGGGTCTCAAACTTTGCGCAGCAAGAATGGTTTTACCACAAAAAAAGCAAGTGGCAGAACATTATCCAGGAAATAGTAAAGAGTGGCTTGAAGGCGTAGGCAAGAAAACGATTCAAAATTATGAGGGAAATAAAAAGTTAGTACAACAAGACTTCGGAGTAGATGATCCTTTGGAGATTGGAAAGATAATTTATAAAAATCTTTCAAAATATCTATGCGAGGCTCCGGTGATTATTTCAGTTTGGGAAGGTAATAAGGCAGTAGAGAGAGTGAGAAAGTTAGCAGGAAGTACTGTGCCAACTTTTGCCGAACTAGGCTCTATTCGGGGGTCATTTGCATTTGATACACCTGATCTTGCCATAAGATCAGGCAGAATTGTATTTAAGAATTTACTGCATATTTCAGATTGTGTTGAAGAGGCTAGAAGAGAAATAAAGATCTGGTTTGGGAAAAAATATAAGGATTTGAGTTACTATGAAAGAATCGATTATTTAGACATTTATTAATATATCTCTATGATTGAAAATCAAAGAACACTTGTTGTTATAAAGCATGATGCTGTTATGAGAGGTCTCATGGGTGAGGTAATTTTAAGGCTTGAAAGAGTCGGATTAAAACTGGTTGCCCTTGAATTTCTTGCGGCTACTGAGGATATGGGAGATAAACATTATGCCAGTTCAGAGGAAAATCTAAAAAGATTCGGGCAGCATACCCTGGATGAATACAAAAAGAAAGGTATTGATCCGAAAGAAAAATTTGGTACTAATGATGCACTTGAATTAGGAAAATTGATTAAAAAGTGGAATATTGAGCTTATTACAAGAGGCCCAGTTTTAGCTATGGTTTGGGAAGGACCAGATGCTATAGAAGTAGTTAGAAAATTAGCGGGAGATACAAGACCTAAAACAGCAGTTCCGGGTACTATCAGAGGAGATTTTAGCTGGGATAATTATGAAGTAGCAAATGATGAGTTACGTTCGGTTTATAATATACTTCATGCCTCCGGAAACGAAAAAGAAGCAGAATACGAGATAAACTTATGGTTTACAAAGGGGGAACTGTTTTCTGACTATGAACTTTATGCTCATAGAGCTATGCATAAGTTAGCTCCGACTATAGAGAAGAGTAGCGTGAAAAAGAAATAATCTTTTGCTATAATTTCCCATTAGTAATGAATATCCTTACTTGTCTGCGCTAGTAGCTCAGTTGGATAGAGCAACGCACTCCTAACGCGTAGGTCACAGGTTCGACTCCTGTCTAGCGCATTCTTTATTCCATAGGATAGAAACAAAAAGAGCTTTAAGGCAAAGGTTCTCCCGCTTCGGCAAGCTTTGCGGGACTAGGTCAAACTAAGGCTATACTGCGTTAGCCTCGGTATAGCCAAATTTTGCTTTGAGGACTCCTGTCTGGCGCACTTCTTTAACAATACGAAAGCAATAAAGAGGGATTTGAGAAAGATGCGGTAAAAGATTTCCTTGCTAAATAGTTAATTTGAAGGAGTAAAGATTTGAGTATTCCCCATCATCTTTTAAGAGCAGAACTAAGAAAGTTTCGTTCTGAGAGAACTTGAATGCATCTCTATAAGAAAGAGTACCTTCATATAGGAGTCTTCTATTTAAAGAATCCTTATCTTGAATAAATAGTTTCATTTTTTCGCTATCAAAAGAAAGTACTTGTTGTGAGTTGTTACTCCAGGAAAGGCTTATGTTTTCAGGTTTATAATTTTCTAAAAGAGTGTATGTTTTCAATTCCAGTTTGCCACTAGGAAGTCTCATAGTCGATGCTGTTTTCAGAACCTCTCCACTTTCAGTATACAAAAAAGAATTGCCATTTGGTGACCAACTGACAATGTTAATCGGTCCCTCTGAAATTTGAATAGGGAGTGAATTTGTCTTTAAATCAAGGATAAAAGATGAGTCTTGAGTTGATATGACAATCAAGTCGCCATTATTTTTGGATCCAAACATTCTCTTTATTGATTCACCTGCTATTTCCTGAGGTAACTCAACAGTAGTTTTATTTAGGGCTGCCGTGATCTTGTATAAGGTTCTGCTTCTTCTGTCGAAACTATATTCGAGCAACAGCAAATCGCTACCAGACTGAATAATTTGTGGTGCATATTCTTCAGTTACTCTTGAGATAAATGTTACTTGATCTTTTTCGATATCGTAATTTACATAAATTGCGATATCTTTTATCAAAAGATGATTTCGATTAAAGCTGAAAGAAACCGAGGCAGGATTGAATCCTATCTTTTTATTGATGTTAATCGTTTCTGCTTTTGAGTTCTCGAGATTAAGAAGCTGAAAAAGCGTATATTCTTCTTGAGGACAGATAACTATAGCTCGAGTATTGTCTGGAGCTATAATAAAATCATAATTCTGAGTATTTGTATTGTTTTCAGGGATAATACTTAGAGAAGCAATTCTCGTAGGTTGAGGCGAGGAAAGCTCAAAGATGCTTTTTTCCAACTTAGCCAGCCAGATACCGCTATTGGTTTGATTAGAGACTGTATATAAAGCGATCGCTCCATCTTGCGAGAAAAATGCTTTATCTATACTTGTAAAAGTAATCTGTTCAAGATATAAGGTTTCTGGAAAGAGTGTTGCATATATGTCGGTAACTATTGAAGGTTCAAGATCTATCTCTTTTTTCCACTCTTTGTATCCTTCTTTTGAGATGATAACTTCTATTTTCCCTGCAACAACTTCGATCTTTTCTGGTGTAACTGCCGTTTCTTCCCCATTGATAGTTATGTTTGCACCTTCAGGTTGTGAGACAACATTAATAATTCCGTTTTCTTTTATCTCGGTGCCTGTAAAAGTAAATCCTCTAGCAACGAGAATAGCTATAATTGATACTGCTGAAATAAATATTGTAACAAATACTATAACTACAATATGTCTTTTCATAAGCCGGATCTCCTAAATTGTTCTGAGTATAGCAGATAAATGGGCAATGTTCAACGTAGGGAATCAGAGATAGATGCTAGATGTTGGACTGAAAATTGATGATTGTAGAGTGATAATTGCTAGATGGCTGTATGGTCGGATGGTTGAGGTGAGATCTTATACTTAATACATTTTTACCCTTTGCTTTTCACCTTCGGCCTTGTACCTTTTCCCTTGAATATATATAATCTGCTTAATTAATACTTTTTCAAGTGATGTAGATGTTAGCTAAACGAATAGGCTTTGACCTAGGCACATCCAATACCTTGGTTTATGTTGAAGGTAAGGGGATAGTTATCAACGAACCTACAGTTGTTGCTGTTTCTGTTGAGGACAGGAAGATACTTGCAATTGGGCAAGAAGCTAAGGATATGATTGGTAAAGTTCCTGAAAATATTGTTGCCAAAAGACCCTTGCGAGAGGGAGTCATAGCAAGTTATCGGCTAACAGAGGCATTGATGAAGTACTTTATGAATAAGGCCATAGGAAAGATACGCATCTTCAAACCTGAGGTTATGATTAGTGTTCCCGCGGGAATTACTACAGTAGAAGAAAGAGCTGTAATTGAAGCAGCTGTTACTTCTGGTGCTGGAAATGTTTACCTTCTGCCTGAACCAATAGCAGCAGCTATTGGGGCGAGACTTCCGATAAATACTTCTGCTGGAAACATGATTGTAAATATGGGGGGTGGAACAAGCGAAATTGCTGTTATATCAATGAATGGTATAGTTTCATTTGATAGTGTTCGTGTTGCGGGGGATTCGCTAAACGAGGCAGTTACTAACTACATTCGCAAGGAGCTAGGTCTTTTGATAGGTGAGCAGATGGCTGAGAAGATAAAAGTAGCAATAGGGAGTGCGACTCACCTTGATAGTCCCCTGAAGACCGAGATAAAAGGAAGAGATGCTTCCACAGGTATGCCAAAGTCAATGATTATTAACTCAAATGATATTGTTGACGCTTTAACTCCAGTTCTCAAACAAATTCTTTCTGCAATAAGAGGAGTTTTAGAGAGAACCCCACCGGAGCTTGCCTCTGATGTAATAGAAAGAGGCATGGTACTCAGTGGTGGAACAGCTCAACTTCGAAACATTGACGATCTGTTTACTAAAGCAATTGGAGTTCCGGCTCATGTTGTAGATGAACCTATTTATTGTGTTGTAAAAGGTACGGCTGAGGCACTAAACCACCTAGATGTAATTCGGAGAAGCCTTAAGGGAGTGTAGCTCATTTTTTTGCATACTTTTGATTAACTTATGCAAGGCATCGACTCTATATCCAAAGACTAGCAAGAGATCTCCTGCTTTTGCTTTCAAAATAGCATTTTTTACCGCTTGTTCTTCATCCAATATGACTTTTAGCTTATTAGGCTTTGACACTTCTTTTAATGCTCCTTCTTTTAGCAGTGCTGCTGTTTCTCCTTTTATCCTTTTTCTCTTTCTTCCCTTTGGTTGCCTTGATTCTTTAATGTAGATAAAGTCTGAATGTCGCGCAGCAATCTGGCCTATCTTTTTTATAAATTGGCTAGTTCTTGTATTTGAAGCTTTTAATACTGTAATAAGTCTTTTATGAGGTATGGATTTTGCTGCCGTTAAAGACTTTTTATAGCTTAAGGGATTTTTTGCATTATCAAGTATTACTGTAAATTTTCCGAAGTCGAAAATGTTGAATCTTCCTGGGATGCTTGAATAACTTGGCACTATTTTCGCCAAAGTTTTTTGTAGTTGATTGTAATACAGGCTTATACCTGGAAGGTTATCTAAAACGCTTATTGCAGCCAGTAAGTTGTAGATATTGAATGTAAGCTTTAGATTCAAAGTTAGGGGTAATTTGCTTACATCTTTCACCACTTGCTCCATTTTATAATTACTAACTTTTAATATTTGAGGCTTTTTGTAAAGGTATATAGCCAGTGGTTTTATTTTTTTTAAGAGTTTAACCTTCTTCGGCTTTGTTGTAAATAATATGAGTTTCTTGTCAGTATTGGCTTGAGCAATGTTAAGTGTATATTTATTGTCGCCATTTAGGATAATAAATCCATTTTTCTTAGATCTTTTAAGAATTTTGCTTTTAATTTGTGCTATTTCTCTTACAGTCTTTGTTTTTGTCTGATGAATATGGTCATCGGAGACATTTGTTATCAAACATACGTCAGATAGAGCAGGGTAGTAGGTGTCGTGGCGTATATGCCGTAGAACATTCTCGCATATCACAACATCTAGCTCTTTAGATCTTTGAAATAAATATTGGAAAGACTTTGGGCCGGATCTATCTTTTTTCTTGACCCTTCTACCTTTGAAGTATATTCCTATGGTGCTAGCAAGACCCACTCTATAACCTGATTTGGTTAAGACGATCTCAATAATTTTGGCAGTTATTGTTTTGCCGCATGTTCCAGTGATGTTAATAAGGAGTGGTTTTTTACTTTTGATTTTCAACCTTCTTTTCAAGATAATCAAAGATAAATGGAGATGGGTCTACTCCGGTATACTTATGAAATCCCTTAAATTGTGGTGTTCGGTTTACTTCAATAACGTAATATTTTCCCTTCGACTCAATGAGATCTACTCCAGCGAATTCAGTACGCGTAACCATCGCTGCTTTTTTTGCAATATCAATAACTTCATCTGTAAGCTTAAACTCTTCTGCATCGGCTCCTCGAGATATGTTTGCCCTAAAGTCTCCCGGGACAAGGTGCCTTTTCATTGCTCCTATTATGGTATCATATCCGATTACTAGTACTCTTATATCCCCGTCAGTTGGTAAATATTCTTGAAAGAGAAAAGGCAGCTGCTCGGGCATTTCTTCCAAGAACTTTATCAAATCTTCTTTTGTATCAATTTTATACATGTTTTCTCCCTTTCGACCTGCAGGATTTTTGATAATCACAGGATAGGGAAAGTCGTCTACTTCTTTCAATACTTGGGCTTTACCTGTAAATTGAAGAGTATTTGGTTGAGGAAGCTTTTCTCTACTTAAGTTTAAGGCTGTTGCCATCTTGCTTAAAATCATTGTGCTTTTTGTGAGTCTTTCATCGACAATTGGCTTATTGAGTATGTCACTGACATATCGTAAAAAAAGAAGTGATTCTGTCGATTTATCGAATGGGATTTTATTCACAAAGTATGTTCTGCACATACCTCTTACAAGGAATATATCAAAGGTACTGAAATCATATTGTGAAATTATTTTGAATTCATCATTTTTAACTTTAAAGGCGATTTCATCAATTGAAAATCTGACAACATCGTGCTTCCTTTTTTGTCCTTCTTCGTCAAGCCAATGTGACTCCGGTGTTTGAGGCGAACCAAATATTCCAATTTTCATTGTTTCTGTGCTTATAAGTTAAAATAAGTTGTTAAAATTTCTTTTGACGTAAAGTTATTTAGCTCCATATCTGCAAAATAGTGTACATTTCCCATCGGAGCTTTATTTATCTCGTTTATTGCGCATTTAACATTGTGGAAAGACTCGGAGATGTCGGGTGTGATGAAATCAATACCACCCAGATCAAGCTCCAATGCTTTTACTGCTTCAATAAACATCTTTAAGTTGTCTTTATGTATATGGTTGTACCTAATTCGCTTGGTTTCACCGCCAGCACACAAATTACAATTTTTGCGTAGTTCTACCTTTACTTTTTTTCCTACGATAGAGTCAATAGAAAGTTTCTGCTCCTTAAGCTGTCTTAGTAGCTCTTCGTCAACTCTTATTGCAGCCATTCCAGCCTTTTCTCTTCGGCTATTTTTCTTCTCGATCAATTGTTTTATTGAATCTTTGCCGTTTCCTACTACGTAAGCTGGGATCCTTTTTACAATATCGATAATTTTGCCTCTAAATACAAGAATTCTAAAGTGGTTACCTTCTACGTATTCTTCAAGGATGGTAGTCTTGTGTATTTGTCTTGCAAAGTCGACTGCTTTTTTGAGATCTTCACCTTTAGTTAACTTTACTGAAACGCCTTTTCCTTCTGATCCTTTTAGCGGTTTTACAACCCAAGGTTTAGGTACTAGGATAGATAGCTTTTCGATATCGACGAATTTGCAAGTTTCTTCTATGAGTTTTGCCTTTGGATGAGGCAGGCCTTTTGCTGCCAACAGTTGGTAGGAAATATATTTTTTTGTTGCGAAAATATGAGAAATTGCGTTATTAATCCCAATCCAGTGTCCTAGCGTTACTAATCTCTTCCCATTTTTTTCGAAATAGCCGATGTTTTTCGTCTTTATTATACTATTATATTTAATGCCAAGCTTGTGGGCTGCGTTTAAATATAAGTCAAAATTTATATTTTTAGTATATCTTTTAATCATAGAAAATTTCTCAATAGGTTACCCCTTAAACTTTTTGATTGGGTCGATTATAAATTGAGTTAAATCGCGTCTACCGACAATAACAGGATAGATCAGGCGGCTTCTGTCAACCACATTTGCCCTGACCTTTATTTCTACACCAGATATAGATATGGGGATCTCTATTGTTGGTCGTAGTGTTGTTCCGTGGCTTGAATGAACAATGGCACGGCCAACAATATCATCATGTTTCTCGAGCTTTTCACCTATCCTTTGGCTAAGTTCTTTTGCCTCTGCTCGTGTGAGAGTATCTGGAATTTTAAATTTTGCGAAATAATCCAGGGCATCTTTATATCCAAGTTTAATCATCAGCTTAGTGTCGATTGATGTAAATAAAGCACCAGTATCTATTTTAGCCTTGACTCTTTCCTGCTGATCTTGTTTTTTCCCAAATATTGTTACCCATTCTACAAATCCTATAACTTGTTTACCAGTTATATTCTCAACTTCTTCTTCAATTTCTCCACCGAATAAGTCTTTTCCAAGACGTATTCCATGACTTACGCTTTTTACTTTTAACCCTCGCGCCTTTTCCAGTCGCCATCTCATACCGTCCTTATTTGCAAGCTGAATAGAAAGGCCTGGACGAGCATTAAGTTCTACAACTACAGGGCCTTGTTCTCTGTCAATTAGAAAGTCAATAGCAGCAAAGCCTAGTCCTGTTGCCTTCTGGGCTTCTACGGCATACCTGAGAATTTTATTCCAGTATGGGATTTTTAACCCTCCAAATCGTAGCGATGTACCAGGGACATTTTCAATGGGCTGGCTTTTGCCTATAATTGCAGATGTTGTAACACCTGTTGCGACATCAATTCCTGCTCCTACACATCCTTTTGCAAGGTTACCTTTGCCATCGGATTCTTTGTTTGGCAGGCGAATCATAGCCATAATTGGAATGAAATTATAAGTGATTACTCTGATATCTGGAGCACCTTTATAAGCGTAATATTTGAATGCTTTGTGGAATTTGACTCTTTCTTCAAAGAAGACTTTGTCGGGAGTATTGTGAAGAGAGTATTTTCCGTCAAGAATGTTTCGGGCAAGATCCTTTAGTTGTGTTAGTGAAACCTTGCTTTTATCTGCTTTAATCCAATTGCCGTTTCGGTCGCGGTTGTAGAATATCTCTATCCCACCACCCTCAAGACCTGTTACAGGTTTTATGACGAAAGATTTTGGAAGATTATCCCAGTTGAAATTTTCAAGCTCGGTGTAATTTGCGATGGAGGCGATAAGTTTTGGCACTGGGATATTTGCTTTTGTCAGAATAATTTTTGTCAAAAGTTTATCGTCAGCAATTCTTTTTGCTTTTTTCTTATTCAAAGGACGGATATACTTGAGATTTCTCTCATTTATGCCTAGAACCTTCTTTTGGTTTTTTAAAGTTTCAATCAGACTCACTTGATACTAGAATGTTTTTAAATCTAAAGTATTCTTTGAACCTAAAGCCTGTCCATTTTCCAATAATAAGGTTTACCAGCAATGTTGCAGGAGATATCAATGGATACTTAAGAAGAGTCTCGTGAACCCATTTCCAAGAAATTAGATAGTAGGATAGTACTGATATGACCAGTGTGCCAACTGTCAGAAAGTATGCTGCTTTACGACCCTTTTTTATATATAGACTGATCATCTGCTCTGAAACAGTGATTAAAAGGAGAACGGGGAGAGTATCGACAGATATAAAACCACCTTTATCGAGGCCAGCAGCAAGTCCAATAAATATAAAAACTGCCATTGCTACGATCGAAAGGACGATGGACATTTTAGGTAAATAATGTAAGCGGATTTTTCTTGTCATTTCATGTGCTAATGTAGCCGAGACAAAAACAACGATCGATAGGGCCAAGCCATATTTTAATCCCTGTCCAACGTTTATGCCATCCGGAGTAATTCCGAATTGATAAAAAGCAAATGTGATAAGGATTGGAGCATATATTCCAAAAGTTCTGAGGCCTACTATTTGCCGCCAGATTGCAATAATTGTTGCTATTATAGGAAGAGTAAGCAGAAGTATAATTGACGTTTCCGGGACACCTTTGGTTTCAACAAGTGTTTGTATAATTGGGTTCATATGTTTCAATTAAAAACTAAAGATTTATAATTTATCCTCAGTCATCAAATATCAGTCAACCAAACACAAGGGGGCTGGACAGTTTTGTCTTTTACATTGGGATTATACTATAAAGAGGTATTTGAAACAATGACTACATAATCTCGTTACAGAGCAAAACTCTGTAACGAGATTAATAATTTTCTAAAATCTTTATTCAAGTTCAACAGTTGCACCTGCTTCTTCTAGTTGCTTTTTCAGTTCCTCAGCTTCTTCTTTTTTTGCATTCTCTTTTACAGGCTTTGGGGCACTATCAACAAGATCTTTTGCGTCTTTCAAACCTAGGCCAGTTGCAGCTTTAACAGCTCTAATTACAGCAATTTTCTGGCTACCAGCATCTTTAAGAACAACATTGAATGATGTCTTTTCTTCCTCCTCACCCTTTTTATCTTCTCCTTGGGGAGCCGCTGCTACGGTAGCTACTGGTGCTGCTGCTGTTACTCCGAACTTCTCTTCAAGTGCCTTTACAAGCTGTGAAAGTTCGAGAACAGACATTTTCTCGACTATTTCGAGGATTTTCTCTTGGTCAGAGGTGAGTTTAACATCAGTCTTTTTTTCTTTTTCCTTTTTTTCCTCTTTCTTTTCTGCCATTTTAAATAAAAGTAAAATGTAAACTATGAAATGAACTAAAAGTTTTTAAGTTTATTTTTTCTCTTTAGATTCCGAAATATTCTTGAGTACATTGAGAAAATTTACGATATTACCATTTAAGGCATTTACAAATCCTGATATTGGAGCACCAATTGCTCCGATTGTTATCCCGATCATAATTTCTTTTGAAGGAAGTTTTGCTAACTCTTCAATATCTTCCTTTGTAAGAAAATCGCCATCAAGAAAGCCTCCTTTGATTTCCCCTTTTTTTACTTCCTCAATAAAGTTATTTAAAATCTTTGCCCCTTCGCTTGCATCTTGTTTGCAGAAAATTACAGCATTCTCATTCGAGAATTGCAGTTTTTCCTGTTCTTTACCAGCTTCTTGAAGAGCCCTCTTTATAAGTGAGTTTTTTACAACATTAAAAGATGCATTCAGGACTCTAAGTTTTTTTCTCAGCCCATTTGCCTCATTTGGCGTAAGTGAAGTGGGCGATATCACAAATAAAGCATTGGAGTCGTTAATTTTTGTAACGTATTCCGCTATCATTTGTTTTTTTTGTACCTTTGTTTTTGCCATTGTTTAGAATTAATGATTTATTTTTTTAATGACTAAAAGTATTCTTTGACTTCAAGTTTTTTATAATTAAAGCTTCTGTCTATGAGTTTTTCTCACTCGTAGAAAATAAAAAAACTTCGTCATCGAGACGAAGTTTATATTGCTCAATATAAGCTTTAGAGAAACTTCTATCTCGATAGGAATTTTAAGTTTGTGAAGAATCTAATGTTTTGAATTGATCACAAACACCTATTGTCTCTGATAGTATTTAAAAGACAAACTGATCTTACGATAAAAAGACCTTTAAGTCAAATCTTTTAGCATCACATTTACATCTAGTCGGATACTCGGTCCCATAGTAGGGGACAGGTATATTGTCTTAAATGGGTTTGCCTGAAGATTTTTCACTTCATTAAATACAGCTTTTAGAAATGTTTGAATATTTTCAAGTAGTTGATCTTTTTTTAAGCTTATCTTGCCGACAACCTGATGAATTCCCCCCTGTGCGTCTGCTTTGAAATCAGTTTTTCCTTTTTTATAGCTTTCGATTGTGTCCTTTATATCTGTTGTGACTGTATTATTTTTGGGGTTTGGCATTTTCCCTTTTGGTCCAAGAATTTTTCCTAAAACTGCAATCTTTGGCATGATATCAGGAGTAGCTAGCAGAACATCAAAATCTGTCCACCCATCTTGTATTTTCTTAATAAGGTCGTCACTGCCTACGGTATCAGCATCTTGAGCCTCCCCAAAATGATCAGAAGATGTCAGGACTGCAATTTTTACTTTCGGTCCTACCTGATGGGGTAGAGTAGCGCTACCTTTTATGCTGATCTTTTTTTGTTTTTCTGAGAGGTTTAGGTTTATGTGTAACTCTATAGAAGAATCAAATTTAGATGTACTAACTTTGGGGAGAAGGTCTAAAGCTTCATCTAAGGTATACACCTTACTTTTTTCAACTAATTTTCTGGCATTCTTATATTTTTTTGAACGATGCATATTCTATCTTAAATCATAAGTTAATATAGTCAATTCCATACTAAATCTTATCATTGGAATATCTATTTTATTTCTATCCCCATGTTACGAGCCGTTCCTTCTACTATCTTTACTGCTTTTTCTAAATCAGTTGTATTTAGGTCTTCAATCTTCATTTTTGCGATTTCTTCAATTTGCTGTTTTGTCACTTTACCCTTTGTTTCTTTATTTGGTATTCCCGAACCCTTATCAATTTTTGCCGCCTTTCTTAAAAGGTCAGAAGTTGGAGGGGTTTTTAACAGCATATCAAAACTTCTATCTTCATAAATAGTCAAAACACAGGGTATGATGAAGTTGCCCTTATCCTGAGTTTTCTCATTAAATTCATTACAAAACTGCTGTATGTTTACTCCATGCTGTCCAAGTACTGGTCCGACTGGGGGAGCTGGTGTAGCTTTCCCAGCTTGGATTTGAAGTTTTATTGTTGCTTTTACTGGTTTTGCCATGTTTTTACGATTAACGAATGAATGATTAAAATGATCTCGATGATCAAATAGATCGTGTCGATCATCTGATGCTTTATAATTTTTTTACCTGCAAGAAATCTAAAACAACAGGTGTCTCTCTGCCAAAGACAGAAAGTAGGACTTTGATTTGTCCTTTATCCTGATTTATCTCATTTATGGACCCGACAAAATCTTTAAATGGTCCGTCAACAACCTTTACTGCATCTCCAATACTAAACGAGGTTTGGAAGGTGGGTTGTTTTACTTTAGTAAATGCCATTATACTTTTAAGTTCTTCAGGATTTAAAGGGGTTGGTTTTTTCCCAGTACCAACAAATCCTATTACACCATCAGTATTTCTGACTACTGGCCACGTATCGTTATTCAATGCCATTTTCACAAGTACATAACCGGGAAAAATTTTCTCTTTTACGTTTTTCTTTTTGCCCTTTGTTACGACAATTTTGTCCTGAGTAGGGACAAGAATTTCTGTAATCAGGTCTTCCATCCCGCTAGCCTTAATCCTAGCTTCAAGTTGTGTAGCAACTCTGTTTTCATGACCTGAGTAAGCATTTACTATAAACCACTGCAAATCCTTATTCTTTGAAGTAGTTTTCTTTGCGGTTTTTTTGATCACTTTTTTCGGAGTTGTCTTTTTTACTTTTTTCTTCTGAATTTTCTTGTTTGATTTCTTTTTTTCCATTTTTTCAAGATTAAAGTTCCAGAATTATATTTCTTCCTCTAAAGAGAATAGTGTCAAAAACGACGATTATTATACCAATAAAGAAAGATATTACAAGAACCAGCAGAGTATATCTGACAGTCTGCTTGAAACTTATCCATTCAACAAGTTTTAATTCTTTTATAGTTAGTGTAATTGGCCTCAATAGCTTTTTCATTTTTTTCTGCTTAACTTACTGAACAATGATTATACAACATTATTTAGAATTGTGGAAGCTTACGAAATTTGACCTATATGTATTAAAGGAGAAGAAAAACTTATAACCAAAAGTTTTGTACTTCGGCAAGCTCAGTATTAAAATCCATGTAAAACTACAATTTTGCAGGTCTACCAGGATTCGAACCTGGACTGACGGTTTTGTTCTGAAGAACTTAACTTTGCAGGAGCGAGAGGATTCGAACCTCTACTAACGGTTTTGGAGACCGTTGTGCTACCATT
>JAFGDO010000023.1 GCA_016932045.1 Candidatus Dojkabacteria bacterium | reverse complement strand
CAGAAGCTAGAAAAACAGAGAAGTATTACAAGTCCGGAGTTGGTCGAGAAGAATTAGACAGAATAATGCGGCAGTAGTTCAGTTGGCTAGAATGTCTCCCTTCCAAGGAGAAGGTCACGGGTTCGAATCCCGTCTGCCGCTGTTTTCAATTAGAATCTCCAGCTCTGATAAGTATTTTCTTCTGGGTTCTTCCGCTCTCGACAAGGGAAAGCAAGCTATCTAGCTATTTAGCTATGCAACTATTCACTACTCCACTGTTTACCCTGAGCTCTCGACGTGAGCTAGTCGAATGTTGTCGAAGGGTTTCGCTGCTTATCTGTGTGCTGTTTTTAGCCCTTCCCCAAAAAGAAACTTCTTAGCTCATCCTTGCACGTCCCATGCTCACCCATAGTATATACTCCCACTTCTTCAACAGTAAATTCATGGATATTCCAATTTATTTTTTCTGCTATCTTCTTTGCGACATCTTCATCTTCAAATCTAATGAAACTCAAGTGCGGCCTGTAGAGCTTCATAACTCTTGGATAGCCATAGTTCTTAATATTTTCAACGTGCTCCTTTGTTAATGTTGAAAGATACTTCGGATCTTTATATTTAGGGCGTAAATGTCCCTCTCGCAAAGGACTTAATTCCCGAACAATTTGCCGATGGAACTGCATTATCTGTTCAGTACACTCAAATTCAGCACCAATGTAAGCATCGCCAGTATCTATCTTTTGAAAGTGAAATTCTAGTGTATGAGCATTTGTTGCAATCCTCTCAAGAACCCCGTAAATATCTTCAAGTCTTTCTCTTGGGAATTCGGGAGAATAAATGGTAAGATGAGGAATATATCTCTTACCATCAAGTACATAGTGTGTCTTCTCCCCTTTAATTATATCTTTACTAAGGGATATGACATACTTGCGAACTTCAGCGGGTACTTTAAAGGCGATATTTAGACGGATAAACTCTTCCTCCATACCTACCTATCAAATATCTACAAATCAAATATCTAAATTTATGAATCTTTTAAATTTAATCTATACGAGCTCCTCCCCACTCAACTACAGTAAAACCTTCTCTCTCATGATGAGGAATTTCCAGAACAGGTACAACCTCACGATACATCAAAGGTTTGTATACCATAAAAATTCTCATCTCACTATCCGGTTCCTTACTGAATTCTAGTTCCGCAATCTGATTTACTTCATCATTAAACAGAAATGAAATAAAGTAATAAGGAGTATCGTCCTCCAACATCTTTAGAAGCCAATATTCCTTGAAATCATTTATCTCCTTGTCGTTCAAGCCGAATCTGGACAGCTTTTCTTCTAATAACGGCTCAATCTCATCCCTTGCTACAACAAATCCCTCCTGTGGGATATCAACACTATCTGCTCTCGATTCCCACCATAGATAATCATACGTTTTACAATCACCAAGGTTCATTATCTTCCCGCTCGGAGAAACTAATACGTTCCATCCTGCCTTGTATCTTGGATATGAGAAAGTTAGTTCCCCCTTGGGTTTAATGGTAACTGTTATCTCAGTTGGGAATTGGGGATAAAGATATATGATGGGTTTTGCACACCCTCCGGTAAATATAAAATCACGGCTTGCAAACTTTATAAACCTCCCGAATGGATCTTTCCAGTAAAAAACGGGATGTTTTGTTACAAACTTATCGTAAGAAAAAGGCCCACCATCATCTTCGCTAATATCATTATACTTATAAAGTTCACCATCTATATATTCTTGGTAAACTTCTCTTCTATAAGAGTCATTCTGATCTGTATATTCATAAATTGTACTACCCTCACTTCCTGTTCCAGTCTTTGAAAGTACATTTGAATCTATTTCTTCAACCTCAATTAAATTCCCAAAGCATCCTCCAATTGATATATAATCATAAAATGACCTATTTGAACTCCCATCAGACCAAGTAATTGATATGGGCTCATCATACGAATCAATTATTTCTTCTACTATTTCGGGAACATAAGATAGCTCATGTATAAATCCATCAGCTGACTTCACATATGATGATCCATCTTTATTCTCTTTAGCTATGTATACCTTTACTCCATCTATACTATCCACTTCCAAAAGGTCTAGATCAGAAAAAGGTATACCTTCATACCCACTGTATCTGTACATATTGCCATTGTCACTAACAACTTCTACCTGCCACATGCTTTCTTCTTCGTCAATAAAAAACGAAACATTCTTATAAAGATCAACTATTTCAAAATCCCATTTAAAAATATTATCCTCGATTACTTCGCTATTCCCAGGATAGAGATAATATTGGATAAAGTGGATTTGATTTTCTCCTTCCTTCTTTATGAATCTAACAAGGTCAAGACCTTCAGTAGAAACTTGGGGAGAATAATCAACAACATAATAATCATATCCTTGGAAATCCATGCCTTTGTAACTCCCTTCTGCAACTTTCCCTGCTTTATAAAATTTTGCATCCTCATCAGGATCATAAAAAGTTCCATTAACTTCCCTCGTTTTAAACAACGAGAAACCTGTTACCATCTCAGGTTCGTTGAAAAAGTCAACTTCAATTTGTATTATTTCCTCATTAGCTCCGTTATTTTCCATCCCTGAGGTTGGTATATCTTTCCTTTCTTCTTCCTTCTCTTCTAAATCCTTTTCTAAATCTCTTATTGTACTTTTCAATGAGTTAATTTGTGATTCTAGATTTCTTATTGTGTTATCTTTGTATTTAATTTGGTTTTGAAAGCTATTAACAGTTATTGCAAAGATGAAAAAAAATATGACTAAGCCTCCACAACCTGCTAAAATCCAAGGGCTCCTTTTGTTTCTTAATATTTTTATTATTTTTTGAGCAATTGTTTTCGATTTATAGTCTTTTATCTCAGAATTTACAGGAGCAGCTTTTGGATCTTCCATTTATACTAAACTAAAAAGTGAATTTATACAGATTAATTTACACTATACTGAGTTCATTTTCAAATACATATAATATTGAAAAATTCTTCAACTAAACCAGTTTCTTATTCCATACATCTCCTCTCGGATCTGTTTTATTGTAAACGCATGAGCATATGCATTACTTAAACACCATTCACCAACAGTTCCAGCGACAAGATTTGAGCTTGAAATCTCATTTTGATGCAGTCTTTCCATAGTAGGATCATTTAATCCTCGTGGACCATAAACCGATTCCCTATAATCTACAATTACCTTTCCACCGATTTCTTCTGTTCGTGCTTTTTTTTCATCAAATAGTGGATCATCGATTTCTAGAACAACAAAATCAGGTCGTAACGTCCTATATTTATGTACCCAATGTAGTCTTGCTGGCTCTCCCCTTGGAAAATCACCTGAAGAGCAAGTAATATCAACCCAGGGAAGATACGATATAAGGGACATCCTCGAAACTGTATCTAAAAATGGACGATACCCAAATTCCCTAATCGCAAAATTTGTATCACACGACACAACAAGAATCATATCGTCGTGATCAACCTCCTCATCAAGATTGATCAAGCTTATAGAATTTCTAAGAGCAAGCATATGTCCGGCATGCGGAATACCATTCCACTTCCCGTGCTTAAATATAACCTTCTTGCTTGGATTTTCCCTTCTTATGCCTTGTACCATTAGAGCAGCCTCTTCAATTGTAGGAACAACTCTTCCAGGAATTCTTCTCCCAAAAGGACCAGCCCACAGATCTTGTGACTCCTTGGGCAAATGACCATGTATTGCCTTACCTACTGATAATATCTGAAACTCTTCCCATGTCAAAAAGTCATTAAAATAGCCATAAAAAGCCGCGTTCCAGCTAAATTGTCTGCTTAGAGGAGGAAAGAAACCTTTTTCAGTATGAACCCCAACAGCACATGCAAGTACTATTGCTCTTACTGCCATTGGAGAATACCTGCCTGCCAGTCTTAAAAGGGAAAGATCATCTATGTAGGAGTCCTGTCCTTCAAACCAATTTACTACCCCATCTGGTAGAAGAACTTCTGGAAGTCCTCTCTCGCGGGCAGCCTGTAACTCAGGATGCGTATCTGTCATTATCTACTATATATCTTGAATTGATTATAACAGAATAAATTTCCTGAAAAAAACCTCTTGACATCACCTTGTCAACCCGATACCTTATACCTAATACTTTATACTTTTTACCTTTCTTTCATGGCAACTAAAAAATCCTGGGCTCAAAAAGCAGAAGAGGCAAATTCTAAGGGGTGCATAAGGAAGCGAACCCCTAAAGGTATGATGTATATCTCAACACCAAAGGAAATAGAAAAGATCATCAGAAGAATTCCAAAAGGGAAGTTGATGACAACTAAACAAATCGCAGATAAACTTTCCAAAAAGTACAAAGTCGACTTTACCTGTCCTTTAACAACAGGTATCTTCACTTCCATTGTAGCGAATGTTGCTGAAGAACAAATGGAGATGGGAAAAGGGAAGAAGGATGTTGCACCTTACTGGAGAGTCGTAAAACCCCCAAAAGGTTTTCTTTATGATAAATACTTAGGAAATATATTCCCACAGGATAAGTATCTAAAAGAAGAAGGCTTTAAAATAGTTCCAAGTGGGACGAAAAAGGGACCCGTTGTGAAGGATTATGAGAAATACTTAATCATCTAGTAACTTTCTAAATATTTAACAATCTTTATTTAATAAACTTTTGTTGTGCGACAGGGCTATACTTCAAATTATTATGAATGGAGATTTAAACCTCCAATTTGAACCCCCTGAGCTTGTAACTCTGCATCCACCACACTTTGACCATATTGTTCTACCAACGAGGCATATGAGGCCGACACTTCCGAAAAACTAACTTATCGCCTCATCATTGACTCAAGTGCCCCCTTAAACATTGCAACTTCAACTTGGAGACCCTCTGTTAGATTTTCCGTCATAACTATACTCACTAGATTTAAAATTATTATCACAGCTCACTATTTATCCAACTACCTATAAGCTGTGCTATAACTAAAACAAGTATCGCGATAGCTAAATGTTCAAATATTACTGACATACTTCTTCTTTTCTGGTCTTTTGAAATTCTATAACTTAAGACAAGAATAACAAGAAACCCCCAGACTACATTTACAATAATTGCTACAGAAAGTTCAAGTATCAAAAGCGGGAAAAGAAAAGTAATTCCCATGGAAAATTTGGTGATAAATGTGACAAGAGTTGCACTCCACAGTTCTTTTCCAGGCTTGATATTTTCTGCCTCCTCTGAAATATGCATACCCAAAGCATCTGATAAAGAGTCAGCAACAGCAACTGTTAGTACACTGCCAATCACGAGCACCTTTGACTGAACGCCCGCATTAATTCCTACCATCAATCCAAGACACGTCATAACTCCCGATGTGAGTCCAAAGTTTGCAACTTCCTTCAAAGTATTTTTGATGCTAGACATATGACAAGATACTTTTGTAATAACCCTTACTTATTTAATATTATCATAATTTTATAGTGATTAGAAAATCATTGAAAGCATGAGCACAAGATAATAATTGCTAGGTAATATTAAACAAGAGGATTAGTAATGAAACTAGCTCTGTTAGAAGGAGAACTATCTATTTCTTTTCCTTTGAAGTATAAGGCTCTTTTCAGCATCATACACACTCTTTCGTACTTGCTCAACTCCCTCGGCATCGACGACAATCGCATTTACACCCCAATTAACGAGGTTGTCTATTAGTTTCTGGGATGATGCAATAGCTCGTCCATAAATGAGAGACTGTATCTTTGCCTTATTGCATTCCTTTATTACTCTTTCGATTGCCCATAAAACTGCGGGATGTGTATCCTTATAATTTGAACCGATTTTAGGGTTGTATTTATCAAATCCTAAAAATAGCTGCGTCATCATATCAAGATCGATAATTACTCCATCTAATCCCTGGTCAATAATCTGGTCTAACCGAATTACAGTAGAAGGGATCTGAACAAGTAAAAATAGCTTAAAAGTCGATGACCTCTTAATACCCTTTGCTGAGATCGTACTTTTCATTTCTCTAAATTCTTCTAATGTTCGAACATACGGAATAGTTACCCAAACATTACGTATACTTTCCTTATTTCTTATAGTCCGAACTGCTTCAAGCTCAAGTTCAAGCTCATCTTGATGTACTATAAATCTGCTAGCTCCCCTGAAACCCAATATCGGATTTATCTCGGTTGTTTCTAGTTCATTTCCCCCTTTTAGGCTGTAATAATTATTTGGACTCAAATCTGATATTTTATAGATTACAGGCCTTGGTTCAAAAGATCTTGCGACCCGAAAGAGCCCTAAAGTCAAGGCATTCATAATCTGGCCTTTAGCTTTCTTCTTTTCCAAGGTTAATCGTGGATGTACACCAAAATTTTTTATTATCTCTTTAGGATCAAAAATGCCTACTCCATCCACTTGTTGTTCCGCTAGACTTGGAGAAAGATTGGGATCATTTAAGTACACCATAATTTTAGTGGCAGTTTTGTATTTAGTTTCACCACTATTAGATTTTGTAGCTTCTTGCCCCTTTACAGGAACAACTTTTGCAGCTTCAATACTCTTTCTCTTTTGGATAACTCTTTCGGCTTCGATCAGTCCTTTATCAGATGCACCTGCAAATACCTCCCCTGTGTCACCATTTACAGTTACGTACTCGCCGTTACGCAAAATTTTTGTCGCAATCTGCGTCTCAACTATACAAGGGACTCCCAGTCCTCTTGCCATAATTGTCTCATACGAATCACTGCTTGGTTCGTCAGTAATTATGGCCACAACTTTTTTTAGTTTACCTTCAAACTCAGGTGAAATCCGTGTCGTCACTATGACATTACCATCCTGAACTGAAGATAGATCAGCTGGAGAGTTAATGATTTTTACAACACCGCTTACCATTCCACCGTTCGTAACCCTTCCATTAATAAGAACACGCAAGTCTTTTGGAGACGAACTCACGCCATCATCAACGACCTGTTGCTCTAGAACTACATCCTCCTTTACAGATTTACCACTTTCTACTTTCGCCCTCAGAGCCGAATAAGTAGGCGTTTTTTTCCATGAATCCTCCTCTATGGATAAAGTAGGTACCGGCCTCGTCTGAACAATCCAAACTCCACCCCCCTCATATGCCCACTCAACATCTTGGGGCACACCAAAAGTTTCTTCAACTAGCTTTCCGATCTTTACAAGTTTTCTAATATATTTATTTTCTAACTTCTGCCTTACTTTCCATACACCACCCATCTTTACTTTTACATTTGGATCCTCACCCCTTTTAGTTTTTCCTTTGCGTACTAACATCCACTCTTGTGGAACAATCTTCTTCTCTAGTATCTCTTCTGTCTCCTTTTCAACGACATAGTTATCCGGTGAAAGCTGTCCATTTGCTAGAGCTTCCCCTAGGCCCAAAACACATTCTATTACGATCTTGCTTTCGTCATTATCAATAGGATTTAAAGTAAACATCACACCACTGGCTTCAGCCTGAACCATCTTTTGAACCACAACGGCAATTCGAAGTGAAGAAATATCTAAACTGCGATTCGCAGCATAAAATATATTTTGAGGTGAATATAGGGAAGCCCAACAATACTTAACCTTCTCAATCAGATCATTCTTCCCTTTTACATTCAAGAATGCAGAATACTGCCCAGCAAAAGCATCCTTTTTGGGATCAGAAAATGGGAATGAACTTCTAACAGCTACAAACGCATCAGCGAAACCTGATAGTGAAGCATAGGCACGTTTTATCTCACTTTCTAAATCCTTTCCGATCTTCACCTTCAAGATACTGCTTCGAATTTTCTTTGAGGCATTCTCAAGCCTTATGCTATCAGAAAGATCAACACCAACAAGCTCTCGAGAAATTAGTTCATCAAGTTTTTGATTAGAAAATATCTGACCTAAAGCCGACGTTGTGATAACGAAACCATTAGGCACAGGAAGCCGCAAAGATAAAAGCCGCCCTAAATTGTAGGCTTTTGTACCAATTGACTCTATACCCACCTCCCCTAACTTTAAAAGGGGAACTACAAACATATCACTATTTGATCCTCTCATAGGGCAGTTCTGCAAAAAGACGTAAAAATATTAGGCAGTGCTTTTTGTGTTTTGTAGTACTTATTCTCGAGTTTTTATCAATAAGTACCTTTCAAGTAAGTCTATCTGCAGAGACTTACTCAAGAAGCAGTTTACACCAAGCCGCTTCATAAGATCCTCTCAAGGCAATAAGTTGCCCCGTGATAATTGTTTCATTATCACACTCTTATAATAGAAAAAATTCCTCTAGCTGTCAATCCACTTACTCCAGTCAAAAGCTAAACATTTAGCAAACATGAGGCTTCTAATTCAGGGCTTGACTTGCTTTACCTCAACCTTTTTGATATTCGAATTATAAATCTTACTCCTCTGCCTTCTCCTTGATTTTTTCAGATATTGCGCCACATTCAATTCTCCCTTACCAAAGAAGTTCAATATTTTCTTTGATATCGATACAGCTGCCTCAAACTCAGGCTCAACTGTTATCGTAACGCCCTTTGATTTTAACCTTCCATCTTCAATTGGTGTGTGACTTCGTGCTATGATTTTTATAGAAGAATTTAGGCTACGGGCATTAGAAGCAATAATCTCGACCGCCCCTTCTTCCGGGAGAGCTATTACTATGGCCTTTGCTCTCTCTACATCTGCCTTTTCAAGTACATCTATATTTGAAGCGTCTCCAAAAACTACTTTTATACCTCTTTGTTTGCAATAATCAATCGTTTCAGTATTTGAATCAATAACTATAAATGGTACATTGGACCTTTCAAGAGCCCGACCAATATATGTTCCCACCCTTCCAAAGCCGCAAATTACCACATGATCCGAAATATCCGGCTGATCTATATCAACAATTCGATCTAGTCTGATAAAGAATAGCCTATATAACTTAGGACTTTTAGCACGAACATACTCTCTTATCCAAACGTACCAGTCTGAGGACCTTTTAATGATAACTGGTGTTAAAAGTAGCGATAGAATACTTACAATTAAATTAAGTGAATAAAATTCTTCACTTATCCAGCCGTTATTAAATCCTATTTGTGCAAGAATAAATGTAAACTCTCCTCCTTGATTTAGAATCATACTGACCACAAAAGCCGTCCTTGATTGTTTTTCAAGAAGAACTATGACTATAAAACTTGTTATAAATTTAAGTAAAAATAACCCAACAAGAACTAGAATTATTTTGAAAATATTTGCAAGAAGAAATGAGGGGGAAAGCAATGTACCAAGAGTTACATAAAAAACAACAGAAAAGAGATCTCTTAAAGGTCGAACCTCAGAAAATATTTCATGGTTTACAAAACTTTCAGATATCATAACTCCTGCAAGAAAAGCCCCAAGAGTATATGACAGGCCTATTATGTCAGCAAAATAAGCAACTCCCATACAAAAGACGAAAGAAATAATTAGAAGTAGCTCAAATGAATTAAGTTTTGATACAGCTTCAAAGACTCGAGGAATTAAAGTTCTACCTAGTACAATGGCAAGTATTATAAGCACAAGACTTTTGGCAATAGATTCAAGAATGTCATACGAAGAGAAGCTGCCATTTCCTACAAGAGCCTGCATAACTACTGCAATGACAACCATAGCAATATCTTGAAGGATCAGCCAGCTTACAATATTATCTGAGATTTTTATGTCAATTTTTTCGTTTTCAAGAAGTTTTAATACAACAACCGTAGCACTATTTGAGAATGCTGCTGAAAGAAATAGTGCTTCAAAATTACTAAAGTTAAACTTTGAGAACACAAAGGTAGACAAACCCACAAAAAATAAAAGTTGGAGGAATGCCCCAAATAGTATTGTTTTTCGAATTGTAAGAAGTTTTGAAATTGGGAATTCTAACCCTGTTGTAAAAAGAAGCAGAGCAATTCCAATTTGCGCCACACCACGGGAAATATCAACATTTATGAAACTGGAAAAGAACAATGACAAGACAACACCCCCTATAAGATAACCAATAAGAGCTGGCTGCTTAAGTCGAATAGCGATAAAACCTCCAACTAGAGCAACCATAAACATGACAATTATTTCTTTTACAATCTCTTGTTCCAAATTCTGCTAATTATAATTTACCTACTCTAATTAAAACAAGAATTCCCTAAAGATTCAAGAAAATACTGTAGCAGTCAGCCACCAGTTCTCAGCTGACTGCTTAAAGCCATACAACCATCCAGCCATCCGACAATATAGCAGTACGCCAATACAACAATATCACTACTCACCTCAAATCCACGGGCACATTCTTATACTTTTTTATCTTAAATTTCTTTAAACCCAATCTTTGTTTTAAACTTTTAACCTTGTCTCCATATGGAATGTTGCTGTCGCGTATCTTTTTCAAGGCTAGAAAAAAGACAGCTAAGGTTATACAGGCCATAGCTAAAGCCATAAACCACGATAAAGCATGTAGATAAGTAAAAGGACGATTTATCTCAAATTCTCTTTTTTCATCGAACTTTAATCCTCCATAGTCTGCAAGTACTTCAAGTTCATGATTCTCTATTCTTTCTACAGGAATCCCTGAAAGATTTGAGAGATATACTAGAAAATCTGTCTCTTGATCAGGAAATACAGCCTCCTGAAAATCATCTTCAGTGTGTCTTGTTACAAGCTTTACTTGGTCATGGTCAACCAATATTTCATCAATTCTTAGTATGTTCATTGAATTATTTCTAAGCTTTAACGTAAGAGGTATCTGTTGGAAAAACAAATCCGGCTTTCCAACTACAAAAGAAAAATCAACCCAGTTATCCTTCCCTAAATAATTATATGAAGATGCTGTAATTTCAAGTTGATCTCCATTTAATCCTTGAAAATCAGAAAAAGGGACAATTACTTCAGGACTAGAATCGCTGAGTCCTCTATAGGCCAGAACCACACGGTTCGCGTCCAAGGTATCAAAGTACGAATAGTTCAACTTTGCAGCAAAACAAGGATCAACTCCAATCCATCTCTTGCTCCTTGAATCATAGAACTCAGCCCAATAATGAAGAGACGAAAGATTTTCTTTTAACATAGAAAAACCGACTACACTTCTTGAAGGGATCCCTGCCCCTCTTGATAAAGCTACAAATACATCTGAGAAATTTTCACACGTTAGTCCATCATCATTAACTATCAGATCCGATACTTTCTTTCTACTCCCATCCTCTGGTAGATACTTATAATTTGTAACTAAATAGTCATATATAAACCTTGCGTTCTCCTTTGGAAGATAATCACTTCGTGTAATTTTATTTAACAGTTCATCAATACTTTGCTTTGAGAAATCCCAGGTTCCAGTTTCGGTCAAATATTTATCTAAAACCTCATCCTCTATCGTTTGTGTTTCACTTAACGGAGTAAATCGAGTAAAGCCAACAATTCTTACATCCTTCTCTTCTCCAGAGTTTAACAAATATTCAACTATTATATTCCCGTCTTTGTCACTAAAAGTTCTTTCGGGAAGTATAGAGGCGTCAATAAAATAACTCGTCTGAAAGGAGCTATCAGGTGGAAGTGTAATTGTATACCTTCTCATAGCACCTTTATTATTTTGCAGTTTATACGAATATATAAATTCAAATTGTTGGACCTGGCCGAACATCAAAAGTAACCCCTGTGGAGCTTCCTTCTGAGGGTATTTCATTACTTTCTGTTCACCTTGAGATTCTAAGGATATTTCTTGCATTGAAACATAGCTTATTTCACCAAGAGAGTCTGGAATTGTCACAGTAAAGTTAGCATCCTGTAGCGATTCTTCTGTTTTTATTTGAGGGATATAAATTTTAGAAACAAGTCCGTCTTTCTTATAAAGATCACGTGTTTTGTATCTTACATAGATATCGGTACTCTCTTCTTTATAAACTAATTGTTTGTTTAGATGAATTTTAACACGAATATTTCCATTGAAATGCTCTTTTCTAAAATCAACCCCCTGCCCATTTTCCATAACTTTTAAGTCAATTACTTCTTTCTGATCAATAATAAGCGAATAGTCACGGATGAAAAAGCCATCACTTTTATTTATCAGATGTATAAAATACTCAAATTCCATTTCTCCTTCTCCAGAAACATTTATGTTCACGTCATAAACGCTTTCTGCTGCCAAATTAGCATTAATTCTAGAAGGCCCTATAAAAATAAAGCAATACAATAGTGTAATGAAAACGGCGATTTTTAGAAGAAAAGAAAAACGGTTCATAGAAGCAATCAAACTAATAAATTCAACTCGTATATTCCACAAAACATACAACCATATCACAATATAGCCATATAAAAGTAAAACTACTTATACTCTCCTAATCTACGAATAATCTCATCTTTTCCAAGTATCACCATGCTTTCAAAAAGGGGAGGAGAAACAGGGCTTCCGCAAATTACAAGACGTATCATCATAAACATATCGCCATGTTTCCAGCTGTATTTGTCAGCAAGTGAACGGATATCTTCCTCCCACTTTTCATGTTTCCATTTAGAAGAATCTTCTTCATACGATCGAATAATCTCAGCATATTCGGATACAACCTTCACGTAATCTTCTTTTTCATACCGCTTTACTCCTTTGATCTCTTTAGGATTTGGAGCATGCATATTCTCATAGAAGAATTCTAGTTGATTTGGAATCTCACTAAGAACGGAAACACGTTCCTGAATAAGCTCCAACTTTTTGACTAGTTCTTCATCATCGGTGAGTTGTTTTAATAACTTCTTGTCTTTAAGATATTTCTTTGCCCAAGTTAGGAATTTCACTTCAAATCCTTTTTTGGATAGCTTTCGAATATATTCACCATTGAACCAAAGCAATTTCTGGCGATCAAAAACCGGGCTCGCTTTATTGAGCCTTTCCATGCTGAATTCTTTCACAAATTCAGAAAGCGAAAAGAATTCTCTATCATCTTTCGGTGCCCAACCAAGTAGCATAAGAAAATTTAATGTCGCTTCCGGAAGATACCCTTGCTCAAGGAATTCATTAACTGCAACAGCACCTTTTCTCTTTGATAATTTTCCTCCATCTGGATCAAGAATTACAGGCATATGTGCTGTTACTGGGAATTTATAATCAAATGCCTTGTATAAAAGAATGTGCTTGGGAACACTTGCCAACCATTCAATACCCCTTGTTATATGGCTGATTTTCATAAGAACATCATCGACTACAACAGCAAGATGATATGTAGGAAAACTGTCGCTTTTAAGCAAAACCTGATCATCAACATCATTACTGTTCCAGCTTACCTTACCAAGAAGTACATCTTCAAGAATTAATTTCTCACCTCTTGGAACTTTTAATCGAATAACAAACTTCTCTCCATTCTTAATTCTCTTTTCAGCTTCTGCCTTTTTGATCTCTCTGCATTTGCCATCATATTTAGGCTGTTTTTTGGCTTTTTGCTGACTTTCTCGGAGTTTCTTTAGCCTCTCCTCACTACAGAAACAGTAATAAGCTTTTCCTTTATCAATAAGCTCTTGGGCTTTTTCTTGGTATATTTTAAGCCTTTTTGATTGAATATATGGCTTGTAAGGTCCTTCTATTCCAGGTCCTTCATCAAACTTCATACCAAAGACCTTTAGTCCATCAACAATATTCTTTATTCCACCTTCTATCTCACGCTTTTTATCTGTATCCTCAATACGCAGAACAAATGCACCTTTATGCTTTCTGGCAAGAGCGTAGCTGTACAAAGCTGTGCGAACACCTCCGATATGCAAAAATCCCGTTGGACTTGGTGCAAAACGTGTTCTAACCATGAACTAAAGGTAAAAAGTATAAAGTAAAGGATAAAGCAGAAGGTTCAATTCTCGCTTTTAACCCTTAGCCTTATTTGATTTTACAAGAGTACCAGGTATTTGTAAAACAGCATATTTTAATTGTAACTTTTAAATAATTTATGCGTTATAGGATATGTAACTATTTTTAAATGTTCTAATTAAGTCCACAACGTAGGGGTCTTGCTGCTATTGTCAACTAATAATATAAGGTAGATAATAACAAATTTGACTTGAAGATACTATATACCGGTGATATAATCTTTGTGCTGTATAAGTTTAGATGTAATTACAGGTAATACAATGGAACAAGAAGCCGTAGAAATAACAACAGTAATGGCAGCTGCACAAAATGGACTTGTAGTTGCAGAACAACTAGCCGATGCATTGGTACAATCCAAGAGTCCTGATACTGAACTTCCGGAAATCTACCAACAGGTAGTTTCAAGAACCAATGCTAATGAACATGATATTGCTGCAGCAAAAATCGCTATGGACACTTACTCTAACACCGGTGAATGGCCATCAGCAGCACAGTTGTTTAATCAACTTGTTACTTCCTATATGTAAACTCTCTTCGCTTTCGTAGAAAACAGCCTATTTAATATGATATAATTAAACTGCTAACCAATCTAGATAACTACCACGTGATCACGCAAAACGTGATTTTACGTGGAGGAAAGTCCGGACTGCCTGTCCTGAGCCTGTCGAAGGACTCGCTCTGAGACAGAAAGTGACACCAGCGAGAGCTGGCAGGGAGCGATCTCTGGGATAAAACTCTAGATTTAGTTCTTTGAGAACTGAACTGAGGATTTTGTTAAAGCTTATTGGGCTTGCCCAACGTAGCTTTAGCGAGGTCGGGCCACAGAAACAAACCGCCCTGAGCACTGAGCGTAGTCGAAGTGTAGAAGGGTAAGGGTGAAAAGGTAGGAACATGACTTGTCATGTTCTCACGGGGTAAGAGCCCACCGGCCCTGAGAGTAATTGAAGGGTGCTAGGTAACCCCTGTCTGCAGCAAGGTGGAAAAATTCACCGCATTCGAAGATCCTGAGCGTAGTCGAAGGACTTGTCCTAAGTCTACCTAAGGATAATAGAAATGTAGATTATTTCCTCGAATTTACGTAATTCATGGAGATAATTTTTGCATAGAGAAATG
This sequence comes from Candidatus Dojkabacteria bacterium, assembly GCA_016932045.1. Taxonomy (GTDB): domain Bacteria; phylum Patescibacteriota; class Dojkabacteria; order JAHIVN01; family JAHIVN01; genus JAFGDO01. Next base: position 95,529 of record JAFGDO010000023.1, on the reverse strand, counting down.
GTTATCACCCAAGACTTGCAAGGGACTTGTCCTGAGCTTGTCGAAGGAACAGAATCCGGCTTATTGATTGGTTAGTATAAAAAAAATCCGCCTCTGGCGGATTTTTTTGCATAAAAGCAATTTCCTACCTGATACCTTCTACTTTCTACCTTTTTCCTACCTTCTCTTCCTCATCCCAAAAGCTCTAAGAATGTAGTAGAATAATATCGACAAGGACTGCATTACAGCAGCTACATAGGTTAATGCTGCAGCAATAAGGACATTCTTTATACCGGCAATATCATACTCTGAAAACAACTCCATCTTCCTTATCATACGCAAAGCTTTTATACTGGCATCGATTTCAATAGGTAGAGTAATGATTGTAAATAAAGTCGAAAGTGAAAAGATAGCTATACCAATCATAGCAACTTCAAAAAATTGAAGAGTTAGTCCTAATATAAATATGATGTAACCCAATGTTGAACCTATATTTACGACTGGGATCATGAAGTTGCGGACAGTCATGAGGATAGCACTTTTTTGATGCTGCAAAGCATGCCCCATCTCATGAGCTGCAATGCCAACAGAAGCGACACTAGGGAAGCGTGCTACTTTATCAGAAAGGGTTAGCTCGCTTCGTAGCGGATTATAATGATCGGAAAGTTCCGCAATTGATACGTTTAGTTTAATATTCAAACCATGCTCTCTTGCCAGTCTTTCGACTACTTCAACTCCACTAATATTTGCACTGTTTCCAACATTTGAGTATTTAGAATAGAAATACCTTACAAGGATCTGAGCACACAAGCCTACTAGTAAAGCTGGTAAAGCAAGTAATATGTACAAAGGATCAATATAAAACATAGATTCAAATAACATTATAAACTTAAGTTTTTTAATTATATCACACAAAGATACGAAAACAATCTACATATCTGTATATCATCAATATTGCCTGTATATATCTTTAGTGAACTTTGCGTTAATCATAAGCGAATAATTAACAAAATATAAGAGGAAATAGCATCACTATTAATTATCAATATTTTTTGTTAGGCAAATTTCATAATATGCATCACTTATTTTGATATGTTTTTATTATTCCGATTCTATTAACGTACCAGGAAGGTAACATTCACATTGTACATAATCATTACTCGTAGAAATTTTATAATCACTTATACCCTCATCCCACAACAGATATCTACTACTATTCGTGGAAGTATGTATATTTTAACCTTGAAGGCCGAGAGGCTTCCTCTCTAAATATTATATCAATTACATACCCAAGAACAGTATGAAAAATCTCATTAGCCTTGCTGAAAATGAGTATAGAATGCACAAATTTTCAAAAATCAGTCTTGATGACCTATGAAATGAATATACTTCTATCTGCCATAAATACCATAAGATAAAACCTTCTAGAAAATGCATTCGAAGTACTTATATAACTAAGCTAAATAGGAAAAACACTTATCCAAGAGGACTTCTTAAAGATTCTGGGATCCTGGGTTCCTTAACCTTTCTCCTCGGTTTGCTTACAGCACCTTTTCTTCTTGCCTTCATATACTGATAAAAAACAAATATAGCAAGGGGAACCATTAGTACAACAATGAGTGCAACGATTATTAACTCAGAGCCGACACCCTGTTCCTCCTTACTTTCACCTTCTTGATCCTGAATACCTTCTGATACTTCTTGTTGAGCCTCTTCCTCTTCACAAACATATCCTTCGTCAACTTCACCATCACAATCATTATCAAGATCATCACAAACCTCATCAGTTGGCTCTTGTGCTCCAATACATTTGCTCCAGATACCTTCAACGCACTTCTGCAACCCCTTGCCACACTCTCCCATATCAACGCCGCAGCTTCTCTGTTCATTTGCCGGACATTCACAACCCTCATCGACAGTACCATCACAGTCATTATCTTCATTATCACACTTTTCATCCTCTGGTTCTACACCTCCTTTACACTCGCCCCAGCTGCCATTTTCACAGTACTGAACGCCCTGTTTACATAGACCAATATTCGCCCCGCATGTCCTACTTAAATTCTCATCTGTACTTCCATCACAATCATTATCAATACCATCGCAAATTTCTGTACTTGGTCCTTGGGCACCCGTACATTTACCCCATACCCCTCCGCTTTCACAGACCTGAGTACCGCTTTTACATGCCCCTGTACTACTTCCACATGACTGAGCATTTCCCGGAGTACAAGTACATCCTTCATCAGTTCTACCATCACAATCATTATCAAGCCCATCACAAATCTCCTGCTGAGGCTGAACGCCATCACAATTGCCCCAAACACCGTTTACACACTTTTCACTTCCTATTGTACATATACCAGTTTCGCTCCCACAGTTCCTTATCAGATTGTCATCCTTTACTCCATCACAATCATTATCCTTATTATCACAAACCTCAGATGCCGTAGTACTTACAGTTACATCATTATCATCACAATCACCATCACATACCCTACATGCATCCCCATCATTATCTGCTTCACTCGCAGGAATATTTCCATCACAGTTGTCATCTACACCATTACATCTCTCCGAAGCTCCAGGATGGATGTATAAATCATTATCGTTACAATCGCCTGCACATATCCTATACCCATCACCATCACCATCATTTTCATTTGAAGGGATAGCCCCGTCGCAATTATTATCAAAGCCGTCACATAGCTCTGGAGCACCTGGATATATCGTTGAATTTGTATCATTGCAGTCATTATCCTCCCTGAAATAGCCATCACAATCACCATCTTTCCTATACTCAAAGCAGTAAAGAGCATGTTCTCTTTCACAAATATGAACCTCATCATTTGTCCATTCAACGGACTGTGAAAGAGCGTACCCTACCAGAGCATTGTCTACTATGCCACTCCAATCATTACAGAAATCAACCGGTGAAGTTCCAAACTTAGTCCCATCTGGGACTGTACCAGTCCAAGTAAATAACCACTCATATGGACCAGGACCGGACACCGGCTTAGGCTCCCCACTTTCATCAATAGCTAGAGTGTTATCGAGTGTACCATCTGTAAGATCTGCTATGCCATCACAAATCTTGTACTCATAGCCCCTGCCACCCACAGTGTAGTATGCTGTATCTCTTACTCTATTTCTGGCATCAGCATTACTTGTACTCAGCCACGCACGATAATCTCCGCATAAATTCTCACTATGTGCCCGATCATTACACTTCTGATCAGCCCCTGACAAACCCCCTAAATTAGCTGTATATTCCTGTGAGGTAACAAAAGCACGGTATAGATCTCCCTCACCTGTTAACGGCAACTCTATAACATGCCTCTTTATCTCTTCCACTTTGCTGATTGATACAGGATACATTATTATCGCGTAACCAAGGAGGCTTACACAAAGGACAGATAGGGAGGTCACCAGCAAAATCACTAAAGAATAGTACTTATATATTTTGTCTAAAATGTTTCTTTTCTTCAAAAACTCCGCAAAAAAGAATAAATAACTACTTACTATAATACAAATTAAGAGAAATATTTTCAAATTGGAATTTAGCTTGAATAGAAGACTTGATACAATAAACTAAAATTGCATATTCACCAAGCATTCATTTTATCCCAATGATAGTAAAAAAGGTGGCATTCTCACCTACCGCAACACTTCTTATATTTTTTACCACTTCCACATGGACAGGGATCGTTCCTTCCGATCTTCTGCCCTTTAATTACTGTTTTCACTTTTGGTTTCTTTGCCTGTTGAGCCTTACCTTGAGAAGATCCCCTTTTGCCTTGTAGATATTTCTGAACAACCTCGGTCATTTCTCTACTTCCTGTCATGATATCCTGGATCTCATCTATATTTGTCCTCAAATTCACTCTTGGACCTTTCTCCTCAACTCTATGTACCTTAAATATCCTTCTTGAAAAGCGCTGTCTAACAGAACTCATAAATTCATCAAAATACATAAATGCTTCATTCTTGTATTCTACTAAGGGATCTCTTTGAGCTACCCCCCTAAGGCCTATTCCTTCTCGCAAATCTTGTATCGCATCTAAGTGGTCTGTCCAAAGCTGATCCATGACCTCAAGTATTACTAAAGTAGAAACATGTAGGAATTCACTTTCTCCCAGCTCTCTCCTTTTTGCTTTAAGCATCTCCTCTGTGATTTTCTCAAGAAGTCCTTGTATCTCCTGCCTGCTCCTTCCTTCTAAGGCTTTTGTCAACTGCTCTTTTGGAGAGAATTTATCTAATTCTTTAAATTTTATTTTTAACTCTGGCTCCTCTTTTGATAACGCTACAAAAGCAGCAAGGATAGCACGATCGTCCGAGAAATCAAGAAAATCTTCAACTAACTGACCAACTTGTGCTTCCTCCCCTTCCGCAAAGTGACTCGCAATAACTGCCTCGACCTCATCAAATATCTCCTGTCTAAAGCGATTCTCCAATTCCTCTCTGGATCTCTTTACCTTTTCCTGATCATCACCTTTCCTCACTTCACTTGTAAGTTTAAGTAGGTTTCGTCTTCTAGTATAAAATATTTCTCTTTGTTGATTCATCACATCGTCGTACTTTACTACATTGTTCCTGATATCAAAGTGATAACCTTCCATCCTCTTTTGCGCCCTTTCAATAGCTCCACCAACTAGACCAGATTCAATAGGCATGTCATCAGGGATATTTGTCCTCTCCATAAGACTTTGAATGATACTCCCACCTTGAATTCTCATAATCTCATCATCCAATGCTACATAAAACCTGCTAGCCCCTGGATCACCTTGCCTTCCGCTCCTACCTCTTAACTGATTATCAATTCTTCTTGCATCATGCCTCTCAGTTCCAATTACACTTAGTCCGCCTTTTTCTTTCACACCTTCTCCCAATCTAATATCAGTACCCCTTCCAGCCATATTTGTAGCAATTGTAACAGCTTTCTCTTGTCCAGCCTTTGCTACAATTTGAGCTTCCCTTTCATGCTGCTTAGCATTTAAGACCTCATGTTCAACGCCTATTTTATCCAATTTTCTTGATAAATATTCACTCTTTTCAACAGAGGTAGTGCCAACAAGAATTGGCTGGCCTTTTTCATGCCTCTCTTGGATTTCATTTACAACTGCTTCAAATTTTGCTTCCTGGTTCTTATAAACCCTATCAGTCATATCTTTTCTGATAACAGGCACGTTGGTTGGTACCTCAACCGAATCAAGATAATAAATCTTGTAGAACTCTTCAGCTTCTGTCATAACAGTTCCAGAACCCCCACAAAGTACTTTGTATAACCTAAAGAAATTCTGAAAAGTGATTGTTGCCAAAGTTTTTGATTCTTGCTTTATATCTGTACCCTCCTTTGCTTCTATAGCCTGATGTAACCCTTCGCTATATCTTCTTCCTGGGAGAACTCTCCCGGTAAATTGATCAACAATTAGAACCTGATTGTCTTTAACAATATATTCATCATCCCTCTTATATAATGTATATGCTTTTAATGCATTCTCAAGGTGATGAGCTAGTTGATAATCTTCCCAAAGGTTCTTCACACCAAGAATTTTCTCTACCCTTTCAATTCCTTTGTCTGTCAAAACTGCGCTATGTGCCTTTTCGTCAACAGTATAATCATCAGTCGCCTCAAGCTGCGGAATAATTCTTGCGAATTTTGTATACAGCTCATTTGATTTTTCGGCAGGGGCTGAAATGATAAGTGGAGTCCTGGCTTCATCAATTAGAATTGAGTCGACCTCATCTACAATACAAAAATATAGTTCGCGCTGAACTATACGATCAAGGTTGGAAGCCATATTGTCTCTAAGATAATCAAATCCTATCTCGTTGTTAGTAGCGTAAACTATATCACATTCATAAGCCTCATTTTTAGTACATTCTACTAAGTTCCACCCGCGCACATCTCCGGGGTTTATGATGTCAACTTCCATCCGTTCGTTATATACTTCTTCTCCCTTAACCTTCTTTAGTTCGCTATCAGGAACAAATTTAAATGCCTTTCTAGGGACAATTACACCCACTGAGAAACCTAGTTCAGACATTATATGCCCTGCATATTCACCATCTCTACGAGTAAGATAGTCGTTTACCGTAACAAGATGCGCCCCTCTTCCTGTAAGAGCATACAAAGCTAAGGGAAGATGGAAAACCTGTGTTTTTCCTTCACCTGTTTTTAACTCTGTTAATTTATTTCCCTGAGCAAGAATCACTCCGGCAAGTAACTGAACATCAAAGTGCCTTCTTTTCCCCCCCGTCTTTCTTGTCATCAACTCTCTTATAAAAGCAAACACCTCGGGAACATACCCTTGTAGTTTCGCTATTATATCCAATTCATACTGAGGTAGTCCTTTTGTGAAATCCCTAGATTTGACAGAAGATTTTGCTTCGCTTGGTACCTTTTTTAGTAAGGATTTTAGTTCAACCTTCATATCGTCAATTCGTTTTCGAATGTCTTCAATACTCATCTTACTAACACTTTTCTCTAAGGCATTTATGCTCTCTACAACTTCCATCCCGCTTCTCAATTGTTTCTCGTTGTTATCAAAGAATCTCTTTAAGAAACCTAGCATGTATAAATTTTATAAAATTAGCTATTAATCTTATCATAATAAAGCCTAAAGGTTAAACCAGCCATAGACTGGTCCGCCTTTGGAGTAGGCAAAAAATGTTATTCTTAAAATTTGACCCTATTTCCCCAACTCTAGTTCCTCTATTACTTCATATTTTGGTCCCTCTTTGTAGAGGCTACTTTCAACAAGCTTAATTTTTTTAACGAGAAATCCTTCCCACAGTTCTATTTGTTTCAGTTTCCGTCTGATATCAAAAATTACACTCTCAGTAATCCTGCTTTTGGTCCTCGCAATGGTAAAATGAAATGTCGGCTTATCCAACCATTTCTCACTCAAGATATCGGGAAGATCAAGTCCTTCTATAGCTGCATTAATAGTACTGGACAGCTTGTCTATTCTTTCATTGTTCTTAACTGAAACATAAAGAATTCTAGGCCAACGCTGATCTGGAAAACCAAATCTAGCCTCATGTATCCTTACATTGAACTGTTCAAAGCATGAGACCTTTTGCTTTAAAAGCGGTAAAAATTCTTCCAAACAGTCCCTACTTACATCACTACCTAAAAACTTAAGGGTAATGTGAATAAGTTCAGGTTCGGTAAATTTAAGAAATTTATTAAATTGATTTAAATCTCTCTGAATTCCCTTTAAGAACTCTAGAACCTCCTCTGGAGGGAATATAGCAAGGAATAGACGCATTTATTCTTAGTCATAATCGTTTCAGTTTGCCTTTTTTTTTGAATAATAAACTGCAAGCCTAAACAATTATGCTCTAACAAGTAAATCTTCGTAAATTTTAAGAATCTCGAGACCAACTGCTTCCCATCCATATTTTTTCGCTTCACGTAAACACTTGGCTTCATATTTCCTTCTTAATTTCTTATCTAAAAGAAATTCTTCTATTCTCTTTGCAAGTTCACCTGTATTTCTATTTGGTACAATTAACTGAGAAATATTTCTCAATACAAACTTATAACCTTCGTTTGCAAACGCAAGTGTCACTTTACCTGAGGCCATAGCCTCTATCAAAACTACACCAAAACTTTCACCATGTATAGCAGGAAAAACACAAAGGTCTGCACTTGCATAGTATCTATGTTTTAACTTTTCATCAATATATCCCTCGAAAACAACACCTTCAAGTTTAAGTTTCTTAACCAAAGCCTCCAATTGTTTCCTCAGTGGCCCATCGCCCGCAATGATTAGACGAGAGTTTCTAACCTTACTCCTTACTTTATTAAATGCACGGATCAGATATTCACAGCCCTTTCTTTCTTCAAGCCTACCTAAAAATAAAATGTTGCTTTTACCATCTGAAAACTTTTTAATTGGCTTGGCTTTTGATGAGTACTTAGCAGTATCTACTCCAATTGGAATAACGTTGTAATCGCCCGGGATCACAACGCAAGCTTCAGCTTTAGAAACTTCTGATATGGCTAGGTGCGCATCAATTTTCCTGTATGCCTTCAGCAAAAACACCCCAAGTATTTTTGCACCCAGTTTATAGATAGAATTTTTTGTGTGAACAAGATACGTTGATACTACTGGACAATTACAAAGCTCTACAATTTTTGCTCCCAGAAAAGGTGAAAATGGTGCACCAATATGAATGATATCGAATCTTTCCTTTCTCAAAACTTCCTTAATTCTTTTCCTTCCACCAACAAAGAAACTAATCGGAACACTTGTAACGTTGCCGACGGGGTTTATACTACTGCCAAACTGAATTATCTTTCCTTTAAATTCACCTTCCCTACTCGATTTCGGAACAAGAAATCGGATATCGTGACCATGTACAAGCAAGTACTTTGCTAAACCTTTAAAATATTGTTGTACTCCGGCATCACTATCAAAAGTTGTATCAAAAACCAAGCCAATCTTCATTTTTCAAATCGTTTAAACCATTTATCTAGCAACTTATAAAGACCATTTCTCTTACTTTTAACATCTATCTCCCTTCTTCTTTCAATCGCTGTCCTGTATACTTCCAATATCTGATCACAGATATTTGGCCATGCATATTTGGCAGCCTCTCGCTCTCCCCAGGTACCTAAAAAATTCCGCAGATCCCTATCATTACAAAGAACTGCTAACTTCTCTCCTAATCCTTCAGTATCTCGAGGTTTAACAAGAAGTAAAGATCCTCTCCCTTTGAGTACAGTCTCATATCCAGGATTTGAAAAGGCTACGACGGGTTTACCAGTTGCCATAGCTTCTAATAGAACTATACCAAAACTTTCACCATAAAGAGCCGGGGAACAAAATATATCACAGCTAGCATACAATCGTGGTTTGTCCTCCTCCTCAACATAGCCCAGAAATTCAACGTCTTTTAGTTTGTATTTTCTTACATACTTCACTAACTTCTTAAGCTCTTCCCCTTTTCCACCTATTAGAAGTTTGATGTTTTGAAATTTTTTCCTTAGACGCCTATAAGCCCTTAGTAAATATATTACGCCCTTCCTTTTATCCAAGCGACCAAGAAAAAGTATGATAACTTTTCCGCTACTATATTTCTTAAATGGTTTGTTTCCAGTATTAAATGTTTCAAGGTCAATTCCATTTGGAACAATATTAATATTCCTGCGTGAAATTTGACGTAGATAACTTGCAGGAACTTCAGAGACCGCAACAGTAGCATCTAGAGTATTCACAATTGTGCTTGCAACCGGCATAAGTAATGTCTCAAAAGACTGACTTACAAGTGTATTTGTTGTAGCAGCATGGAATGTACCTACATTTGTAACATCAGATTCGTACAATATCTGCATCGGGAGTACTGGCACCCACGGTTCGTGGAAATGAATAACATCAAACTTTTCTTTTTCAAGAGTATCCTTGAGTAATTCCCTACTTTTCCCAACTGCAATACTCACTTCTATTTGCGTCTTATTAAAATATACCTCGTTACTACTGCCTATCAATATTATATTCTGATCTTCACGAGCTCCACGAACACCTGGTGCAATAATCTTTACTTCATGACCCCTCTTCCTTAATTCATCTGAAAGGAAAAGAATGTGGCTTTGGACACCTCCTGATCTAAAGATATTATAAGGGCAAACCTGTGCAATCTTCATTTAAAAAGATACATAGCTTAGTTATGAACTCTTTTATCTAACAATTGGAACCCTTAAATCGGAATATGGAAATTTATCCTTCCTTTGGTTCGATAAGACCATATGTCCCATCTCTTCTTTGATACACAACTGAATATTTATTTGTTTCGATATTCTTGAACAAAAAAGCCTCATGTCCTAAAAGCTCCATTCTCTCAATAGCCTCCGCAACATGCATCGGAGAGTTCTGTCTAAATTGTTTATAACGAGTTATTGTAGGAGGAACAAAACTTTGATCTGCATACCTATCCTCCTTCATATTTTCTATCTCCTCTTCAAGTCTTTTTCTCTCTATAATTTTCCAGGATTTATCTCTCTCCCATTCTTTTATACGGTCCCTAAACCTCACTAGTCTCCTTCTAAGTATTGGATCCATCTCGTCGATAATTGCATAAACATCATTCCCACTCTCTTCTACTCTTATAAATACCTTGAGCATTGTAACAATAATCTCTACACTAAGATCATTTTTTACACCACCGTGAGACATATTCTGCTTAACTTCAACCTCTATTTTATTTGCCTTTTCGAGAAGCTTTTCGTGTTTTTCTAACATATCGTGAACCTTCGCCTTTATCGCCTCCGTTACCTCTACACCTCTACCTGTGATTATGATATTCATTTGAGCTATAAATAATATTTAAAATATCCTTCAATATCTATTAAATAGCCATATCGCACAAAGATTTACTTATCTAGCTAAGACCTGCAAATAAAAGTAATGCAATAATAAAAAACATAACGTACTCAAGAAATACATTGAGAGTTAATGACCTTTCAATCCTATGATGAAGTATAGAAAGAGAGAAATAAAAAAGCAAAAAAGAAATAACATTTATTCCCAAGAGTATAAAACCGAAAACATTTAAAAGCATAAATACAACAGCTATTAAGAATGAGGAAATAATCACATATGCAATTGTATAAATGTTTACCTGAGCCTTTCTATAGATCAGTAGTCCCCCGAGTATTAATAGCAAAAAACATACACAGCATGCCATAAGCCATAAGTCCAATTGCAGTAAGACCTTCACATGAAGAATCAAATTTATCCCGAAAAAGGAGATAATAAGTTTTATAACATCGTAAATATATCGTGTACTGACATCAATCTTGAACTCATCCTGGTAGTATGAGCGAATATTTATGAAAAGGATAATATTGATAAACACTAAAGCTATGATAGCTATAAGTCTAACCAAATCATCGCTATTAAAGTATATAAAACCAGCTAATGAAAAAAATAATAAGAGGGGAAGGGTAATATGATTGAGAAAGTGACCCCATAAATTATAAGTATTAATACTAGGCAAGTCGATTTGACGCAAAATTCTTGTCGCAAATCTCCAATTTAAGTAAATCTCCAAAATTAACACGACACTGGTAAGTGAAACTCCCATCCAAAACTCATCTCCTCCATAATCTTTCAGAAGTTCCAATGCAAAGGTAAGGCCAAATCCAGTTGAAAATGCGTAAAAAATGCTACGTTTATTTTTTCCTAGAAAACTTATGAACTGAGTCATAAAATATCCTTAATTATTAAACCCTTTTTGTAAAAACCTATCAAGTAAGCTTTTAATTTGATTACAGTATTTCTCCCCCGCTTCCAAGAAGCCCAACAAATAACAGAATGGCAAAAACAGGCAGGTGCAGGAGTGAAAATGAGTATTCCTTTGTCAAGCCTGTTTTGGCTAGCACTAAATATTGAGCACCAAGTATAATGACTATTATTACTGCAAAAAGGAAATTTACCTTACCTCTCAGACTTCTAGTAAAGATTCGCGATATAAAATTTTCTATAAACCATGTATGAATCTCGGATCCGAGATTCATATCTCCAAGATGAAACTCTGCTAAACTATTCAATTCTTCGGTTTTGAAGAGTTCCATAGTCTCATTCCCCGCTGCATCTTTTGCGTATATCTTTAATTCTTCAAATACTTCCATTTTTTCATTGACAACACACTGCCATCTCTCATTTATATAATTACAATCCACGTCTTCCCCTTTGTACTCGCCACTTACATAAATAGGGTTATCTTCAATCTCAATAGAAAAGACAAAGTTTCTAAAGTCGTATCCTACCTCGACATATTCAAATTTAGCCGATTCTCGAACAATATTCGGGTCGATAGTGTCAACATTTACATTGATAATATTTGATATACCACTACTCTCAAAGGCTTCGTTTATAGCCTTCGCATATATAATGTGCAATCCATCACTATAACCGGCCGCATTTGTATAAACAAATGCAGAATCGAAAGGAGCTACCTCTCCAGATATGTTATGGTTGTCAAATATCTCTATCTTCGTTCCCTCATTTGAATTTCCCCTTATATCAAACGCTCCATTATCAAAGATATCTCCATCATGAGGGTATATAATTACAGGAGATTCAAGAGAGCCTTCTGACCCTGTTACAGGAAGACTATCACTATCGTTTACACTAGACTCATTATAATCTACTTCTCCGGCACCAAACATTTGAACTACAATTGTCGTTTCTTCGCCTTGAAATTCTCCAGTAACCGCAGCAATACCGACATTTTTAAAATTTACGTTGAGTATATTACTTCTATGTGATTGACTTGCCATCCACGCACTATGTATAGGAGCAGTCGATGAAAAATCCTTGGCAAGATTCTCACCAGCGTACATATACTCATACCCACTCGATAAGATAAAATCCCAAGGCGACTCTCCATTCGGACCATAGTGTGACCAGTAATCTTTAGCCAACATATCCTCGCCCTTTGCCTTTGCTGCCTCCACTAACCGGGAATCAACAGATAAAAGTTGAACCCCCCGAGCCTGCCTCTCTGAATTTGCAAGATCAACGAGCTCTTGGATATTTATATCTGCAGCATATGCTAAGAATACTTCTTTAGGAAGTATCTTAGTGCTGAAGAAGTTAAAGAGTACTACAACTGCTAAAAAAACAGTTAGAAATCTAGGTTTGAGTAAGCTTCTTCTATACTTTTTATCCACGGAAATAATTAACAAAAATGATAGTAATTAACTAAAAATCAAGGTACTGAGTTTTTACCACTTTGAATCCCTCGCTTTCAACTACTACTTTTAACTCATACGTACCACTAGGCAGTTCCTTCCGAAAATAACTAGGTGCTTTTATACTTCTCTCACTTTCCTTCTTTTCAAATGTCAATGGACCCTCGACCATCCATGTGATTTCATAAGATTTCTCTCCCCAAGCTTCACCATCAACAGTTGGAATAGCCATAAAAGAAACATCATACAACCCCTCATATACTTCTATCTTTTGGACCTCAATCGTCACATCCCTTTCGGCACGAGCTAAATTTACTATCTCTATAGATCTGCTTGATGCATAGTATGTTAGGGGTATCGCAAGTGCAATCGCAAGAATTGCTAGAATAGAAAAGATAGGCCTGCCCCCGAAACCAAAGCGCATCTTAGTCAAAAATCTAATCTTTTTGGAAAGGTATACAATAATGCTTACTAAAAAAACAATTATCCCGAATAACAATACTCCACCAACCACTAGGACAAAGGAAGGAATATTTATTGTATTTACAGTACCCAAACTTGCTACCTCTCCCATTAGATTAATCTTATTTAGTTAAGAATTACGTGGGCCTTAATGATAAGTTCGTCACCCGCCCTGACTTTCTCTTAATTGTCTTTCCCTCTCTTGCTCTTCACGAGCTTGTTTTGCCAGTTCTTCAGGATGAGCAGTAATTAACTGATGCTCATTTTCCGAAGCAATTACCTGAATAGCAACGTGACTTGGTCCTGCAAAAAATATACCTTCTCCAATTCCCGAAGAAAGTAAAAAGTTCTTTTCTCCGTCAGATAAATAAAATACCTTTTGGATTCTATCAACAGCAGCAGGGCTCTGTTTTAGAAGAATTTGAATAGCCGAGTTTGTAATGATTGCCTTACCATAATCAGTTTCCAGAAAATCTTCAACATCTTGAGTAATGGTTGTCAGACCTAACCAATACTTTCTTGCTCTTTTTGCAATAGAATGTATAAATTTGGCTGCGTCTTCAAACTGCATCATCCACCAAGCTTCGTCAATTATGAGAAGCCTTTTGCGTCTATCTGTTTTTACTTTGTTCCAAATAAAATCAAGCATCATATACATAGCTATAGGGCGAAGGTCATCACTTAATTCTCTTATGCTAAAAACAGTAAAAGTATTTCGAATGTCAACTGTACTTTGTCGATCAAAAATACCTGCTGCACTTCCTCTTATATACTTTTCCAACCGTATAGCTATAGAATGGGCTTCCGGCTCAGCCATCGCTTGGAGCACTTTGTATAAATCTTCCATCAAAGGAGGCTGGTTTTTATGGGTTACGATATCAGGACTTATCCCTTTCTCTTTATAGGTCAGAATTAGAGCCCTATCTAGGACAGCACTCTCCTGTGGAGTTACCTGTCCTCCAAGCATTATCTTTAAAAGGCCGTGAAGAGATTGTATTTTCATTCTCAATTCATCTTCACCCTCCTCTTGAATACCTGAAAGTTCGAAAGGGTTTAGCTTCTTATCACCATCTTGTGCAAAGGATATGTATTCGCCTCCTATTGTTCTACATAACTTTTGATACTCTTTTTCAGGATCGATAATAATACTTTCTATGCCAAACATAAGACCTCTTAAAGCCTCAAGCTTGACAAGGTAACTCTTTCCAGCTCCTGATGTCGCAAAAATCACAGCATTGGCATTTTCAAGCTCAAATCTATCAAAGATCACCAGACTCTTATTATGCTTGTTTACACCATACAAAACTCCCCTGTTCATAGTGAGATTCGAACTGACAAACGGGAATGTAGTGGCTAGTGAGGTAGTATCCATATTCCTCGTATAATACAGTTTATCCAGTCCCACCGGCACTACACTTTGATAGCCTTGCTCTTGCTGCAAAGTTGCTGGTTTAATAACAACTCCTATTGCTCCCAGAGACTGTTCAAGATTCTTATAGGTCTTCTCCAATTCGGCAAGAGAGGATGCGTTAATAGTTACATATAGTGCGAAATGAAAAAATTTTTCAGTACCTTTCGCCAGAGACTCCTGAAGTTCTTTAGCATCTGCAAGCGCAACCTTAACCCTTGGATCAACCACTTTACCTGCTTCCAGATCTATATTTATAGTCGCTTCCATCTCTCCAATTTTTCTTTTTAACCTCTGCATTACAAGCCTGGAATCAACAGGATAATAAAAGGTGCTTATATCAACAGGGAATTCGAAATTTATCAAAGGTGACAACCAGTTTGCACCCACAAATTTAGGATAACCCGAAGAAAAAAGGGTTCGAAAATACTTCGTTCCTACAAGAATATGATTAAAATCTACCTCTATAGCTGGAGGCGCGATAATATCCTTCACATCCAGCATCCCTCCGACAAATTTATTCACTGCCTCATCCTCATCTTTTATATCTACACCGGATCTTGCTAAGAATTGTCCTTTCTGTTGATAAGCTTTAGTAAGCTCTTTTTGTTCTGTACTTGTCTTTAAATACCTGCTCGTGCCAACAGTACTTGTTGGCATAACTTGACCAGGAATTGATGAAGTTATCTGTCCTTCAAGCTGACCGCCTGCTTGAGTTTGGGTTTGAGCACTAGCAACATCCTTTTTATCTTTTTTCTTCAGAAATGAAAGTAAATTGGCCATAAATAAACATTGAAATAAAAAAGTAACTTAAACTCTATTTAATTGATTACAAATAGATTATAAAAATATCTTGATTGCCCATTTATTTCTTTGATTCCCCATCTCGAACACTCTCATCATCGCAACTATCATATTGTCCGCTCCAGCTTTCAACTCCGCCTCCTTTGAGTATATCATCTACCATCTCTATCTCTTCTCTAAGCCCCGGCACTAACGCATAGTTCTCCAGACCATTTCTATCTACCCACTTATATTCCGTTAATTCCTTCGATAACTGAATACTCCCCGAATCATAATAACAATAAAAGCTCAATATCAAGGTCGGCTTCCCATCTGAGCGAATATACGTCAAGCTCAAAAGGTATCTTATATCTTTTACATTTACCCCCACTTCCTCCTTTATTTCTCTTTGTAATAATTTTTCAAGAACATTGTACCAGCTATCTGACGTATCCTTTTTTGAAGTAGTATAATCATCGGTACGTAATTTCCCCCCAGGTACTGTCCACAAGCCTGGAAAAGCTGCTTCTTTTAAACTTCTTCGAGCAATAAGGAATTTTTCATCCTTAATAATAATTCCCGTAACCACAATATAATGTAACTTTGTATCCTCCATCTTTCTGTGCGTTTCATTTAATAATTTCTAACACACTAACTCTCCTGTGTCTTTGCTCCTACAACAGGAGCATCAACATCAGTTCTAGTTAGCTGTAGTTTTTCGATCCCACCTCGCTCGGGGTTATATACACCATAATACAACTTTACTAGCTCCGAAGAGGAAAGTTGTCGTGCAAACAAGCTCATCCTTTTCAACTGTTTGATGATGTGATCCCTTCTTGGATACAACTTTGTTGTCGCTCTATCTATAGCTTCATCAACATTGACCACATCTTCCTTGCTCCCAAATAACTTTTTAAATATTCCCGGCTTTAGTGAAATTCCACTACTACTAGGGATAATTATAAAGAATCGCTTCTCAAGAACTTCATTTGTAACTGTCAGGTTTTTTATGAATTCAATATAAATTCCCATTTGATTGCGAAGTCCATTAGAAATTTGTCTATTTTTTTGGTTTTCTAGAAGCTCAACATAGTCACTTAAATCTGTCCTATGAGTGCGGATTACGATCTGAACATGAAATGAAAGTGAATTCAGAAGCCCAGCAAAAGCAAGAATCTTTGTGTCCTGCTCCCGTTCTGATAACAAATCAAAGTTCAGGGATGTGGTTTCTAACACAAGTGCTACAACACCATTTTTAAGGACCACAAGATCATTCTTTATCTCAGCAATATCAAGATGTTGTTGTGTCGAGGGTATCCCCTTCGGCAAAAGAGCCATAATATAAATAAAAGATTAAAATAATAAAATTAAAGAAAATTACATCAAGACGACTCAATTTCATATGTCGGCAACAAGTCACCTGTCAGACGTATCTCATAACGCGCAAAAGAGTAGCTATCCCTTGCAAGTTCTAAAAGATAAACTCCATTATCTAGTGCTGTCGTCGTCACAAATTGACCAAGACTATTTGTCTTCATAGCGCGTACAGGTCGACCCTTATCATTTTTCACTATCACTATAACACCCGGCAATAGCTTTCCATCTTTAGTCTTTACTATTCCGCTAATGACATTAGGTTTTTTACTAAGTGACGGGCCGCTATAAACACCTGGCGACATAAGTCCACTATCCTCTTGTTCTTTCGGAATTTGCTTCGTCGGTGCTGCCGGCTTAGGCTCCTCTTCCTTAACCTTAAGTGCCTCTAGCTCCCTTTGAAGACCTCCTAGCTTCTCACTTAAACCTAGATTTTGACTCTGTAACTCATCGTGCATCCTCTTAGTCTGAGTAAGTGCTTCCTCTAACTTTGCTTTTTCCTCAGAATATTCAGCCACCTTTTGCCTTAAAGCTTTATTCTCCTCTGCAAGCTGATCATCAGAAGATATAGCACCTGAACTATCATCATTTGCATGATCTGTTGTAGATTCACCTTTTTCGGGAATCAGATCACCATATTGTAACCCTTTGTTCGTATACGTTTTCCCCTCATTTGTTTGAGCAACCTGTGGAGCTTGTACTGGTTGTTGCAGTACTGGCGCTGCCCCCTCGATGGAAGCTTGTTGTGTCTGATCCGAGACATTTCCAGTACCAACCTGTCCTGATTGCTGACTTACAACAGGAGCGGCTGATACAGCTTGCGTGTCGCTTTTAGGTTCCTGCTTATTTCCAACGTTTTCTGCTGGTTCGTCATGCGGTGGAGGAGAACTTGTAGTTGCACTCACCCCATTACCTTCATTTAAAAGAGTAGAAGGTGTTTGTTGGACTTGATCGGACTTCTGTGTTTGAACTTTCTGTGGTTGTATCATATCTGATTTTATTCTCTGATCTAAAGTCCCCGATTGAGTTGATACTGTCAAGGGACGGTTAGGAGACTGATTAGTAGACATTTTTATATATTTTTGGGCACTCCCTGGTATATAGTATGTATCGCCCTGAACGGCTGTTCCAGCAAGTTGCGACTGTACAACCGGCCCGCGTGGCGCAACACCACCTGCCTGCACTTTTCCTGGAGCTTGTATAACCTGCTTTTGTTGATTTTCTGTCTGAATATCTTTAAAAGGATGCTCAGGTATACTAGGACCCGGCTGTAGTGAAGGTTTTGGGGGAAGAATCTTCTTTTCCTGCTGTGCTTGAGTAGCTACCTGCAGAGGAGCTGACTGTTGTGCACGAACAATCTCTTTCTTCTGTTCAACTCCTTGTTGAGTAAGAACTTCTGGTGTTTTTTTCCCCTTTTTCCATACTCTTTTTTGAGACGAAAACATAGCTGAGAGAAAATTGCCCAGCCAAACTTCAAACGGCTGATCATTTACTCTTATAAGTGCAAGAGATAACCCCAGGATTACACACAAAAAAGCAAAGATCCATCCTAATAGGGTAGAGTTAAGAGTCTTAAATGTATAGTACATAAGCAAAGCTATACACCCACCACCAATAATATAACCAAACTGTTTAGCCGTTAGACTACCAAATAGCTTAAACTCCACGTCCATTATATTTTCTGGAACTGCGTGTTGCTTCATTTTACATAAGGACTTCAAATTAAGCTTGCTTCGCAAGCGCCATGCCTTTTAGCATTATTACTTAATGAAGTTGTGAAGAAATTGAATACCTTGTAAGCTAAAAAATCCTTGCTTTAACTATTCAATTTCACAAATTATAAATTAGCACTGTTTATTATATCTTGCTATTATTTTTATAGTTTAACATGGATAATCATTTTTTGGAAGTATACCATACTATTATCTATAGCAAGAAAAACTATTATTAAAGTACAAAAGGTACAACTTTTTTAAACTAAAAACATAATAGTGTTAATAATAATAATTAATTTTGAAATTGTTATAAAATGAGTAAAAATATGACTGCATACTGCGGCTTGTGCTGCAAAGATTGTCCCAATTATTCAGGACAAACAGCTGATATGACTAGAGATCCTAGAAAAGAGTGTCGCGGTAGCGAATTTGATAGAAATGCATAATTTTTATCTAAAATCTTCTTTTTCAGAAAGTTTAAAAATTATGAACAATGCTATAAAGTATTAAGCTTACTAGTAAAAATGCAATGCGGGAAAGCATATAGAGAAGGGAACGGCCATCCTTTTGCAAGATAAAAAAGTGTTGTATAAAGAATAAAACTTTAGGCTGCTAGGAATGTAGAGGTTTTATAAAAGGAGGGAATCAAACTGACTGACCTATCTTAATTATTTCGAGTTCTTGCTCTCCACGCGGAAGACTTACCTTTACCTTATCTCCTACCTTCTTTCCAATTATGGCTCCACCTACAGCTGAATCAGAACTTACCTGTCCCTTTAGAGGGTCTCCTTCTCCCAGACCAACAATATCATACGTTATGATCCTCCCAGTACTTAAATCCTTAACCTTGACTGTATCACCAATGTCAATATCAGTATCGCGACTTTCGTCAGGAGCAACCTCAATCTTACTTATCAAATCCTTAAGTTCATTTATTCTGGCCTCATTAAACTGATATTCCTCCAAAGCAGCATGATATGCCGAATTCTCAGAAAGATCTCCAATCGCTTTTGCTTCATCCAGTCTGTCAGCAATTTCATCGCGCATTTTATCAGTACGCATTTTGAGTTCATCCTCAAGTTTTTTCAATCCCCTTTTTGTTATTAGTTTTTTACCACTCATAAATTAGAATAATAAAAGAATATTTCATTAATCAATTTAAACTCTATGGTTGAGAAAGATTTAGTCTCCATAGCATATCTTCATTTATACTGCCTAGTATCTTCACCGCTGAATCAACAGTTACACTTTCCGGAGATACAGACATCAATTGATAATCCTTCCCGTAGTCTAGCAGAATATCATAATAGTAAAAAAAACCTGCCGGTTTCTCTAGTTGCAAGAAGTAATTATACTCATTCTCTTTTTGGATTACAACTCCAGTACTTTTCCCCTTGACAACTGCATTTTCTTTATCATCTTTTACAAGGTTTAGCTGTAGGAATACTTTATTTCTATATTCTTGTAACACTTGAACCTTATCTGATGATGTAGTAATTTCAGAGATGTCAAAATCAGGTCCAAATTCAAGGATGACAGTTCCAAGAAAGTCTCCTTCTATATTTTTCTCAAAACTTAGCTTGTGCTCTGCTTCACTATCCGCATCTTTTAATTCAATTCTTGTCTCGACTTTGATACTCGGCATATTCTGTGAATCAGTTACAGCATGAACACTAAACCAATCATATGAGTCCATTGGGGGAGTTTTTGTAATTCCTTTATCTGCTAGAAACTTATCTAGTATTGAACTCTGAGAATAAAGAACCATATTTGATGATTTTATATGGTTCCCTATAAGCGTACCGAAAGCTAATAAATCTTCTTTTTTATACTGAAAAACTCTTTCAAAAATCTTCGCCATTAGTTCTCTGTATGAAATATCAGACTTTTGAATACTCTCCTCATAGTTTGAAGAATTTACGATGCCTAAACCTTCAAGTTCAACACCCCCTATAAGTGATATAAGATCTCCTAGGGCTTCAAAGTTTAAAGTAACAATATGATCGGGACTCTCCTCATAGATAGTTTCGATTGAGGACTTTATAAGTGATTCGAAAGTTCCATCATCAAATATAATAGTCAGTTCTCTAAAAGTTAACCCATCCTCAGGATATAATGCTTT
The DNA here is from genome assembly GCA_016932045.1 of Candidatus Dojkabacteria bacterium. Taxonomy (GTDB): domain Bacteria; phylum Patescibacteriota; class Dojkabacteria; order JAHIVN01; family JAHIVN01; genus JAFGDO01. The sequence goes on along the minus strand of JAFGDO010000023.1, from coordinate 74,980 downwards.
AAGATCATTTCTAACAAATCTCTCTTGTTGAGATGTAAGTTTAAGATTTATATCTGAACTTCCATAAATGCGAGTATTAGAAAGCTGCCCTTTAAAGTATGAAAATACACAAACAGCCTCAATCTCTCCACCCCTTGTGTTCATCTTTTCCTCATTCACTAGTAAAACAGCGAATGTTTGTTCATCTTCTACACCAAGTAAAGTCGGCATAACACTTACAAGATCAAGGGTTACATCACTCGTCTGCTTTATCGAGGTCAAAGCCTCCTGAAATCCTTTTATGCGACCCCCGATTAGTGTCAGATTAAATTCTGACTCATCAAATACAGTATCGGCACCTTCCAACATTTGACCCCACCTTGCAACATCAACGTCTAAAAGGCCGTCCAACTCATATATGTTTCCAGGTTGTACTTTCAAATCTTCCTTTCCGTCGAGCAACACATTTGACTGATACTCATTTAGATAGCTCTCAAAAGGTCCAGCTGACTCTGTAAGCATTTGAGCAGCAGTCAGTACCCTTGAGGATTCAGACACTTTGTTTTGAAGTCTTCCTAAACTATCAAATTGTTTTATACTTGCAAGAAATGATAACTTATCAAGATTAGAGTTTACCTCTGTCAAGGCAAGGTTTGCAGATTCCAAATCACTACTTGCCTTTGAAAACTGCCAATTTCCCATGGCTTTAGCTGCAGAGTTTGTATATAGAAAGGCCACTGATCCCTTATAAACTATTTTTGAGACAGGAACAAAAAATGCGAAATATAATAGGAGTACTATAATCGCAGCAGTAAAATATCCAAAGAACTGAGCAAGTGTAAAAGTCCTAACCGTGTTCCTAAGATTACTAAACAATCCGGTGAATTTAAGTGCAAAAGATTTCAACTTATTGCTTTTTGGTTCCGCTTTTCTTATCTCTTTCTTTTGACTAAGAGATACCCTTTCTGCTATTTTACCTTTTTCTGGTTTCTCTGTTTGAGGCTTTTGTGTTGGTTTATATTGGACACTATCTAGAACTGAACGAGCTTTTTTCTCTTCCTTGACTTCAAAAAAGAAATTAACGAAAAAGTCTTTAAGTGATTTTCTTTTCTTCTTTTCTTTCCCCTCCTCATCCTTTTTTATATCCTGTTTAGGGGGAACTGGCGGCTGAACACGAGCCTGAGTCTCTTGAACCGGAGCCTTCTTTTTCCCTAATACTTTGTAAGCATAATCAATAGTCGATGCTAAAGCTCTTTCAAAAGAAACCTTTGGTTTCCAGCCAATACTTTTCAAGTTCTTTGCCGGTTTATACACATGTAACTCATCCTTCTCTTTCTGGTCTATGAAATCTATCCCACCTGCCCTAGGTTCGAGATCAAGTATTTTATAGGCAAGATTCAAGATAGTGATATCACGAGGAATCACAAGGGAATAAACCTGCCCAGATGTTTTTTCGGTAAACTGTGCTTTTATCAGCCCATATGCTGCATCTAAAACATGCACAAAATACAAATTCTCAAGACCGTCTCCCTCTACTGACAATTTTTGCCCTGAAATTGCGTCCTTTATATATCTCACAACCAAGGCATCCTTATTAAAATCTATACCCTCCCCAAGAATTTCTCCTATTCTTACAATTCGGGCATTAAGACCACCTCTTTTATAATACTCCCATGTCAGGTTTTCTGCGTATCTTTGAACTTCAAGATTTGTATAGCTTAAGCTGTCATCATCTAAATCAAAATCTGAGACAACATCTTTTTTACCTTGAATTATTTGATGCAGTTTTATTGACGAAGTTAACAGAAACTTACTCTTCTTTTCCGTGGCCAACTGAAGCAATCTGTCAAGCGTATTCGATTTATCCAAAAATTCCGAGGTTGATATATTCTCTTTCGAGTCATAATTTTCATGATTCAGGAAAAATATATAATCGACATGTTCAACTGTTTCGACAAGTGAACTGATACCAGAAATATCAACAAAGCTAAATAATTCTTCATTTAATACACTACTAGCCATGTTCTTCTTCTGCTGCGTATATTCATCAATAAGCACAACGAAAGCTCCTTGTTCTATAAGGAGCTTCGCAACCTCAATACCTAGAACGTTTGCCCCCTTAAAAATCAACGTGACAGGAGCATTTTTATGCTTTGTAAGTTTCTCTAAAATAGGCATTAGTATCAAACGCAATCAGTTAAACTAAAAAACCTTTTTGAATTATCAAATCGGTTAATTGTACACAGGTATCTTGTATAGATTCACTTCTAGGAATAAAACATAACCGGCAAGCTGCGCTCTTGCCGAATCCTCCTCAGGGAGAACCTGGAATTCCAGATCCTGATACCCATATCTACTAGCCTTGATCGTGTGCTGGCTATCTATTGATAATTCTTGATCTGATAATGGAGCCTGGCGTTTTTCTTGATCATCTATTTGTACTTCACAATTTCCAGGATCACATGTTAGGTTGACGAGTATTTTACCATCCTCTCCTGTTGTCTTCTGAGCATATAAAATCCATCCAGAAGAAGAATCTTCGGTTGGACCAATCTCCCAACTAATCACAGTATCAAAACCTTTCTCAAATCGTATTTCGCGCTTAAAATCAACGTAAAATCCCCCAGCCTCAGACTCGCGTTCAAGCTCAACAGTGTGATTACCGACCTCAACTGGAAATATCTCTAAGTAAGGATCCTCACTTCTTACAGTACCTTTTTCTTCTCCATCAAGTATTACTTTCATATTACCTCCTAAAGAATAAACTTTTAAGGAAGCAACACTTCGACTTGTTCCCAAAAGACGATCTTTGATGTTCCCAACATTTTCCCAGGGAACAAATATAGCTGCGACAATAGCAATAATGCATAGAATTAGACACAACCCAACTTTCTTCATGGAATTGAGCAGATTTTTAAGATAAATTGAAGTATGAGTTTATTATACAATAAGAAAAAGTTTTCGCAAATAGCAATTATTTCGAAATAGTCCTATTGATTAAAATTTTACCATCTACTTGTATGAAATTCGTGCCCTGAGTTATGTTTAAACTACGGCAATTATTGAACAACACCTTTGATAATGGTATAATCGGTCTAATAAAACACTTGATGCTTCAGGAGGTCAACCATGAAGTAAATATTCATACTTCATGGGTTAGCTCAGGTAAGAAATGTCTATAAGGTGTAAACCAAGTAGGATGTGAATCTTAGAGCGCCTGATCCCGTAGAGACGTAATACGTCTTTTACGGGATTGGGCGCTTTTTTTTGTCCCAAAGTAATCAGGTTTAATTTAACTTTTTATTTTAGGGACATGGCAAACGAGCAACAGTACAAGCTCAAGACACTCTATTTGGCAACACGGGGTGTTAAAGAATATAGATCTTCTATAGCCAACTATGTACAACCAAATGACCGGCTATTAGAAATAGGTTGTGAATGGGGTACTACTTCCGAACTTCTTTACAACGAGTGCCAAAATCTAATTGCTACTGATATTAGTAATAAATGTATAGAAAGAGCAAGAAGAAAGCGACCTTATATACACTTTGAGACACTCGATGTTTATGACATTAAGAAAGCATTAAGCTTTAAGATAAATTTTAATAAAATGTACATCGACGTCTCAGGTCTGTCTGGATACCGCTCGCTATTGGATGTTGTATCCCTACTTGATATGTACGCAAGAGTATTTGATATGGATTTAATAGTGATAAAAAGCGGTGCTTTGAAAAACTTTGCAAAAAGAGTAAGCAGGATATAACAATTAGAATTGATGGAAGACAATAATTAAGTGAACGAATTTTATCTCTTTGAATACTGTTCCTGTTTTCTTGCCTTCTTGAGTCCAGGCTTCTTTCTCTCTTTAACGCGTCCATCAACAGTAAGTAGCTTTCTAACTTTTAATAATTTCCTGAGCTTCTCATCGGAATTAGTAAGAGCCCTTGCGAGAGCTAACTTTATGCTATCAAGCTGACCCGATTTGCCACCCCCCATAACCTTAGCAGTAAAATAGTACTTACCAAGATTATCTGCTACCTTAAATGGTGAATATAACTCTTCTAGCTCTCTTGCCGAAGAATATACTTCTTTTACTTTCTTACCATTTATAGTATCCTCTCCCTTTCCTTCAAATATCCTGACAGTTGAAACAGAAGTTTTTCTTCGTCCAAAAGCAAAAAAGTATTTACCAACCTTTTTGCTATCCTTGTTGACTTTTTCTCTCTTTTCTTCCTTTTTAGCCATATTATGTTACTTTTATGATTTTAGGTTTATTTACAGAATGTTTATGATCTTCTCCTTCATATATATATAATTTCTTTATCATTCTCCCTCCCAACTTGGTCTTTGGAATCATTCCCCACACAGCTTTTTTGATTACCTCATTGGGTCTCTTTTTCAACATCTCTGCAAGTGTATCCTGTTTTAGAGAACCAATATAACCCGAGTGACGCCAATACATTTTACTAGCATATTTCTTAGGATGCACTTCAATACTTTTCGAATTTATAACAATAACATTGTCACCGCAATCAATATTCTGCGAGTAAATAGGCTTGTCTTTACCTTGGAGTAGTTTAGCAACAAAACTTGCAAGGCGACCAAGCCTTACTCCCGTCGCATCCACTAAATACCACTCTCTTTTTATATCTTTTTTGCTAATAACTTTTGTTCTTTCCATTTCTCAAGTGATTCCGTAATATAGTACAAAAGATTAAATGCCCGATCTGGATTTAGTTTCTATTCTTTTTGCACCGACATCCTGTTGCCCTTTCCCGCTTCCTTGTCTCCTGTCAAAAATACTCTGCCTTAAACTTTTTACCTTCTCAAATATACCCTTTTTCTCCTTCTTTTCTACCTCCTGTTTCTTCTCCTTTTGTTTTTTGACTTTCTTCTTTGTCTTAACCTTCTTTTTAACTCTTACTGGCTCAGATCCAACTAGATAAAGTTTCGCCATATCGGCATCATCACCCACCCGCTTTCCAAGCTTGACCATACTGACATAACCACCTTCTCGATCAGCATATCTATCAACTAAAACATCTACTAACTTCCCGGATGCAATTTTGTCTTTAAGAAGACTTTTAACTCGCCTTTTTGAATATAAATCCTTCTTCTTTGCTATTGAAATTACTTTATCAGTAAAAGATTTGCACTCCTTTGCTTTAGCCTTAGTAGTTACTATATACTCATTTAGAATCAAGAATGAGGACAAATTTGCTATCATTGCCTTTCTATGAGAAGCAGTTCGACCTAGTTGTTTACCCTTTTTTCTATGCCTCATAATGTTTTAATAATCTAAAAGTCCTCTGAAATGAAAATAATATTCTAATCCTCAACCTTTAACTTATAGCTTTTCATAATGTCAACAAGTTCTTCAGCACTTCTTTTACCAAGACCTCGTATCTCCATAATTTCTTCAAGCGTTTTTCCTTCGAGCTCTGTTAAGTTTTTATAGCCTGCTTTAATCAAACTGTTTGTGAGTCTTGGTGACAAATTTATTTTGTCTATATCTAAATCCGAACTAGTCGAACCTTCATCTTTTTCCTTTTTTTCCTTTACCTCCTCACCTTCATCCTCAGCCTCACCCTTGATAACTGCTATTAGTCGTTGCGTTATTGATTTATAAATATCGGCTGCCTGTACAAACGCATCACGAGGAGATAAAGCATCATTTGTATAAACTTCTAAATCTACTTGATCTAAATCAGTCTGCTGGCCTACTCTTGTCTTTGTAACTTTAAGCACAACGCGCTTTACAGGAGAAAAGTCGGCATCTAGAGGAATAACTCCCACTTGGCTACGTTTCTCCTCGTCACTTGGTACATAACCTGCCCCTTTTTCAACAGTCATTTTGATATTAAGCTTTGCCTTACTATCTGTCAGTTCAGTAATAGCAAGTTCTGGATTTGCAATTTCGACATCTGAGGTAAGCTTAATATCCTTTGCTTTAACCTTCTTTTTCCCCTTTACATCTAACTCAATCGTCTGCGGTTTATCACTATAACAACGAAGTGCAAGTTTTTTCAACTTCAAAAGAATACTCAGCATATCATCTAGTACTCCTGGAATCATTGAATATTCGTGCTTAATTCCTGCTATCCTAACACTAGTGATAGCAGCCCCCTCAATACTTGAAAGTAAGATTCTTCTAAGGGCATTCCCAACAGTAACACCATATCCCTTAGGAAGTGGTCCCAGTTGGTACACTCCAATATTTCCCTTCTCCTTAGCTACATTAAATCTAAATTTATCTAAAGCTATCATAATAAAAAACTAAAATCTAAAATTAAAACAAAAAACTGAATTTCAATCTAAAACCGACACTATCTTGAATAAAACTCCACTATCAACTGTTCATTAATCCCTTTATCTATCATTTCTCGACTTGGTTCAGAAGCAACTTTGCCGCCATGTGTAAGCTTCTGTAGCCATTTCGGAGTTTTAATTTTCTTAGCTTGTTCAGTAAATATTTTTACAAATTCTTTCTTCTGGGCACTCGGCTTTAACCCGACTTCATCTCCAACCGACACAACATATGAAGGTATGCTTATTTTCTTGTCATTGACAGTAATATTCCCATGATTCACAAGTTGTCGAGCAGCATTGCGTGTTGGAGCGACTCCTAATCTATAAACAACATTATCCAGTCTCATCTCTAAAAGCTGCAGTAACTTTACACCCGTGTTACCCTTAGCTTTTTCAGCCATTTTAAAGAAACGTTTAAATTGCTTCTCCAGTAAACCATAAATCCTTTTCGCTTTTTGCTTCTCTCGGAAACGGAGTGCATAGGCTGATGGCCTTGATGTGCTTAACGGGTGTTCACCAGGCAATGTTGGCCTTCTTTTCCACTTATCATCTTCAAACAAAGAATATTTTTCTCTTCGACTTCTTTTCCATTTTGGAGATAAATCTCTTGCCATTAAACTTATAAATTTAAACTAAAATTAACTCCCTCTAGGTTTCTTCCTTGGTCTGCATCCGTTATGAGGAATTGGAGTTCGATCAGAAAGAGATGTGATTATTAACCCAGCAGTTCTCAAACCCTTAACAGCTGCCCTTCTACCCATACCTACTCCTTTTACAATGACACTTGCTTCCTTTACACCATATTTCGAAGCTTTGTCGTAAGCATCATAAGCAGCCTTTGTCGCAGCAAAAGCGGTACCCTTCTTTGATCCCCTAAAACCCGAACATCCACTACTACTCCATGCAAATACATTCCCTGAATAATCTGTAAAGGTAATTACTGTACTATTATAACTACAGTTCACATAAACACGTGCCTTAGGAATATCTTTCCTCTTCTTAGATTTGGAAGCTTTTGTTGTCGCCTTTTTATCTTTTGAGGTTTCCTTACTTACACTTTCAGGCTGCTCTGATTTATCTAGTACTTTTTTCTTTCCCATATATAAAATTGTTGTAAATAATTATAAACTCGAAATTTTTAATACTACCTGTCTTAGGTCTTTTCAAGCTTTCTTTTCAAGCCACCTACAGCAATATTTCTACCTTTTCTTGTAACAGCATTTGTACGAGTTCTCTGTCCCCTCACAGGTAACCCTAATTTATGCCTGATCCCTCTATAACAACGGATGTCCTTCAAACGTTTAACATCTCTAAATACACTTTGTCTTAATGTTCCTTCTACCTCATAATTTTTATCAATTATTGCCACAAGATTCTTTATATCTGTATCGGCTAAATCTTTCGTGCGCGTATCTGGACTAATCTTTGCTTGTTTTAAAATATCAAGAGATTTTTTTCTTCCTATACCATATATATATGTAAGCGAAACCTCAATCCTTTTTTCAAGGGGAATATCTACACCCGAAATTCTTGCTCTTTGTAATGCCATAATTAAACCAAAAATTAAATAAATATTACTAATTATGTAGTTTTTCCTTGTTTCTGTTTATGTTTAGGGTTTCTTCTACAATAGATATAAACCCGTCCCTTTCTACGAACGATATAACAATACTCACATCTTTTCTTCACACTAGTCTTTACTTTCATAACTACTAAAGTCGTAAAAATGTTTAATTATACTTCAATTAATACCTATAAACAATCCTTCCCTTACTTGGGTCGTAAAGTGGTATTTCCACCTTAACTGTGTCTCCTACATTTAACTTTATATAGTTCATGCGCATCTTACCTGATAAATGGCCTAAAATCTCATGTTTTTCGCCTTTAATCTCAACCTCAACACGGAATTTAGTCCCTGGTAAATTCTCAATTACCACGCCGTCAACCTCTATTTTCTTTTTTGGATCTAATATTTCTCCCATAATAATGCCTATAAAATGCCGCCACAAAGCGGCTGAACTTTATTATAGCAAAGCTATCCCTATGAAACAAGTCCAAATTATAAGATTATTCAGCAGTCAATACTACTGTACCTTGCCTTGTTATCGCAACCGAATGTTCAAAAAGAGCAGATAGTTTACCGTCCTCCGTCTTTGTTGTCCAACCATCTTTTAAGAATTTTATTCTCTCGCTTCCTTCATTAACTATTGCTTCTATGGCAAACACCATGCCTTCTTTCAGTTCTACACCAGTATTTTGCTTACCAAAACCTGGAATCTGTGGGTCTTCATGCAAAGCTTTACCTATACCGTGACCCACCATCTGTTTGACAACACTAAAACCTGCCAGTTCGGTTATAGATTGGATCGCATATCCAATATCACCAACCGTCTTACCCTTTTTCGCCTGATTAATTGCAGCCTCTAGACTATCCCTTGTCGCACTAATTAATCTTTGGGCATTTTCAGGAACGCTTCCAACACCAACAGTAACTGCACAATCGGAATAATAACCTTTATAAATAATACCCATATCAATGCTAATAATATCGCCTTCCTTTAGAATCTCCTCTTTTGAAGGAATCCCATGAACTACAGTATCATTGACCCCCAAACAAGTTGCCGCAGGATACCCTTTATAACCCAAAAAAGCAGGATTTACTTTGTAATATTTACACAGATCTTTTGCTTCTCCATTTATATCATAAGTTGAAATTCCTCTTTTTACTCCGTTGCTTAACTTTTTAATGATCTGAGCAAGTATCTTACCTGCCTCCCGCATTATTCTGATCTCACGTTCCGTTTTAAGGATCACATTTACCATAATACCCTGATTTCAAAAATGTCTTTGTACTCTATAGCTTAAATAAGGCACGCATTCGTTTATGTATATCCTCAATCGCCCCACTTCCGTCAATTCTTACTAGTACATCCTTTTGGTCATAATAAACTTTTATTGCATCATAATTATCATAAAATTCCCGTAGACGAACCTTTATATCCTCAATATTATCATCTTCCCTGCCTCCCCCCTCTTCTTCAGGAAGTTTTGCCCTTGCTAATAATCTCTCTATTACTTCCCCATCTGATACTTCAAGCGATATTACCTTATCTATTTGCTCCCCCTTTCTGGATAAATACTCATCCAGAACTACTGCTTCCTCAACTCTTCTTGGTGCACCATCAAGTATGAATCCATCTTTACAGTCATTTTCTTCAAGTCGAAATCTTGTAAAAGCCTTTATCAGCTTAGATGGTATAAGCTTGCCTTCTTTTGTAAACTTAGCAGCCTCTGTTCCAAGTACTGTTTTGGCTTCCTCAGCATCCCTTAATATTTGTCCCATAGAAATCGAAGGAATACCTATTTCTTTTCCCAGCATCCTTGCTTGAGTCGATTTTCCCGAGCCAGGAGGACCAATTATTATTATTATCACTATAATGAATTCTGAACCTTAAATATATAGCTATAAATTAATAATTATTTATTTTACTTATAAGCTTCATAACTCCGCGAAACAACCATTGATTTTAATCTCCTGATTGTGTCTAGAATTACTCCAACTACTATTAAGATACTTGTTCCTCCAATCCCTGATAAAACGGCTAACTCAACGCCCCATCTAGCAAGAGATGGTATTAAGGATATAGTCGCTAGGAAAACTGCCCCTACAATGGTAAGTCTGATCATAATTTGAGTAATAAAGTGAGCAGTCGATTTTCCCGGTCTTATACCAGGAATAAAACCTCCACCTTTCTTCAAATTTTCAGCCTGTTCATTTGGATTGAGAACAACAAAAGTATAAAAGAAAGTAAATGCAATAATCAGAATGAAATACAAAAGATTATAGAGCCATTGATATTCATTGGTATAAAGTAAACCAACCTTTTCACTTACCTTAAAAAAGAACGAGGTGGGATTTGATGCACTGATAAAAAATTGGGTAATCATCTGCGGGAATGTAAGGAAAGAGGCCGCAAATATAACAGGCATAACTCCAGCTTGATTAATTTTTAAAGGCAGATAAGAACTTTGTCCGCCGACCATTGATCTCCCTCTCACCCTCCTAGCATACTGAATAGTCACCTTACGCGTTGCCTCCGTAATAAAAACAATGCCACCAATCATAACTAAGGCACCAATAATTACGGAAATTAGAAGCACTTTATCATAACCGACAACCTCAAGATCGCGACTGATCAGGCCTGGAAGAGAAGCAAGTATACCAGCAAAAATTATAAAAGAAGAGCCATTTCCAATTCCCTCTTCGGAGATTAGTTCGCTAATCCACATTAAAAGGACTGTTCCCGAAGTAAGACTCATAACCATAGTAGCAATCTCAAGTGTTGATGGTTCTCCAATAAGTAAGGGAAACTGTTTCTTAAGTATAGTATATATTACAAGAGACTGTAGAATTGAAAGAGGAACAGTCAGATACCGAGTATACTGATTGATCATCTGCCTGCCTCTCTCACCTTCTTTTGATAATTCATCAAGCTTCGGGATTACTGTTGTCAGTAATTGAATTATTACTGAAGCATTGATGTATGACGCAAGTCCTATTGCAACTATCGAGGGGTTATCCAGCCTCCCTCCCGTTATCAATGTAAACACGTTTCCGAAAGGATTATCACCAAAAAATTCTTTAAAGGCTTCTCCATTTATACCAGGGAGAGGTATTGCCGCTAACAAACGGAAGATTAGTAACATAAGAAGAGTGAAATATAATTTCCTCCTAATATCTGGAGTCTTCAGAATCTGCACTAATTTTTGGAGGTAATTCTTAAACAAGAATACGGATGTTATAAAAAATAGAATGTAGAAAAAATTCTTAAAGCCACCTTAAGAATGAGCATTCATAAGAATAAGCATTTCATCCAACAACCTTTCCACCGGCTTTTTCTATTTTCTTCCTTGCTGTTTCCGAAACCTTTAGTCCGCGTAATGTAACTTTCCTTGCCAAATCGCCTCTACCCAATATCTTCACACTTACCTTTTTAGTCCTTATGTCAGCAATACCTTCCTTCTTTAAGAAAGACAGGTCAACAACAGTTCCGTCTTTAAATCGATCTAAGTCACTAACATTCAGTACATAGTCTTTAATCTTGACTTTTGCATAACCTCTTCTTGCAGACCTTTTTCCTATCCCCTTTAATTTAGGAATAGATCTTATCTTCGATTCTCTAATCCAAGCCTTCAAACGCTTAAAGCTTTTTCTACTTCTTTGCCCCTTTTGACCACGTCCAACAGTATGACCACCTTTACCGCTTCCATAGCCTCTTCCAATACGTTTAGATTTTTTTTCTTTGATTTTTGGTAGTTGATGTAGTTTCATTTTTTACAATCTTTTTAATCTCAAACTTTTTAACGCTTCAAAAGTCGCATATACATTTGTAATTGTATTATTTGACCCCAATCTCTTAGAAAGAATATCTTTTATGCCCGCTACCTCAACAACTGCTCTTACGGCTCCACCAGCAATTACACCCGTACCAGGTGACGCTGGCCTCAAAAAAACCTTCGCTGCCTTAAATTTACTTGTGACCTCATGGGGAATAGTCTGGCCCTTTAGAGGGACTTTTATAAGATTCTTTTTTGCTTTATTAATGGCCTTATTCTGAGCATCCCTGACGTCTTTGCCCTTTGCAACTGCGACACCTACATTTCCCTCTTTATCTCCAATAACCGCCATCACACTCATCCTCAAAGTTTTGCCACCTTTTTTCACTTTAGACACTCGTCGGATTGAAACTAATCTTACATCCAACTCTTCCTTGGGGCGATCCTTATCTTTCCTTCTTCGAGCCCATGTATCCCTCCTGCTGATCCTTCTCATCATATCTCTCTTTCTTCCCGAAAGGGTATCCTTACTACCGACTTCAATTCTTTTTGTCACCTTATTCTCTTTGGCTTTCTGCACTGTACTTTTGGGTTGATTTTCTTTTACCATTATTCAAAAATTTATTAAAAAATAATTCCCTCTCCCCTGACAGCCTCAGCTAATGCTTTCACTCTGCCATGAAACTTGTATCCTCTCCTATCAAAAACTATACTTTTAATCTTATTCTTAACTAACTTTTTCCCAAGATCCATACCTACAAGGGAGGCCTTTTCTGTCTTTGTCTTTTTTTGATCTCCCTGCGACAACTTTTTATCAGAAGAACTCACAAGAGTAACCTTCTTTTCGTCGTCAATTACTTGGGCATAAATATGCTTATTCGAGCGATAAACTGCCAGTCTAGGTCTTTTTGACAGACCAATTATTTTTCTACTTACTCTTTCCTGCCTTTTTTTTCGTAGAGTTTTTTTACTCACCTTTCCTTACTTTTAAAATTTATTATTTAAAGAATTCTACTCAGCTCCTTCTGCGGCTTTAGCTGCTTTTCCGGCTTTCCTTCTAACATACTCACCCTTATATCGTATACCTTTGCCTTGATAAGGCTCGGGTTTATGAACTGATCTAATTCTGGCTGCAAGCTGTCCAACTAATTGCTTGTCAGTACCTTTTACTTTTATGTTTACCTTATCATTCACTTCAAAACTTATTCCAGGAGGAGGATCAAAAACAAATGGATGTGTCGCTCCTGCATCCAGATGTAGAGAATTCCCTTTTAATTCAGCCCTGAAACCTATTCCTACCATCTCCAGATCTTTTTCATAACCTTTTGTTACTCCTACAATCATATTGTCTATCAAAGTCCTATAAAGACCATGAAGAGATCTCACTTTTTTAGACTCAGATTTCCTCTCTAAAACAATCTTATCTTTCTCAACCTTACAATTTATTCCTTGTCTAAATTCTTCCAAAAGTTCACCTAATGGCCCTTTAACTATTACTTTTTGACCTCCGAGCTTACCGTTATCTTCAATTTTCACATCAACCCCTTCTGGAATCACAATGGGTTGTATACCAATCCTTGACATTTCCTATTACCAATTAATAAAATTAAAATATATAGTGATAATTATCTTTCCCTACTCATAAAAATAAGAACTAATACATCTACCAGACTTCACACAATAATTCTCCTCCGATTTTTTCTTTTTTCGCCTTTTCACCAGTCATGATACCCTTAGGTGTTGTAAGGATAACAATACCTAAACCATTTAAAACTCTTGGTATATCTCTATATCCTGTGTAAACTCTAACACCAGGCTTTGATATTCTTTTAATACCTTGAATTACAGACTTTTTGCCATTTCCGTATCTAAGTTCAAGCTTTAGAATCCTCCGTTGAGAGTCTTTGCCTTCATTTCCTTCTTTAAAATCAGCAATAAAACCCTCTTCTTTTAAGATTTTTGAAATAGAAATAAGCATTTTTGCAGAGGGTATTTCTATCTCTTTTTTTCCTCTCAAATATGCATTTCTTATTCTTGTTAGAAAATCTCCTATTATATCTGTTACCATAATTTAAAAAGAGTCTATTAATTAAAAATCTAACTATTGTTCTATTTTATGTAGTTATCTACTAATTTAAAGCTACCAACTCGATTTCATAACTCCTGGCAATTGGCCCTTGTGAGCTAGCTTCCGGAAACAAATCCTACACATCTTAAAATATCTATAGTAACTTCGCCTTCTACCGCATATCTTACAGCGGTGATAAACCCGCGTTGAATACTTAGATTTCTTCTCTAGCTTCTTAGCTTTTTCTACTTGCGATGTCTTTGCCATAATTTAAATTAAACTATTTATAATTAAGTTTATTCCTCTACTCTTCTTTCCTCGATATCTTTTCCCTCTGACTGTCGCTGAGCCTTCATCTTCTCTTGCTCCTTCCGTTCTTTTCTAATAGCTTCCTGCATCTTCTCCATCATTCTCATGTCTTCTACTTTAGCAAACGGCATTCCTAGTAATTCTAAAAGCCGAAAGCCCTGCTTATCATTCCTAGCCGTCGTAATAATATTAATTTGAAAACTACGAATTTTATCCACTTTGTTCGGGTCAATCTCTGGAAAAACAGTATGATCTCTTATACCCAAAGAATAGTTACCGAATCCATCAAAAGCTTTTCTTGAAACTCCTCTGAAATCCTTAATTCTTGGTAGTACGATACTTACCACCTTTTCAAAAAAGTCCCACATTCTATCGCTACGCAAGTCTATTTTCAAACCAATCTCCAAACCTTTTCTAATCTTGAAATTAGAAATTGCTTTTTTAGCTCTTGTAACAAGCGGCTTCTGTCCTGTTATGACCGCCAAGTCTTCGGATACTTTCTCTAGAACCTGCTTATTGTTGACGACTTCGCCCAATCCGATATTCACAACAATTTGTTTTAACGTTGGAACCTCAAAGTCGTTCTTCACTTTTAATTCCTTCTTGAGCTCAGGAAGTATCTCTTTTTTATATTTCTCTTTCAAATCGCTCATTACTATAGACTTCTTTTTTTCAGAATAATAAATAAAGATTATTCGTCTAGAACCTTATCGCATTTTTTACAAATTCTGACCTTTTTATCTGTCTGCTTCTTATAGCCTATCCTAGTGGGCTTATTGCATTTTGAGCAAACAATCATCACTTTGCCTTGAGGGATTGGAGACTCAACCTCAATAATCCCACCCTGATCCTTCTGCTCTCCAGTCTGCTTCTTATGCTTCTTAACTACATTTACTTTTTCAACTACAATCTTCCCACTTTTCCTTAATACCATAGAAACCGTACCTATCTTTCCACGATCCTTTCCAGATATTACTTTCACTGTGTCTCCTTTTTTAACCTTCACATTGAAACTATTAAAAATAAAGTCACTATAATACTTCTGGTGCTAAACTTATGATTTTGGTAAAACCTTTCACCTTTAGTTCACGAGCAACTGGACCTAGAACTCTTGTCCCAATCGGAGCTCTATTATCTAAATCAATAATTACACCTGCATTATCATCAAACCGTAAATAACTCCCGTCTTTCCTTCGACATTCCTTTTTGGTTCGAACAATAACAACATGTACCTTTTCATGTTCAGAGATAGTTGAATTCGGCAAAGCCTTTATTACCGAAGCACTAACAATATCTCCTACACCACCAAACCTTTGATACCCTCCTCCTTTTTGCCTTCCACGAATAGAAATCACTTTAACAAACTTCACCCCCGTATTATCAGCTATTTTTAACTTACTTTGTGACTGTATCACTTTTTATTCATTTATTCAAAATTATATACTATCAACTTTCTTTTCCGTCAATATTGGGAATAACCCTCCATCTCTTTGCTTTTGAAATTGGCCTACACTGCTCTATGCTCACTATTGTGCCAACCTTTATATCCTCATTTGTATGGGCTTTGTATTTCTTTGATCTTGTAATAATCTTCCCGTACAATGGATCAGCATTGCGACTAGTAACCTTCACTACGACAGTATTTAGCATCTTATTGCTTACAACTTCCCCCTGTAGAACCTTCTTCCTACTCCTACTTTCTTGTTCATATTCTTTATTTTTTTGTTGTCTTTTGTTTGTTTTTTTCATTTCTTTTTGATTTATCTAATTTATGTTCTTTTTCTATTACCTTTTGTTTTGTCTTATCATCATCTTTGGACCCCTTTTTTGTCGTTTTTTCTTTATTAGGAGAAGGAATAGACTTCTCTGCCCGTCTTTCTTTCAACACAGTTAGCATGGTAGCTAGTTTCCTCTTTTCTGTTTTTACTTGTGCATAATCTTTCTCTCTTCCTATACCAACATCAAAACACAACTGAGCAAGATCTTCTCTTTGTTTATCGACACTTTCTAACAGTTCTTCAATTGTCATCTTTTTGTATTTTTTGGAACTCATCTTTATTTCTTTACAAACTTTGTTTTAATAGTTACCTTGTGTCCGGCCCTTCTTAGAGCTTCTTTCGCAACTGATTCTTCAATTCCACTGAGCTCAAATATTATACGCCCTGGCTTCACAACAGCAACATACCCTGCTATGTCACCCTTTCCTCCTCCCATCTTCACTTCTGCTGGCTTAGTTGTATAAGACTTATCGGGAAAAATCCTTACCCATAACTTACCTTTACGTTTTGTGTAGTGAGCAATACTTTTTCTTGCGGATTCCAACTGATTTGAACTCACCCATCCTCTTGTGACTGCCTTGAGACCATACTCTCCTGTAGTCACTTTGTTAGCTCTTTGCGATTTTCCACGCATTTTACCCCTAAATTTTTTCCGATACTTTTCTTTTCTAGGTTGTAACATAGTTTTATCTATTATTAATATTGATCTAATTAGGCAAAACTCCTTCTACCTCTCACCCTTTGCCCTTTACCTCTTCTCTTTTCCCTTATAAATCCAAACCTTTACTCCCTGCTTACCGGCGTTTGGTACTTGAGCTTCAGATGTGGCATAAGTAATATCCGCCTCCAAGGTCTGCAGTGGTATTGTTCCCCATTGTACCTTTTCTGTCCTTGCAATTTCAGCTCCCTTTATCCTACCTGATACCCATATTCTAATTCCCCTAACTTTACCTGTAGCAACTGCTTTTTCAAGCTCTTTCGTCATAACGAACTTTGGAACGACACGCCTTTCAAGTTGTTCTACAAGCCGATCAGCAATTAACTGTGCTGATACTTCCGGATCTTTTACCTCAACAATCTTAAGTTCAACCTTATTATCGACTAGCTTATTGATTGATTCTTTTAGTTTCTCTATCTGTGTCCCCCCTCTTCCAATCACAACACCAGGTCTTGCTACACGGATTTCTATCTCTACCTTTTTCATATATCTCCTTATCTCTATACTATCAACTCCAGCTGATCTGAGCTCCTTCCTAATAAACTTCCTTATTATATAATCCTGGTAAACAGTCTCTCCATATTTATCCTTAGATGTATACCAGACTGATGTCCAGTCCTTTTTTATACCCACCCTTAAACCCGTTGCGTTTATTTTCTGTCCCATAGTTAAGATTTATACTGTTAAAGTAATTTTTAAAATTAAACTTTTTATCTTCTAGTCACTCAATAGTCTTAAATTATTTCTCTGCTACTCCAATTTTTATATGACAATTCCTTTTTAGAATCTTTTTGTACCTACCCCTTGAGCCTGCTCTACCTCGCTTAAATGTTGGCGCTTCGTCGATAAATGCTTCAACTATAAATAACTTATCCTTGTTCATTTCAAAATTGTTTACTGCATTTGATACAGCTGATTCAACTGCCTTCTTTACAAATAAAGCAGCTTTCTTATTCAAAAATTCTAAACTCTTAACTGCATCAAGAGCATTTCCGCCCCGCACCAAATCAACCACTAGCCTTGCTTTTCGGGCAGATATATTTAAATACTTCTCCACTGCATATACTACTTTTGACTCATCTCCGCCTGACTCCTTGGTTTTACTAACTCTTTTTTTATCGGGCGTATTTATTCTTTTTGCAACCTTCTTTTTTGAAGGTCCTTTCTGGACTTTCTTTGTCTCTTTATTGTTCACTTGTTTACTTTTAGCTTTATTATCCGGCATTTCTTACAAAAAGACTTTAATAAAAATTCTAAATAACTCATTACTCTGAATTATTCTATTAACTCAATAATTCCATTTTACTCTTCAATTCTTCCCACCGTGCCTGTTACCTTTGCAATTTTACCTTTCTTACTATGTCCGGTAAACCTTCTTGTATGAGCAAATTCACCTAATTTATGACCCACCATTGACTCAGTAACAAAAACAGGTATAAAAGTCTTTCCATTGTGCACATCAAAAGTTACTCCTACCATCTCAGGAGAGATAGACGAAGCCCTTGCCCACGTTCTAATAGGCTTCTTCGCTCCTTCGCCTTTCGCTTTTAGTACCTTTTCCAACAACCTCTGATCAATATATGGTCCTTTTTTACTTGATCTAGCCATTTATATCTATTAATAAATTATTGAATTCACTCAGATTACTTTAATTTTTTTACTTTTGATCTTCTCTTTGTAGTCCTTCTCTTTATAATATACTTGTTAGTACGCTTAGTTTTTCTTGTTTTGACGCCCATCCTATGTCCATAAATACTTTTTCTCTGCCCACCAACCCTGTGTTTCGCCTCTCCACCTCCATGAGGATGTTCTTGTGCCCCCATGACCTGCCCTCTTACTGTTGGTCTAATTCCAAGTCTTCTTTTTCTACCGGCCTTGCCAAGTTTCACATTACCATGATCAACATTTCCTACCTCCCCTATTGTCGCATAACAATCCTCGTGAACTAACCTAATCTCACCACTTGGCATTCTTAGTTGGACATAATTCTTATCGCCTCCCATCACAAGAGCAGAGTTACCAGCCGATCTGCATAATTTCCCTCCACCTCCAGCCTTTAATTCAACATTATGAACCTTTATACCACTTTGTATATTTTTCAGTTTAGTTGCATTTCCAACTTTTACAGGTACATCCTCCCCTGATATGACCTGAGATCCCTCCTTCAAACCTGCCGGTGCCAATATATATCTCCTCTCTCCATCTTTGTATTTTAGCAATGCAATGTTTGATGACCTATTTGGATCGTATTCTATCGATTCCACAGTAGCTGGAACATCAATTTTCTCACGTTTAAAATCTATAACTCTGTATAACCTCTTTACCCTTCCACCTTTATGCCTTACAGTTATCCTGCCCTTTCTTCTACCAGCCTTGTAGTCAACTGCCTGTACTAAAGATTTCATTGGCCTTTTCTTGGCCAATGCCCGCGTATCCACCAGTACAGTATGCCTTAAACTCGGTGTTTTTGGTTTATACTTTTTTAATGCCATAATAGAACTTAGATTCTTTCTTAACTTACAAATTATTTTACCTTAAATAGATCAATAGAATCAGAACTCTTTAGCGTCACAATAGCTTTTTTATAGTCTTTCTTTCTTCCAGATATCCT
Source organism: Candidatus Dojkabacteria bacterium (assembly GCA_016932045.1). Lineage (GTDB taxonomy): Bacteria > Patescibacteriota > Dojkabacteria > JAHIVN01 > JAHIVN01 > JAFGDO01. The sequence continues at coordinate 55,871 of JAFGDO010000023.1, read as the reverse complement.
TCTTTTCCCCCATAAGACTCTTCCTCCCTCAACACTTACTATTCTTACCTTCAGAACATTCACTTTAAATTTCTTTTCAATAGCCTTCTTGACATCTGTCTTATTTGAAAATGAGCTAACCACAAATGTATACTGGTTTTTCTCGTCCACAAGTTTTAAACTTTTTTCAGTTATTACTGGTCTTATCAATATGTCAAATTTCATAGTAGTCGCCATATTTATTTCTTAATTTTTAAAATTTGCCTTATCTCGTCTAAACTTTTTTTGCCAACACCATTTATTTTGTCATCATTTTTGATAGCTTTTATTAACTGATCTTTACTAAGTATTTTACTACTCTTGAGAGCTCCTATTACTCTTGCCGATAGGCCAAGATCTTCCACCGACACACTGGCTTTTTTCCCAACTTTTCTTATTTCTGTTTTCTTTTCTACTTTCGAAGTGACTTGCTCCTCCTTCTTACCCCTCTTTTTTTCACCCCAGTATTTACTCATGTCCGCCAAAGCATCTTTGAGTATGATTATATAATCATGATTAAGCAGTGTATAGACATCTATTTCATTCACAGGAATAACATTTACCTTCTTAAGATTTCTACATCCCAGATACAAATTTTTTAAGTCTCCCTTTTGTATATACAGTACTTTCTCACCCACGGGCAACTTTTCTGTCATTTCAACCACATGCTTGGTTAGCCTATCTGACTTAAATTCTATTCCTTCAAGTAGAATTAATTTCTTTTCCTTTGTAAAATATGAAAGAGCACTTCGGATAGCACCTTTTCTCATCTTCCTTGAAAGTTTTTGTTTATAGTTTCTTTCCGTCCTAGGACCAAACACAACTCCCCCACCTTTCCATATCGGACTCCTAATCGATCCTGCTCTTGCTCTTCCGGTACCTTTTTGTCTCCAAGGCTTTACTCCTCCACCACGAACCTCTCCCCTCTTTTTTGTATGAGCAGTTGACTGTCTTTGTCCTTTCTGATAAACATCGACCGCAAGTCCTAGGAGGTGCTTGTTAACCTTTACGTTAAAAACAGACTCGTCAAGCTGAATCTTCGTGTTTAATTTTGTACCTTTTGAACTATATAGATTTAATTGCATTTATAACCCTATTAAGATCAAATTTGGTGTAAGAGTCAACATACTCAGTTAATTCTCCTTCAAGCTGATCTGCCTCAAGCTGTAATTCGTTAGAATTTCCTATATATATTTCCAACTTATCCTCGAAGTCAGCTTTTTCTTCGAGGTTATTTATAGCATCTAATAATCCTTCATATGAACTAATGACATTCCCAACATTCTCTAGATATCTCCCCAACTCCTCATCAACACCTTGGGCCTCATAAGGAATAACATAATTCTCTTTCTGACTATTTATATCATCATAGGTCCTTTTCAAATCTTCTAAGCTACTCTCCAACTCTCCGATATCTTGGGTCTCTTCCTCATTATATTGAAATTCATTTAAATTGCGATTCATTTCCTCGACCTTTACAAGACAATTATTAGCAGAATTCATTACGAACTCGATATAGACTTTTGCATCCTCTATATCTAAATAAGTTTTGACTAAAAGACCAAGCAACAAAAAGAACAATATAATCAAAAAAATAGCTATAATCTTTTTCATAATATAAAAAAAACAACTAAGCCTTGGTTATCCTGAGTACGCTGTGTCTCCCACCTGGCACTGCACCCTTGACACACAATAGAGCATTTTCGGTATCAACCTTAACTATTTCAAGATTTCTAATTGTCATAACTTCTCCTCCCATGCGACCAGGCATTTTTTTACCTTTAAACACTCTCCCCGGATCAGTACCTGCACCTATAGATCCGCCATGTCTTTGCTTATCTGACTGCCCTCTAGTCCTTGAACCTCCTTTGAACCCCCATCTTCTTACAACACCTTGAAAACCTTTTCCCTTTGTAACTCCGCTAATATCGACCTTTTCCCCTGTCTTGAAATTCTCGATCTTTACGTCCTCTCCAATTTTAAGTCCTTCACTATCTGTATCTTTCGAGATCCTAAATTCAGACACCACTTTGGGAACAAATTTTAAATCCTTATAAACACCTTCTTCAACCTTCTTTGCTCTGCGTTTCCTCCCCATACCCAAAATGATCGCTTCATAACCATCCCTTTCTTTTGTACGCTTTCCAACTACAGCTACACCCGAAACATCAATGATAGTACATGGGACCACAGCACCGCTATCAAGAAAAATTTGTGTCATCTCCTTTTTCTTCCCAAGAATCATATTCATTGTCAAAAATTATTACTACTATAAAATAAAATGAGGGGACAAGCCCCTCAGTATAATTACTTTGGTAACTTATCCTCAGATCATAAGAACAGTATTAACCAAAAATATGTCATCTATTTTTGAGTCTATTTTATTTCCACACCAACACCAGCTGCAAGTTGCAGGTGAGTCAAAGAATCAATGGTTTTACTATTTGGGTCAACGATCTCAACCAATCTTTTATGTGTCCTCATCTCGAAATGTTCCTTAGACTTCGCATCTACATGTGGCGACCTATTTACTGTAAAACGCCGAATCCTCGTCGGTAGTGGGATAGGACCTACTGTTTTCGCCCCTGTCCTTAGCGCGGTTTCAATAATCTGTGAAGCCGCATTATCAACAACCTTGGGGTCATATCCTTTTATCTTAATTCTGATCTTCTGCATAATAATTAATAAAGAGCAATTAATTAGAATTTGGCGTAAAAAGTGCCGCTCATGTGAACGACACCTTTCCGCTAACGTAAAATCAAAATCACACTTCTTATTACCCGAATTCCCTTTACTTTATTATCTTTGTAACAATTCCCGCCCCAACTGTTTTCGAACCTTCTCGGACTGCAAACCGCATCTTTTCTTCAATTGCAACAGGCATTGTTAACTTTATAGATAGATTTACACTATCTCCAGGCATAACCATCTCTGTCCCCTTTGGCAACTCCACTTCACCTGTAACATCAGTTGTCTTTATATAGAACTGTGGTTTATAGCCTGAGAAGAACGCTGTATGTCGTCCCCCTTCTTCTTTTGTTAAAACATATACCTCTGCTTCGAAATCAGTATGAGGTTTAATACTTCCTGTTTTTGCCAATACTTGACCTCTTTGTACTTCCTCTCTCTTAATCCCTCGAAGCAGAACTCCAACGTTATCACCTGCAATCCCCTCATCCATTGATTTATTAAACATCTCTACTCCAGTAACAATAAGCTTCTTGCTGTGTTCTGATAAACCGACCAGCTCAACCTCATCATTAACTTTCACTTTCCCTCTTTCAATTCTTCCTGTTGCTACTGTACCTCTTCCTTCAATGGAGAAAACATCTTCAACAGCCATCAGAAAGTCCTGATCTACCGGTCTATCTGGATCTGGAATATCTTTATCGACAGCTTCCATAAGTTTCTTCATTGCCTCTAGCCCCTCTTCTTCACCTTTTTCTGCCTTTAGAGCATTACCTCTTATAACTGTGACTTTGTCACCGTCAAATTCGTACTTCTTTAAAAGCTCCCTGACTTCTTCTTCAACAAGATCTACTAACTCTTCATCCATTCCCTCATCAAAGATATTAATAAAAATAACAAAGTTCACAACTCCAACCTGTTTTGCAAGAAGCACATGCTCCTTTGTCTGAGGCATTGGACCATCTGATGCGCTTACGCAAAGAATTGCTCCATCCATCTGTGCTGCACCAGTAATCATATTCTTGATATAGTCCCTATGGCCAGGACAATCTACAATAGCATAGTGCCTATTATCAGTTTCAGCTTCAACATGAGCAACAGAAATAGTCATTGATTTTGCCTTTGATTCCGGTGATTTATCAAGCTTACCCTTCCACTCTTCCTTTCTTTCACCGCCAAAGACATTTAAAATACCACGGAGCATTGTCGTTTTTCCATGATCAACATGACCTAGTGTACCAATGTTCACATGTGGTTTTTCACGAGTGTATTTTTTTTCGTCTGCCATTTTATTAACTTAAGAAATAAATTTATTTAAAAATAACAAACTCAATTGTAATTGAGCAAGTCAAGACATTTTAACAAAAATTTCTCTCCACTACAATACGTTTATATTCAAAAACTTTACAACATAAGTATCAATTGCGTGACGATTTTATCAAACACCCTTATACTTTGCAATGGCCTTAATCCGTTAAACAGGCTTTTACTCCCCCTTTTTCCCGAGTATCTGGTCTGCTATATTACTTGGAACACGTTCATAATGACTTGGTTCGATATTTGGAACAGCCTTCCCCTGTGTCATCGACCTTAGTTCACTAACCCAGCCAAAAAGCTCAGAGAGTGGCGCCTCGGCATTTATCTCTTGTACCTTTCCCTTATCTTCTATTCCTAAAATCTTTCCCCTCTTTGAACTGATATTTCCCGTTACGTCTCCTGCAAATTCAGTCGGAGCTGTAACGGAAACCTTCATAATCGGCTCAAGAACTACAGGACCAGCTCTTTTCATACCTTCTTTAAAACCTTTACTTGCTGCTATAATAAATGCTTCATTTGAAGAATCAACCTCGTGATAAGAACCATCAAATAAAGCTACTTTTACATCAACAACCGGAAAACCTCCAAGCACACCGCTTTGCAATGCTTTTTCTACCCCCTTTTCGACTGAAGGAAAGTACTCTCGGGGTACAGACCCTCCTTTTATCTCATTTACAAACTCAAACCCCTTACCCCTTTCCAAAGGTTCAAGTCTCAAGAAACAATGCCCATATTGTCCCCTTCCCCCTGATTGTCGAATATATTTACCTTCCGATTCAATTGTTTGTGTAATAGTTTCCTTATAGGCGACTTGTGGTTTACCGACACTTGCCTCAATATTGTATTCTCTTTTCATAATATCCACTTTAATCTCTAAATGTAGCTCACCCATTCCAGATATGATTGTCTGACCTGTCTCTTCATCGGCACTAACATGAAAAGTAGGATCCTCTTGAGAAAGTTTTCCTAGAATAACCGACATTTTTTCCTGATCAGCCTTTGTCTTTGGCTCTATTGCCATTGAAATAACCGGTTCTGGGAATGTTATACTTTCAAGAAGTAGTGGATAATCCGGGTCACAAATAGTATCTCCTGTCAAAGTAGATTTCAATCCGACAATAGCTGCTATATCACCTGCTCTAACCTCTTTCACCTCTTCCCTATGATTTGCATGCATCAAAAGGATACGGCCAATTCTTTCACTTTTTCCTTTCGTACTATTGTATACGGTATCACCAGTTTTTAACTTTCCAGAATAAACCCTAAAAAAAGCCAATGTCCCTACATGCTGATCAATCATAATCTTGAATACCAAGGCAGCGAATGGTTCGTCTTCCTCAAGTCTTCTCTCAACCTCTTCGTCTGTTTTGGGATGAATTCCCTTGATCGGCGGTAGATCTAGCGGTGAAGGTAAATAGCGACAAACCCCATCAAGTAACAACTGTACTCCCCTATTCTTTAAAGAAGATCCAGCAAATACGGGAAATAATTTTGTCTTAATTGTCCCTTTGCGAATTGCTGCATATAGTTCCTCTTCTGAGACCTCTTCACCTCCGAGAAACTTTTCTGCAACTTTATCATCTATATCTGCAACCTTTTCAATTAGTATCTCCCTATATTTTTTGACGTCTTCCTTCATTTCATCTGGAACATCTTTCTCCACAATCTTCTCCCCCATGTCATCTTCATAAACATAAACTTTTTGTTTTATAAGATCAATGACTCCATTAAAATCACTTTCCTTACCAAGAGGTAACTGAATGGCTACAGCATCATCAGAAAGCTCATCTTGAATACTTTTTAAACTCTTTTCAAAATCTCCTCCAATAGCATCTAATTTATTCACATAACACAGTCGCGGTACATTATACTTTTCAGCCTGGAACCACACTTTAGTAGATTGAGGTTCGACCCCCTCCTTGCCGTCAAAAACAACCACGCCACCATCAAGAACACGGAGTGACCTTTCAACTTCCGCAGTAAAATCAACATGCCCAGGTGTATCAATAATGTTTATGCGGTGAAGAACTTTATCGACTGTCCAAAAACACGTAGTAGCAGCAGACTGAATAGTGATGCCTCTTTCCTGCTCCTGTTCCATCCAATCCATCTCCGCTTCTCCATCATGTACCTCTCCTACCTTGTGCTTTTTTCCTGTATAGTAAAGCACACGCTCTGTAGTTGTCGTCTTACCTGCATCTATATGTGCAATTATTCCAATATTTCTATATAACTTTAAATCTTTTACTGAATTGTAATCAAGTTTTACTGCCATACCCCAAAAATATTATTTTAATTTTCAAGCAAAGAACAAATCAAAAGGGAAGTCCTTTAGATGATATCAGATTTTTCCAAAAAAGCAAGCCAAAATTGAACAATCTGATCTATATCATATAACGATCTCAAAATCAAATTTCAAGAAAAGACGATCGTATTTGATCCAATTATACTGTCTTCACATAGACTATTTCTGTTGTTTCAATTCCTGAAGTACCATCTTTCTCAATACATTAAGAGCTAATATGGCGCAATTCTTCCTTGAGTGAGAGACCTCAACTCCCAGTAACTTCTGAATATCTTGAAACCCGATATCAGCAACATCGACGATTTTCATACCCTTTACCTTTTCAGTCAGCATAGAAGCTGCTGCAATAGCAATAGCACAGCCATCTCCACTAAACTTAATGTTTTCAATCCGTCCCTGCTTGAAAACAATATCCATATTAATACTATCGCCACAAGAGGGGTTTTCCCCATGTGTAGACTTTGCCTCTGTTTTGATCTTTCCGAAGTTCCTAGGATTTTTGTAGTGATCTAGAATTTCCTTTTTGTATAGATCCATTATTTTTTCTTTAATCTATATACTAAGAATGGAATAGTTCAACTACTCTGTCTAATGCCGCTATCATTTTATCAACCTCTTCCTTTGTATTATAGAGATAGAAACTTGCTCTACTTGTGGTTGACTTTTTAAACTTCTCATGCAGAGGTTGCGCACAATGGTGCCCGGATCGTACAGCAATTCCTTCCTCGTCCAGAAGTTGTGCCACATCATGGGGATGCGCATATTTCAAAGTAAAGGCAACCATCCCGCCACGACTTTCTACTCTATCATCCTGTCCAAAGATCTCAAGGCCTTTTACCTTTTTCATCTTATCAAGAGCATAACTTACAAGTTCTCTCTCGTGTTTTTCAATATCCCTCATACCAATTTTTTCCAGATAGTCAACTGTTGCCCCAAACGCAACTGCATCGGCAATATTTGGAGTACCTGCCTCAAACTTCCAAGGAAGTTTATTCCAGGTGCTTTCTTCATAGGTTACGTGATTAATCATGTCGCCCCCCCCCATGAATGGATCAAGTTCCTCGAGTATCTCTTGCTTGCCGTACAAAACTCCTATACCGGTTGGACCACACATTTTGTGTGATGAAAATGCAAGAAAATCACAGTCAATATCTTCCACATCTATCTTCATGTGAGGTACACTTTGAGCTCCATCTATCAAGACAAAAGCACCAGCTTTATGTGCCAGTCTTGTGATTTCTTTTGCAGGGTTAATAGTGCCCAATACATTTGAAGCATGGACAAAGGTTACAAGCTTGGGTTTTCTTTGCAATAGCTTTTTATATTCGTCAATATCTAAAGTGTAGTCATCACGTACAGGGACGAATTCTACATCAATCTTTTTATGCTTTTTAATAATTTGCCAGGGAATGATATTGCTATGGTGTTCCATCTCAGTTGAGATGACTAAGTCGCCCTTTGAAAGAGAACTAAGTCCCAAAGTATAAGCAACTAAATTGATTGATTCGGTAGCATTACGCGTGTAGATAATCTCCTTATAGCTTTTTGCATTTATAAAACGCGCGACTTTCTTTTTTGACTCCTCATATCCTTCTGTCGCTTTTTCACTTAAGTAATGGATACCTCGGTGAATGTTCGCATTTGAAGTTTCATAGTACTCGACAAGCTTATCTATGACAGCTTGTGGCTTTTGACTCGTCGCAGCATTGTCAAAATATACAAGAGGCTTACCGTTCACCTCAAGTGACAGAATTGGAAAATCATCGCGGATTTTTGGATCCAGCATAGTGTTAATAAGTATTAAGTAATATTAAGCAACTCAAGTATCCCCCTCAAGCTTCTCAAGATATAATTGGGTCTTTCTGATCCTTTTTCGCTGACCTTGGAGTCCCCGACTTTGACAAACTGAGCTGTCGATAAGCCAGCCTCATTCGCAGGTTTTATATCCTGCATAGGGTCGTTTCCAATCATAATAACCTCGTTGGACTTTAATTTTAAATATTGAACTACATATTCATATATCTTTGGATCCGTCTTCGGAATTCTAACTAGATCCGCTGTAAAAAAATAAGTAAATAATTCGTCAATTCCTAGATGAATAAGCTTTGCAGATTTGGAATAAAAATCGCTCCCGGCAAGAATACTGTTAATAATATTGTTGTCTCTTAGCTTTTCTAAGACTTCTCGTACATCCGGGTAAAGCTTCAATTCTAGAATTGAATATTTCCAATAATCATCTATAAGTTTCCGAAGTTCTTTTGTTGTAAAATTTACATTGAACCTCTCCATAACTTCCTGCCATATATCAAGTCTTGAATAGGTTTGTAACCCCTCGGCATCCAGTAAATAGTCACTCCTCTTCTTAAGCGCTACCTCTATAAATTCAAAAATTGGGATTTTGCTCAATGATTCATTCGCCTCATAGACTTGAGTGAAGACTCTTTCCTTTGTCTCTTCCGTATTACACAAGGTATCATCGAGATCAAAAAGAACTGCTTTGAATTTTGAAGATTTAGTTGCCATTAGCAATACTAAAAATTATAATTTACTTTAGCATTGTAACATTAATTCAGAAATGCTATAAATGTCAAAAGCATTATATTACTGATAGATTTAAATTATAGAAGAACTTCTTTAACATGGCAACAAAACCGGCGGAAGTAACAAAGCAGGACGAACTGATGAAAAAGTTAGGATATTCTCAAAAAGGAATAGAATACTTTAAGAAAAAGCTAAATTTTAAAGAATTACCTTCAGCCGACGTAAAGGGGGAACAACTTGGTCATTGTGGCGATTATATGTCAGTTTCTCTAAAAGTCGACGATAACGGAATCATTACTGATGCGGTTTTTGAGGCTTTGGGTTGTGCAGGAGCCTGCATTTCTGGTTCTTCAATTACGGTTATGATAAAAGGGAAGACTTTAGAAGAGGCCAAGAAACTGGATGAGAACGATATCATAAAGCACCTGGGCGCACTACCTCAAAATAAAGTAGAATGCGCTCAGCTTGCAATAAAAGCTCTAAGGGATGCTATTGAGAAATACGAAGAACAAAAATAGAAATCCAAAAAAAATAAGAATCCCTAATTCCATCAGATTATCCATTTGCTTTTACTAACCTTTTACCTGTCAAAAATTCATAAAGAGGACTAATCAAGGCTCCAAAGCTCATTCCCCATATAAATTCTGTAATTGGAAAAACATCAATTAACACAGGTACTTCACCAATTAACCTAAAATATTTCTCTAAATATTCATGAGCAAAGATTACAAGAAAAACAGCTTCACCAATTATTAATATTAATCCCCCTAAAATAGCAGATATTATCACCTCTTTAATTAAATCTTTTCTGATAATTATAATAACAATTGTCGGTAGAGCCCATCCGATTGAACTTGCATAGATACTATTAATATTAAACCAATGAGTAAAAACAAGAAAGCTTAGAGATTGACTTATCAAGACTGTCGGAATAATCCAGTAACGTTGATTCTCACTTCTAATCAATCTTTCCTTAAATAAAACCGTGTAAAAAACTGAGCCAAAGCTTCCTGCTGCAAATCCAAACATTAGATCTTCAAGTCCTCCGAATTCTCCGAATTTAATAATCAATGGCGGATTCCAATAATCTTTAAAAAACATATATTCAATAATCACACCAACGACTGAAAATAGAATCCCATTTATCAACATTTCCTTGCGAAGATCTTTCCTTTTTACATAAATTAAAAGTGACAGCAGACAACCAAAGAGTGATCCCCAAAAGTAAAGATAAGTTTTAAAATCAAAAATTTCCATCGCAAAGGATTAAATCTAAAAAATATCATTGTTCTCTATCCTTCAAGAATTTTGCCAGTTCGTTATACTGCATTGTATTTATCACATTTCTCTTTTCCAACCACCCTCTTCTTGCCATGTACACACCATATTTAATATTTTCAAGTTGTGTTGTACTGTGAGAATCTGTTCCAATCGCAAACTTACAGCCGAGTGACTTAGCAAGCTGAGAGTGCTCTCCGTCTAAATCCAATCTTTCGGGATGCGCATTAAGCTCAAGACATATATTTTTTTCTCTCGCTTTCTTGCATACAGCTTCAAAATCAAAGTCATACTCGTCTCTTTTGAGAAGTAACCTACCCGTAGGATGCGCGAAAACATTTACATAAGGATTTTCAAAAGCAGTCAAAATTCTTTTTGTCATATCAGATTCAGTCATTCTGAAATGAGAGTGAACTCCAATAACAACAAAATCCAATATCTTTAGAAATTTATCGGGAACAGTTAACGACCCATCTTTGGCAACATTAACCTCTAAGCCAACTAAAACATGAACCTTATACTTTTTGCTTTTAACTTCATCAACATACTTGGGTGTATCCTTACTGTCAATACCTCCAGCCACCTCCAACCCTTCTGTATTGTGTTCAGTTATGGCAACATATTTATACCCCAATCTCCAAGCAGTTTCAGCCATCTCTTCAACTGTATTTATCCCGTCACTAAATGTCGTATGCATATGAAAATCTCCCCTAATATCTTTTATTGAAACTAATTTCGGGAGAGTCCCTCTTTGTGCAGCTTCAACTTCTCCTGAGTCTCTGCGCATTTCAGGAGGAGGCGTTCTCATGCCTAGTTTTTTATAAATCTCATCCTCAGTCCTACCAGCTATTGATTTATCCTTTTTGGTGAATAGACCATACTCATTTAATTTGTAACCCTTCTTAATAGCTATCTTTCTAACCTTTATATTATGCGCTTTATCGCCCGTGAAATATTGCAGCGCCGATCCCCAGCTTCCCCCGTCAATAATTCTTAAATCAGCCTGTAATCCTGTCTCAAATTCAATAGTTGCTTTAGTTTTTCCCTTGCCTAACACTCTTGATACATCAGGTAAACGCGTAAAATATTCCATTGATTCTCCAGGATCTTTCGATACAATTAGAATGTCCAGATCCCCTATTGATTCTTTCTTTCTTCTTAAAGAACCAGCACAAAGAATCTTCAAGGTTGCTGAATGCCTTTTCATCTTTTGGACAACAGCTTCTGAGTAATGAAGCGCCTCATCAAGTCTAAACCTATCAGATCTTTTCCTGAATGATTTTATTCCTTTTAGAATATTTTCTTCACTCTTCTCCTTAAAGCCTTCTAATTTCTGTATTTTCTTCTCTTTAGCAGCTTTTTCTAAATCTTTAATAGTCTTAATTCCCAGCTCATCATATAATTTTTTAATTGTCTTCGGTCCAACGCCCTCAATCCTGATAAGATTTACAATATCAGCCGGGATTGTTTTTTTGAGCTGTTCGTAATATTCGCAAGTTCCTGTTTCAGATATCTCCCTGATTTTCTCGGCTATACTTTCACCAACTCCCGGTATCTGTTCTAACTGTTTTTCGTCCTTTATGCCCACAACTAACTCTGGATATTCTTCAACTTCTCGAGCAGCCCTACGATACGCACGCGGCTTAAATCCAATATTCTGCATTTCGAGGATATCTGCAATTTCGTAAAGAATTTGAGCAATACTCTTATTTGTAATCTTTATCATAGCTAGCTTTTATTGAGTAAAATATATCTACAAGAAACAAAGAACCTGTGATGACTAAAATATGCTTTCCCCTATTCAACATATCTTCAAGTGCCTCTTTTAGATTGTGGGTTATCTTATAATTTGAGACTCCTAAATTCATTAGCTTATTTTCTAACTTTTTTTCGATCACATCAAGCTGTTCTTTCGTCCGGTTTACCACAAATGGATTTGTAAAATAAATACTTCCTGCAATAGGAGCAATCAAGGTTAGATAATCTAAGTATTGTGGACTACTTTTATATGCAAGTATAGAATCAAACTTTTGCCTCGGAAAAATCTTCTGAAGGCTATTTAACAAACAACTCATCTTTTGTTTATTATGAGCCCCATCCAATATGACAGTCCTTCCTTCTAGTTTAAATATTTCGAGTCTTCCTGGAAATCGGGCCTTCCCTAAGCATTCTCTTACTTTATCCTCTTTCATTTTGAATCTATCTCTTGCACTAAGTAGCTTAACAGTTGCTAGTGCCATGCTGCAATTTTCAGCTTGAAATTCTCCTAACAAGCTTAAAGAGATGTCTCTCATGACAAATCCTCTAAAGGAGAAATTGAAGCGGGTCAATTTCGTACTTACTCGAACTTTATTAAAGTTATCTCCTCTGTTTATCCAAAATAAATGTGCACTAATTTTTTTTGCAGATTTCTCAATAGTATCTGAAGTTAATTTGTCTTCAAGAACAATAGCATTACTTTTCTTATTTATTATCCCAGCCTTCTGGAAAGCGATATCTTCATAAGTTTTCCCTAGAACCTTCGTGTGATCCAATCCGATTCTTGTAATGACAGAGATTTTATCCTCTCTATCAACACAGTTAGTATTATCAAGAAGTCCTCCAATCCCAGTTTCAACTACTGCATAGTCAACTTGCTCCTTCATAAATATGTAAAACGCCAATACTACAAGAACTTCAAAGTAAGTTGGCTTGCCAAATTTAGAATTCTCAACTTTCTGGATATATTTAATTAAACTATTTAAATATTTTATAAAATCGCTCTTGGAGATTATATTGTTATTAATCTGGAATCTTTCTCTTATATCAAAAAGGTGCGGGGAAATATGCAGCCCGACTTTAAATCCATGAGCCTTCAATAAGATACTAATTAAATAGGCAGTAGAACCTTTACCCGATGTTCCTGCTATATGAATAACTTTTAGCTTATTCTGTGGACTGCCCAATAATTCCAGAAGGTACTTACATCTCTCGAGCCCTAATTCCCCTGAGAATTTTTTATAAAATTTCTTTGGTTTCAGTTGATCTAAATATTCAATTGCCTCACTAAAGCTTTTAATTATCATCGAGAAATGTAATAAATTTAGAGGTCATTCTTTCTCTGTAGTCCAACCATATAGCAATATAACAATTACCCAATTATACGAAGATTCAATTGTGAATGAAGAATTAAAAATTAACAATGTAACAATGAAGCAATGCAAAAATTCACTATTTACTGCTCGCTGTTTATCTGTTTACTGTTTTTCTGTTAAGCTGTTTGGCTATCCCTTTATATTCCCGATTGGTAAGAATTTTGCAACTCTTTTTGAAATACCAGCAAGATCAACTGACTCGCAAACCTGATCTACATTCTTATAAGCAAGACCTGCCTCTTCGGCAAGACCCGCATAAGACGCACTTCTCACATATATTCCCTTTTCTTGAAGTTGCTTTTCGAGCTCCCTGCCTTGTACTTTTCTTTTTGCTGCTCCCCTACTCATAGTTCTACCGCTACCATGTGCTGTTGAACCGAATGTTTCCTCTTCGGCTTCTTTGGTACCTACTAGCAAATAAGAACCGGTCTCCATTGAACCACCGATAATAACAGGCTGTCCAACCTCATGATATATCTCAGGAATATCGGGATTTCCTGGGCCAAAACTTCTCGTTGCCCCTTTCCTGTGTACAATCAACTTTTTTCCTTTATAGGTTTCTACTTTTGCAGTATTATGAGCAACATCGTATATCAATTCCATTTCCATTGATTTGGCTGTACCTGCGAATTCCCTCATAAAGGCATCTCTCACAAAACTCATGATAACCTGTCTATTGGCATATGCATAGTGAATAGCACAGTTCATAGATGAAAAGTACTCCTGACCCTCTGGACTACTAAATGGTGCATAGGCAAGATCACGATCAGGAACTTTTATATTATACTTTTGCATAGCAGAATCAAATTTACGCAGATAATCAGTTGCAATTTGGTGTCCGAAACCCCTGCTACCTGTATGAATCATCACACATATTTGTTCTTCCTTTAGGTCAAAAACTGAAGCAGCATCCTTATCATATATTCCCCCCTTAGGAATATACTGAACTTCCAAGTAGTGGTTGCCGCTTCCAAGAGTACCAAGCTGCGGCTCACCTCTCTTTAGCGCTCTTTCGCTAAGGGAAGAAGGATCTGCTCCCTCTATACGTCCATGGCTCTCAATTCTCTCAAGATCTTCATCCCAAGCATAACCATGTTTGAGACACCACTGTGCTCCTTCTTTTGCAACCTTTTCCAATTCTTTAAAACCAATTTCAATGCCTCTAGTTCCTACTCCAGTAGGAATATCTCGAAACATCCTATCCATAAGGCTTTTAATCTTTGGCTTAACCTCCTTCAGTGTTAAATTTGTCTTCATAAGCCTCATACCGCAATTTATGTCAAATCCGATACCTCCAGGAGAAATGATTCCCTCATTAAGATTAAATGCAGCAACACCGCCGACAGGGAAACCATAGCCCCAATGACCATCAGGCATACAAAAAGCAAAATCTTGTATACCAGGAAGAGTAGCAACATTGGTAATTTGCTCAAATACACCGAGGTCCATCTCGTCAAGAAGATTCTTTGTGGCAATAATACGTGCAGGAACACGCATGCCAGTTTTATATGAAGTTGCAATTTCCCAAGTTGTATCGTCAATCTTTTTAAATTCCGGCTTCTTGATATTTTGCTGTTGCATTTTACCTATGGATTTTAAGATATTAGATATGAGTTATAAGTTATTAGTTATTAAATATCGATCACCACCCGTGCCTCATATCCCTCCCTCGTCTTTTCAAGCTTAAACATATGCATAGTGATAGCCTTAATATCAATTGTTACTTTATGTTTATTAGGATTTGCAAGCTCTCCTCCGATTTCAGCTTTCAAGTACCATTGTTTACCTTGCTTTTTAACATCAATCTCAAATTCCGAAAATAGCAAATTATCGCTATCTTTATAGAAAAGAATCTCACTTAAAAAATCAAAAAGCAGAGTATCTAGATTGTTACTTTCAAGTGTAAACTCACGTTTTTCTTTTATATCTATCTTTGAAATATCTGCCATTGAAGAGATCAAGGCAATAGCAGAATACTCGAATAACTCATCTACTGTTCTGCCCTTTACTGTAAAAGCAGTATCTGCGATCGCAATATCATCGTGAAATTTTATTCTTTTGTCATTACTTGTCATATGAAATATTATAGAGTATTCTAAAAAAGATTTCGACCAATAAGTCAGTTCCCAGAATTTAATTGTTTATATCCTTATACGTACGACTTATAACTTAAATCATAAAACTTGTATCGAAAGATTATAAGGCTAAACTGGACTTTTCCTCTAAACTGACTTATATTTAAACAGAAGGAACGAACGATGAAAGAGATAAATATCAACGATATCTACGAACAAAAACCAAAAAAAAAGGTAAGGGTAAGAAAGGGACGTATCATACTTCTGGCTTCCTTCTTCTTATTCCTCGTGCTTGATATATTCCTGATAGTTGAGTACAAAGCAAGAGGCGTAGATGCTGTCGGCTATCAATTTATGGAGAAAGTTACAGATGCATTTGAGAGTGGAGCAAATATGGTAAGTTCTGTTTGGGAACCTGAACTAAAACAAGATGGAAACCTGACGTCAGCTCTTATAGTAGGGATTGACTCAAGGAACGTTGAATTTAATGGTACTGAATTCATAAATACTAAACCCGAAGGACAGCATGGCACAAGAAACGCTGACACCATAATTCAAATTGTTTATGACCACTCAAATGGTAATATCTTTATGATATCGATTCCACGAGATATGGGAGTGGATGTTAACAAAGAATGCCTGGAATTCCATGGGAGTCTCCATTGGGTGTATGATAAAGGCCAAGCAAAAAATTGTCCAGGAGGAGGCGTTCAAACACTTATAGAAACAGTTGAGGGAGTCACAGGAGTTAAAGTCCACTATTTTGCCTTCTTCACTTTTGATGCCTTTCGCGATGTCATAAATGCAGTGGGGGACATAAATGAAAAAGGGGAGAGGGGAGTCTGGATTTATCTCGAGGAGCCTGTATACGAACTTTATCCAATTAATGACAAGGGATGGGAAAGTGTCTATTTCCCACAGGGTTACCAATTTCTTACAGCTGATCGTGCACTTAAATTTGCACGAAGCAGAAAAACTAGTACTGATTTTGGAAGAGCAAGGAGACAACAAAAGGTAATTTCCGCAGTAAAGGACAGAATTATGTCATCCGAAACACTTACAAATCCGCAAAAATTATATTCACTTCTACAAGCATTTAAAAAAAATACACTCTTTAGTGAACCATCAATTGAAGAAATTCGTGCAGCTTTAAATCTTTCCAGAGATATTGACACAAACGAGATTATACATATAGTCATAGATCCCGAACTCGGCGGGCACGAAGCACTCATAAACAAACAGCCTCATGATAGACGTGGAGGACCTTATTACATGGTTCCGACTCACTGGAAAGAGTGTCCGGGAGACGAATTCTGCAAAGTAAAAAATTATTTACAGAATGTCATTAAAAATCCTGATATCTACTTTGAACAGGCTACTATCTTTGTTTACGCAAGGAAATACGGATCGGACGGTAAGCCGAATTTAAATAACCCCACCTACCAAGCCCTGAAAGCAAATGGTCTTCCTATTATGCTAAATGAAAGTAAATATACTGCAAATATCCAAGGAGATAATGACATAGTTGTATTCGACTTCTCAAATGGTTCTAAACCAGAAACTCTTGAAGCCTTATCAAAAGAGCTAGGAGTAGCAGTAGTCCCCGGAAGCGAGGCTCCCTATATAAATATAAACAAAGAGGATATCGCGATAGTGGTAAAGGGGAATTGAGAATAAAAAAATTTTTTGCATCATAGACGAAAGTTAAACTTTCGTCAGATATGGATTCCATCGTGGTTGAACGTTGAACATTCAACTATGAAGAATAATTTATTTCATAAGCCTATTTTAATGGCGAAAATTAAAATTAATAATAAACAAAAAGCACTCATTGAAAGTGTAGCTTTAGCTTTCGGAACTTGCAATAAACAGGGGAAACCAAATGTTGTTGCAGTCGCGTGTGTTAAAGTTGTCGATCAAGATAAGATACTAATTACAGATAACTTCTTCAATAAGACTCGTAAGAATTTACTTGAGAATAAGAATGTAGCTTTGACGGTTTGGAACAAAGAGGAAGAGTACGGATATCAATTCAAAGGTCCAGCTGAATATTTCACTGAGGGTAAATGGAAAGAAATAGTTGACGAAATGGAAGAAAATAAAGGCCTTGCTCATAAAGCAGCTGTTCTAGTAACAGTTAAAGAGGTATACAAACTGTAATAATGGAAGGAAGTTTAACTTTCGTTCATAATGAATTCAACCTTAAGCTAGCTTACTCAACAGTTACCCGTACAGGACTTCGTTCTTTTGTATAGTAATCTCTCGCCGAAGAATAGACCCAATCACATGGTTCATCAACGTACCCTTTCTTAATAGGATTATTGTGTATATAATCAAGCTTAATATTATAAACTTCTGGATCTTCTACCATTAATGGCCAGTTATTTGGTTCCCAGACTTGCAAACTATTCTTCTTCCTCTTCTTATAAGTTTTGTAAAGCAATCTCCTTATATAACTACGATTATCATGTTTAACTAGCCCTATAACCTCTTTTGTTGTATGCCTTTTAAAATCGCGAATAACACCTCCAAGCTCTCCCCCTTCTTTTTTATCTACTATCAAATGTACATGATTTGTCATGAAAACATAGCCATTGATTACTAACTTTTTCCTGTAAATACAATAATTCAGACTATCAGCAAGGAGCTGAAAATATTCAACTCCCGTAAATATATTAATCCATTCTATTACGGTTAAAGTAAGGAAGTACTTTGAGTCATAATCAGAAAGAATGTGCAAGCTCGGCATTTTTAACTGGACTAAATGTTATAAACATGTCATGGGCAAAAGTTAAACTTTTGCCCTATATGGGTCCATACTGAACGAAGGTCTAACCTTCGTCCATTCAAGCAGACTTTTACTTCTGGGGAAACTCAAAGATTATTAGCTTATATCAAACCTCATTCCACAACTCTATGAACTCTGTCTTTACCTTGCCCTTAAATTCCCTCTTTACTTTATCCATCAATGCGAGAACTCCTACCCGCTCTGTTGCATAATGACCGCCTGCAATAATGTTTATCTCAGCTTCTCGTGCAAGCTCCCTTACACCTTCAGTAACCTCGCCAGTAATGTATAAATCAATCTCTTTATCAAGTAAATTCTGTAAATCCCTTCCATACAAAGACCCACCTCCCGATATAGCACCAACAGTTTTTATCTTACTTTCACCGAAGTCATACACCGTTGGTTTGCGTTTAAATAGCTTCTCACATTTTGAAGCAATCATCACTAGGCTTTCAACCTTTTTCGATTTCCCGTACCACCCCCAGTTAGCACCTTGAGCACTGAGCTCTTTTTTAGTTCTTATCCCTAAGTATTTAAGAATTAATGCATTGTGGCCAATTTCAGGATGAGAATCAAGAAGGAAATGATACCCAAAAAGAGATATATCATTCCTTATGAGATATCCGTATCTTCTTTGAAAGAATTTTTGATAATGTGGAGAATCCGGCATGCGAATCCCATGATGAACTACAACCGCTTCGCAATTACTCTTCTTTGCAAGTTTAAAGAATTCTTCACTTGCAGTTACCCCAAATACTATTTTTTCAATGTCCTCATTACCATTTACTTGTAGTCCATTTGCGTTCCTTTCGTCTATTTTCGAGACGTCCATCTTTGGATCATAATGCATAAGTTTCGTTAAGAATCTATTGAGTTGTGAAAGTGTTACCATGATTGTAAAGATTAATAATTATTTTGTTTTTAATTGAACATTGATAATTTACTATTGTAAATTGAATTATGCTCCATGACGTATTAACACAACATCACCGTCTTTCACGATATAGTCTCTCCCCACTAGTTGAATTTTTCCTGTTTCTTTAGCCCCATGCCACCCTCCAAATTCTACAAAGTCAGAAAAGGCTACAACATCAGCAGCTATGAACTTCTCAGCAAAATCTGTATGAATAGCCCCAGCCGCTTCCACTATCGAATCCCCTTTATATACTGTCCAGGCTCTTGTTTCCTTTTCTCCTGCAGTAAAGAAACTTCTGAGTCCCAAAATCTCATAGCTTGTCCTGATCAAAACATCAAGCGGCCGTTCTTCGAGTCCGAGACTGCTTAAGAATTCTTTTTGTTCTTCATCTGCTAACTGTGAAATTTCAGTTTCTAACATAGGATCCAGAACTATCAATTTTTGTTCCGGTGACAAATATAATTCTTTCTTAAGACTGTATGCCAAATCCGAGGTAATTTTTTCTTGGACTTCATTTACAAGGTAAATAATTGGCTTATCTGTGAGTAAAAAGAGTTCTTTACGGAATTTATTCACCTCTTTCTCTTTTGACTTTAGGAAATAAAACGCAAGCTTACCGTCATTTAAATGCTTGAGAAGGTTCTCGAGAAACTTCACCAAAACACTTAATTTCTTGTCTCCTTTAGCCTGGCTACTTACTGAATCTATCTTTCTCTCGAGAGCTTCAATATCTTTAATGATAAGCTCTGTTTCAATAGTCTTTATGTCTCGTGCTGGATCAACAGTTTTATCTACATGAGCAACATTCTCATCTTCAAATCTCCGCACTACATGCACAATCGCATCAACTTCTCTTATGTGAGATAAGAATTTATTTCCGAGACCTTCTCCCCGCGATGCGCCTTTCACCAGGCCTGCGATATCAACAAACTTTACAACTGCTGGAATAGTTTCAGCGCTTTTTTCAATTTTTGCTAATTCATCGAGACGATCATCTTTTACCGGAACAACTCCAACATTGGGTTCAATAGTACAGAATGGATAATTATGTGCAGGAACTGAAGCTTTAGTTAAAGCATTAAAAAGTGTCGATTTCCCAACATTCGGTAGCCCTACAATTCCTAAAGAAAGATTCATCTTTAAAAATGCTAAAACAGATAGAAATAGATTTATTTCCCAAGGTCATTAGCTACGAATCAATTCTACCACATAATTATTTTCTTTCTACTACTCCTCTAGAAAGCCTGATTAATTCAGAAAGAGTCTCCACTTTTTGCCGCTCCTTTGGGCCGGTATAGAAAAATAGCTGACCATAACCATTTACACGAATTGTTGGAAGATCATTTGGATCTCTCTGCTGTAAAACTTCCCACTCCTTTAAAGTTAGCTCGCGACTATCCCCTTCTCGTATATCCATACCTATCATTCTTCTTGCTTTTGCGTTATGACTATTTAACCCCCAAGTTAATCTCACATCCCCTCTTTTATATATTCCTCGAACTATATTTCCCGCAATGATGGATAAAACAGAAGCTAATACTGCAAGACATTCTCCTTGTTCCGCCAATCCCTCATAAAGTAAAATACTTCCCGCCACAGATATAAGAGCATTCCCGAGGAGAAATCTTTTTTGCGCAAGTGTTCTTTCAACTTCAAATGGAACATCAATTGCACGTATGCCATAAATACTCTTGTAGTAAATAGTTTCAAGGAAGGGGAATTGGCATTGCCTGAGCCTTTCTGGAAGATCACTAAGGAGTTGTTCAACTGGTTTTTCGATATACATAGCTTCTACTCTTGGAAATCTTTCCATCAATATAGCATGGTCCTCTAAAGTTACTAGAACAGTAACAAATCCAGCATCAGGGCTACTAACGTTCAAGGCAAAATCTAATCTTTGCAGTCCTATTTCCAAGAATGAATGTTCAGGTCCAGAAGGACCATCTGTAGGCCAAAACATAGCTTGTGTTATCAGATGAAGATCTTGTACCTTCTCTATCGGAAGCATATAGCAAAACTCAGTCCCACCCAAAAGGGCACGACCGATGGAGTAGGTCCGACCCATAATTGTTTGTCGTTCTGCTGTAGCCGCATTTGGAATTTCCAAATTATTATTCTCCATTTTTAAGCCCTAAAAATCCGATAGTATTATATCATCATTGTATATTATTACGAAATTTAAAGGGTCAATAAAATTGGGAAAACTTGCTAGATACATAACAAATGATTTCCATTCGGAGAGAACGCTTGCAAAAAGCAAAATACAGATAACATCCAAACTAAGTCAATTCCCAGTATATGGATTCCTATTGGACTATCTAGAACCTAACGGGGAAAGAAACAAGGACAATCTCGCTTCCATCTTTTGGTGATTCAGTGAGAAATTCAATTGTTCCGCTTCCAGAAGCAGCAGGCGGTGTCCAACTCACTGTATCGGAAAATGCATCTAGTTCATCTTTGTACCCACCCTCAGTCATATAGTTCTCCTCGAAAAGAACTGCTCCCGCCCCATTCTTGATCCTAACAGTAAATAAAGCCTCGAAAACCCTACCTCTTCCGGTAATCGGAAAAGATGAAGTTAGAACTTCATTCTCACAAGGTCTAGTAACAAAAAACTCATCATCATCAGATGAATGATAGCAGCTACAAACTTCGTCCTCGTCCGTATCTTCATCTTCAGAGTTTTCCTCATCATCTTTAATATCTGCCTGACAATCTGCTACAACTGATACATTTGATTCGATAATCGCCTGATAGGATTCAACTTGCTCATCACAATCTTTCAATTTTAAGTACATATAAACTACACCTCCAACTGAAGCAATTAATAAAAATATGAGGAAAAGAGTAGTTAAAACTATAAGAACTTTTTTCATTCGTGTAAATAATAATATGTAAGAAATCTATAATCCCCTTACTACAAGCTAAGAAGCTAATAGCTACCAGCTACTTTCTACTCTGGAAATACCTTCTTCCCACCCTCAGACAGTAAAATCGCTTGAGTAGGACACGACTGAGCTGCTTGAAGAACGGTTGCATCATCATCTGCTTCTCCCTTTTTAAGTTTTGCTTTATTATCTGCCCCCATTTCAAAAGTTTTACCGGCTAAAGCTACACAAGTACCACAGCCAATACATTTTTTAGTATCGATTTTTATCTTATACTTTGCCATAATTGCGAAATAAAAAATAAAAGTAAAAACTACACGGTGATTAATTACTTCTCACCTCTCGTTTATTCATAGTCATTAATTAATAATTATTAATAAGCATATCTGCTCTCTGGTGTTTCAGGTTCCCCCGGCACACCAACTGATTCCCCCCCACCTGAGTCTACTCCCCTTCTTCTTGTCACACTGACACCTCTTTTCAGAAGAAAGGAAATCCCTAAAAATACAATTAGAACAATTACAGAAATAATACTAATAGTTGTTACTTTTGGCAAACCTGCAGTTGAAAAGGCTATAATCGCACAAATACCTACCGCTATACATTCAACCAGGGTAACCTGAGGTACCGAAAGGCCAAGCTTTAAGAGACGGTGGTGAAGATGCGTATCATCACCCACTGTTGTTACCTTAAAAACGTCCATTATGTTGTTGGCTCCCGCTCTATTTATTCTGCCTACCATCACCCAGATCATATCGAGAAGAGGGATAGCAAGTACTATAACCGAAGTTGAAACCTTCACTCCACCCAGTATAGAAAGAACAGCAATTAAAAACCCATAAACAGTAACACTTGTACCGCTGATAATTTTCGATGGCGGTAAATTAAACGGCAGAAAACCTAAAATACCCCCCGCTGCAATGCTTGCAAGCAGAGCAGGAAGTGGGTTTTCAAATTTTACACTTATAAATAAAATCGTCATAAAGGCAATAAAGGAAATTCCCTCGCCAAGTCCGTCAATTCCGAAAATCCAGTTTACAGCATTAATCATTATAAGGATCCAGATAATTGTAAGTATATCGGCAGGAAGAGCTATAGAGTAGCTATTGTTGCCAAGCGTAAAAGGGAGTACCAGCGACCTCAAGTTTACAGAGGTATCAAAGGGACTCTGTATACTATCAATGCTTATGCCGGCTGCTACAACTACTAGCGCTGCCAAGACTTGCGCGATACTTTGATACCTGCTACTTACTTCATATTTATCATCCAATACTCCCGTTATTGTCAATATAATTACCCCTACTATTATTGCACCTATTTGCTTATCTACAGGATGAGCAACAAGCAGGATAATTATGAAAGGCACAATAACAGCAAGACCACCCGCTCGTAAGATAACAGTCTTCTTCATTCTAGTTTTCTTTGTTGGATCTGTTGATTTACGCATACCTGCAGGTAAATCAACTATTTTAAGCTTGTTTGCAATAAACCCTATAATAGGAGTTAGTAAAAAAGCAGAAAGAAGCGCCGTGGCAAAATAAGGTAGATACTCAAGATAAGGTTTAAGGGTTGTTATAAGGTAATTCATCGTGACTAGTTTGAATATTTATTTAGCTTGTACTAATTATTAACAGCTCATTTACTGCTATAAGCTCTAGAAAGAATATAACTGCAATTAGTAAACTGATCATAAGAGTAAGTCTTTTATTCATATAATATACCTTTTGCAAAAGGCGTATATTCAAAAAACCAAATATGACAAGGACAATAGGTATCAAGTATAAAAAAGCCCTTGGGAAACTATCCCATCTCTCGTTTACAGTATCATATATAAGTGGGACCTCTGGAGGTAGTTTAGGATAGAATCTGCTTATAAATATTATAACGGCAATATTTGTAGCAATTATTGATATGATTGCCGCCCAAATGTATCCGTTCCTCCAAAAAGGCAGCACTATAAAGTTCTTTTCTATCTGCCTCGTCAGAAGCTTAAACCTTGGGAATAAAGCAAACTTGGATCTTGAGATACCCAATCCAAGCTGATCTTTATCCGCTTGCCCCTTATTTTCTAAATTGTCACTAGTTTTTTTTATTAACATTCCTTTCTCGGAATTGTCTGATAAATGTCTTTTCATAGAATTTAAATATACCCATATCCTCCATAAACCTCCACATCTTATATTTTAATGGATTTAAAACAATTTCAAAAGTTCCTGCAAATTTCTGGAAGTCCTTTGAGAAACCCAGCTTATGTTGAGTTGTATAGAAGAAGGGGTGGCTTTCATCCTGAGAATCAGTTGCACCAAAAAAATCATAGAATTTGCATCCACGTAACTTTGCTTCCTTTATACTCTCCCACCGCATAAGATATAGCGGTTTGAGATTTGAGTATTGCGGACTTGATGCTGAAAATAGAGATATCGCAAATTTATCTGTATTGATAAGAAGAATTGAACCTAAATGGGAATCTTTATAGAAGGCTTCAAAAAGAGTAATTCTTCCTTCCCTGCTAAATGTATCCCATAAACTTTCAAAATACTCAATGGGCTGAACATAAAAATATTTCCTTTTTTGCGTTGACAAAAGCAATTCGTAAAAACCTACAATTCTGCTAGCATCCTTTGGTTCACTAAATTTCTTAATCTTTATGCCTTTCCGTAAAGCATATCTGATATTGTACCTTGTGTTTTTTGAAAAAGATTGAAGAATTTCGTCCTCACTTTTGGAAAGATCCAAAAATATGGTCACACGAGGTTGAACCGCTTCATCTGTAAATAAAAAATTAACTTTCTCAAGGTCTTTAAATTTACCATCATCCTTCTTGACTCTTGGATCACAAATTACTGCTATGCAATTCTTTCTCCTCGCGAAATCTACAATTTTCTCTTCAAAAAGCTTTAAAGCCTCTGCGCTTCTCCAAATTGGTCCCTGGGGAATATAAAGAATGTTACCTATATATTTAAATCGATTAATGGCATAACTAGCCGTAAGATGAAAGTTACCTTCCTTATCAATAATTCCTAAACGATTGTATAGATTTGGTGAGAGTTGATTCCGAAATTCTGCCCACTGCCACATCTGCATACAGGTAGACTCGAATTGATTATTCACAAACGCCTCATATTTTTCTTTATGCTTGTTTTCTACTTCAATAAACTCCATAGTGGATCTTACTGTATAGTAATATAGAAAGCCATGTTACTAAGTATTACCTAACCAACTATCAGGCCATCAGGCCACCCAACAATTGAATTACATTATTATAACTCCCCACACGACAAAATGAAACCACACTTACTAATTAAAAACTACTTCAAATATTGTTAATTGCACTATAATTTGCTATACTTATTTAACGTAACGTAAATGTGGAGATGACGGTGGGCTTAAGGCCCACTTTTTGTTGATAGGAACGGGTTGGATGGCCGGAAGGTTATACCGATACCTTTGACCTTCTACCTTATACTTGAATTTTTAGTTGTTAATTCTTAATTATTAATTTTTAATTAAAAAACATGGCAGTATTAAGTGATTTTCTTGCAGCAGTAAACCAGATAGCTGCTGAACGTGGTATAGAACCAGATGATGTTATGGAAGCAGTCAAAGAAGCTATCCGTACAGGTTACAAAAACAACTATGATACTGGGGAATCTTTAATCATAGATATCGACGAGGACAAAGGAAAAGTCCTAGTGTATGCTGATAAAAAGATAGTTAAAAAAGTGACTAATCAAGCAACACAAATCTCCCTTAAAGAAGCTCGAATGATAGAGCCGAAACTGAAGGTTGGTGATCATGTACAAGTAGACGTCACACCCGAGGGAGACTTTGGCAGAATAGCAGTACAGGCTGCAAAGCAAGTAATACTACAGAAAATACGTGAAGTTGAGAAAGAAGCAGTAATGAAGGAATTCAAGGACAAAGTTGGTACAGTCGAAAGCGGTATCATACAGAGAATGGACGGCGATAATGTTATTGTCGAGATATATAAGGCTCAGGCAATCATGCCAGCCGAGGAAAGATTACCTGGAGAGTTCTACAAAAGTGGTGCCAGATTAAAATTCCTTCTTAAAAAGATTCACAGAACCGTAAAAGGCAAACAGCTTATTGTTTCAAGGGCCGATCCGAAGTTTCTAGAAGAACTTTTCGCACTTGAGGTACCGGAGATTAGATCAGGAAGTGTAGAAATCAAAGCAATTGCCCGTGAGGCAGGTTCAAGAAGCAAAGTTGCTGTAGTTTCAAATCAAGAAGGAGTAGATCCTATTGGTGCCTGCGTAGGTCAAAAGGGTATAAGAATTGACAACATAACCGATGAACTTAAGGGAGAAAAAATCGATATAATTCTATGGGATGAGGATACCGGTACTTTTATCGCGAATTCTCTAAGCCCAGCTCAAGCAGAAAAGATCTCCATCGACAAAGACGAGAATATCGCAAAGGTAACCGTACCCGATGACCAACTTTCTCTTGCGATAGGAAAAGATGGACAAAACGTAAGGCTTGCTGCAAAACTAACCGAGTGGAAGATAGATATACGGGGTAAAGAAGAAGCAAAGAAAGAAAAACAGGAGATCCTTCAACAAGCTCAGGATAAAGAGGGTAAAAAGACTATGAAAAAAGCAAAAAAGGTTAAAAAAACTGAAAAGAAGACAAAAGCTAAGGAAAAGAAAGCCCTTCGACAGGCTCAGGGCACAACAGCGAAGAAGAAGGCAGCTAAGAAAAAAGCCTCGGCAAGTAAAAAAGAAAAGATCCTTCGGCAAACTCAGGATAAAAAGACCGTAAAGGAAGTGAAAGAAAATAAGAAAACTAAGAAGGCAGCTAAAAAGGCTCCTGCAAAAAAGGCAAAAGAAGAAACAAAATAAACAATAAATTCATCATAACGGCGCATGGCTAAAAATAAACAAAAGCACGTCCCAATAAGGACATGCATAGTAACAAAAGTTAAGAAGCCAAAAATGGAGCTTATGAGAATTGTAAGAGTTGATGACGTTATAAAAGTAGATCCAAAAGGCAAAGAGCGAGGAAGAGGGGCAAATATCTGTATGGATATTAAAGTGTTTAATAAAGCAGTCAGAAAGCATTTGATTGAAAGGGCTTTAAAACTGGAAAGGAAGTTTACGAAAAAAGAGATCGAAAAGTTAAGAAAAGATTTCCAAGAAGCTATAGAAGAAAA
The DNA here is from genome assembly GCA_016932045.1 of Candidatus Dojkabacteria bacterium. GTDB lineage: Bacteria > Patescibacteriota > Dojkabacteria > JAHIVN01 > JAHIVN01 > JAFGDO01. Next base: position 28,750 of record JAFGDO010000023.1, on the reverse strand, counting down.
GAGATTTCGAAAAGGAAGAAAGCCTGTGGTTATGAGAGTTGGGAAGAATGGGAAAGGTAAAGTTATTGAAAAGTAGAACACAGCATCTTCACAGCATAATTTAAGAAAGGAATGTAGTAGGACAGGATAACAGTTGTAAGAAATGAGTTCTTTACAAAATATACCGTATAAAACTTCTCCTTCGACAAACTCAGGATTGACGAGTAGAGGTCGAAATTGAATACAAAGATATATAATATATGGGCTTGCCGTGAGCCTGTCGAACGGCCCCATCGTCTAACGGTTAGGACACAAGATTCTCAATCTTGTAATCTGGGTTCGATTCCCAGTGGGGTCACGTATTCAAATTCACCTTTCTGTATTGTCTCTAAATACTCGAACAGGTAAGACTTTTTATTGGTTCGTAAAACTCCGTCAGCATATTTAATCCCTTCTGGGAATATTATCGTAATAAACTCACGTTTATGCTTTGTATTGAAGCCTAAATAGAGGGGTTTGATATTTGAAAGGAACAACTCGGCTTGTTCGAGTAATGCTTCAAGCTCATTTATATCAATTTGATTTTCTTCAATAACCTTTTTGGTAACAATAAGTTCATTCTTTATTCTTTCCATTTCTATTTTGAAATCCTCTAATTCTAGTTCTTCCCTACGTCTCATAGCTATTGTTTCTCTTTTTTCAATCAAAAGACTTTCCTTATATTTTTTAGCTCTTTTCTGTTTTTCCTCTATCTCCTGTTGTTGATTATTCCATCCTTCTACTGTTATTTTTTTAAACATATCTATATATCTTTGCGTTGGTGTTATTTTTTCCAACAGATTCTCGAGAAGACCCTCTAATTCATGCCTCTGAATAGATTTTTTCTTTGCAGAACATTTAGGATTGTTGCAGTAATATAAATGGTAAAATCCTCCGTTGCCTTCTGATCTGCATGATTTCATTCTTTCACCACACTCAGCACAACATAAAAAGCCAACTTTGTATCTAATAGAAAAATTTAGAATAAAGTTTTGTTTCGGTTTTCCAGTAGAAACTTCTTTCTTATTAAATCTTTCTTGAATAAGAAGATGATCTTCCCAAGAGATCATAGTCGGATGTTTCCCTTTTATATTTCTTTCTTTACCCCAATCGTACTTCCCAGCCCAGAATTTGCTATATCGCATTATAATACCGCTTACGTCTTTTGCAGTAAATATTCTTGGTTTTCGTTTGTCTCCTCCCCGTGTCCTTAATCCTTGATCATTCAAGTATTTTGCTAGCTTATAACACTTTTCTCCTTCTATGAATTTATATGCTATTGTTTTTATATTATCGAAGTATATAGGGTCTTTTTCGACTCTTTTTGTATCCTTGTTATTTTTGTAACCATAAGGAGGCTGATGAGGATACCACCCATCTAAAGCTTTGGTCATCATGCAATCTCTTGTTCGTTGAGCTTTAATTTCATTATCAAGTTGAGCTACAAGAGAAAATATACCTTCTAAAAATCTTCCTGTAGGACTATCATCCGTATTTTCGGTTGCTGAGATGAGATTTGTATAATTTTTAATAAGAACCGCTTTCAGACTATAAAAACTTGCCTGTGTCCTTGTCCAGCGATCAAATTTATAAACGATGACATAATCGACATTCCCTTTATTTCTAGTAATAAAGTTCAGAAGATTACTAAGTTCCGTTCTTTCTGCATCTTTAGCTGACTCTCCTTCTTCTACAAACTCACCAACAATTTTTAGTTTTTCCCTCCTTGCATAATTCCTACATGTTTTTAATTGAGTTCGTATTGAAAAGTTACCGACTTGCTGATCACTGCTAACACGAATATAAAGCACAGCCGTTTTGCTAGGATACCTAGGAATACTTTTATTTCTATCTGTGGACTTGTAATGTTTCTTTTTCATAATAAAAAATGGACACTTGGTGGAGACAACCAGAAAGGCTGTTGACCAAGTGCCCATCTTTTAGTTCTCAAGATGAACACAGTCACCTTTCTGATTGTTGTCTCCATTCTTATTATAGCTATTTTTATTTTTTTGACAAAGTTTGTTCTCTCTAAATTGTTCGATAAAAATCTGTGCAATTTTTGCAGTTTGATCAATTATTTGTTGAACAAACTCATCTGAATATTCTTCTCCAAGATTTAATATGTGCCGAGCTTCCTTTACATCCATTTATTTCCTCCCTTTTGCTCCTTTCTTAATGGAAAAGCTTCTCATATCTTTCTCAAATTGTTGCAAGGTATCAATAACATTTATCGTAAGGGATTCGTATGGACTCAAACTTATTTCGTCATCCTCCATTACTATACTTTTTAATTTACCTTCACTTTTCAATTGAACCAACTTGCTTGTAGTTTCCAAATCCCTACTTAACCTATCAAATCTCAAAGTAAGAATCCCTTGAATTTTACCTGAGCTAATCTCATCAATCATTGAGTTGAATCCCTGTCTTGATATATTTTTGGCTGAACCAAAGTCGACAAATACTTTTTCAATACAGAGTCTCCTCCTTTTAGCTAATTTTATAAGCCCTTCAAGCTGAGTTGATACAGATAAACCAGCTCCTTGAAGATTTGTAGCTGTTCTACAATAAATACAGTATTTCATTTTAATAATAAATAAAAAATAAAATATTAAATTAGTGCTCACTATCCCATTCTTGTTTAGCTTGCTCGTATGTCTTTTTTTCACGAATAACTTTGAAGGTTATTTTTTTATAGAAGTAAATTCCAGAAGCATTGCGATTCATTTCTTTATAAAGTTCACGCCATTTTTCTTCGCCAAAATGTTTTATATGTGATAATACTGCCCTCCTACTAAATCCAATGTCTCCATTTATCCTTTTATCGAATCTTACAAGCAGATCCGCTACTTTTTTAATCTCATCTATTGTTTCATTACTATAGTCTTGTTTTAAATAGTGGGTCTGGTTAGTATTGTCTAGAAGTTGTTTAGGTGTACATTGTTTGCGTCTATGCGTACTATGATTATTGTCAAAGATCGCTATTCCCATAACTTTATTTAATTCATATTTATTTCTGCTAAAACCAGAATTTTGCACTTTCTGCTTTCTGATTTCGATAACAGGTCGCCCTTTAAATCTAATATCCTTTAAGCGGTTAATTCGTCTTTGTGTTGTTGAAGAATTTACTCCGCAAATACTGCTTAGAGTTCTAATTGTTGGATAACAAGTGTTCATATCATCGATGAAGGTTGCTAATGCTATTATTGTAGAAAGTAATTCTGGCGGTAAGACTTTTAATAACCCATCATAACGAATAGGGTTTATAAATACCTTGAAGAATACATTTTGTGACCTAGTTTCTTTTGTGTCTTTCATAATTATTCATTACTTCATTAAGTCTATTTGATATGAGGGATTCAATAGTTTTGGCAAATTCTTTATCAATCGGGTGGAAGATATTTATATCTTTTTCTCCCACTTTTTTTGTCGGGTAAACAAGTCTATATCCTCCTTTGGGTCTTGTAATAATTGCTATTGAACCGAGATAAAGTTTCGAATCAAGAACAAAGCTTGCAAAAGCCACAAGACCATTTTGGGGTTTTATTGGGATAATTTGTATTTCTGATATTTGTTTCAATTCATTCATAACTTTTCTAAAACAGTTTCGATACTCGAGTTTACTTGAAGAAGAAATTTTAGTCTGTGCCAGAAGAATAGAGTAACACCTGTTACTATAAGAAGTTGTTACCTTAAATATTTAGCTCCTATAGTATATAATTGAATTAAGTTTTAATATTAAATAGAAGATGTAATGAAAATAGGTTTTCTTATAAGAAATGCAAAGACGGGAGAACTAGTAAAAGTTTTTACGTCAAAGAAAGTGAGAGAGTATAATCCATTTGTTTTCAATAAAAAGATTACAAATTATATTAAAGCACTAGAAAACCACGATAAATTTGCTACTATCATCAAGGAAGTAAGGAGGAAGTTTGATGTACCTTTGCAAGGCTTCACTGTAAAAGATTTTGGTAACGATCCTCAATTCCAGTGTCTCCACTCAAGATATTCTTATGAGCTAGAAAATCAGATTATATCCTCTGTTAAAAGGAAACTTAGAGAAAATAATATCACTCTTCTAGAGCCAATCAACTTAGACCATAATCTTTTTTGTATAGTAATAGGGAATTTTCTATATTTGCAAAAGGGAGCGATCTACCATGTTCCTACTTCAAAAAATAGTAATATGATGTTTTTCTCTGTGCTTTATCAAGTTACAAAATCACAGTTTAAGAAGTATTTAGACAACAACTGGGAGTCAATTTCAAAAAGCTTAAAAAATCTTCCTGTTTTGCCGCAGTGGCTTATTACAGAGAGAGACAGAGAAATAGTTCATTTAAGAGATGAAAAGAAGTTAAAATTTACTGAAATCGCCGATAAGATTACTAAAAAATATGGAAAAACTCTTAATGATATTAGTATTAACGAGGATTCTGTTAAAGCCGCATATCATAGAGCAAAAAAGAAAATAAAATCTTTGATAAAGTAATTTATTTCTTCAATTCTCTAATAATTCGTTTAATGCTTTTGTCTAGATTCGTCTGAATATCGTGCTCCCATACTCTAATTATTTTATATCCATTCTGCTTAAAATATTTGTTAATTTCCTTGTCTCTATTTATATTCTTCCTTATTTTGGATTCCCAATAGCCTCTATTTGAAGAAGGCATTCTAAGATGCTTTTTACATCCATGCCAAAAGCAAGAGTCTATAAAAACAACTGTTCTATATTTCGGGAAGTATAAATCGGGTTTGCCTTTTAACTTAGAAACATTTTTCTTATACCTATATCCTTTTTTCCACAACTCAGTTCTAAATTCTATCTCTATCTTAGTATCCTTGCTTCTAACTTTACTCATAATTTGACTTCTTTTTTTTCTGCTAACTTTATCCATTAGAATCGAATAGTTCAACTGGATTTATCTTAAATTGCAACATTTGAGCAGTTTTTCTCCCTCCATCTCCGCCTTTTCTCTGCATAGTGATCTTGCCTATTTTTAAACTTCCTTTCTTTGTTATCTCGACTTTACCGTTACCGAAAATGTTTAGAACTAAATTTATAGGTTTTAGAGTCCATGTCACTTTTCGATTTATTCTAAGTGCGACCATCATCCATTCCGCCGATAATCTGCCACGTCCTTTTAATATATCTCCAACAATCAATAATTTCTTTTTCATAAAGAATCTTCGAATTTTTTGCTGTTCTTCATCAGTAAATTCATCTAAAAACATTCGTCTTTTATCTCTTATCTTTGTTTTGTATGGTGTTACCTCTCCTGTAAAGTGTTTAAGCAACTTTCTAATCTGTTTAGGCATGTTCCACATTCCAGCATATTTATCAACCCATCTTTTATCCACTTGATTATATCCTTTTGGATTGCTTACTAGCTTAATGCTAATGTTTTCGGCAGAAATAGCTTCTTTCAGATAGACAGAAACCTTTACTTGAATATCAGATTTATATTGATTTGACAAAACAATTGCCACCACTTTTTCTATCTTATTTAGATCATATTTCATAATACTTAACCATTTTTTAGCATCTTCATCGTTTTCCCAATTGTTAAACTTTTTCGCAATATCTCTTTCGTTTTTAAACCCCTTTTTTGCTGTCTGAGAACCAAGTTTAATAGCTTCTTGTTTTTTCATTATATGCTTTTATAATATTTTTAAATATTTCTTTAAGGATTGGAACGGCTACACTATTCCCGAATTGCTTGTAGGCTTGAGTTTTGTTGACTGGAATCACAAAATCTTTGGGGAATCCCATCACATTAGCGCATTCTCTTGGAGTAAGTTTCCTAACCTTCCCGTCAATTAAATATGCCCCTGTTTTGCTCCCTGCGCCACCTCCATAAGCTGAAAGTGTTATAGCATGACCTAAAGGACTATAAATTCTTTCTCCTTGACCTCCCTTGTTAATAGTTCCCACTCTAATTGGCTTTTGAGGATAGTTGCCCAATAAATCAGGTTCGATTATTTTATTCCTTATATGTATATCATCCCTTCTTATAATGCTTTTTTCGATTTCGGCTTTATCTTCTTCAAGATAATCTTCAAGTTTTACGTATTTCCCATTGGACTCTGGGAATCTAAATTCAGTTACTTTAAGGTCTTTCCTAAAACAAATAAAATAAATTCTCTCCCTAGAGGTTGGTATGCCATAATCGCTCGCATTTAAAACTTTATAGAAAACATCATATCCAATTTGTTTTAAAACATTTCTTATCGTTTCGAGAGTTTTTCCATTGTTATGTCGAACAAGATTCTTTACATTTTCTAAAAAGAGAATTTCTGGTTTATGAAATTTAGCTATTCTAGCAATGTCAAAAAATAAAGTCCCCCTTGTGTCTTGAAAGCCTAATTGTTTGCCTGATATGCTGAAAGCCTGACATGGAAATCCAGCACATAAAATATTATGTTTTGGTATTTTCTTTTCATTTATTTTTGTAATGTCTCCGAAAGGTTTTTCATCGAAATTAGCTTCATATGTTTTTTGAGCTTGCTTATCCCACTCAGAAGAAAAAATACATTCTAAACCGAAACTTTCGAGTGCTAGTCTAAATCCTCCAATACCTGCAAATAAATCTATAAATTTACCTTTTGTAATATCTTCGGTTACTGTATTTTCATTAAACACAAGATCATCCATTCGAATATCTAAATAAGAAGATATTTTTGAAACTTGAGAAATTGTCGGATTTTTGATTATTCCAGCTTCAATTTTAGTAATAGTTGAGTAGGTAACACCCGATTTGTTAGCAAGTTCTTTTTGAGTTAAGCCAGCTACCTCTCTATATTTTTTTATATTTTTTCCTACATTTTGCATTTTAAAACTTTCAATATATTGAAATATTACCTTAAAAAACTTATTTTTTCAAAAACGTAAAATTTTGTTAGAAAAAGGCCTCAAACTAGCCTATTACACGCCTTTTAATCCATAGATAAAATTGGAGATTTAGCTTTATCTACGGCAATAAAATCGTTTAAGATTATATTTGACTTATACAACTTAACTGACAGAAAACTTTTTGACTCTATACGAAAGCACTATGAGCTTATTGTGGGTGAATATCATAACTTTAAAACGTTTTAAAAAAGGGACACAAACATACCACTTTACGTCACTTAAATACATAGTTATTGTAGGTTACTAAAGAACCTCTATACAAGGATTATTCTTAATTTTAAGTCTATGTAATCAATTTTAACACAACATTTTCTTTATGGTCTATTAGAAATAGACTATAAGCTATTTATTATCAACTCGTAAATGCTTTAATAAATGATGATAGCCACTTACTCTCTTCATTCACTTTTTATAAAAATATCCGAAAGTTGTTCCAATTCTGTAATGAGTTGCAGAATCTGTTCATCAGTTAGGTGTTTCATTTTCTCTCCAAGAATTTCTCTTGCTTCTTTTACGCTTATGCAATGCTGATCATTTGATGAAGTGGGTAATTTATTCATAATTGTTATTCAGCTTCTCTATTCATAGAGATTAGCAAATTAAGTAAAAAAAATATCGGTTCTAGATTCCTCATTGTACTTAACTTTTTCTAAATAATATAATCTATATGTATCGATTTAACGTATCAGCATCTATTTTAGAAAACGTTATGAAAATCACTAAAAATGTTTTTCTTATTCAAATATACAAACAAAAAGATTTATTGGGTAATTAGAAGTATTCGTGAACGAATATTGTTTGAGATAAATAAAGTTTTCTTTAAGAAGAAAGAAAATGTGAATGACTTTAAGTTCATTTTGAAGGTATTCTTTGAGTTTATTAAAGTCTCTCTTAAATCAATTTTAATTTCTTTATTCTTTTTTTTCGGTTTAGGGTATATTGAGTCTATTGCAAACATAAATGCCAATCCCTATCTAATTAGTCCCGATTCACCTTACAGAGACCTGCTAACAGCTATTGTATCTGTAACTGGTGTTTATATCGGTTTGTATTTTACCAGCATCAGTATTTTTGCAAGTGTAAAAGTCCCTCCACAAATAAGCAGTCTTTTTAGAGACAAAGTTGGAAACCTGTATATAACTTTCCTATGTATATTGTTAGCTCATACACTCTTGATGTTAGGTACACTTTCATTTGGTGGAAATCCAGGGATGCTTAATTCGGTACTAAATTTAGTCTTTGCTTTCATTGCTATATTTGTTTTCATCAGCCTGGGATGGCGAACTATTAACTTACTTAACCCGAGTATTTTAGGAGAGACAATAAGATTCGAAATTGATAAGACTCTCAACCGTGTTAAGGTTAAGGGTTTTAAGTGGCAAGACAAAAACTTTCAAAATCATTATAGAAAAATAGTCGATGACAAGATTGACAAAATGAAGTGTCTAACTCAAATTTGTATGTCGGAGAGACACTTTAAGGATAAGACACTATCAGACTTAACAATTCAAATATTAGCAATCTACAAAAGCTATATAAAGAATTATAAATATAAGATACCACCTAATAGTTTTTGGTTTATTAGAAAGCGAAAACATAGGAAATGGTTTTTGGGTGATATTTCCAGAGAAGAGATCGCTCTTAACACGAAAACTGCTCTCATGCCTGATGAAATTCCCAACAGGTTTTGGCTAGAAGATGAGTTAATCGACATTATTGAAAAGGTACTAGTAAAATCTCTTGATTCAAATGACTTTGAGAATGCTTTAACAATTGTTCAACTAACTTCCTATCTTCTTGAGGATATTGGTTTGAACTGGGAAATAGAACAAGGAATTTCGATAATAAAACGAATGTACAGACCTGTCCTAGCATTAACTTTAAAGTCTCAAGAAGATGATAAGGAATATATAAACAATGTGTTAGCTTTAAATGATTTGATTGCTTTCGGGATAGCAGATTTGTTTATCGGCTTTATAAAATCATTTGATGTCTTCAACTATAAAAACCTACGACAACAAATTAGTAAAGTGAATTGGAGAGATGAATGTGCTGTATATGAGAGTAAATTCCATCCAGCATTCTTGGATATGCTTATCGAAGTTCAGAAGAAATGTAATTTTGAAATCGAAATCGAAGGAAAAAAAATTACTACAGACTGGTACATTATTCAGCTCCTCTCACAAAAGTTTATATCATTAACAGTAAAAAATCTTGAAACGATTTTAAGGTTTTTTAGCGATACCTTTATCTATGACGTCAACGAACTAATAAGGAAGAAGAAATATCTAACGGCAACTCTTTTCTTATTAAGAGCCCAAGAACTATCTTCTAAGCTTGTAAACAACTTTAATCACTCTATTAAAAAGTATATTAGTGAGTTTCCCAAAGTTGATGAAATTGATTATAAAGAAAAAGACATGTCGAAAATTCTTAAAGGGATCGGTTCCTTCAATGATGGGGTTATTGAAAATTTAGCCAAGTGTATATTATTTTTACAACCTAATACTGATGAAGAATTTCCCGATTTTTATGGGCAGAGCTTTAATCTTATATGTTTTGAAGTCTACGAAGCTATTAGGAGTAATCATACAGAAAAATTCAATAAATTATTTATCCCCTTACTTTCTTCTGCTTTCAAGTTGTATTATGGACTACTCGATGATTTAAAACCTTCAAATATCAGAGCCTTGGATAAAGTTTTACTGGCATCAGAACCTTTCATGGATTTATTCGAATTAAGTGGATATGCGATATTATATGGAGAACTCTATGATGATAGTTCAATATGGAAATCATGCAAGGGGTGTTGGGACAAGTATTTAGATTTAGTTGAGGATAAAAATAAGGTAACTCAATTTTTAATAACCTTATACAAATTGAGAAAAACATCAATACGTATATATGAACGAGACATGTTAAGGTTTAATTGGTCAAGAAGGTTTAATGCTAAATTGATAGAGAAAAAGATTATAAGCAAAGAACGGAGTAGAGACCCGTTCGATAGAGAGGAAGACGTTGAACACAAAAGCCCTCTAATTCGTGTTTGGGCAAGAAAAACCTTTCTTCCCTCACTTAATTCACCGATATACGTTTTCATGGCTGGATATTTAAAAGATGTTGCAGGAATTAAAACTTTTAATATTAGCGGTCTAGACGATTTTATTCAAATATTAGATAGAGAAAAGAAAAAAAATGCCTAAAAGAAGTGATTCGAAATACAATTCACAACAAGCAATTTATTATCAAAACAAGAAAGCGAAGGACTTTCAATCTTACGCATTTATGCTTATTGATGACTTTGGCTTAGGAATAATGCCAATAGGAGGTAGAACCGAAAATAAAAAATTTAAAGTGGAATTAACTTTTTCTTCAAAAGAAGTTGAGTCTCTTTTAACTTATGGGTTAACAGATAAAGAATATCCTCAAAGCTTATGTAATGTTGTCTGTGATTTTGTAGAGAGATGCACCAAACTGTTAGTCTATTATGGAGATGTTTATTACGAAATAGTTTACTATTATCCCTCAAAAGATAAAGATAAACCTAATGGATTTTGCTTAATAGATATTCCGAACTACTCGTTAAAGAATATTTTCGGTAAATGCTTTCAGATAATCCCTTCTGAGGTAAGAACAAGTTATAAAATAGAAAAGAGGTATATATCTTTTCCAAAAGATAGAATAGTGAAATTTCCTTTCCCAAGATTACTGGGGGGTAAAAGGAAAATTGTTAAAATTCTTAATGAATTAAATTGGATAGGGAAGCATACTACCTCTCCTGAATTTGTGTTTAAAGAAGGATTAGACTCAATTAAGCAAACTTTTTTCGATTATGAAGCTTTCAGAAAGATTTATGACACAAAAGTTGCCAAATTGACAAGAGGTTTAGGTTGGACTGCAAGAAGTATGTACAAGAATCGCATGACAGAATATTATTATTTATATAGATATGTAAAATTTCACGGAACTAAAGCTATTTTAAGGGAATATATCATTGATAAATTAAATGAAGCATTGACTAGAATTGGAAAGGAATTGAACTTTGAAACCCAGATAGGAATAAGAGGGCTATTAAGTCCCGCTGATTGCGATAATTATCTAAGAAAACTAGAAAGGGAAGAAATAGGTTTTAACGAACTGCTTGATATTATCAGTAAAGATATATAAAAAGCGAGGTCTAAGAATAAATTAAAAGCGAACCAAGAAACCAATGAATTATTACAAGCACGAAAAAGATCACATCTACTACAGCGACCTATACGACAGGCATACTGTTACGATTGGAAGATTGATGGACAAGGATTTAAAGCGTAGGAAAAATGAGCCTCTAAAACTGTTTAAGGCACGAAAAGCTATCCACGATTTATGTATGTACTTTTGGAAAGGGGAAGAATATGCGAAGAAGGATAAACAAATTCAAGCTTGGATAAGTGAAGACAGAAGGAAGGATGAGCTACTTGAAAACTCAGAGCAACTTAAAAACATTCACTGCCTTTGCTGTAACAAAATCATGAAATGTTTTGATAAAAGCTTGAGAGAAAGATATGGGCATGAATATGTATTTTTTATGTATAGCTGTCCAGACTGTAATAGCTGTAGAGCTTTTTATAATGATGGAACAGAGTACAGAGTAAAACCAGCTAAATGTAAAAAATGTGGAAGTGAAAATGTTAAGAAGTCAACAAAAAAGATCAAAGGAGAATTGACTGTGTACACAAAATGTAATAAGTGTAAAAACATAGATGTATATACTTACGGAAATATTGAGGAGAAAAAAGACCTCGATTTTGCCAAAGATAGGGATAAATATTGTTTAACGAGTGAGGAAGGGCAAGAGTATATTCAGAGTAATAAAGCTGTTGAGGAAATGAACGAGATTTGGGAGAAGCAGAAAAGGAGGAGGAAGAATTTAATAAAATCAAGTGAGAAAAGACGCTTTAGGGATGAGAAAGGGGAGTTTGTTTTATAACATTTTTATAAAAAAGGAATTATAAAATATGAATAATAAACTTGGCAGAAACATGCCATGTCACTGTGGGAGTGGGAAAAAGTATAAAAAATGTTGTTTAGATACCGATAGATTGAAAGATGATTCGGCTGTGAACATTGTTACATATACAGGATACGAAGATATTTTTGGGTCTTTCTCTGAGAAAAAATTTCAAAACTTATTAAATCATACATCAGCATTAGACTGCGTATGTGCATCAGCTCATATGAATATGGTGATGCAAACTACTAACTTTCAGATAGCTCAAGAAATGCTATTGAATGATGTCAAACGGCTTTATCCAAATATAGAAACAGAGAGAAAATTTCAGGATCAAGGATTAGTAATACCGAGAGACACCTTACTTTATGTAATTGCTGAAAGAATAAGACTAAATAACGATAAAGAAAAAAATATTGATCCAGAAGATAAAAAGATACTACTCGAAATATTTTTACTAGCCAATTCAAAATTAAGTATCGCACAAGCTAAAAGCATTTTTGAAATTGAACGAGGTTTAATTAGGAATCCAGATTTTATGAACCCAGAAGCACTTGAGTGGTATTTTAAACACAACTATCTCAGATACAACAAGATATATTCGGACTTAGTTAAGGAGTTAAATAATTCTGATAAAATTTTTTGGGGACAAATTGAAAAAACTTTCAAAGATTTAACAGGAATCAATATAATAGAATACATGGAAACAATTAAATTACTTATAAGTTGGTTTTTATTCGCAAGAAAGTTAAAACCTGACTTAGGTTTTGGATTTAGACCAGAAAATCCTAAAACATTTTACATATTAAAAGAGAATTTTAAAAAAAATCCAATTGTATACAATAGCTTAGAATCATTGAGTAAGAATTTTAAGGACTTTATTAAAATTTTTAAAGGAAAACCAAAAGTTGAAATAAGCAATGAAATTTATAAATACTTCCCTTATATATATGATAATCCAGTATGTGAAGTTGAAAAGAACTGTTTTTGCATTTTGGACTTAACTTACTTTATAGAAAACATCTGTGGAGGTTTGAAATATAAATTGTTTGAATTAAATAGAACTGATTTAAGTGATAATATGCAGGAATTTATGGGTGTATATGGAAATTTAATTGAAAAATATTTTAATTTCTTAATTAAACAAATCTTTCATGAGTCTGCACAAATAACATCAAATAAGAATAATCAGCAAGATGCAATAGTAAAAGCAGAAGCTAATGGGAAGAAGTATATTTTCGTATTAGAATTTACTACTCAGTATTATAAACTGGAATCACTTTATAATTCAGATATTTTAAGTTTTGAAAAAGATTTATTTGATCTACTTTTTAGCAAGAACCGAGGTAAATTACGCAAATTAAACAAATATGTAAATGAAATCAAGAAAAAGAGTCCAACCACTGAGGTTATTCCTATTCTGGTCACAGAACGTTACTTTGGAGATTTTGATTTGCTTAATAGATATAACAATTACTTAACTGAAAAAATAATAGATACAAAACTTGATTCCTTACAAACCAAAAAGCCAATAATTTTATCATTGCTGGATTTAGAAACTTTTTGGGCAGGATCATCTCAGGGAAAGGAGGCTTTTGAATTTGTGAATGAAGTATTAGAATGGGAATCATCAGTTAAAGGACATAGCTTATATAGGTTTGGAAGTTTTCAAAGTAATCCTAAGAAGGAAAAAAGAATGAATAATGAGGATTATCTAAAAATTTTTAACATACCGAATCTATTTCTATCTGATAAAAAAGGAAACTCCTAGGATTGTGTGAATAGGTTTAGAGCATAAGTTGGATAACAAGTTTTAATATTAGTTATAAATCTATAGATTTTCAATAAATCGTTTATTATTTGGTTCGATAACCAGTTCTTCGGGGTCACTTCGACTCGTTCTTCACTACGTTTCGAACTCGCTCAGTGCAAGCATATTCTTAATAAAAGAATTATGTGTAATACAAAGAGGAGAAGTGACACTGAGCTTGTCGAAGTGTCATTTGTTGATCGTTCTGGAATAAACTCTGAAAGAAGGTTCGCCTGCCTGCCGAAGCTTTAGCGTAGGCATGGATTCACGGCCTGCCTCCCGAAATTTCGAAAAGCGATATGTAGGCATGGTGGAGTCACTTCCACTCCTAATCTAACTTCGCCGAAATCTACCACTTGTATTATAATATCATTAATTTCTTATCATAATTCTCAAATGAGCGAAGTACCAGCAACAGAGGAAGTCAAAAAGGCTTATACAAGAGCTGATCTTGATCAAGCTCTTGCAAGTCCTGCTTTTCAAGGTCTTGAACCCAACTATGATCAAAAAGATACCCTTTACTCACAAGAATTAACCGTAGATGTTATTGAAGCTGTTACGGATAAAATATTATCACTGGGATTAGTAGAAAGATTCCGTGAAATCGATAGAGATCTATTTTCATTTCAGGAACAAATCCCACGTATTGGAACTCTAGAATATATAGGAGGAGGAGAATCCAAACTCTCCTTTCTGCTTTCTACTCGAAACGGAAAGGTAGTAGTACATCTTGCAGGATATGATGGTAGCCTTGGAGTCCAAGTCCCGACAGATCCAAAGATATACATGGCAAAAGAAATGTTGGGAAAACGCAGGGCCTTCTATTCTGATCTGAGGACTTACATGATACTGCCAGTATCCATTTGTGGAGATGCACATTATGGAATAATGTTCCAAGAGTATGGACAAAGACCTGCCAGATTAACCCCGCTAACCTCAAGAGTTGATCAGATTCGGGTTAGGAGATATATTCATCGATACGCAGAACAAGAGGGATATCCGGGTTTTAAGATAGAGGACGAGGTAAGACACTCAAGGCATCACTTTCTAATCAATGGGAGAGTAGTATTTATCGATGTTGAAATAATATTTAATAAGGGTTAATTATTGCAAAAATCTACCCAGACTTTCCTTTACTTAATACGGATATTCCTAAAGACAGTTCCCGATCTATTTCTAGCTCTATCCTCCAGAAAAATACTAAAATAGTACCTAGTTCTTCTCTCATATCCTTCCAGAACTTTGAAAGTTCCTCCCGATGAAGACGCTTTTCCAATATAAACATCGTTAACATATACCTTTGAATTATCCTCACCGCTTATATCTATACATATAGAATTCTCGTTGCACTTGTAGGGCTTACCTGCTTCAGGATTATTTGGCGCAACAGTATCCCTCTCGAGTCTAAGTATTGATAATTGAGAACCATTTCCAGCAGCATCAGTAGACTTCATCTGGACCTCATACCATCCATCAGAAAGTACAGCTTTATCCTGGCTCCAGTTTATTCCTGCATAATTTTGAAATAAAGTATAGTCTGTACTGCCTAAAGGATCCTTGAACCAAACTTCAAAGTCACTGTTTTTTTCAATCTCACTTAACAGTTTTATATTTGATAAATTTGTAATATTTCCGAGACCATCTTCATTCCAATAATCACCAGCGGACTTGATATAAGGGATATGTGGAGGAGTTTTGTCATAATTTACAACAGTATCGGTTGAGACCTGACTCTTGTTTCCTGCACGATCAACCACTTTTGTCCGAATGTTATAAGATGTTTCGACCGCACCAATGGTTAAATTATAATTCCAATCACAAATCTGATAGTAAGTACTCCCATATGCTTTTGTCGACCCGCTACAGCCTTCACTACTTACACTTGTCTCACCCACCTTATATGAATCCACATAAACTTCAATCTTTGAATATTGCTCCGCTCTCCCCCGTATCTCAAAGGTACGTCCACGAATCACATAACCTGACGAAAGTCTATCTAATGCTGGAATATTCTCTTGAGCATTTATTCCACTCTGCTGTCCCCAACTAGAAGTGTCTATAGAGGTTGCTTCGGGATTTATATCATCCACACTAATAATCTCTTCAATACTTACACATTTACACTTATCATCACACTCAAAGCCTTCCTCGCAACCCACAGGATCTGCACTTAAGTCACATTCTTCAGAAGGATCGATATCAGTATCAATCAGCGCATTTCTTCCGCAAGCACAAGTTGAAGGACAAGTACCATTATCTCCATTGCAGCTTGCATCTACTATCTGATCAATCTGTTCCTGGCTTGGTTTCTTATCTACCCCTTCAGAATACCCCATGACTGTCTCGTTATAATGCCCATTCTTAATATCATAGTCAGTCTCCAGTCCCATCATACGACCAACACTATATGCGATATACCCCTTATAACCTTGCTCCTCTAGCCCATTGACTCTTCCCAATCTAGTATATGCCCCTCCCCAAACCCTAACCGAAGGGTTACGACCATCGGAACGGTTTACGTATACAACATATTCCTTTCCATTCTCATCTTTTATAAGATTCTTGCTGAGTTCAATACAATAAGAGTTTTCGTTAGCAAGAAGGGGGCATTTCTCTGAAGACTCATAGCTCACAACGAAATCTACATCACACTCAAATCTGCCACTTACTGCCTCTCCCCAAATTGATTCTATTTCGTTTTTAAAGTTTTCCATATCTTCATCTCGTAAGCCAACAAAAGCAATATTCAAATTTATTGATATACTACACCCCTCCCTTACACACCCAACCTGCGAATACACTTCCCCCATCACCAGAATTAACCCTAGAGATATAAACAGAAAAGTTGTAAAAATCTTTATACCTATATCTCGCATATGAATTCTATAAAATGAAATTTATTCACTTACAAATCTCTCATTCGTTTCATCCCACTTTGCATCATCGCCACTGCCTTCCCACCAAGCTAACCAATCCTCACTTTCTACTCCAAAATCCTGGTCTATATGATTAGTTAAAATAATGTAAGCATAATCAGATACTTTCATTGGAGGACTTGAAGGAGTCATTACTTCATCTGAATCTAAAGCCTCAATTAGAACTGGTATCCCTTCTTTTTCTTGGAAATTAAAAAGAAGCTGTGCCACTTGCACCCTAATCGATAGATCAGGGTCGTCCAGCCCATCCTTTAGAAGAGTCACCATCTCGGTATAATCTCCTACTCCCTGTAGGGTAAGCCCCGAAAGGGAAATATAGGCAATGTACCGTGTCTTTTTTTCCTCGGCATGTATAAGCTCCGTCAAAACAGGAATACTCTCCTCTCCAAAGGCTTTAATTTTTGCTACAGTTTCAAGCTCAGAACGCGAAAAGTTATATTGAGCGATGGCTGCCTTTATCTCTACATCAATACTTTGTGATGTTTGTACCGATTGAACAGATGCTTGATGTTCCTGATTATTAAATAGTGTAAATACTGAGATCAAGACAACAAGGGAAGCAGCGACCAATACTATATTCTTATACCTGGGAACTAGTTTTATATTCCGTCTTAACCTTGTTTCCTCTTCGGAATTTAGATCCATACTCATGAGCAGTTTGATACCATAACTATCTGGTATATATTAAGAGATTACCTAATGTAATGCAATAAGGCAATTCTAATTTACTGAACGTCTCTATCAGGATGTGGTATTGATAGCGTTCAAGATAGCTATCTTGATTCAAAAGAAAGTTCTGACATTAAAAGTCAATATTTGATTCTATATATCCGCCGATTGACTGTCCAAGAAAGGCTTTGGGATGGTCAGTTGAGGATACCATTACTATCTTAATTTTTAAATTCAGGAATTTTGGATTCGTCTTTATGTTTGGATTTACAGTAAATTTGAAATCAGGACTTCCTCTTCCATAGGCTCTAACTACAGTATAACCAAATCCATAGTTGCTGTTCCGATATGTACTATAAGCAACAGGATGAGGGTATCTATCACCGGCATAAAAAACAAATAGCGGCATATCATATTTATACATGAATTCTTTGTTGACCTCATCCATCGTAGTTCCAAGAGCACTGGTAGTCCAACACACTCCTGACGCATACATAAACTCAGCACCGGGGCTGACATAGCCCCACCCCTTACTCATAGTCAAATATCCGTTTCCGATAACTGCAACCCTACTTCCGGGTTCAAGAATAGGCATTTTTTGATTTAGTTCTTTTGTTGCTGCTGTTGCATTGATGTGTTTACCATAATAATAATCTCCACGGTATAAGGGCATTTCAATTAATCCCTTTTTGTAGGGAAGCTCGACTGGTGTTTCTTCACCTAAAATATCATCAGGATCTTCTTCCTCGGAAACATCACCGATAACAACAGTAAATGTATCCTTAAACGCTTCTTCCCCGATAAATGGTCTTTCGCTTTTACCGTCTTGATTAAAAGACACATCTTTTAATTCTTTTATATCAACATCACCAATAATCTCTATAAGGGAATATCTATAAAGCTCAAAAAAGACTAATGAGCCGATAAGAAGAATTAATAAAATTCCTAATGTTTTACGCATAATTAAAATAAAAAAGTGTGACAATTAAAATCTAAAGGATTTCAATACTTTATCTATTTCTTCAATATCTTCTTCAGGAATAGCATTTATTGAGATACCTGGATCAAAGGCAATATAGTAAGCACCATTAGCACCATCAACTCTTTGATCAGTTTTCACCCAAAGTATTTCTCCCTGGTACCTAAAGTCAGAAGTAATCATCTCTACAAACCCCTCATTGGAAATGATGTAGTAATATGTTTTGTCTCCAATAGTTGTTTGCCTTGGCTCTTTATAAAGTGATCTGTCTAAGCCCTCATCATAAGCAAAATCGAGAATGGAACTTGAGTAAAAAGTTGAGATATTTAAGTCTTCCAGAGAAGCAAAGTCCTTTCTAGCTTGAGGAATTTTTACACAACTTAATCCTTTGCAGCCCTTAAGGGTCAAGTCCATAACTTTTATATCCGAAGGATAGTCAAAAGAATATCCATACTTACCGTTAGTGTATGTTAGTAACGTTGAATTTCCTAATTCCTCCTCAACGATTTCACCCTCTCCTGTTGTTGGCAATTCTTCAACACTAAATTTCGGTATAACATTATCAGGTTCAGCTATTGGTCTTTTTGTAACAGATAAAAACACCCCGCTAATAAATAATGCTACACAAGGAATAAAAATAAGGAAAAACAACAAAAATCTCTTCTCTTTTTTTAATAAGGATTTTAGCTTCATAGAAATATCTCAATTAAGCCCACAAATTATCGTACAATAAAATCTATTGGCTGTCTATGCAATCCCAAGTGCATTGTTTGATAAGTAGAAAAAATCTTGTTAATATCTTTTTAACCACTAATTTAAGCTTGAAAAACATGACCCAGATTGCAGGAGCTGAAACCACTTCGATTCTCACCGAACAACTTAAACCCGGGTTTATTGACCTCTTACGAATGAAAAGACTCGCCCAAGATACAGGTGTTTTAGCTGAGGGTGCTTTTAGTCAGGCAAGCCCTCATACTTTTGAAACTCCATTTGAGCTCCCAAAAGGGAATAAGTTTAAAAGAGTAGAATTAACTCGAGTTTACTTTGATAGACTTGAAGCCGCAAAAATCCAGACAGAACCAGAATATCCAGGAGAGGGTATTCCTACAGGCGAAACTGCTCGCACTGACGCCATCATATGCACTGGAGTAGCCGCATTTCAATATCCAGGACCTGGTTCCGAGGAAGAGCAAACCGTCGAGGTTAGCATTGCAGGTGTGTTGGACGGCGATGAGATAGCTAAAATCACAGTTGTGCCTGGTATCAGAGAAGAGCTTGCTATTTCTTTACTAGAACAAATAAGTACCGAGCTAGCTGGAACTATATCTGAAAGATTAACTGAAATGATAGGATCAGAAATACTAAAACACGAAGATGGTACTTGGCTTGTCAGATCAAACGGTCAATTCCGTGCAAGCGAAAAAGTGGCAGAGTTAATGGAGATAGAAGAAATCAGTCAACGCCTAAAAGTTCCACTAATGGCTTAAGCGAATCTGGAATCGGTTGAATCGCCTAAGATATTGTTTAAATCGAGACGATTAACCCTTACTCGAGAACTTAGTGCAGCCCAGACCTTCTCTCTTTTAGGAAAGTTCTCCATTCTTCGAATATCTGTACAATTTTCACAATAGGTATGTCTATAAGGGCAGTAAAGAATACACTCACAAAGTTATATTCCTGCCATTTAACTGCAAACCATTGACCAATCTTTGCAATAGGTATAGATAAGACATCAATTATAAATTCAAGAAAATTTGAGCTGTCTTCTACTGTCATCTCTCGTGCTCTTTGGCGAATAACATATGCCGCAAAAACAATAACTGCAATGTTAATCGTATCGATATAGATCGATGTCCAGGGAATATTTGCAAGCTTAAATAGCCAGTACATGAGTCCCAGCGACAAACCGCCAATCAGCAGAAATACTATGCCGAAAATACAATTCTTGAAAAGTCCTTTCTGCTTCACAAGCATTACCTCATACATATCTGTACCT
Source organism: Candidatus Dojkabacteria bacterium (assembly GCA_016932045.1). GTDB lineage: Bacteria > Patescibacteriota > Dojkabacteria > JAHIVN01 > JAHIVN01 > JAFGDO01. Next base: position 8,442 of record JAFGDO010000023.1, on the reverse strand, counting down.
GATGTTTCATAAACGATCTTGCTTACTTCCTCAACAACACGGTCAAAATTCTTCTTTGAAGGAAGTCTTATCAAAGATACGAGAACGAACATAAAGATTGTCGGAATTAGAATATCAACGAGAATAGCAAGAAGACTAAAGCTACCGTACACTAACTTCGCAATCGGCACTTCGATGATAAACAAGCTTACTGCCCCGGCAAGAAAAATCGAAAGTGTAGAATAAACTGCAGATCTGTAAACTCTTTTTCTGAGTGTTGAAAGTCGTTCGTCATATACTTCTTGTATTCGGGATTTCAGTTTAGTTCTATCTTTAAGTGTCTCCTCAATGTCATTTGGATTATCTTTAAACCCTTTTAGAATATCCCCTATTACAAGATACACAGTGTCATATTGCTCACAGATCTTATAAAAGTGCCCCGAATACTTATCAACCAGTTCTTTTTCAAGGTCGTGCCATATTTGGTCAATATTCTTCGTAAATTCCTCTATTAAATTTTCTGGCTCATTTGTCCATTGCGGATACTTACCGCGAATTAAATGATAGGTTATTATCGCCGGCTCAAAATTAAAAAGAGTTCTATGCACAGCTATGTATGTTTGATAAAATTTTTTATCAGAAGCGATAGCATTCTCCGGTAATATATTGATCCTTTCATTGATCCTGTAAGTCATGAAATTGATAAGCAAGCTGTCAAAGAATGGCGGATCAAGAATTTCCTCAATCTCACAAGCTGCAATCGAAAGAATCCAATTGTAGAATTGAACTTTCCTTTTTATTCTAAAGGAAAAGGGATTTCTTGTAGGAGAACCATTTCGGAGAATATATATATACTTTTCTAGTGCTTTTTGTACGAATGGAATCTTTAGCTTCGAAATTTTAGCATTACCAAAGTAGCCGTTTCTGATAAGCTCCATGACAAGAGGCTCTGCCATCTTTGCTGCATTTAGCCCGGAAATTATACTAATCCCTGAGATTTGAGAAAGCATACTTCGTTTTAGTACTCTTTCTATAGCGAATCGTCTTATCAGATGCTCCTCTTTCCAATCAATGATTCTTCTAATCCTTTCATAGAAAACAGCAATTCTCGAGGCCAATTCATCTACATGAATTGGAGAAATGGCTGGTTTTTGCTCATTCTCGACTATCTCTTTGTATTCAAGAATAAGACTTTTGAAGGATTTAGATAATTCGACCCCCTTTGCTCTGTTGTCCTCTGTTTCAGCCTCTTTTTTCACGTCTGTAATTATTGGTGTCATAGCATTTTATTTTATGTTATTTTTACTAAGATGTTAATAAGAAATAAGACGGAATGGCAATTTGAATTTATCTTGACTAACATGCTAAAATATTTGTGTTATGAAGAAAAGCACTAGCCAAAGACAAAACAATGAATTTATAAAAAGCATCAGAAAGGCAGTCCCCAACCACTGCAGTAACTGCGGGCATAAATATACCGAGAAGGACCTTACGCTTATACAAAAGGATGATTATACCGCCGTTCTCCATCTTACCTGTGGTTCTTGTAAAGAATCCTACCTTATCAACGTAGTAAGCCCGCTTGGAACACTTCAAGGTTCAAGCAGGATGCCTTTAAAAATTGACATATCATCTGCAAAAGAAGCAAAAAAATTCATCGGGAAAACCCCTGTTTCTTCAGACGACGTGCTAAATGCTCACGAATACTTAAGAGAGATAAAACTTGGAAAGGACCTGAAAGAACTGGCAAGAGGAAAAATAAAGAGTCTATAGCGTAATTCTATTTGATTCTTCTCTTAAATTATCATTTATCTCCTTTTCGGAAACAGTTGTGACAACGACCTGATTTTCAAGTCCTATCAAAAAGCTGCTGACATCTTTCTGAACTTTCTTATCTAATTCACTATACAAGTCATCAAGAAGTAATATCGGAGAATTCGTGCCTTTTTCTTCAAGAAGTTCAAGCTGTGCAATCTTATATAAAAAGATAAACAACCTCTGTTGCCCCCTGGATCCGAATTCACTTAAATCCTGTCCGTTTAGTTTAAACTTAAAATCTTCTCTTTGTGGACCATAAAGTGTCATTGCGGCAGCAACTTCTTTTTTTAAATTATGCTCCACTTTATCCGCAAATGAATTTCTTATAAATTCAAGCTCCGGCTCCTCGGTGAATTTACTTAAATACTCTATGCACAAATCTTCGATATCGAGATTAAAAAGTCCTGGTGCCAATCTTTGAATAATTGGGTTAATCTCCTTAATAATATTTAACCTTTTATATATGATATTAGATCCGAGATCTATTTGTTTTTTATTCCAGAAATCTAATTCTTTTTTATCCCCGAATCCCTCTGCAAATTTTTCAAGAATTTTGTTTTTATTCCTGACAACCTTTCTATACTCCGATATCTCATTCAAATATGATTCATCAAAACTACTTAAGAATTCATCTAAATCTCTCCTTCTCAGTGAAGGACTTTTTGTTACAAGATCAATTGTATTTGGAGAGAATATTATAGAGTGAAAACCATTTTGAAAATCCGAAACACTAGTTTTACTTCCATCAATTTTTAACACTTTTTTGCAACCATCTCCATTTGAATTTTCATATCTTTCTAAGATAACTTCCCTGCTTACAAGATTTCCCAAGGGGTCAATTATATCTCCTGATACTCTTGAAAAAACAAAACTGTCTATATTAAACATTTCTCTACTTATGCTATAAATCTCAAGACTTGTGCGGAAAGACTTTCCGAATGATAAAAATCCTATACTCTCAAGCAAATTTGTTTTCCCGACCCCATTTTCACCAACGACAATATTCACGCCCTTTTCAAGAGAAAATTCTCCACTTAAATTGCGGAAGTTTGTGAGTCTAAGATTTTGAAGAATCATTAGAAGAAGTATTCTACTTATTCACAGTCAAGTAAAGCTAATAGACTAAATGATCACATAAGACAGTTAGGTTAACTGTATCTGAAGAATTTTAATTCTAATACAGATTTAAAGCCAATTATTTTAGTCCTGAGTAAAATCAAAGATTAAAATTCCTGAAGCGGAAATTACTTTCCCTCAACAATTCCTAATAATTTATCAACAACTTTTTGTCTTACTAAAACACTTCTAATGTATCTCTTAGCTTCAGGATTCTGATACTGTGCACGCATTTTCTCGTCCTTTATGGAACTAATGTGTTTTTCTACCTCTTTTTCATCAACCTTCACATCATACTTCTCGGAAATTTTTATAAAAATCATCTCGGTTTTAAGTCTCTCCTCAGCTTCCTTTTTCCAGCCTTTCTTTAGTTCTTCAAGCGAGGTTTTCTGGTTCCTGAGAAAATCCTCTACCTTCATACCCAGGTTCTCAATACGTTTTCTATATGCAGTCTCCTGCCTTGTCACCTCTTGATCAGTAAGCATTTCGGGAATTTCAATCTTACTTTGATCCACTATCTGCTTTAGTATATTGCTTATATACTTATTTTCCTCCATTACTTCCTTTTGACGCTTAAGCTCCTCTTTTACTTTCGCTTTGAGTTCACTTAAATTTTTAACATCAAGATTTAAAGAAGAAGCCCACTTATCATTCATTTGTTTCTCTTTCTTCTTGTCTTCCTTTTCCACATCTTTCCCCCCTTCATACATCTGTTTCAGAACAGAGTCTACTTCGCTATCAGCCACCTCTGCCTTTTCCTTTGTTGCCTTTATCTTTGTCAGATCAGGTAGTTCAAATTCCGGAAATATATTGAAAACTGCTGCGTATTTAACCCCACTGCCATCAGCAACCTTTTCTAACTGATATGCTATTTGATCAAGAGGCATAAGCTTTTCTCTTTTTAAGACTTCAACAGTACACTCCGGTATAAGCTGATTTAATGTCTGTTCAAATAAAGTAGGCCCAAGCTTAGCAATTATTACATTCTTTGGTGCTTTACCCGGCCTGAATCCAGAAACATCCACAGTCGGGGCTAATCTCTCATAAACCTTCTGCTTCGCATCCTCAAACCTCTCATTTGCAATCTCCACATTTAATTTCAGTCTGCCATCAGGAAGCTTCTCTCTGCTGTAGCTAATATTGTTAAACGTTTGTAATACTCCACTCATGTTTATTCAACTGATTTTAAATAAAAACGGACACTTATCAAGTACCAGGTATCTGTCTTCTTGTTTCCATTCTTGAACATATCGGCCCCTGATTGTATCATTTTTACAGCCTTGAAGCCATATATCCACCTCATGTGAAGAAGTTTACTTTTTAACTCTTCTACGACCACCTACCCTTAATCTTCGTTGTCCCCCAAATTCCTTTCTACTTCTTTGATATCCCATTACGGCTGCTGTTATGAAAACTGATATTGGAGAAATAAGAAGGATTGTAATACCTGCAGAAATCGTATAAATGACCTGTAATGCGACCCAACCATTGTCCCAAAATCTTACATGAGGAAACTGCTCTTTTAACAGAAATACACCCGCCAGACTTATCCCTACCATCATCACAATCAAATTATTCAGCTCCCCTGCAGATATTTTTTGACTTACCCTAATACCTTCTTTTATGATATCACCTGTAGAAAATTGTGTTCTACTCGAAAACTTCTCAAATAGATATTTTACAACTTGAGTGCTAGCATTCACCACTCCACCTGCAGGAAGAAAGATTATACTAACCAAAACAAGATCTAAAACTTTCAAATAAAGATCCTCGTCTAGAGTTGTGACTGAACCAAGGAATGGAACAATATAAGTAACATTTGAAAAACCCATAAAAATTATAAAGCCAATCAATAAAGCCAAAACAACAGAAAAAACGACTATCACGGTTAATAAAACATCTCTAATCCTTATCCATGCGGTTAGTGCGGATACAACTGAAATCACGATTAAGGCCCCCCAGAGTATACTCACTTTATCAAAAATATCAGGGATTACTCCAAGTAGTAGAAACAACACAAGAAGAATTGACGGTATAAGAGTCTTAAAACCTTTCCACCCCAAAAATACAATAATTACTATCAGAAAAAGCAAGGCAAGCCAAATATATGTGCGGGCTCTTGCAAAATCATAAAATTGGAAATACACCTCATCTCCGATAGAAGTTATATCTACCTTAAGCTTATCTCCAATACTAATCGGTCTTGTAAAAATTGTATCAAGCGGAACATCCAACGAAGACACACTTCCTTTGTATTCACCTTCTAATATTTCGACCTTTACAGTCTGAACACGTAACCCCTCTTTTTCTGTCACCTGATCTGCTTCCACGACTTTACCATTCACAACCGACTCTGAGGTAGCAGCATAGCTATCAACCTGAAAAGCAGTAAAAAAAAGAATTACTGCAAATACAAGGCTTATAATTCTTTTCATAAATTCATCTGTAATATTTACGTTTTATATTACTAAGTTTTTAGAAATAACACAAAAGAAGTGAGATAAGATTATGATATATAAATCAGCATAATCAGCTAAAAGAACAAAAAACTGAGGATTTGGTATATTGGAATATAACGGCTTTAGAAATGCTTATACAGCAAATAAAAATATCCTAATACTATTCATCATCTTCAGTGACATCTTCGTCTCTTAAAGTCCCATCCTCACTATCATCTTCTTTATCCTCATCATCGTTTTCTATCTCAATACCCGAAAAGTCATTTAGATCGTCGAGCTCATCATTTAATTCTGGGTCAAAAGGATCAGAAGTATCTTCATCATCTACAATATCTTCAAGATCATCATAGTCATTCATGCGTATATATCTGGTGAAAATTATTTTATACATCCTAGATTAAATCAATTTTTTCCATTTTGTCAAGAGGATTTTATCACCAACGTAGGTTCCATTATCCGCAATGGGACTAACTTGTGGATTCTACTATCAGTAGTAGAAACATAACTTTTGCTTCTTATTCCCCGAACAATACGCTCAAGTTGTTTTTCATCCCTATAACGTCATATACCTCTTCAAGAGTAACGTTAGCAAACTCGCTCGCACTTTTTGCTCCAGATCTGAGTATATCTTTTGCTAAATCTATATTATTCTCTATTTCTTTCCTTTTTTCTCTTGCCTTTGCAAACCTCTTTTTATGAGCTTCGAATAGCTTTTCTTTGACTTCAACATCACCTACTCTGCCTTTTCTATACCGATTCTTCAGATCATTTACCTCTTCTTTATCTTCATTTATAAGGTCATGATATACAAACACCGGATTTCCCTCGACAGTGCCAGGGTCAGTAGCTTTAATCCGTTTCGGATCTGTATAACAAGACATTATCTGCTTCTTGATCACCTCCTCATCTTCAAATATTCCTATAACATTTCCAAGACTTTTACTCATCTTTCTCTCGCCATCAGTTCCAACCACCTTTCCGGCATAACTGCTTTGGATCAAAGCCTCAGGTAATGGAAAAAATCCTTGATTATAAGCATTATTAAAGTACTGCGCCACATCTCGTGTGAGCTCAACATGTTGTCTCTGGTCCTCTCCTACGGGTACTCCATCTGGTTTATATAGAAGAATATCTGCAGCCATAAGAATTGGATAATTAAATAGCCCCATATTTATAGAATCAACAGTTGCCCCCTTCTCCAATTTATCCTTAAATGCATGCATCCGTTTCATCAAACCAAATGGGATATAATTACCAAGTACAACCATAAGCTGACAATGAGCAGGTACATCAGATTGTCGGAAGTAAGCACTCTTTTCAGGATCGAGCCCTAAAGCTATGAAATCGAGGACATTATTCGCTATATTATCTTCAAGCCTCTCTTTATCCTGAATTGTTGTCAAAGCATGCATATCTGCAACAAAGTAGAATGACTTTTCAACCTTTTCTTGTAAATCCATCTGTGGTTTAACTGCTCCAAAGTAGTTACCTATATGAAGTGCGTTTCCACTTGGGGTAATTCCCGACAAAACCCTTCTTATCTGTACATTATCCGCATCTTGCCTAAAAGGATTTGGAAAAGTTACATCTATTTCCTTGTAACTGTGCAAATTCTTTAGTAAATCCTCTTTCTTTATTACTAGTGCATGTCTAGCATCTCCCGCACCACAAATCATCTTTTTCATCTCAAGTGTTGCTCTGTCAATAAAGATCTCAACTCGATCATCGAGAAGCAAAGGAGCAAGCAGTCCACTCTCAAAACCTAGTCTTTGAAGACTAAATATATCACACATTTCAAGGGTATCCACCTTCAAAATCTGACGGAACTTTTTTAGATCTACACTTCGGTCATCTCTTCTGAGAAGCGCAATATACCTTCCATCATCAGTTGTAAATAGTAGCGTTCCCATTCCCTCTCGATATTTCATATTGAGAGCTTGAATCTGTTCATCTAGATCAAGACTATCAGTATTACTATCAAGGATCTGATGAGGGACATTTTTGTCTTTTAGTAACTTTTGAAGTCTTTCAAATGTATTCATATTTGATAAAATAATAAATAAAATAGATATCTTTGATTCCAAGTTCCTGACCAAAGTAAAATCAACTATAATAATAGTCAACTACTCCCTCACCCAACACCTTCATCGAGTTAATGACCTTATTCCCAAGTGCTTCATAGTTAATTGCTAATGGTAATTCTGTACAACCTAATATAATACCTTCTGCACCATTATCTATCAAATCGTGTAGTATTCCAATATATTCCTTCCTTTCTCTTCCATTATCCTCACCAGCAAGAACGTATCTTATGATTTTATCTATAACCTTCCTTTGCTTACAATTTGGCCTAATAACATCTATATCGTATCTGCCTAACACTTTTCTATATAAACCAGTCCCAATAGTCATACTACTTGCAACAATCCCTACTCTTTTAAATCCTAATTCTTTACATTTTTGTGCTACTAGTTCTATCATTGATATAAATTTAACCTTTGTTGTTTCTCGCAACCTAGGTAAAAGCAAATGCACAGTATTACTTGCTATACAAATTCTTGTACATCCAACTTTTGCTAAGTTCTCTACCGTCACTTCTAACATTTTAAATGCTTCATTCATATGACTTTTATCCGAGATGAAATCCGGAATTGGTACAGACTCAATTAAAACATATGGATAGTCATCGTTATCCCGAGCCTTGTACTTTATCTGAGCAAACCTCACGATTTCAGAGTAAAGCACAGACGTAGCCTGCGGCCCGACACCGCCAATTATTCCGACTTTCTTATTTTTAGTTTTACTCATCTTTCTAACTACAAAATACAAATTACACTTATTGATTCAACAGCTCCAGCTTTGAACCATACAGGCTCGCTCAGACTTGAACTGAGAATAGCAGTTTTGTATTTCGGCAAGCTCAGTATTAAAATCCATGTAGAACTGCAAATTAACAGGCCTGCCTGGACTTGAACTAGGTCCAACGGTTTTGTTCTGAAGAACTTAACTTTGCAGGAGCGAGAGGATTCGAACCTCTACTAACGGTTTTGGAGACCGTTGTGCTACCATT
>JAFGDO010000002.1 GCA_016932045.1 Candidatus Dojkabacteria bacterium | reverse complement strand
GTTTTGGAGACCGTTGTGCTACCATTGACACTACGCTCCTTCAAAGTTTTAGTCTTACAGAATCCTGAACATCTAATCTCACTTTGTCAGAAAGATTGTTCTAGGAGAGACCGTTATGCCCGCCTGCATCGCTATGCGAAGCATTGCGGGCAGGCCACCTTGAACACCACAGGCCTATTAATTTGCTTAGTCTACAGGATGGTGTAAATCTAATCCTGCTAAGCGGGAAAGATTTTACTACCAGAGACTGCTGTGATACCACTTTCACCACGAACATATAAACAAAAAAAGTCCTCAGACGCTAACTACAAATTTAGTAGTAATTAACATCTGAGGACCTTTTCGAACTTTAATATTTCGAAAGGTGTTACCACCTCATTTTACCAAATCATTACTGATTTGATCTCTCTAACCGACTGGATCCGAATCTAAACATGGTCATATCGGCTTGAAGTATGTTTACGGACTTCTGCCGGAAAGGACTAATTGCCATAAGCTTTCATCCCTCAACGTATTCTCTAAGAATTCGTTAGGCCCATTCTCCTAACTCTGACGTTTTTCTCTTAAAAGTATTTAATTATGCAGATAATATCACACTCGCATTTCACATGCAAACCTTCTTGACACACGAGCCTCCATTGGATAACATTCATCAAACTAATTTGTATAAGTGTATTGAAATGACCGATGACTCAAATGATGGATATTACTCACCTGACGAGATGACACCGGAGGATGAGGAATTATCTGAAGACTTCAAAGACTTTTCATCAGATGAAGACTAAACTTCGTATAGCACTTGTTTCACCCCACATCTTCATGCATCAAGATGTACTAGACAAAACAATATTTGCTCCAGCATCTCTATTTATGGACCTTACCAGTGAGCTATCAAAGAATCATTTAGTCACTTCTTTTACTCCAGGACCAATTAATACAAAAGCACAAGAAAGTTACCATGTCTCCCTTAGATTTCTAGAACAAGAGGCTAGAAAGCTGAATTGCTCTTTTCCCGATCTAATTAAATATAAACCACTGACTTTTATAACACTTGCCCGTCAGGCAGCATGTGAAGTAGTTGCAAAAGCCTATCAAATGGCAAATAAGGGAAAGTTTGATATAGTACATATCTTCACCATTGAGGAAGAATTTGCTTTGTACTTTGCACCTCTTGTAAAAATTCCAGTTATATTCACACACCATGATCCATATAATATGTATGCTCGCTATAGAGCGCGTTTTCCCAATGTAGAAAACCTAAACTATATTTCAATTTCCAATGCTCAAAGAAAGACAGCAACAAGAAAGACAAATTTCATAACAACAATATACAACGGCATAAACTTTGAGCGTTTTAAATTCAACTTTAAGCCAAAGGACTATTTTGTATATTATGGAAGGATAGTCAAAAACAAGGGTTGTCATATAGCGATTTCCGTCTGCAAGAAAACTGGAAATAAATTGAAGATAGCGGGAAAGCATTACCAAGGACATGGGGACGAGAATTATTGGGACAAAAGCATAAAGCCTCATTTGAGAAGAAACAAAATTGAATATGCAGGCTTCATAAAAGATCAAAAGAAAAAAAATTCATTCCTGGGGGAAGCAAAAGCTCTTCTGCTTCCAGTTAAGTGGGAAGAGCCATTCGGCCTTGTGATTCCAGAGGCAAATGCCTGCGGGACTCCCGTAATTGCATTTAAAAGAGGATCAATTCCTGAACTCATAAAAGAGGGAATTAATGGTTTTATCGTAGAGAATGAAAATCAGATGATGGAAGCTATGAAAGAAGTTAATAAAATAAACAGAGAGAAATGCCGAGAATATGCCTTTAAGCGATTCAGCATGCAAAGAATGGCACAAGAATATGAGGAAGTTTATTTAAAAATCATAGAGAAATAAGTAGAGAATCTTTATGCTAATTTCCGCTGTATTAATTTTATAAGCTGCTTGAGATTCACTCTTTTGTTTATCTCCTCAGCTGTTACAATTTCCACTATTGCCCCTCCGCCTTTTTTAAACACAGCAGGAAGAGGAACTTTATTAAGTAGAGGAAATTTTTTCCTAAAATCATTCCTATACAACAAAATTGTTTCAATCCCAAGCGTTTTTATAAATTCCTTCCACTCTTTTCTCGTACTTACAGCGCAGTTAATTAAATCGCACAAGTTACATTCATACCCACCCATAGAAAAAGTCTTCCGGAAGAAGTTTTTGATCCGAAACACAATACTTGAATCAACATTGTATACAAAAATATATTTTGGTTTCTCCTCCATAAGATCACCTATAAAAGCTTCACAAAAATGATAGGTAAGTAGACTCTAATTGTCAAGAAGCAAAATACCGAAATCTATATAAGTTCACTACAGTCTCTATCCTGAATGAAATTTACTCCATTCTTAACACACCATTCTGCCTTGGAAAGTTCAGTTGCAATATCTGCTATATGATAATCTTTCGAAAACACATCATTAATTATCAATTCGTCCATAAGCTTTAGAGATGCCTTCTCTGCCCGCCCGTTAATTTTATACTCACCTAGCTGAGTATTACCATCAGGACTCATATGCCTAACAATAATCTCATTCCCTTTGACCTCTATGATAACAGTTCCCCTTGGGTCACCCATACAAAAAGTTCTATCTTTAAATTTTTCGATTATTTCAATAGCCTTCTCATAATTATTTTCATAAATCTGGCCACAATTTGAAATGGTCGTAAGATAACCCGCACTCTTTCCTACTCTTTTCGCAAAGTCATATTGCAACTTGCGCAATGCAAAAGCATTTCTGGGCCAAGCATCAAACATATCATTGCTTCTAAAGTACGCAGTAAGATGCATTTTTTTGCTACGATAAGTAAACTGCAATAAAGCCATACACGGTACATTCCCAGCTCTTTCCGCTTTCCCCTTTCCCCCTTCCTCGGCCATCCATCCTTCTTTCACATTATCAATCCATGGATTCCAGATCGCAACAACAAGGCCTCGATCTTCATGGTAACGTTTATACTTTTCGTAAATCTCCTCTAGTTGGTCTAAACCCCCAACTACCTTTGTAAGTTTGCTATCTATACCGAGCGGAGTCGAAGTATTTGCTGTTCGCTGATTTTTACTAGAATTAAAATCACCAACAGGCACCCCAGCCGGGTATGCAAACATTCTTTCGCCATAATTGTAGCTTTCAGTACCTTTGCTACTATCAAAAAAGTCCTTATAGTAAAGTTTTAAATCTCTCTTCCCAAAGTTGAATATACCCGGAAGTTCGGGATCATAAGGGTCTTCTTTTTCTATAACCGTAATAACATTGACCAACTCTTTCACCTCGCCAATTTTTATCATTCCTTTTTTTGAACCAAACTTCATAATCAGCCGTAATATTTGAATCCAAGCTTCCCATACAAAGCCTGCACGTATATTAAACGCTGTTTTTTCTGAAGGAAACTTATCAGCAGCATGAAACTCTGTTTCTTTAAACTTACGAGGCTTTGCCCATGGTTTTAAATTCCTCCCAGCCACTTTCCCCCTAATAACTTTACTAATCTTTTTTGTATCGACTTCCCCTCTCATGTCAATCACCTCAACATTCTTTCGGAAATCTTCTATGGCCTCCTTATTAAGCTCCCTTTGTATTTCACACTTTTTATCACCAATGACTCGATACTTCTTATCGATTCCTTTTTTCACAAATTTTATCAATGCTTCACCACTTTCACTTCTATCAGCACCGCAAAGTACTATGCGATTAATATATGGATTAGCTAGTACATTCCGCAAGATAAAATTGATTCCCCTTTTAGAATACAGTTGACCAGCTAAAGAGAAGCTCTTTTTGTCTAATTGGTTTGTTAACTTGTCTTTCGGCGTCCAAAGGGTACATACTCCTACATTGCACTTAGGATTTGATACTGTCAGGAAATCTTTGTAGTATAAGGGCCATTGTTTCATATGTAGATAGCTAGAAAATTACAAAGTTTTATTGTTATAAGGTGTCGATAATACTTCTAAGCTCTTTGAGACTACTAACAGTACAAACCTTTTCACGCAACTTCTTTGCTCCCCTAAACCCTCTGAAATAAGACATGAGATGTTTCCTCATCTCATAGAATTTTTCTTCCCCTTTATATTTGGCATAGAGCTCGGCATGTTCCAGCGCTATTTTCCTAATTAATTCTACCTTTTCCCTTTTCCCTCTCACCATTCCCCTTTGAAATACCCATGGTCTGCCCAAGGCACATCTTCCGATCATAACACCAAAACAACCCGATTGTTTGACTTTTATTTGAGCATCCTCGGCACCTTGAACATCACCATTTCCGATTATTGGTATATCTGTAGCTTTAACTGCTCGTTTGACAGCTCCCCAATCCGCAACGCCTGTAAACCGTTGTTTAAAAGTTCTGGCATGAAGTGAGATAAAATCCGGTTTCGCTTCAGAAATAGCTTTTATCCATTCCTCGGTATTATCTTCGTCATATCCAGTTCGAGTTTTAACGGAAACTGAAATTTTTCTAGAATCTTCAATCTTCAGTCCCCAATTTTCAATCATAGTTTTAACAAATTGTAGATTGTAGATTGAAGATTTACCACTTTTATATTCTTTCACTGCTTTCTTAACCGAAAAGATAATCTCTTGTGCCAACTCCGGCTCCTTAATCAACGCAGCTCCACCTCCTTTTGAAGATATATTCTTTGCAGGACACCCCATGTTGATATCAATTCCATCAAATCCCAAGTGACACAAAAGTAAACTCGCTTTATAGAAGTATTCAGGTTCTTTACCGAAAAGCTGGGCAATTATTGGTCGTTGGAACTCTGTGTACCTTAAAATGTCTATCAATTTGTCGGTTGCACGGATAAGTCCTTGGCAATTCACGAATTCTGTAAAAAGTAAATCCGGATTACCATACCTTTTTACGATTTCTCTGAAAGCGCAATCGGTATAACCATCAATTGGTGCAAGACAAACTAAACCTTTTTTCAAAAAAGTTAACACAATCTATTTTTAACTCATTTTAATAATATCAACAACTTTACGCGGATATTCATTTAAAAATCCATGAGTACCATTAAATGTATACAACCTGCATTTTTTAATATTTTTCTGAAATATTTTACTATCATCAAAACTTATAACTTCATCTTGCTTTCCCCACATAAGTATAACTTCATTTTGAAGTCTCTTCATTGTATCAACTAAATCTAAAACACTAAAAATTTTTGCTAATTTAGACATGTCACTAAAATGATATCGTAGGTTAATCAAAATATCGTCTCTTAAAGTGCTATCTTTGAATAAGGATCTAATATGATTTTTGACAACAGTATATATTGATTTCGCTGAATGTTCTTGCTTTGCTCCAACCGGAGCAAGTAATATTGCTTTTTTGAAGTAATCAGGATAACTTGCACAAACACAAGTTGCAAAAGCTCCCCCTAATGAATGACCACAAATAATACCATTTTGAAGATTAAACTTGTCAGAATAAGACTTTATTAAATTAATAAAGTCTTCATATTTCCACTTCTTTGGGATCTTAGATGATTTTCCAGCACCAGGTAGTGATATAGCATAGACTTTAAAGTATTTACTAACTTCATCTAAAAACACCTTACTACTTCTAAAACTTACACTACCTCCATGAAGGAAAAGCATTGCTTTCCCTTCTCCCTTAATGATATATTCAATTTCCAGATCATTAACGCGGATCTTTTTTATGTTCACAATAGAAATAGTTATTCAAGATAATCAACTTATCAAATTATTACTCTCCTTATATTTTTACTACTCATTTCAAGTATCCTGTATCCAATGTCATTTCCTAGATTGTGATCCTGCGAGTATACGATTTTTCCGATTTCACTTCTAGAAAGCATCTTCGCACATATTGGACAAGGGAAAAGGTTTATATAAAGAGAGGTACCCTTTAAATTTATTTTCTCTCTTCTCGCAATTTCCAAAATCTCACACTCAGCGTGATTTGTAAGTTGTGTTTCTAACATCTCTTGAGAAGGAATTTGGTTCTCCTCGCGAGGGGAACCTTCAAACATCTGATAAGCCTCATAAGGAACAACTCTATTCCAAGCAACAGCGAGTACTTTTCCTTTTTTAGCTAACACAGCTCCGGTTTGTCCAATCCAATCCCAGCTGAACTTACTCACTTCAGAGGCCAGCTTCATTAATTCCTTATCAGAGTACTTTCCCCTTTTTTTATATAAGCTGTCAGCTGTTAGCTGTTGGCTGTCAGCAATTCTCTTTTCATAGTTTTTTGCCTCCCTCTCACTTGCAAATGGTGAAATAAGTTCGATCTTTGCACCTACTTCAATAGCTTTCCAGTATTCGCTTCTATAGTGAATAGGACCTTGCCAGCTGCCGTTAATAAATACAACTTTATGGGGTTTAAATTCTTTAATAATGTTTTTTGTATCCTTATGAAAGTGTTTCAATATTTGAACATTTCTATTATTCTTCAAGAATTTCTTCAAAACATCTTTCTTCATCGGTGAAAACTGCGGAGATCCTTCAAGTCCTGGGATTTCTTTATCTTTTAAACAGCCGAATAATATTCTTGACTTTATATTCTCAAACAGGATTTCTTGTACTTTTTTGTTTGTCGTGAACATAGAGCCAGCTACAAAGACACCGTTTGTATACTTTTTATATATGTCTTTTTTCTTCTGTGAAATATTGTTCCAGTCGATTGATGACATTGTAATACTAAAGGTTACATTTAAGTTTATCTATTATACATTTAAATTATTCAGAACTTAATACCGCTTTATGGAGCATGATATTACAAATCAAGATGCGTTGGAGTGTATTGAAATAGGATTTCCATACGAAGATTCACAACAAGTTGCTGTTGCTTTTGCTGATTTTGCAGAACAAGAAAATATTTCAGGTGGTTTAAGAGAAATAATTCAAAATTCTATAGATAATTTTAATCTTGCTATTGCTGAATATTGGTGCAGACATAATATAAGAATTATTGAAACTATTGTTGTTGAATTTCAGACAGAGACAAAAGAAGTTGATTTTCAAGTTTTCGAAGATGAACTTAGTCGTTTCAAGGATAAAATTGAATCATTAATAGCAACCAGAACTTTAACTTTGGAACACAGTAGAGAACCATTTAATATTTTTTACAATCACTTTCTACCTAAAGTTGCTCTTATAGACGGAAGATTATATGCAAGAATCCTTTTTCAGTTAAATCATTTAAAAGTCCAAGGTAAGTTTAATCCTGATCCAACTCAAGATTTACCTTCTAAATTAGAAATTGAAACATCCATTGCAGCTTTTATGATTATAGAATCAAGACATTTAATAGAATCAATCCGAGCCACAAAATCAATTGTACTGTTTTTAAAACTATTGATTGATTCAATAGAGAAGTGCACCGATATCAAAAATTGGCTTAAAAATCCACCTACTCTTCAAACTGTAAAAGAATTACAAATATCAGTTTTTAATGTTCTAAACGGTTTGTTATTATTTGTTTATCAACAAATCGATTAAATTAAAGAACAAAAAGTACTTAATAATTATTTAAAAAGTAAATAACTTCTTTATAATCCTTTTTGTTATATTTGAAAGTTTATATCTTTGTAACTTATTTATATCCACCCATTTAGCCTCTTTAGTATCATCCCCTGCCTTCAGTCTACCCGATTTTACCTCCGCAGTGTAGTTTAAAAAAATTAAATTCCAATCCTTTTCAAAGCCTCCTTCAAAAAACACTCTCTGCCTGTCCTCTTCTATTCCTATGAATTTAACATTTTTAATACTCAAATTTACCTCCTCTTTCATCTCTCGTTGTAGTGCCTGAATTAAACTCTCATCTCCCTCCACACTTCCTGCAGGCGTTTCCCATTGGTTCTTTAATGATATTTTTTTCTTCACAAGTAATACTTCTCCTTTAGAATTCCTGATTAAACAGTTTACAACGATTCGCCGCTCAGTCTGCGCATAAGCTCCATATTTCAAAATATACTTCTCATACTTTCCTTCCATAAAATTCTTCTCCTCTTTTAACCTGTCTCCGACTTCCCCCGGAGCCCAGTTTATCGGCTGATAGTCCCACTTAACTAAACCTTCTTTATAAGGGATAACCTGAACATGTAAATGACCGACAGTCTTTTGCCCCTCACCTAAAGCTCCTTCCCTATATAAAAACCATAAACTTTTCTTTTTAAAAACTCTTCTTAATACTTTCTTTGCAACATACATTATGCCTCTTAGGGCGTCCCACTCCTCCTTTGTTAATTCTTTCACATACTCTACATGTCTTCTTGGTATTATCAGAAGATGTGCATCAATGTATGGATAAAGGTTTGCGGTAAGGACAATTCCGTTTTTTTCAAATATCACGTATCGTTCGTTAAGATCGCAGAATGCGCATTTATTAACTGTTTTCCAAATCTTATCATACCAATCCCAGCTTCGTGCTTGCTTTTTTCTAAAGTCGAAAATATTTGTTTGAGGATTGTAGAATTTTTTCTTTCCCAACTACAGATGAGCTAATCTATTCCTTGGCAGTATTTTACATCAGAGAGAGAGAGCTTGTGAAGAACGTATATTGCTATTTGCTATATATTCCTTTAACCCGAATTTAACAGTCTGAAATTTCAATTTTACTATCCAACTAATTCTCCTTTAACGGCCTTTTTCTAACCTTCATGAATTTCTTAAACATATCTCCCATTTGGGCTCCAACAACTCTCTCAACAATCTTTGTAGTAGATATATAGGGGGATTGTCTGTCTACTAACTTTACCTCACCACCATAATCAGTAACTGTTTTATATTCCTTAGATTTTTGATAATCCTTGTTCCAATCTTCGCCTACTGTGACGTATACATCCGGCTTCAAAAGACCGAGTATAGGCTGACAGCTTGGAGTTGGTATAATAGTCACATAGTCAACAGCCCGTAAATACGTTAAAGCTTCTGCTCTTACTATTTCATCAAGTATCGGCTTATTCGGTCCCTTCACTTTACGAATAGCTTCGTTACTGTTAACACCTACAACCAATACGTCCCCCTGAGACTTTGATTTTTCTAAGTACCTCATCTGCCCGACATGAAGCAGGTCCCAGCTGCCGGCAGTAAAGACCACCTTTAACTTCTTCCTTTTTAGCTTTTTATGAAGATCCATTAGTTCAGTTGTGTCAATATATTTGCCGTTTAGGCGGTCCTTTGGACTCATTTCCCATTTATTACTGATAATTAATCTGGAGATTCTCTGCCTGCTCATAATAATTATTTTCGAAATAAAATGCAAGAGAAAAAAGATAACTAGATAGTTAAATAACTACCTTGCCATTTAGCTATGCTATTAATTAAAAATCAATAGCATATGCTTCTACTCTCTATTTCTTAGTCTAGAGGCCTAATAACTTCTCCTGCTCCATCACGAAATCTGTTTCACAAAATCCGCAGCTGGGGCAGTAAAAACTAGATTCTGCAAAAACCAATTTTGAAGCGCATTCCGGACACAGACCACCATATACATCAATCACCTTCCTGGACCTAGTTTTTTTGGTTATATTACTAATTTGCATATATACCTCCTATTTTTTTATAATAAAAATAGTATGGTTGCTTGAGTTTTATTGGAAGGTTTTTGGAAATGTATTGGATAAAGCTAAAGACGCATCACCCGTTCCTTAAGCCTTATCAGTTGGTGAAGAATTTCGACATCCGGTATTTCAGCATCACTTGAAATCATTCTTAACTTTAGCAAAGTCAATACAGAAGCAGAAAGGACTGCCACTTGAGACGCACTCAACATTCTGTATCCCCTTTCCCTACTTTCATCTATCACTGCAGAATGTACAACCCCAATACTAGGAAAAGTGTCTGCTAGAGTAAGATAGATAAATCTCCATGAAAGCCAATAGTCTAAATCCTTCAGGCGGACCCGCTGCTCTCTACCTTGTGTGGATTTTTCTATTCGCTCTTTGCATACATCAAGAGGCGCATCAATTAAAACGGTTGGACCATACATGTATCGAAAAACTGCATGTACCTTTAGTGAGCTAACTAACGCATACCTTATAGATGTACCAATACTTAGAGGCTCTTTTAATGCCAATTCTTCATCTCCAAGAGGATAAAATTCATATGGATTAATCCAAGGAGAAGTTCCCCACTCACTCATTACTGGTAAATCAGCAATTCTCGGGTGCACATCAAAGCATCCTAGTTCGGCAACAAGCGGCAAGAATGGCATTGATTCTATAAAAAATCGACAAGGTGTACCATCGGATGCCCTTAATAAAAATGACTCGATCCAATCAAGATGTAACTCCTGATTTGCAATGTCTCTATATAGATAGTAAGCTTTTTCATGTTCTCTATGTAAATATCTCAGTCTTTCCATATCAGCTCCTTTTTTTTCCATTTCTAATTCTAGTAATTCAAGCTGGAATAGATGACTTGATCTTTGAGGCCAATTGGGCCTTATATAGTTGCCACCTTCAAGGTACATCACAACCGAACCATCACCTTCTGCATTAATCAAACTCCTCGTTGTTTCGGTTTTACCGACTCCAGGGATACCTACCACTCTTTCAATCGGAAACGTACCGTGTCGTATACCAACAGCTTGTTCGGTTTCAAAAAAAGCCGTTCTCCATTGCTTTAACGTTTTAACCATTCTCTCATCAAGTTGTCGCCAAAAGTTTCTTTCCGTCCCATTCTGACAATTTTCTTCTGAACCTAGCCTTGCATTATCATAAAACTGCCAGGAATAGATCCATGGAATAGCATAAGAAAGTTCTTCTATAGTAGATAAATCAGACTGCATTAATAATGGGTGGCCTTCCTCAAATATAAGTCGGGCCTCAAATATTTGAACGTCAAGAAACTGACCAATGCGCTTTCTAAACTCCGCGTCACTTGAAGCCTGAACACGTATCTCTTCAAATATGGTTTCTCTTGCATAATTTATACCTGATGCAAAAACAAGTGACCTAACCAGATTCACCGCAAGCCAATCTCCTTGGAAAGCTTCCAGATCTATCATTGCCGGCGTAAAAATACTCAGCACATCTATATAACTTCGTTTTGTAAGCTTTCCAGCCTCTGAAAGTGATAATATTTGATGATAGAATTCTAGAGTTTTCCTATTACAACAAGTTATTGGCGCTTCTCCACCAATGACTTTCCTTAAGGAGTCAATAATTCTAACACCCCAACCATCAGCGTATCTAAACTCATCTGCCTGACGTAGTGTTACAACTCTTTCGCCAAATCCATCCTTAAGTTCCACATGAATTTTACCCAATCCGCTTTCACAAAATGCAACCTCATGATTGAAAACACTGGGATGTATTTGAACCGTCTGTTCCATGTTTGTCCAGTTTAACTAAAACCGGCAGTTAAGATGTATTTTATCAGATTATTACATCACTTTAAACAATTATGGGATATTCGCTACAATTATTGTATAATTCACATTACCATAAGTATCATCAAAATATGTATAAGTATTTCTTCCCGGGAGGGAGATGGGACAAATTCCTACAAAATACCTGTCAAAGACTAAACTATGAAACGGTCCTCATTACAGGCCTACCTCACTCAGGCTTAACAACATTTCTGAAATATGTTGAAGACGTTTATCCTTCAATAACGAAAAAAGAAAAAGTTGTAATAATTTCTTTAGATATAATACAGAAAGGCATTAAGCCAGGACAATTAGCAAAGTCAATAGCTAGCAAATTAAGATTCAAACTTAATTCGCCGATATACCTTGAAAGCTTAAGCAGTGAAGAATTGTTTAGTGAAATAATAAAAAGGGGGAAAGAAATAATAGTAATTTTAAATAGATTTCAGAATTTACGCCTAAACCCTCAGAACTTTGACTTTCTTAATTCACTCAGATCAATCAATTCTTTAAAAGTGCGCTTTCTTATAAGTTGTGACATAAGCTGTTTGACCCATCCTCAAAGTTATAAAAGGGCAGGTACACTTGCTTCTGCAAATCAGATAATACTTCCGTCTCTAAATGAAAAAGAAATAGAACTTTCTATAAAAAATTACAAAAAATTATTTAATTGGAACGTACCTTTAAAGTTTACTAGGGAAATATTCTCCTTAAGTGGAGGAAATATAGGGATAGCAAAGTATCTTATAAAGTACATACATGAGTACAAAAAACTTAACAACGTCGATAAACTTCTCAAATTCCAAGTACTGGAATATAAAGTGAAAGATATATATGACAAACTGCAGACTTACAAACTTATAAAAAATGGACAACTGAACTATTCAAGGAATGAATTTTTAAAAAAACTCTATATTATTGATAAGAATAATCAGTTTAAAATCAAGATTCTAGAGCCACTAGTAACTAAAACTGAAAAATCAAGGCCGAATCTTAAAAAAATCTTCACTATGCAGGAATATAGACTTTATAAACTTTTCACATCTAATCCTGACCGAATAGTAACATTAGATGACATTTCAAGAGAGTTATGGGGGAAAGAGGAAGAGAAAAAATACTCTTTATGGTCAATTTACAAAACACTGTCGAATTTAAGGAGGAAAGTAAAGGAAATAGGTCTTGAGATAAAGAATTACCGCGGGAGAGGTTATTCCTTAAACTAAGAGGAATCAAGCCTCGTTTAATGCCATCTGCCTAGGGGTATATTCAAAACAAAACCCACAACCTACGCACATCAGTACTTCCAGATCTTCAACCAACCGAAACTCCACGTGACTCCCACACCTAGGACAAAATGTCCCTTGAGTTTCGAACTCTCTTCGCACTTCTCGAGTATAAGAGAATTCTTCTCTAAACATATTGTATATTTATATTAAATTAGGCCTCTACTTTTAATAACGTTTCTAGGTAACCAACGTCACTTACCTCAATACCTGTTAAATATCATCTGTACAACCATCCAACCTCCTCGCTATTAACTTTTAGCCTCCAAGCTTAGCTGTCCTGAGCGTATTCGAAGGATATGCTCCTAGCTATAAGCATAAAGACACTAGATAGGAGATATAAGTTATAAGTTATAAGTTATTAGCTCTGCCTTTACCAAACGATCTTTAGTTCGGATATAGTGCTCATTCATATAAAGATACTCATAAGGGTTATGAACAAGAAACTTCCAGAAATCTCTAAGCCAAAAAAATGCCATTAAGTTTTCAAGAAGCGGGTCAGAAAGATTGGCAAATGGCAATTTGTTTCTGCCTCGCCGTTCATAGCCACTTATCAAGAAGCGCTTCCTTATAGTCTCCTCACTTTTATACTTACAGTCAATTATAAGGAATGCTAGTGTCCTTGCAATATCAGCTATTTCTGGTCCTATGCATGTTTTTTCGAAATCAAGAATCCCAGTTATCGGATATATATCTAAACTCGAATCAAATTCTTCTGAAAACAAGATGTTTCCACGTACGAAGTCATAATGAAGAATGCTTTCTCGCTTTTCACTTGTCGCCTCTCGCTTGGTAATGGTTTCAAATACTCTCTTAATCCTTTCCCAGTTTAATCGTACCTTCAATTTTTTACTTGTCCACGGCTCAACCCCTTTAAAATATTCTTCCATCGCAGTTATCTCTCGTTGTGTTATATCTGCCCAATTACTTAAGTTATGAGTTATGAGATGTGAGTTATAAATCTTCTTTAGTGCATAGTGCATATCGGAAAATGTCTTGCCCATCGACTTAAGATGCCTCCTCGTATAGGCTTCCCATGGAATAGTACTGCCCTCGAGTAGCTTGTACAAAGCAACGTAGTGATAGCAGTTGCCAAATTTAAAGCGTTTATATTCATGTCCGCCTTTGGTAGTCAATGGAATGCGGGTAGGAAATTCTTTCTCTTGAAGTAATTTAGCGACTAGATGGGCGTTTATAATAGTTTTTTTTATCTCCGGCTCATCCTTATAAACAATTAAAACAAAATCACCCTTTTGCGATGAGACCTTGAAACAAATATTCCTAAAGCCACCCTTAAGCCTTTTTAATTTGCATTGTTCCAAGCCATATTCACTTTTTAAGATGTCTTGAATCTTCAAAGCTGAATTATGAATTAAAAATTAATAATGTCTTCAACTATCTGACCATTTCCCATCTACTTGCAATTATATTACAATTTATTTATCTTAATAATAAATATTGCAATTATTTTTTAACGTCTTTAAAGATGAGCAAGAAAGTATTGATGATAGTAGCCCCCCGAAATTATAGGGACGAAGAATTTGATCATCCAAGAGAAATTTTTGAAATGAATGGATATGAGGTTTCTGTTGCTTCTAGAGGAATCGAAGAAGCAATGGGAATACAAGGCGGAAAGACTGAAGTGAATCTTGATATAACAGAAGTAGAAGTCGACAACTATGATGCAATAATTTTTGTCGGAGGACCAGGCTCAAGTATTTATTTTGATGATGATTTTGCTCAAACAATTGCAAGAGACGCTGTAACAAATGAGAAGGTTCTCGGAGCTATATGTATCGCCCCTTCAATAGTCGCCAATGCAGGTGTTTTAAAAGGTAAAAATGTAACAGCATTTGCCTCCGAAGAAGATAACTTAGAAGATAAGGGAGCAAACTATACAGGTGAAAGTGTTACAGTAGATGGCAAAATAGTTACAGCTGACGGACCGGCTTCAGCAAAAGACTTTGGCAATAAAATAGTAGAAATACTTGAAACAGAAATTTCATCATAGGAATATAAAAAATACTTTATTCTTTAGATTAAGAGTATATGAAAAAGAATGCACCCTTCATAATTTCTTTCATCCTCCTTGTAGCCATCGGAGTAATTGGTTACTTTCTTTATCAACAGGAACTGGAGGAACATCAAAATTCAGAAAAGGATGTGTCAGATGAAACAACAGAAGACTCCGATCAAGTTGCTAAATCCGAAAGAACAAATAATATAGTGTTAGTCTTAGGAGCAAATGATTATAATGACGAAGAATTCACTAGAGTAAGAGATGCCTTAGAAGCAGAGAATTATAACGTAACTATCGCTTCCAAAGGAGTTACAACTGCAAAAGGAATGAATGGAGGAGTAGCGCAGGTAGATCTTGATATTACAGAGGTTAATGTTGAAGATTTCGACGCAATAGTCTTTATTGGTGGATCTGGAGCACATGAATTTTTTGATGACAAGGATGCACAAAATCTTTCTAAAGAATTCTATAATAACGGTAAAATAACAGCTGCAATATGCAGTGCTCCAACAATACTTGCAAATGCTGGACTTCTTGAAGGCAAAGATGCAACATGCTTTCCTGGTTATGAAGATAATCTGACAAGTAAGGGAGCAAATTATACTGCTGATCCTGTGACTCAAGATGGTCTAATAATTACCGGAAGTGGGCCCGAGTCAGCCACTTCATTCGGAGAAAAGATAGTTGAAGCTTTATCTTAAAAAGTGTTACAAACGAGAAAATTTAATGTTAAATGGATATACATAACTTTTTAATATAAACATCATGGCAGATAATAGTGGTTTTAAAGCAGTTCCCAAAGAGCAAGCTGTAAAGGAAGATACCAGTGTTGTACGACCAAAAACAAGACGAGGATCCAAGCTCAAACTTTGGGCATGTATTCTGATTCTTATACTTGGAACACTCTGTGTATGTCTAGGAACAATTGGAATCCTTTGGGCAGGAGGCTGGCTGGAAGATTATGTATGCTCGACAGTACTCGAAGACTCATATGTTTGGGAAAAGCTTAATTGCGGGAAAGAAGAAAAGAAAGAACCACCAATCGCTGATGAAAAAAAGGATGAGAAGTTGCCGGAAAAGGAACAAACACCTGAAAAAAAGGAATTCTTTGAATATGTTTGGTATGAAGATGAGTATATTAAATTTCAATATCCAAAAGGATGGACCGTTGAGACAAAAGATGATAAAGATCCTATAAGCTATATTGGTTCTGACCTACAAGGAGTCCAACAAATTAGTATTGAGAACAGTGACATGTCTTTAATGATCACAATCCCTGCAGGACATGGCGCTGACGAATATATATATGACTTTTCAAAACCTTTGGAACTTTCAGTAGAATATGATGTAGGAGAAACAGAAGGAGGTCCAAAAACAATTAAACTAAAAAACAAGCCTTTAATGTATGACTTAGAAGAATACGATATCACCTTGTTGGGTATCTTAGAGAAATTCTCAGCTATTGGAGAAGATCCACATACCCTTTTCATTGTTGGTAAAAAGGAAGGAGACACCTTTACAAGTTATGGATTTGTAATGACGGAATTCGATTTTCTTGCTTATGATGAAGAGGGAGGTGATAATCCTCATGAATTAATGGTAAATTGCTCATTGGAAGACAAAGTTGACTTTGACAAATGTTCAGAATTCGTCAATCAATTCTTCGTAAGTGTTGAGAAAAAGTAAGCTACAAAAGGACAAGGGGTTTAAACCCCTTGTCCCAAGATACCTACTATACCTAACAAAGTAAATCAAACCTCTGGCAAAGTCTTTACTTTTATAATTTACATGATATAATTTATTCGTGTGCTCAAGTCAAGTTTCTTAAGCCCCAAGACGCAAGTCTCTGGGTTTTTATATTTGTATTTGAAAGGAGGTTCATTTATAACTTGATTGGATAAATCCTCGTGTTATAAATTAACCACGTGCGTTTTATTTCCAGGTAGCACTTATACTACAAAGCATATTGCTTAGTAGTCTTTATTTTTTAAGTACATTTCAAGATGTCGAACAAATTATTTGTTGGTGGTATCTCGTGGGATACTACAGAAGAAGGTTTGAAGGAACTCTTCGAACAGGTCGGAAAAGTAACTGAAGTTGTAATCATCAAAGATAAGTTTAGTGGTAGATCAAAGGGATTCGGATTCGTCACAATGGAAAAAGAAGAAGACGCAAAGAAGGCAATTGAAGAACTCAATGGTAAAGAACTTGATGGAAGAAACTTGACAGTAAACGAAGCACGACCTCAAAAGGAAAGATAAAATCGCCTATCATATCAGTAACGGAAAGGCTTGCCTTTCCGTTACTGATTGATCAAAACTTCCTCGTAAAATCAATCTCCTCCACATGAACAATTTTTCCCCTCCTGCCTAAATCCTTCTCACAATTTCTTGCAAAATCACGGTATTTGATCACTCTTTCCCTTTTCTCATCCACTGACCTTGTTGTCGTCATTCCTGGACCTCCGATACAACCTCCACTGCATGCTAAAACATCTAAGAATCGATACTTCTTATACTTCCCATTTTTAAAGCCTTTAAGAATTTTCATAACTTCATCAACACCATCAGAAACCAAAATTTCAGAATCTTTTATGATCCTTGCAGAATGCAAAGTATCTGCCATACCGCCTGCTAGAGGGAATATTTTAGTATAGTCGTTATAAAATTTATCAAAAGTAAGCTTTCTCTTTCTGACTTTATCAATGCCTTCCTTCCTCAACTTTTCTTCGAGTTCCCTAAATGTTAGAGCCAGTTCAACATAAGGCAATTCTAAAGCTTCCACTTTCTTGGTTAAGCACGGACCGACAAAAACATATTTGTGTCTGGGGAAGAATTTTTTGCAAATCAAACTCATACACCCCATCGGAGAATGAACTGGAAGTAAATTCTCCTTTAGATGTGGAAACTTAGTTCGAATTAACTGGACTAAAGTTGGGCATGGAGATGCAATCCATGTTTTTGATTTATCACTTTTTATATATTTATGTGAGAAAATGTTTGTCATCTTTGCTCCAAACGTTAACTCAACAACTTTATCAAATCCAAGCTTTTTCAACTGCCAAACAATTTCAGGATAGTCAAAATCTGCAATAAATGATGGTGCTAACATACAAACCACTGGATCTTTTCCTTTAAGCAATTTCTCCAATCTATTAATATCACTCATGGTCACTTGCTAAAAATATTAGATATATGAATTTCTAATTGCTTAATGCTGATTTAAGTTCTAATTTCGTTACTCCTAAAGCAATAGTAGTCCCAGCTAAAGCAGTAATAACCTGGATAATACCCATCGATTTTAGGAACAAATCCGGAATAACAGAAACCTTAACCAGCATGAGGGTAAATGCAAAAATGACAGCTGCTTTACATACTGAAGAAAAAACTGCCACCGACAGGAAACTCCTTCTACTTAATTTTTTTACAAGATACGTGAGTATAAAATTTCCAGTCCAGATGACAGGGATAAGGAAGAAAAGATAAGAGGTAAAAGGTCCAAACAAGACACCTCGCACTAATGCCCCAAGAGATGGCAGCAAAATTGTCGGAAGATTTTTCCAGCTTTTCATAGTTAAAGCACTCCGTACGATGAGTGTATTCACTACAATTCCGACAAAAACCTGTGGATGACCTATAAATACCGGGATGAGGAACGATACTGCTGATAATAAAATGAGTTCAAGAAGCTCACGCACTTTTGCTAACTCCAGAATTCTAAGTTCCAATGTATGCTGCAGGGCCAATAAAAACTTCATTTAAACATCATCAAAATTAAGTTATAATCAGTTTACATTGTAAGAAGGATGAAATCAAATGGGAGAAGAAACTGAACTCGTAAGACCGCCCATTGAGTACTGTCCTGATTTTGCACGAGCATTTGAAGATATAGATGGACCTGAAACTCTAGCCAATACCAAATTCCTACCAACACTTCCAACACTGCTGCGTTACTTTTTTGTTTTACAAAATCACTTGCTTACAACTGAAGCCAGAGAAAACCTTCTTGCCCCACCTTCAAATCTATCTATTGCTTGCAAATACATATTGGATTTGTTTTCTTACTTTCCTCCTATAGCTCAAGAAACAATAGTAAAGGTTCATGATGGTTTTGATATGACAGATAGAATTATTGATTTTAATGAACTATGCATTGATTCACCACATCTGGAATTATCTCAATATGATGTAATTGCATACGGACATGGGGGATATGTTGGAACTCCTGCGCATATAAAGATTCTCACCATTATCGCAGCTGAGATAAAACAAATGAGAGCGGAAAGAGGAACAAATGGTGCGATAGTCATCGGACTTGAAAGCGATGAATATCTGGATTCCAAAAGAATGGTAGGTGATAGATACCTAAGGCCTTGGCCCCTTATAGTCACAGTCGCATTATCTATCCATCTTTCAAAAATTCTTGACGTTCCAATATATATATTCTTCATCCCCCCTAGAGATCCGGCATGTACTGATCTCGACGCCTTTTATGGCAATATTTATGACAGAGTTAGAGGAGGACAAACAAATGTACAGATAATTTTAAGCATGGAAGATAAATTCAGGACAAATAAAATAAGTAACATGACTCAAAGAGGAGTAGAACCACAAGAGTGGGCACAGGTATTTATAATACCAGGATATCCACATACTTCTGATGTCTTAAGAGAGTTAGTAAAACTAAGAGAAGAGGAAAAAGAAGAACTTAGATTACTTCCTGAGATTCACCCAATACCAACAGACTACCATATTGTAGACTTTTAAATGATTCCTTCAATGTGCTGAAATTTTTTAACTTCACTATTATTTATGACTATCCCAATCAAATCAATTCTATAATTGTATTTTCCAAAATTTTTACTTGCTAAATATTCTTCACAACTTGTAGTCAGTGCTTCTTCTTTGGCCTCATCCATGGAGTCTAAAATATCCACATACATATCACTCTTTCTGGTCTTTACTTCAACAAATACGATCAGATCGGTCCTCTTACAAATAATATCTATCTCTCCACCGCCAATGTAAACATTCCTACCTATGACCTCATACCCTTTGCCTTTTAAATATTCTACTGCATAATCCTCACCGACTTTTCCCAAACGCTTTTTGTATTTACTCACCCGATCCAACTAATAATTGAGAATTAAAAATTAATAATAGGACTATCCAGCCATCCGACTATCCAACAACCTTTTAATCGGTTTATAGCTCTTCCTGTGAATATCACAAACCCCATATTTTTCTAAAGCTTCCCGATGCCTTTTAGTCCCATATCCAACATTAGTTTCAAAACCATAGTCGGGATAAGAAGATGCAAGTTCAACCATAAGATTATCGCGGTAAACCTTAGCAAGAATCGAGGCCGCTGCAATAGAATAATGTTTCGTGTCGCCTTTTATGATAAACCTATGCTCAAAATCAAATTGCTCCCTGAAATAACCATCAATCAGAGCAATTACTCTTCCCTCCACCTTCAATTCTGAAACAGCACGCACTATAGCTAGTCTTGTTGCCTGAAGAACATTTAATTCATCTACTTCATCAACTTCCGATTGGGCAATTGAAAAATTTTCATCTTTTAATTCCTCATATAATCTGATTCTACTTTTTCGAGTTAACTTTTTCGAATCGTTAACATCCGGAATTAACTTTGAATCCTTGCTAAAGACAAATGCTCCGACAACTACAGGGCCCGCCCAACTACCCCTACCCACCTCATCTATACCAATAACAGCATCATACCCAGTTTGAGTAAGAACTTTCTCAAGTCTATCGTTTATAGGGGGATAATCCATCTTTATAATTTAAGAAGTACTAACCTTTTTGGTCAATGTTCTAAATATTATCAATGCCAAAAAAGCTAATAAGCTACAAGCTACTTACTACTATCTTCTTTTTTATCTTTTTCCTGACTCTTTTTTTCCTCCTCAACTTTCTGTTTATCTCTTTCTTCTCCCTTTTCATCCTTATTGTCAGATTTCGATTTCTCCTTTTCTTCTTCAACAACCTCCTCTTTCTCTTCTACTTCCTTTTCCATCTTCTCTTCAAATTCAGTTTCTAAATCTTCTCCCTCCGCAGGGATCTGGACTCCAGCCTTAAGTGCCAGCTTTCCGACTCTGTCCCGCAAGAAGTAAAGTTTACTTCTTTTAATTTTACCTGCTCTTTTTACTACCTTTATCTTTGCTACCATAGGAGAGTAAATTGGAAATATCTTTTCCACTCCAACACCATAGCTAATCTTTCTTACTGTAACAGTCTTACCGGTATCACTTCCTTTGACTGCTATTACTACACCCCTAAAGACCTGAATTCTCTCCTTACCATCTTCTTTGATCTTTGCGGAAACCTCTATAATATCACCGACATCAAATGTCGGATGCTTTGCTTTTTTGTATTCAGATGTCACTTTATCTACTAGTTGAGTATCCATTATTTTTCATTAAGAATTGAAGCTTTAGGATTTTAACAATTTATTTAGAAACTATCAAGGAAAACCGCCAATATTCATGAATTTAAAAAGTTCTTTCTTGAATCATAAACTACCCTATTAATAACAGTTGCTTACTTCCTCCCTTTTGCAACAACCCTAATCTCTCTCAGTTCCTGCCTAATCTCTCGCAGTCTTATCTCAATTGCACGTAAACGCGACTGAATCGAATAATCACGCTCATCAACTCCAAGGAAATATGCAACTGGTTTTTTCAAAAGTTCTGCTATTGTCTGAAGTTTATCAATTGGAGGACTTATCCTACTCGATTCATATCCGCTTATTGTTTTGTCACTAACCTTCAATGCTACTCCTAACTGCAGTTGTGACAAATCTGCTTCCTTTCGGGCACGTTTAATCCTTTCTCCAAGTGTTACTTTCATCGTAATACTTTTAATAATTTTATATATTAATCCAGCTTTCTTAGTACCTTCTTTGCTATATCGTAACTAAACCCTTTTCTCATAAGAAAACTTAAGAATTTTCTTTTATTTCGAATATCACTTAGATTCTTTAAAATCCTCTTTTTTTTGAGACCTAACTCTTGAGCTAACTTATACTCCTTTTGATGATCCAAATTTGATGATTCAAGAGCCTCTTCAATTAAATCCTTCTCTACTCCTTTAACTCGTAATTCTTGCTTTATCAGGTACTTGCCCCTTGGCTTAAAGCTCACTCTATTCTCAACCCACCATTTGGCAAATTCAAGATCATCAATAAATCCATTGCTCTTTAGCCTTTTTATTATGTTTTTAATGTAGCTTTGACTACTATCCTCCCCGAACAACTTTCTTTCCAAATAAAGCCTAATCTCATGCTCACTTCTTGGTCTTCGGCTTAAGAGATCTAATACTTTGTGATAATATCTAACTTCAAAGTCCTTAGCCTTAATATCTTTTACATCTTTTTTGCTTAGTTTAGTACCTTGACTTATAAAAAGATCAACTACAAGATTTCTTTCTACAGAAAAAGCATATTTATCATCCAAATATACACTTACCCTATCTCCTCGCCTAGTAATTTTTAACTTTGTAACTACCATACTCAGTAATGTAACCATTCAGAAGGACCATTTATTCACAGAAATTTTTTACTCCACATATAAATACTTCAACTTTGGTCCCGGGTGAAAATCTACAAGTTCTGAAAAAACAGCTGTCGGATTGACAACATTACTAATGTAACCTGCAAACATACTCCAGAAATCATAGCCCTTATATAAGACAACCGTTGCATCAGATATCCCAGCCAGTCTCTCAGCAGATTGTACCGCATCTTCAAATCCTCCTAATTTATCAACTAGCTTGACTTCTTTTGCCTGCAACCCGGTGAAAACTCTGCCATCAGCGATATCTAACACCGTTTCTTTCTTCATATTCCGACCTTCAGCTACAACAGTAACAAACTTATCAAACACCTCATCAATAATTTCTTGATATATCTGATCTTCTTCTCCATATGGGTCTTCATCAAAAAGACCCTCCCCTGTTTTGTAGTCAGCCCCGCTATTTGTGATAACCCTGTTCTCTATTCCAAGCTTTTCATATAGACCATCCAATGACTGTACTTCCATAAGCACCCCGATACTTCCAGTAATTGTTAACGGATTAGCCACAATCTCATCTGAGGCTGCAGCAATATAGTACCCCCCTGATGCAGCAGTTCCTCTCATAAGTGTAACAACCTTTATTCCTTTACTCCTTGCTTCTTGTATTTTATTGTAAATTATATCTGAAGCATAAACATCTCCTCCCGGAGTATCCATACTCAAGATGATAGCTTTTACAGTATCATCTCCCATAGCTCCGTCAATATATTGGGAAATTGTCCTCGAAGAAGCATAGCTTGACCCCCACAAATCCGTCTCACTTTCAACATCCATTATCATTCCCTCGATTTCAATAACAACTATTTTATCACTTCCTCCGCTTACCAGAGTCTCACTATTTATACTTTCACTTGTAGTCCAGTCTGTTTGAGAAAAGACACTACTGAATAGAACACATATCCCAGAACAAGCAAGTAAAATGATAATTATGATAACAACAACTACTACTGCGATTAGGCATCCTTTTTTAGACATTTCAAATAGTACTAAAGTTAAGTTTAAGTATAGTAAACTGATTATAGTAACAAATTGACTATTTGTAAAATCATAAACTTATTTACTTTAAGGCAGTTTTTTTTGCGTATTTTGTTCTTGTGAGACATACTCTTGTCATGAAACTTTATTATTATAATCGATGTTGTAATTAGTCTGCCTATTCAGCATCTCAATACAGATTTCCCATCTTTCGTTCCTTATTTTAAAATCCCCGATTTCTTCTAAAAAAAACGCCTAAATATCACTTGACAAGAAATAAAAATTGACCTATTCTATTAGTGAGATTAAAAAATGTCTCTATGTAACTAATTTATTACTTACTGCCAGATGTTCACAAAGAATAAATTTAAAGGTTTTACCCTTGTCGAAATTGTGATTGTTATCGCGATCATAGGTATACTAGCCGCTGTAACAGTCGTAGCTCTTAAACCGCAGGAGATCTTTGCCAATGGACGTAACTCAAGAAGAACAAACGATGTCGCTGCACTTAATAGTTCTGTTGGTCAATGGCTGTCAAGAGAAGGTATTCAAGAAACTGATCCTTATGTAACCTTAGGTCTTACAGCAGTAGGTGTAACAGCCCTAACACCTGGTGATGGTAGTATAAGTGGTGAGGGAGTAGCAGCTTCAACAGTTACTCAACTTACTGCTGCAGGATATATACAAAATATTCCACTAGATCCAGATGGTTCGACAGAATACAGAATTGGTGTCGATAATGT
The DNA here is from genome assembly GCA_016932045.1 of Candidatus Dojkabacteria bacterium. Taxonomy (GTDB): domain Bacteria; phylum Patescibacteriota; class Dojkabacteria; order JAHIVN01; family JAHIVN01; genus JAFGDO01. The sequence continues at coordinate 110,358 of JAFGDO010000002.1, read as the reverse complement.
TGGAAGTCCGTCACATGTCTTAGTATGTACAGGTTCGATAGAACATACATCAACATATCCGGCAGCAACATATCCAAACAGCATATTCTGTCAAAGCAACTAGTAGATAGGATTTGATTTGACTTAGAAGAACCCGCCTATGGCGGGTTCTTTTTTCTATAAACTTGCAAAAATTCTCATAAAATACTACATTTAAATTACCATAATTATTACGAATCGGATTTATGGAAGACGAGCAGAATGGATTCTCATTAATAGAAATCATTATAGTTATTGCTATCATAGGAGTACTTGTTTCAGTCACAATAGTAGCCTTTAAGCCACAGGAGATCTTTATTAACGGCCGTAATTCTAATAGAGTTAGTGATATAAGAGCAATAAATACAGCTATCGGACAATGGCTTTCAAGAGACGGCGTTATGGAAGAAGATCCTTACTTTGTACTTGGACTTACAGCACCTGGTGTCACTGCCTTAACACCAAGCGATGGCAGTATAACAGGAGAAGGAGTAGCTGCAACATCTGTCACTCAGCTTTTATTCCCTGCTTATCTTGAAGAAATCCCAAGAGACCCGGACGGAACTACCGAGTATAGGATAGGTATAAATAACCTTGCAGATCCAACCCATATCCTCGTGTGTACAGATACTATAGAACACACTTCCTCATATTCTGAATCTGGATATCCAAACGGTATATTTTGTCAGAGTAGTTAAAAAAAATAATTATCAATTAAACTATCCATCTAGCAGTTATCTGTCCATTCAATGTATGTCAATCTACCTGCCTTGCCGGCAGACTGGCAATCTCCAATTTTCAATCTACAATCATCAATCTCAAACAAAGATGTTAACAGAAAACTTAGCCAGAAATAAAACTCACCTAGTGCTAGTTTTCGATTCGCAGTTTGATGTCCGCTACTTGCCATTCGCTACTTACCTTTTGAAGCTACTCATTAAATTCTACATAGAAGGAGAAGATGAAGGACCATCGGAAGATTCTTTACTCATAAAAAGGATCGTACTCTGGGATTTTAACCCAAACATGCTCCCCTCTCAGATATACACGTCTGCTATCTAGATCTTCCCTTAAGGCCTCAAGTAAAGGATAATTTAACCTCGGATTATTTATCTCATCCTCCCTGACTGCCAAACCTTCAAAATTCAGCTGTGTAAAACGTGTATACACATACCATCCAATCACAAAACTGGCAATGATGATCAGGACAGTTGATGCAACCCTAATTATGAATATCCTTGTTCCTATCATTTTTTACTCGAAATTTATATGTATTACTTTTTTTCAAATATAAAAACCCTAACTTTTATACTTCCATCCAGTTCCCCATTCTCTGTTCTATTTAGCCTGATTTCTTTTATATTAAATATATATTTTGAATTCCGTAAAAGAGATATGTACGTTCTTATAGCATTATAAGTACCCTTAACATTCAGATCAACCTCAAGATAGTTTATCTTGAGACTTGGTTCTTCCTGTGTTTGCCCTCCCTCCTCCATCATCTGCAAAACAACATTTTCAGACCCCTCTGGAGCTGCAACCTGGGGTTGATCTTCAAATTTGTATTCTTTCACCTCTATAGTACTTAAGAATGTATTTCTTTCTTTCGTATCTTTAAATTCTATATCACTTTCTCCTACTATTCCCTCCTCTAGTTTTATAGATAAATCTACATTTGTTATCTGAGCAATAACTTCAAGCTGGTCAAGTATTTCAATTATTCCTGAAATGTCAGGTAAGTTTTTGTCCAACAAATCTTTATATTCCTCAGTAGAAAGAGGTTCTTCTTCTGAGGATACATCTTCACCTGATATCCTCGTAAGTTCACGAATCTGATTACGAGTTGATGTCACTTCAGCCACAGTATTATCAACCAGCTGAGCCAGTAGATATACAATAAGCCCAAATACAACAGTAAGCCCTAGAACTAATAATAGATCTTTTTGTGACTGCTTAACCATGTGTCTTTAAATTAACTCAACACTTTATTAATTAGTAAATTTCACTGTTAAAAAGCATCTACATGCATTCTCTAATATAACTAGTACTTCAGTTCTTGTGTATTTACAAAGCAGTACATAGTAAACTCAATGTTCGTGCTGCTTTCAAAGCTTGAAATTGGCATCTTGACCTCCTCAAAAATATCTGAGTTCTCCATGTTCTGTACATATCTTTGCAAATCCTCCCGATGTTCTGCAACTCCGTTTATAACAAGATACACATAGCCGGCCTTTTTAGTAATCGCTTTATCTCCAGCTACAGCCTTAAGTATGCTCTCATCTTCACTAACAAAAAGATTCTTATAGGTAATTCCTCCACCTCTTCGATTTGAAACTTCTTTAAAGAATTCCTCCCAATCCAACTGGGTATCAAGCAAAAGATCAATTTGACCAGCAGTTTGATTTATATCGTTTATATCTTCCCGAAGCTGCGTATTTGCCTTGCTTTCGGTGATGTTCTCTACCGACTTCAACACTTGCTCCACATTATTTTTATAAACCAATGCAATCATGTATATAAATACAAGAATAACACCAATTACAAAGACATTCCAAAAGATAAGCCGGAGATAAGCATATAAACTGCTGTATATTGATCGTTGCAAATATCTTGTTTTTATCGATTTTGGGACAAGATTTATATCCCTCAACCCCCTGAAAAATCCAAGGTGTCTTAAGCTTACTCCAAGCAAAACCATGTTTTGGGTAAGCCCCTGTCTTGAAATAAATGGAAGCATTGGTGAGACAAAGGTGGTACGCGTAGGCTTAGTACTTATCTGTATTGACTTTTCCTTAAAAAAATCCCTGAGATAAAAGACTTTCGCACCCTTCCCAAATATATATATACCATCAAGCTCTTTGCTTGAACCATCTTTCGAATCACGGCCGGTATCAAGTGTCTGAGAATAAAAATCAAGAATTTGATTGATTTCCCGCAATAAACCATTGAAACTAACTTCAAAACCTATCCTAAGTTTCTCTTTCTGTTCTTTATTTAAGTTTTTAGGTGACAAGATTAATTCTTCCGCTTCTTCCTTGTTTATCCCCAAAGTTGCTGTTGCATGGTCAACAAGCGCCCCATATCCTCCCCTTATAACGTCCTTTATGATAGTTTGATACCTTACCCCACCTTCAAGACAAAGACTTAACGTGGTCGAACTCCTGTCAATCCTTATCATTAAAGCCTTTTTCTTTTTGTACTCATCCTGAAACAAAAATCTAGCTGCAGCATTACCCGATACATCAAAGTAAAGAGGTATGATATCCAAAAGCTGTAATGTTTTAACATAAGAATCTACACATTCCTTCTCAACAGCAGAAACCACAACCTCCACTTCCCTCCTATCATCATCTTCCTCGTCTTCTCTCAGCCTATGCCAATCCCAATACACTTTCTCAAGAGGCATTGCTATTAAATCCTTTGCCTTCCACTCTATTGCCTCTTTAATCTCATTTTTAGTCATACCTGCGGGAAACTTTACAACTCTTACAAAAATTTTGGTGTCAGGAAGAACAACTGCCACATATCTCGTCCTGATCCTATGTGGTCTTGCTTGTTCACGGGCATTTTTAATAGCTTTTGAAATCAAATCTTTTTTTACAATGACTCCTTCAACCACAGCACTAGGATCAAACTGTTCCTCTCCGAAACCACTAACTGTAAACTTACCTCCTCCACCTTTCTTAAGTTCAAGAACTTTTAAAGTATTATCTACAATTTCAATACCAAAAATCTTCTCACTTTGTATTAGATTGTCATAATCAAAAATATCCATGAGCAGTTTTTAATTAATAATGAAACTATCTAGTCATTTGTCCATCAAGCAATGAAGCCATTTTACATTTAGCCGCCTACTTTCTTTCCCCATAATCTCAATCTATCCTTCCTCATAACATTCTAATCAATAATTTCCTGCCAGTAATGTTCTTCAAGATCTGTTATTCCAGTTACAAAGTCAAATCCTACAATATTTAAAGGATCAATATTGTAGTGAATATAGCTGTGTTCTTTTACAAATATGTCATCACCGGCCCAAACAGCCCCGTCTACAATTATATCCTCATTACTGTATGTTCTAAACAATTCTACATCTTTTTGTGAGTACACAATTCCATTTATTCTAACAGGACCTGAGTAGTCGTAACTCCACGAACTAAAGTTGAATTTATTTCCAATTTGCAAACTTTTGCCAGTCACAATGGCCGGTAGTCCGCCCTGCGCATTCTGATACCACTCACTATAGATATACAGATTATCTTCAACAACTAAAAGTCCATCCAGATATACAGGAGAACCAACTTCAATCTTTACTGCACCATTTTTTACGTAATATACATCTCCAGGCAAGCGTCTCTCATTCCCATCATCCAAGCTATCAACGTAATTCTCAAAGGAATTTGAATTTGAAAAATACGTGCCGTCAGTTACCGCTTCTTGCTCATATTGTTCGAACTCAAAATTGGGTACCGGAATCTGATTCCACGCCTGTCCAGCATACTCTGTGATCGTACCGTCAATTGTTCCGCCAAATAACTCCCACACATATCCATCTGATGTCACATCACCCTGAACATAAGCAGTAGGACCAGAAACTTTTACTGCATCGGCAGCAATAATATTTCCCTCAATTATATCTGTCGTTTCAGGATTATCAAGAACCTCCCCTCCTGTCAGACTCGGATTTCCTCCCATGACGCCGTCCCAAACCCAGTTTACTGCAAATGATCCTTTCCCTGCAGACGCCAGATTCCCTTCAACTACACCATGCTCGAGAACCTCAAAGTCGTCGTTAGTCCAAACATCCCCCCTTATCCTCGCGCCCTCACCACTAATCCAGAAAAAGTCAGCCATATAAGTAGCCTTCGTTGTAACTTCAGCGACCTCAAAGAGAAAAGTCAGATTTTGATTTACCACTCTTTCTGTTCCTCCCTCTGATACCCAAACGGTGATATCATAATTGTTACTAACCCTTACAACGTCAGAATAGTAAGTGCCGATCGGAGTCGTTTCACCAGAAGAATTTCCTAAATAACTGTAATTCTCCTCTACTTGTAAAATTGTATCCTCTATGCCGCTTTCTGCAAGATAATACGACTTTCTCGACCACCTTAAATTCTCTAATGATTTAAATCCTGTAAGTGTAGTTCTTGCGATAGCAATACTTATAGCAACAAAAACAATCGTAAGAATTGATACGACCATAAGAGTCGCTACTCCCTTTTGACTTAAACTATCTTTTGTGAGCACTGACTTGAAATTGCTCATGTAAATTTCCTCTTGAAATTTCAACTTCTATATGAACTAGATTATCAGAATTTATCGAAGTCCAGTCTGAATATTTAACTTGAGAAATATTCACTAAATTTGACGAAACTTGATACACATCTCCGTCCTCATCGGCATAAATTTTTCCATCCTGCAAATAGTATTCTGTTATTGATCCATCTTTTGTAATCTCTAAGGTTGTATCATCTATAACGGTAAAATCGTCGCAATCACGAACTTCAAAAACTATCCTATCCAGTAGCTTGGTTGTTTCGCTAGAGATCAGACTTAAAGAACTTGCATTTGTCCTGAGCTGCACAAGCTGCATAGCGATAGAGATCACACCAACAGCAATAATAGAAAGGAGCCCGATATAAACTATCGTCTCAGTTAGTGTAATGCCCTTGCAACTTCCCAATATTCTTTTAAATAGTTTTCTTTTCATAACTATTTACTGAACAACTAAAAAACTTCCTTAAAATCTATTCCAATTTGTAAAGTAAATGCTTTCAAGGTCAGTTCTTGTAGATCCGCTCCAGTCCCATTCAACTACCACATCTACCCGTTTAGTATTTGGATCGAAGTCATATGCAGGATCTTCGGTAATCTTCCCAGTAGTAGTGTCTCTTCTGACACTACTAATTTCTATCCTTCTTCTGTATATGTCCCAGACTTCCTCGCCTCCCTCCAGAATAACAACCATATTTTCAGGACCTGAAACATCATACTCATAATGCCACGTTCCATCAGTAAGCGCATTCCAGTCCTCATCTCGGATACTTCGCATAGCCTCGAGTCCTCCCACAACAAGATAGTGTGCTTTTAACTCTATCATCTCACGCTGCACAGACATAAAAGAATCATGAAGAACTTGCCAACTTCCACTAAAAACAATGGCAAGAATACCAATTGCGACAACAATCTCAACTAAACTTTGTCCTTCTTGTTTCTTAAAAATTTTATTCAGAATTTTCATAATTTCCAGGTAAGTAATCTGCTCCGTTACATTACCTCTTAACTAGATGGTGAAGGAAACGAGTAACATGTAAATTACTACTTCTCCTTGCTTAAATCATTCACTTCCCAGAACCATTAATTAAAAGACCAATACACTATTATAGTGCTTCCTCGACCCCGAATCTACCAATCCTTACACTTCCAGCAGGTTCAGTTTGTTCAAATTTATAAATAGATACGGTACAATAATTTGAATTTTCCCCTAAAATTCGAGAAAAGACAACTGAACCATTGTTCGAAGGAACACAAGTCGCAGATAGCCTTAGACCAACTGGAACATTGTATTCAACATTCGGAACAGCTCCTTCTACATACTCATCACCCTCAAATTCAATGAATCTATCTTCAAAAAACATTACTCCATAACTTGAATGTTGATTTAAAGAATCAAGCTTTCCAGATAAGGCTTTTGCCTTTGCATAACTTACACTTTCATCTATTTGATTGAGTAAGATATCATATTGCAAATTATTCCTATAGGTCAAAAGCCCCAGTGTTACACCACTTACTAATATTGCACCGATAGCTATAGTCAAAACTATCTCTACAAGTGTAAAACCTTTACTATTAAATGTAAACATTTTCGTTAAAATCACTAGATTACAAAACTATTTCTGCATCTGGTTTATACCGCTGACAATACTATACATTGGTATCAGAACAGATATAGCAATAAATGCTACTCCAAGACCAAGAGCTACCATTAGAATAGGTTCAATGATTGACGAGATATTAGCAAGAGTCGATCGCAATTCCTCATCATAATACTCTGAAACATTTTCCAGGGCTTCAGAGGTATTTCCAGTCCGGTCCCCTACGCTGAGCATCCTTGAAACAAAGGGAGGATAAAGTTTATCAAAGCTTTGCACTGATGTTGAAAGTTTGCCTCCTCTTTTTATATCACTTCTCATAACTCTGATAGAATTTGAGAATCCAAGATGGCCAATCGATTTTTCAACAATTTCGAGAGCTTCCAATATGGGAACTCCACTTTTAATGAGTAAACCAAGCATTCTAGCTATCTTATGAATATAATAGTACTTAAACTGCATTCCCAGCCAGGGAATTCTTATTGTAAACTTATCAAAATACTTTTTTACAGTCTTAGATTTTTTTATCAGAGACCTCAAAGTTACGATAAGTGCGACAACTACAATAGCAATAAGAAAGAAATAATCTTTGAAAAAATCACTAGCCGCCATGATAATTCTTGTCATTGTTGGCACTTCAATGTTTGCCTGTAGAAAAAAGCCAGTCAGTTGCGGTAAAACAAAGATTAAAAGGAGCAGAGTCACAAGAAGTAATATGGAAAGTATTATTGCAGGATACATCATTGCTCCTTTTATGTCCTTTTGTAACTTTGTCTCAGCTTCAGCATCTATGAACAGACCATGAAAACTTTGCGGTAATGTCCCCCCGGCTTCTCCAGCCTGTATCATAGAGATCTCACTCTGTGAAAAGATATCACTAAACTTTGATAAACTAGCAGAAATATAGTTGCCAGCCTCTACATCATATTTAAGTTGAGACAAAACACCTTCAAGTAATGGGTTCTTTAAACTTTCTCGCATAAGATCAATAGCTTCCGGAAGTGGTAACCCCGCTTTCAACATAGTCGCAAAGTTCTTATAGAGAAACATCTTTTCAACCTTTTTAACCTTTTTAAATCTATCTAAAAAAGAAGTCTTTACCTTGCCAATAGAAGGGGTTACACTTTTTTTCCCTCCCTCTTGTTTTATATTCAGGACTTCAAGACCCTGTTCCTGTAATTTTCCGGCAATTTCATTCTCATCTCTTCCCTCTAACTCACCGCTTACTAATTTGTCGTCCTTTAATGCTTTATACGAGTATGTTTCCATTTCCTCCGCTCAAAATTATTAGATTAAGTAAAGAAAAATTTCTAATTTTCTAATATTACTTGCAGAAACTTTGTTATAACGCTACTCACGAGTCACCCTTAGAACCTCACTTATTGTTGTTGCCCCTTCTTTTGCCTTTTTTAGACCATCAATAATCATAAGCTCCATTCCCTCCTTAAGCGCTTGTTCTTGGATCTGTGCTGCAGTCGCGTTTCCTGCAATAAGATTGATGACGGTAGGACTAACTTCTAAGACCTCAAAAATACCAATTCTTCCTTTAAGCCCTGATTTACCGCATTTATCACAGCCTTTACCTTTATAAAACTTGCCATCACCAACGAGTTGATTTATTAGTTCTTCGGACAGATGACTTCTTGCAAGTTCACGGGTTAGTGCTTCATTCTGTTCAGGTGACAACTGATCTTCAGCTATACAGTTATCACAGATCTTTCTAACAAGCCTTTGTGCGATAACGAGATTTACCGACGAAGCGATAAGAAATTCTTCAACTCCCATATCTGCAAGCCTAGGGATAGACCCTGCTGCATCATTTGTATGAATAGTTGATAAAACAAGGTGTCCAGTAAGTGCAGCATTGATAGCTATATTCGCTGTCTCCTCATCTCGGATCTCACCTACCATCATAATATCGGGGTCCTGCCTCAAAAGCGCCCTTAAACCCGCGGCAAATGTCAGTTCTATCTGTGGATTTACCTGCATCTGGTTGACCCTGGGAATAGCATATTCTATTGGATCTTCAACTGTATTGATATTTACTTCAGAAGTGTTTAGTCTTGTTAGGATGGTATAAAGAGTTGTAGTTTTTCCGCTTCCTGTCGGTCCTGTTGCAAGTATCATACCATGCGGTCTTGTAATAGCACTCTCAACGCGTTCGAGATTTAAACCAGCAAGTCCAAGCTTTGTAAGCGTCAGACCCTTCCCACTTTCTTCAAGTACTCTAGCGACAACCTTTTCACCAAAAAAAGTTGGTATGATAGAAATTCTAAGAGATAAGTCCTGCTTATCAACCTTTAGCTTGATTCTTCCATCCTGAGGTAACCGGTGTTCGTCAATTTTTAAGTTACTCATAATCTTTACTCTGGCTACAAGGACCGGAAGTATCTCAGTTGGAAGACTAACTTTGTCATATAAAATCCCGTCAATTCTGTATCTTACTAGAACCTCCCTTTCCAGAGGTTCGACATGTATATCACTAGCTTTCTCAACGGCGGCATATTCTACAACCGAATCAAATAACTGAATAACGGGAAGTTTTTGAGCGGCTTCTTCAATTTTTTCAACCTTTCCTTTAACCGACTTCGTGGCCCGCTCTTTAATCATGCCCTGAAGAACCTGTTGAATATCTTTTTTATAAGCAAGTACTCCCTGCTCAAAAGAAGAGGGCTGCACATAATACGGAACAACATCTAAACCCGTCCTTTTGGAGATAAAATCAATAGCTGCAAGATCCATCGGGTTAGTCATTGCAACATGCAACCTTTTTTTGTCTTTCTTGAAAGGGATTGTTTCGCGCTCAAGAGCAATCTGTTTCGTAATGGTTTCAAGCGCACCTTTTTGTATCTTGACTTGAGACAGATCAACAGCCGTTACACCAAGTTCACTCGCAATCAAATCAGAAATTTCCGGTGCTGTAATGAACCCCTCAGACACAACTAGCTCGGAAAGAGGAACACCTCCCCTCATTGCTTTGGTAATCAGAGCATTTACTTGAGCAACATCAACCTTCTGATGTTTTAGAAGAACCTCTTTTACTATACTGCTGGGCAGTGCCAAAATATCAAATCTAACAAATTAATTTAGATAGCTTCATCAATACAGAATAGCAAAAAATTTAGATTGTTACAATGTTTAGCCAAAGAAGGATAGAAAAGGAGAACAGGGTGCAAGGAAGTAATAGTACTTAATTCATGAAGAATAATTTTTGGTTATAAATTGATCTCTCCATTCATAAGCTTTTTCACTTACTAATATTTTTACAGCTCGATCTCTAATCTCCTCTGGAATAAGATTTGAAGGATGTCTCTCTTTTAACATTTGCGCAAGTTCAATCATGGAGAATGCACATAATTTTACGTATGTATAGGGCACCATATAAGGTGTAAGTCCTAAGTCCTTTTCGACTCGTTCTCTGTAGTCTAGAGCTCCAATTTGTAGAAGATCCGAGACTATTACAATAATCCCACCTATACTAATCTTTTCCGGTTCAAACTTAAAACCTCCCTCATAACTAAAATAGGCTGCATTCCTTTTGTTATCATAGCCTGTAAAATTCGCTAGTTTCAATATTTCATCCCTACAAACAGATTCGAGAGAGTTAACTTTATCAAGGGTAGCATGCAAAATTTGTGCGTCTGGATTCGCACCCACATTGTGTCCGTCTCTTATCCCCCCCACATCATGGTACATACTAGCAACCATAATCATAAATAAAAGAAGTCTTTGCGATTCAACTTCACCTACTCTTTTATAAAAATAAGAATAACATTCAGATGATTCTTTCTTTAACCTGTCGATGATTTGTGTTCTATATTTTAGTATCATTTTACACGCCACCCATTCAGAAAAAAGACCGTGGGTATGATATCTTTCCTTCCCTCCCTTAGCCCATCTCTGTGATTCTATATCTCTATATTCTGCTGCCAGCTTTTTTATTAAATCGTAATATCTTCCTTTAAAAAGCTCCTCCTTACTCGAATTGAAAATAGAAAGTAATAATTCATAGGTTGAAACCCCCTTCTTTACTAACCAGCAACTATCAAACAGGGCTACATTATTTTTAAATGATGAGTCTTTCATTCGCTAACATATTAAAAAAATCTCCATAATCAAGTTTAACATTTTACATTTTCTTTTCAAGTTAAACCCCAAATCCTTTTACTTTTGATCCTAACCTATCATTTATCTAACCATTAATTTATCAATATGACAATTAGCTTACAATATACAGCTATCTAGCTATGCAACTATGTAACTATGTTCTTCCCCAATTGACGTCCATCTTTTGCCCTGTTATTATTTTCACATCTTAATTTTTATAATTTTGTATCTTGGAAACCTGGATAACTATTATAGGATATATAGCCTCAATCTTGGTAGGTATTACTTTTATGATGAAAACCATGATTCCCTTAAGAAAGGTGGCTATAATTAGTAACGTTGCTTTTATAACCTATGGTTTTTTTGGACACCTGTATCCGGTTCTTATTCTTCATCTTTTCCTTCTTCCATTGAATATATACAGACTGCGCCAGATGCAGAAGCTCATTCAAGATGTTAAAGAAGCCTCAGAAGGCGACTACTCTTTTGAGTGGCTTGTACGCTACATGAGCAAGGCCAAATTTAAGAAAGGAGATGTACTCTTTGATAAGGGGGATAAAGCAGATAAGATTTACTACATAAGCTCGGGAACTATTAAATTACCAAAACTTAACGAAACCATAAAAAGAGGAGACGTGCTTGGGGAAATGGGAGTTTTCTCCCCCTATAAGAAAAGGACTCAAAAAGCAATTTGTGATACTGATGTAGAAGCATACATAATAAGGGATGACCAAATTATGCAGCTATACCATCAGAATCCGGAATTCGGATTTTATATGGTACAGCTTCTGAGCAAACGTTATATCGAAAATATACAAAAGAGTAAGTAATAAACAAACTTGCAAAACATCTATGAGGAATATACTAAGAAAAATTACCCCTTACCTATACAATTTCATTATTCTGAGTTTTTGCTCACTTATTCTAGCTATTCCAACCTTTGATGAATTAAACAACATATTTCTCGATAGGCTCCAGGGCAGTATGGAAGTTAGAGAAGAGATTGTCATAATTGGCATCGACGATGTAACTTTATCAAAAATAGGAGCTTGGCCGTGGGACAGGCAAGTCTTTGCTCAAGCTGTAGACGAACTGAATCGGGTAAGACCAAGTGTTGTTGGATTCGATGTGCTGTTTCTTGAAGAACGAGAAGGAGATACAAAGTTACGAAGTTCTCTTAAAAATGCCGATTTTCCTATAGTAATGGGCAGCAAAATTGTGAACAAAGAACTCTTTGAAAGTAGGTTCTCCACCGAAAATATCTCGAGTGGATACACAAACTTTGTCACTGATAAAGACGGGAAAATAAGAAAAACAACTATTGCAACTAAAGTTGACGATAAATGTATCTATAGCTTTGCATTTGAAATACTTAAAAGATACCTAGGAATACGAGGAGATATTGGGTGTGGAGAGGAGATAAATTTAGCCGGGAATCTAGAGTACAGAAAAGAATTGTTATTTAACTATTCAGATTCTGAGTATTCATACTACAGCTTTGTTGATCTATATGAAGGCAAAATCGACAAGAATAATCTTGAAGGTAAAATTATCCTTATAGGAGCAACGCCGATTGACCTAAAGAGCGGACTTCTTGACAATTTCACTGATGTGTTCGGGAAAACTACCCCTGGAGTAGTTATCCATGCAAACATAGTGAACTCCTTTCTGGAAGATAACTTCCGAAGGGATATAGGCAAAAAATTGTTCTATCCATCAATTATCTTATTCTGCACTTTACTTCTCTTCCTTTATACAAAATTTAAAAGGAATATCTTTGAAGTGATTTCATTCTTTTCGTCTCTAATATTACTAAACACATTGGGTATTATCCTTCACAACGAAGGATTCAATTGGCCATTTATTCAAGCGAATGGCTTACCCATTATAAGCTACGTATTCTTTGTTGCTTATAAATATTTTGTTGTGACAAGAGAGAAAAGATTTTTAAGTAAAGCATTCGGTAAGTATATCCATCCAAGACTCTTAAAGGAACTCGTTGAACACCCCCAGAAATTGAAGCTGGGTGGTGAAAAGAAGAAAATTACTGTTCTGTTCAGCGATATTCAAGGTTATACTACTATTTCTGAAAAGTTATCCCCATCACAATTACTAAAAATGCTGAATCTTTACTTTGACACTCTTACAAATGTCCTCATTGAGCATAACGGAACTATAGATAAGTATATGGGAGATGCAATAATGGCATTCTGGAATGCTCCTGTTGAAGATAAAAATCACCAGATAAATGCAATTAGGGCTGCATTAGGAATGAAGCAAAAATTAAAAGAATTTAATGAAACACATCCTGAATACCCAGAAATAAATTGTGGTATAGGGATAAATACCGACACTATGATTGTGGGAAACATGGGAAGCAAAAAACGTTACAGTTATACACTTATAGGCGACGGCGTCAATCTTGGTTCACGAATAGAAGGCTTAACAAGAATGTACAAGGTAAATATTATCGTCACAGAAGAAGTACTAAAGGGTATAGATCTTCAAAACACCGATTTCCTGCCAAGACTTTTAGACGAAGTAATAGTCAAAGGAAAAAAAGAGTCGGTAAAAATATTCGAAATTCTAGAAAAAACCAAAAAAAATAGAAATCTGATAAGTATTTATGAACAAGCATTTAAGTTATACCAGAAGGGTGAGTTCTACGAAGCCCAAAAGTATTTCAAAAAGTTAAAGTTTGATAATCCATCTAGGATTATGCTGGACCGAATTAACGAGGTAAGTCAACAAGAAGGTTGGAAGGGGGTATGGGAGTGGAAAGTCAAGTAAAGTTGACGCAAGAAAATCAAGTTGTTAGTATGAATTACACTAAAGTGGATGATCTCATTGTAAACCTGAAAAGATGAAGACCCCATTCTTTGATATCACAATAAATTAAACCAGGAATATTTTATTTATAAAAAAATTAGATCGTTCGATTTTTCTCGTAGTAGAAATTCTCAACTTGCTAGCGGGCAGGTTGAACAATAAATTATATTTACCTCAATGACAGATAAAAAGAAAAATGTTATCGTAGTAATAGGTCTTTCTATAGTTGCAATAATAGTCCTCACCGTCATTTTAAGTCTTTCACTAAAATCCGAAGAAGAGCCGACGGAAAAGCTTCCTGGTCAAGTAACAGAAGAAAAGCTAACAAAAGCAAGTCTTTATGTAGTAAGTAGTGACATTACCATCGAAAGGAACGGACAGGAACTAAAGAACCTTGGTGAAGAAACCACAGTATATGAGGGAGATACCATTCAAACAGATGAAACAGGAGTGGGCTATATAGTCTTTTCAGATGGTAGTTTACTAGCCATTGACTCAGAAACAGAAATTAAACTAGAAACATACAAGGAAACAGAAGAAAAGAGTATCAAAGTGAAGATACAGCAAACCTTTGGAAAAACCTGGTCAAAGGTTGAGAAGTTACTTGGAAAAGATTCTGATTACACTGTTGAAACTTCAAATACAGTTGCTTCGGTAAGAGGTACAAAGTTTGGGTGCGAAACCAGCCCTGGTATCACAAACTGTTTTACTGATACAGGAGAATTACTTCTTAAGTTAAAAAATGTAGAAGAATCTATAAGTGAGATCTTACTAGAAGAGGGCTTTTCGTTTGAGAATAATGACGATAAGATGAAACTGATTCAAACTCTTGAGGAAATAAAACAATTTATATCAGTATACGAACCATTACAAACAAGCTGGTATGAATTTATTGATTGTTTAGATAAGGCAGAAAATGTTGAAGAATTCAAATGGTGTGGCGAGCAATTTCTTGAAGCAATAGAAAAAGAAATTGAAGAACTAGAGCTTCCTCAAACAGGTGGTACTTATACCTACCCTGGGTACACAAGTCCTTGGACTCCGATTATACCCATCGTATCAAACCAGATTCATACATTTGGCGGAGCTTATGATGATATCGGTAGTGACTTAGCAATAGATATTTATGGAAATAAATACATAACTGGATACTTCACGGGTTCAAATGTAAATTTTGATGACACCGGCGGGAAAGATCTCCACAGCTCAAACGGAGGTACTGATGCTTTTATTACAAAATATAACGCCGATGGATCATATGCCTGGACACAGACATTCGGTGGTACAAGTAGTGATGGTGGTGAAGCGATATCAGTAGATCCGGGGGGAAATATATATGCAGTAGGCTACTGTGTTGGTAGTTTTCCATTTGATATAAATAGTTCGAGTTCCGTACGAAATTGCTACAATACAACAGGAATGTTCGTTGTAAAATATCTTCCGAACGGAAGTCTTTCATGGGTTGAAACTGTTGGTATAGATGGACATTCTACAAACGCAAAGGCTGTTGCAATAGACTTCTCAGGTACTTACCTATATGTAACTGGATATTATTATAACGGTCCAATTGATTTTGATTGGGGACCTGGAGTTGACGATCATTTAGTCACGAATGGCTGTTCAGAGGGTTTTGCTTTAAAAGCAGGAACCAATGGCACTTATGTCACCACAACAAGTTTTGAAATTGCAAACTGTGACGACTATGGACAAGGTGTTACCGTTGATAACAAGGGAAATGTTTATATTACCGGTTCCTTCACCGGGACAGTACATGACGGATTTGTAAGGTCGTATGACCCCTATCTTGAAGTAGTACGGTGGACCGAAACATTTGGTGATTTATATAACGACTCAGGACTAAGTATCATTACCGATTCAACAAATGTATACATAACAGGATACACAGGACGAACAGACAACTTTGATGTATTGGTAGCTAGCTATATGACAGATGGTACATATAGATGGCTATATTCTTTCGGAGGAGCATACGATGATATTGGATCAGATATAGTATTAAATGGCAAAGGTATCGCAATTACAGGCTACTTTCAGGGTCAAAGTGTACAATTAGGTGGAACCTCAGGCTTTATTTCAAACGGGGCAAAAGATGTATTTGCACTAGAATACACTACCTCAGGAGGGTACATTGGAACTAAAATATTTGGAGGGGCGGGATCAGATGAAGGACTTGGAATAGGATACTCCAGTGGTAAAACTTTTATTTCAGGTTATTTTGCAAGCTATAATGTAAACTTTGATTTATCTGGTGGCAGTTTGTACAGGAATACCAATGGAGGAAAAGATGTGTTTTTGACCTACTTCTAGCAAGAATCACATATCCGATTTAGAACCAGATTTTTGAATACGCCCTACTTTCCAGAGACCAATAGTAAAATAACTCAAGCCAATCACTACCATCGCAATCCTACCAAGTATCGAATTTATCAATATTTTTAGTAAGTCAGATAATCCTGTCATTCCACAAAAGGAGGCAATAATACCGGATACTACTATTGATACACCAGATAATACTTTTAGTAAATTCTCTATTCTTTCTGTGAATATTATCCTAGAAAATCGGACGGATTAAAGGATCGATGCTATAAACACACTTCAGAAGTTGAACTCCTTAAAAAAAGAACAGTTACACGAAACATTTAATAAAGTAATCATGACATCAATAAATCTTATTGGTCTTCTATAAAGTAACTATTATATAATCTCACCTGAAATATTTTTACCACCCGAAATGGATATAACTATTGTAGGCCACGTTTGTATAGACAGGAATGAGGTTGAGAATGCAAAATATGAAGCTGCTGGAAGTCCTGCTATTTTTATAACAAAAATATTAAAACAATTTCCGGATACCTCAATAAAAGTACTTTCTCATCAAGGATTGGACTTCGAAAAGTATAATGAGAAGACTCAAATTTATCCGAAAGTACCTCAATTTAAAAAGACTCTTGTTTATAAAAATATTGTAAAAAACAAAAAAAGAACCCAATATGCTTTAAATAGATACAACTCTCCACCAATTAACACCGATAGCAAGGTAATACAAATTCTAAAAAATACAGATATATTATTTGTCTCTCCAATCCTTGCAAATTATCCTACGGATTTTGTTAATAAAATTACGCGATTTAATTCTAACACTCTGAAAATACTACTCCCTCAAGGATACTTCAGAAGGTTTGATGGAAAAGATAGAGTTGGGTTTAGAGAATTTAAAGAGGCATCTGATCTCTTGTATCTTTTTGATTTTACTATTCTATCGGATGAGGACTACCCTGACATCGCGAATCTTTCTAAAAAGTGGCTCAACGGTAATAAAAGTAAAGTAATCATTACAAAAGGGAAGGACGGGGCTGATTTAATATCCGGAGCCGATCTAATCACTAAAACAAAAGTTATAAATTTCCCAACAAAGGAAGCTCCGAAAATAGTCGACTCCACAGGTTCGGGTGATATCTTTAGTGCAAGTTTTGCTTACAAATTTTTTCAAACCAGAGATGATGCAAAAAGTATAGAATTTGCAAATAAAGTGGCTGGTTACTGCTTGCGCTATAAATCTTATGACATACGAATAGATAAAAGAATCATTAAATGAAAAATTTTAGTGAGAAAACTTCAGTTTCGCAATTTTTTCTAACAAGGGGTTTAAACCCCTTGTCTTGTTGGCGCTAACCAGTATTAAAATTTAACTCCCGAACAAAAGTTACATTTAGGGAATTCTCACATCCATTTCTCTAACCACTCAAGCATCTTTTTAGGTTTTTCCTCAAAATAGCTATAAGATTCAAATCGGTGCTTTGTATCTTCAATCCAGAAAAATTTTTTCGTCCCTGGAGTTTCCTCGTAAAAACCTTGAATATCAGAAAGTTCTGTCCAGGGATCATTCCGTGCTTGAACATACATTGTTGGAACATTTAAATCTCTTGCATAACCTTTAGGAGACATCTTTTCTAATGGTTCTCCACCTCGTAAGACTATAAATTGCTTAATCATAGGCAAGAGAAGCTTTGCTCCCAGTGGAGTGAATATTTTTTTGGCATAGGTCCGGATAAACACTTCCATGGATATAGGCTGAATAGCAAAAAGACACTTAACCTTTCCGAAAGCCTCTGGGTTTTTACTCATTGCAATTATTGTAGAATTTGCTCCCATACAGTAGCTCACAAAGCCCACTTCCTTCTCACGTAAATCTTTTCTATACTTAATGAAATGCATAGCTGCTACAACATCCCTGTATTCCTCCAATCCTACCCCTGCAATTCCTTTATTTGGACTAGGATCACTTTCTCCGTGATTCCTAAAATCAAACATAAGAATGGCATATCCTTTCTTATATAGATGTTTTGCTGTTTTTAAGAATTCTATTTCCTCATTATATAGTTTAGATAAACTTCTAAATTCCTTTGTTGAACCATATTTTGTTAGGCCTCCGACATGAGTCATTATTACTAACTTACTTGAAGATCCGGGGATAAGCCAACCTCTAATATTCACTCCGTCCGATGCTTGAAATTCTATATCTTCAAAGTCCATACCATAGTCGCTTGGATTTTTAGGCACTGATTGGCGATCAAGGTAGATTATAGTTCCGGCAAGGAAATAACACAGAACTAAATAAATTGATGTAACAGTTGCTAATCCAATAATGATGTAAATCATAACTACACTAACTAACTTTAACAAAATGTAAGTACTGATAGATTCTACTTACTTCCCCACTCCCACGTACCATCCCAATCGGCTTTTGGAGCTTCCTCCATAAATTGATAACACCTAACAAGCATCATTTTACTAGGGTAATCATTTCTTTCACTCAGTATCTGTATAAACTTCGAAGAAGCCTCATTAAATTTCCCTTCCTTGTATAAATTAAATGCTTCCTCATATATAGATACAAATCCTTCCAGTTTTTCCTCCCTTGGCCCCATAAGTTCATAGATACCAATATTCTTTCCCTTGCCCTTTACTTTGACGATATCTAAAAGTCTTATACTGAACTCGCTAAATTTTGCTACTCTTTTCAATGCAAGTACCGTATTATGACCTAGCATTATCGGAACCTTGTATATCTTTGTAAGACTTTCGAGACGAGAGGCAACATTTACATCATCCCCAAGAACAGTATAGTCGAATCTTCTACTACTTCCGACATTGCCGACTATTATTCTTCCGGTATTTATACCAATGCCGGTCTCAATTCTCGGAAAACCCTTCTTCTTTTTATGTTCTTCATTAAAAGAAGAGACATCTTGCACGATTTTTAGTGCGGTAATACAGGCTCTTAATGAATGTTCAGGATCAGCAAGAGGTGCATTCCAAAAAGCCATAAGTGAATCGCCGGCAAACTTATCAATCGTTCCATCATTTCTCAGGATAGTTTGCGTAATGCTGTTAAAATAATCATTAACAAAAGTAATAAGATCTTTTGCCTGAGAGTTTTCGGAGATCGTTGTAAAGTTTCTTATGTCTGTGAAAAGAACTGTCATAGTTCTTGTCTGACCTCCAAGCCTTAGTGATTTCGGGTTAGTTAGAATTCTTTCTAGAATCTGTGGATTCACATACTGGGAGACCGCTTGTTTTAAACCATTCATTTTGCTTGTCTCATCACTATAACGCCCAGCCAGTCCCACAAGCCAAAATAGAATGAAAAATAAGGGAGATAATAAAAAGTTTGAATTCCATCCAGATTTTATAAGTATACCCCAAGTGAATAAGTGAAGAAATGAAAACAAAAAAAGACAAAATACTGTGACTTTAATCTTCTTAGTTAAGACAAGTTTATAAAGAATAAAAGCAAATACAAGTAGAACAATAATTTGTGAAGCAATTGGGAGAACCGAAACCTCTTGGGGCGCGTCATCTCCGATAAAATAATTAGTAAAGGATTCTTTCCGACGAAAAAGAAATGAGGGAATTTGATATACAAGAATAAGAATAGAAAATAGGCTCGCTAATAAAAAATTAGAACCCTTTTCAAGATCTAATTTTCCAAAAACTTTTCTTAAGCGTACGCCAATATCTGCAAAAAACTTAATCAAGCTCTCCATTAGCTAATCCTGCAAAAATTACTTTTATGAATTTTAACTTATTTCTTTTATTAAGTTAAATCGGAAAAATCTAGTACCTCTCTTACCAGTTGGGAGTGAAACAAATACTCTTTTTTCCTCGTATATGAGAGGAAGAAAAACTTTCAACGCACAGGGGATTAGCCCACCTAAAATTTTTATCTAAATTCTTATATTATTAAGGTGAGTAAAAAGATAATGGCACTAATAGCAATTCCGATAATTGCTATCCTAGACTTAGTAGCTTTTACTTTTCCAGTACTAGCTCAGGAAGGATTAGCTAAAGGAATTTAAGCTAGAGCGGGCCCTAATAAAGGTATGGAGTTTGGTTTTGCAGAATAAGCACTAAGAAACTTCTGGTCCCAGAGTAAAACTCAGGGACCAGAATGCCCCTTGATAATAATCTTCTATACATCCTTCAGTTATGCTATATTATTAGCATCATTTAATGCAAAAAATGGTGGAGAAATTACCAAAAAAGTCTCAAGAAAAAAAGGAAAAAAGCAAGGAACCTTTTATTCAAATAAAGGATATTATTCCATTAACGCTTTTTTTTATTTTTACATTTATCTTATACCTCATTGGTTTCTTTGATATACTTTCGAATATAATTGAAAAGTTGCTCGGCGATACGCTTGACCAGAATTTGACGAAAGCTTTGACCGACCCTTCCCTTCTACTATTTCTTATCTTGTTTATAATTCTTTCTTCATATTCATACATCTTCTTAAAATGGACTAAAATAAAGGAGCAGTCTGCTTGTGAGCTGATTAAAGGAAAAATCTTCCATAGATTCTTCTGGATAAAAAGTATTATTTATATAGTATCTACAATTACTTTAATAATTACTTTTTACTGGTTCAAGATTCATATCTTTATCACAGGAATATCTGAGTCTGTCGTAGATAAATGGCTTGAACCAGATCAAGCTGAACAATTCTGCCCTTCATTCCTATTTATTTTAGTATTACTTTTCATCGGCTTTATCCTTTGGGCAAATAACCGGACAATCGACAGAGAACTTACAACGCCTGCGATTGAACCAGTTAGAGAGGTAAAATTTGCTCAAACATCAACGGGAAATGCCATCGTAATAATTATTGCTATAATAGTAACTTTTACTATCCTATATTTCTCCGGTTTCTTTGATTTTTTAGGAGAGATGTTAATTCCAAGTCACAGCAGGAATGGAGATGTCATCGAAGAATGGTTTACAGTTAATGAAGTATGGTATTTATATGCGCCTGAGGCTGCCTGGAGATCTGGTTCTGCTCCTTATAGTTCCGGTCCTTACTCATCATACAGTGACTGTCAATCGGTCAATGTCGACTACTACTATGGATACGGAACGTGTGTGCAGGAGTAAGAGAAATTGTTACATAGCAGGATGGTTACTTGGTCTGAAGCTATAAAGCTACCAGTTGTGAGATATGAGTAATGAGTTGTAAGTTTGATGTTCGATGTTAGACTGTTGATTGCAGATTTAAACACTATTTCTTCCCCTTCATCTTTTCTACCATATCCTTTAACTCCCCCATTCTCACCTCACGTTTAACAACAAGCCGGTTGAGTTCTTCGTATTCTTTGATTTTCTGCCTTAACCGATTCTCTTTTCTTTCTAATTCCTTTTGAGTTTCCTTCTGGCCAATAATCGTATTCTGCAATTCTTTATTTGTCTTTTCTAACTCGCTTGTCTTTTTCTTGACTCTCCGCCTCAGCTCTGAACTAAATAAATAAAAGCCAATTAATAATCCTCCAATACCAAGAGTAAGAAATAGCATCCATTTAGGTATGTTCTCAACAACCCTTACTTCCTCAAGTGAGCCTAAGTATTCTTCAAGAGATTTATAATAAATTGAGTAAGGATCCTTTTTCAGTTGATAAACATGATCATCAATTCTTTGAATCAAATACTCGTTTAAACTAGCATCTTTGGGAAGAGCGAATTTAAGCTTGATTGGATTAATCACTATGGAAGTCCTTGTTACATCATAATCTTTTGCAAATGTATCTGCAAATATTCTATTTACTACTCCTGCGTCAGCCTCTTTTTTCTCAAGAGCTTCAAAAACTTGATGATAATCCTCAACCTCAATAAATGTAACATCTAGTTCGAATTTCTGAGCCAAATCTGTCATACTATCCTCTCCGACAGTATGAATGCTTTCCTTCATTACGGCAATAGTCATACCTTCAAGATCCGGAATGGACTTTATATTTGCATCACTTCTTGAGTAAATTACACCCCAATTTATAAGTACAGTCTCGTTAGTAAAATCATACTCAAGTCCTCTCTCAGCCGAATAAGCAACATCTACCATTAGATCAATCTCCCCCTTTTCCAGCCTATCAAGACACTCAGTCCAAGTCCCCTTTACATATTCGAGCTTCCAGTCTTCCTCTTCAGCAATATACTTCAGTATATCAGGAAAGATCCCTGCTTGATTACCATTATCATCCGTGTATATTTTAGGATAATTATCATAAGCACCTACTCGTATAACCCTCAGCCCCTCTGGTTCTTCTGATAGAACAGATTGAGGTGAAGTAAAAAAAACAGCAATAAGAAGTATAGGTAATAGGTAGTACAATATTTTTTTAAATTTCTTGCGCAACTTATTGAAGCTTAAATATAGCTAGAGCTACTATTAGAATATATTACAGAAGCCAAGAAGTAAAGAAGTCGTCAGATAAATCCCCTGATCATTTACTTCTTTGGTTTTCTTTTTATAATTAAAAGCTTCTTGATATCCTCAATGTCCTTCTTTGAACTTACAGTAATAAACAACCATTTTCCGTCATGATACTGTTTAGCTTTTTTGAATATATTAGTAATGTTTGCTCCAAATTTTTCTTTTCTTGCTTCTACTGTTTCCTTCTTACCTAAAACTACTAAAATTTCAAACCGAGATTCTAAAGGATTAAAGGTTAGCAAAGATCTTCCGCTCTTTTTGTAACGAATCACCCACCCACTGTTCTTTCCATAGTATTTGTATTCTCCCTCGACCCGATAGCTGTCCTCTACAAATTTTTTTAAGCATTTCCATAAACTTTTCGATTTTCCAAGAACTTCATTTATCTTGCGTGTAGTTGGTTGTTTTTCTTTATCTAGAAAATAACTTGTGGCCATAATAGAAGTTTAGAATTTAAAAATTATTCCTTGTTGCATTATATAAATTTTGTATTTATTATCAAATGGTAATAGGTAATAGCAGAACTCTCAAATCAAATTTATTCACAAGACAAATATTCAAGGACGCCTAATACTGCCATCTTCTAAAATCAATAATAGAATGAATATAGAGAGAAACACTCAAATTATAATTTACTCAATTAGTTACTTCCTAAAGAGAAAAATATTTGGGCAAAAAGATCCTCTGATCGGAGGACTTGTCATTAATGAAAGATGCAACCTCAACTGTAAGCAATGCCGAGTATCAAATAGAAAAGATATACCTGATTTATCTTACATGGAGATTAGGAAGGGACTACGGACGCTTTATGACAGGGGTATAAGACTACTTTATATTGAAGGCGGAGAGCCGTTTCTTTGGACAGAAAACAAATACCAATTAGGAAACATAGTAAATTTAGCAAGACGAATGGGTTTTTTATGGATAAGCATCTATACAAACGGCACATTTCCACTTGATGTTTCTGCTGATTCTTTTTTTGTAAGTTTAGACGGACTAAAAAAGACAAATAATGAACTGCGGGCAAGAGGAAGAAATATTTTTGATAAAATAATCAGAAACATTCAAAAATCATCCCATCCAAATATAATCATAAACTTCACTATTAATCAAAAAAATGAATGTGAGATTGAGACATTTTGTGAAGAAATGGAAACCATTAAACAAATCAAGGGAATCTTTTTTAATTTTCACACGCCTTATTATGGATATGACGAGCTTTTTCTAGACACAAGGGCTAAGAGACCCATAATTAGAAGGCTTCTTTTACTAAAGAATAAATACAAAAAAATCCTTAATTCCAAAACTGCATTAGAAAATATTTTAAATAACAAATGGGAAAGACCTTCGGATATTTGTTTTATATATGCAAACAATAATTTATACAAATGCTGTAGGGCAATTGGTAAAAGTGATGTTTGCAAAAATTGCGGTTATTTGATGTATGCTGAAATAGAAAATGTTTTAAAATTAAGCAGAAATTCTATTATTTCAGCTATAAATTATTTACCAAAGAAGTAAAATGGTCGTAAATTCATTGACAAGATTAATAAGAGAATTCTTAATCGGACATAAACAACCATTAGCCTTTTCGAAGGCAGACAAAGATAATATCACTCTACCTCTCATCAAAAAGATTGGCATTTACATCCATATTCCCTTTTGCAAAAGTATGTGCCCCTATTGCCCCTATAACAGAATTAGATACAAGAAAGAACTTGTAAAACCCTATTTAGATGCCATCCTAAAAGAAGTAGATCTTTACTCAGAAAAGATGGGAAGAATTAAAATCTCGTCAATCTATATAGGAGGAGGAACTCCCACAAACCTCATAGACGAGCTCGGTATTATCATAAAAAGAATAAAAAGCAGGTTTAATGTTACTGGAGATATTTGCATTGAAACCAGCGTATCGGATATTACCAGTTCAATTGTCAGAAAGTTACAAAGCTATGGTGTAACGTTGATCAGTTTAGGAGTCCAGAGTTTCAAAGAAGAATCTCTCAAATTCCTTAAACGTAACTATCACGTAAAAGACATCCCAAAAACGATCGGGATAATTAAATCTGGAAATTTTAAATCTTTAAATATCGATCTAATGTTTGCCTTACCATCACAGAAGCTTTCAGACGTCATTTCTGATCTAGAAGAGGCCGTAGAATTAAGTGTTGATCAAATCACAACCTATCCCCTTTTTACCTTCCCGTACTCTAGTGTCGGCAGGTATAAAAAAACTTAGGAAAGTTAAAATGCCGAATATATTTATAAGAAGAAGAGTTTACAAAACAATTCATAGTTTTCTTCTCTCAAGAGGGTTTAACAGAGTTTCAGTATGGGGATTTAAAAAAGGCGCAGTACCTAGATATTCTTCAGTAACAAGAGATTTTTATGTAGGTTTCGGTGCAGGAGCTGCTTCAAACTTTCCAAATATGTTTTACTTCAATACATTCAACGTTTCCGAATACATTAAAACACTTCTTAATAATAAACTTCCCATATCGATAGAAATGAACATCTCTAAAACTTTGTCAAAATATTACTGGTTTTACTGGAAATTATATGACACTTATTTTTCCAGGCACGAAATAAATAAAGTGTTTGGAAAAGATAAGAAAATCTCTTTAATAATAAATATATTTAAAACACTAAAGTTACTTGGGGAAAGGAATTCAAAATTTGCGCTAACCGAAAGAGGCTCTTTTTGGATCCATCTGGCTCAAAACTATTTCATGTTGAACTACATAGATAAAGTATGGACTATTTGCATGAAAGAGCCCTGGCCAGAAAGAATTGAAATTTAACTCTAAATTGGTGATAACAAGTCTTTTATTGAGAATTTCTCATAAAGATAAAATTCTGATGCTTCTATTGGAATAATTCTGATATTCTTATGAGCTTCCCTTAATATAGAACTAGTACTTTTTATCGCTGCATAAGGGACTTCTATATGTGAAACTCCACTAAAATGTATGGGTTCTTCGGTTTTTTCTTCATATAGATCAATTCTATGGACAGGTTTTAGTAACTTTATTCCCTCCCTTTTTACAGCAATAAGTATCGGATAGTTTCCACTTATATCGGAGTTTAACGTCGACATATGCAAATACTGTAGGATGAATAATTTAAAATCTTTTATTCTTTCCTTTCGACAGACTCTCGATTGCATAGAAATCATCTGCTCTTTTCCTCCCAAGAGAGAATAATGTAAAGTTTGAGACAGGATACGAATGGGATTATCTAAAAAGTTACAGAATAGAATAGCAAGCAACCAAAATAATCTTTTGCCAAATAAAAAGTATTCTTTACTCCCTGCATCTTTGTGCATCTGTGCAAATATAGAAGCATACATCCTTATCTTAGACAATGATATGGTGTTTCTGAGCTTTTCTCTATTATCAATTTGGGCAAACTTTTTATGAGGTACTAGTCCATCGCTTCCAATTATCATTTTCAAGATATCTTCTACTTTCCCCTTTTCTGAAACATACTGGAAACGACCTGTTCCATGCCAGTACAATTTCTGTTTATAAAGTTCATTTATTTCAGTCTTGTACTTCAAAAATATATCTTCTACTTCTCTATCTGGCTTTCTTATCCCTTTTAGTAGAAGACGACCAACCTTCTCTACAAGGAACACAGAAAAATTCTTTGGCATATTTTCCCACTGATTCAGATAATTACTACATTTGCAGTTTCCATTCTATCAGAAAATTTTATCTTCGTAGATCCTAGGAACTTTATAGGTTTTTTAATCAACTATCATAGAAAAATTTTTTAACAAAACAAAAAAATTAATATCAATTATGCCCCTTATTATGTTGCAGACGATGCAAGGGGCAGTAATTGATAGTTTCATCAAATACTGCTATACTTCTTTCGTTAGTCTCCAAAGTCTGTTTTCTTTGTTTAATTTGTTAACTTACTCATGTGGCCAACATACCATTTACAGATAACTACGAAGATATGTCGAATGAATCCGGATATCAATTCAAGTTTATATGCGAAAAGTGCGGAAACGGATATATGAGTACTTTTAAAAAGTCCACAACCGGTGTACTGTCGGGTGCGTTAAATGTTGTTGGAAATATATTTGGAGGAGCGGCATCATCTGTTGCTTCATCATCAGACGATGTACACAGAATGGCAGCAGGACCACAACATGATAAAGCCTTAGACGAGGCTGTTAAAGAAATCTATCCCAAATTTATACAATGCAAAAGATGTGGGACATGGGTATGCAAAGAAGTATGTTGGAACAACGAACGCGGTCTATGCAAGGAGTGTGCCCCCGAACTTGGAGAAGAGATGTCATCCGCACAAGCTCAGCATTCTAGAGACGAAGCATTTGCACATGCCCGAATGGCCAAAGAAGATAAACATTTGGGAGAGAAGGATTGGGACGATGTAAAAAAAGCTGTATGTCCAAAATGTAATGCAACAGTGAAAGCTCACTCAAAATTCTGTACTGAATGCGGTGCAGAGATAGTATCTGACCATAAATGTGTAGGCTGTGGTGCAAAGTTAGGTACAAATGCCAAATTCTGTCCTGAGTGCGGACTGAAAGTATAGTCTTTAACACGTTTCTTTTGCTTTTTAATATAGGAATAGTTAAGTTTTATTTTTTGAGTTAGTAATTAAACAGCAACTAATTCATATACATTAATCTCGGGTTCTTCATACGGGTGACTCCTCTTTATTGCTTCTACTACACTCTTTAACTTATTCTTAGGGCATACCATTTCGATTTTATTCTCTTTTTCACGGCTAATTTTACCTACCTGACCAATTGTAGGGTTTGAACCTTTACCTGAAAACCAATTCCCTTCACCTTTTGTTATAAAAGCACAGTGAGAATAGTTACCGACATTTCCAGCACCAGCCTCGGCCATAGCACTTATAACTTTATCTATTGAGTTGTTTGGACAAAAAGTAATTACTTTGTACATCACGTAGAAATTATACTTGAAAAAGCCTAATATTCAATAGGCTTATGCAGGAATGTAGACTAATTGATTTCTGATTATGACTCGGCTCGCCATCCGATGAGCGCAACGAATTTTACGTGGCGGGGGGTACGGGACTCAATTCGACAAGCTCATAGCCAGTCGAACCATCTCTGATAAGAACGACTTGCCGTGAGGAAATTTTGAACAAAGTTCAAAATTTATCGAACGGGGCTGATGGGGATCGAACCCACAACCTCTCGCGTGACAGGCGAGTGCTCTAGCCAATTGAGCTACAGCCCCACTTGATTCTTACTGCTTCCTTCCGCGCCTGCCTGTCGGCAGACAGGCCAACTGAACTAACACCCCATCGAGAGTAAATTCTAAACTCTCAACACGAATTATCCGGAAAGAACTTATCCAGTATATCAAAACTAGATTAAAAAAATCTACTAAACAAGCTTTTAACTGCCGAGGGTGGGAGTTCTCAATGAGACTCAAAAACTTCAATCCCGAATTTATCGAAGGATTAGAAGTTTTTGTTACCCGAATTAGTCCCGTAAAGTCAAAGACTCTTATGGGAGAACCCACACACCGACATAAACTATTATTTGTTAAGTTATCAATGCCGAGGGTGGGAGTTGAACCCACACACCGGTAAGGGCACAGCCACCTCAAGGCTGCGTGTCTACCAATTTCACCACCTCGGCAACATAAGGCTAATGTTTTAAAGAGCAATTATTAATCATAGTCTACTCCCGATTCGACAAACACATCGGGACTAATTCGGGTAAGTTCTTCCTCGCCAAGCTCAAAATCACTAACCTCTCATTGAGCAATTCCCTGCCCGCAATGCTTCGCATTGCGATGCAGGCGGGCGCCACCTTGGCATTCCCCCAAATAATAATTATAAATGATCAATAAGTAATTCTACTGTTCGTAATTTAAAACTGCAATTGAGTAGAAAGCAAAAGATTATAGATAGAATATTATACCAAAGTCAATCTGTTTAAGATAGAAAACAAAAACTTACTGAGTATAAAGTATGCTTTGACACAAGTGATTTAATCAACATTTGTTGCTTCAAATATGACCTTCTACTCTTCTCACAAATGATATAGAATTACTTCTATCAAATCTGTAAAATAATTTATAGAACCTAAAACCCAATTGCCAAAACAAGAACCCAAGCAAAATTTTCTAAAAATCTACCTTCGTTCACGAAAACAAATAATACTTGATAATCTTATCGGAGGAATAGCCTGGGGAGTAGGCTCAGCAATTGGTGCTACACTCATTATTGGACTTATAAGTTTCGTGTTTGTAAAGACAAGAAACGTTCCTTTAATCGGAGATCTTCTAACACAAATCGGACAGGAAGTAACAGAGTCAAAACAGGAAACTAAGGAGATACTAAATGGGGATGATCATTAGCTCGCTTTCCTCTTGGAGCTCACAGCTATCCAACTATCTAGCTATCCATCCATATAGCAATTATCCAATTATTCAAGGATACTGATATTCAATGAAGCAATTGAACAATTTAACTATGCTTCTACTCATACCAATCCACAGGATTAATACCGGTCAAAACCTGATTCTCAGCAACAATAACAATAACATTCTGATGTGAGGTGCAGGTCGCATACATACCGCATTTTACAAATTCTGTATAATAAGCAACATCCATCTTATTTGGGTCTCCTTCCTCTGTAATTATTGCAAAAACATAATAGCTACCCGGAGGTACTTTCAATGTGTAATCGAGTCCTGCAAAATCCTCATGTCCATTTCCAATAATCACTGCACAATCAAGATAATCACCTGTATTTACATCCTCGGCACAGACTTCCATCGAAGGAAGAAAATCACTAGGATATCCAACAGACCCCTTTATTGTCCCGAGTTTTGGTTTTGTATCGGTTGGAGGCTGAGCCGGTACTGTAGTTGCAGTTGTGGAAGTGTCGTAATGTTCAACAATCTCGCCATCCTCTACCCTAACTA
This sequence comes from Candidatus Dojkabacteria bacterium, assembly GCA_016932045.1. Classification (GTDB taxonomy): domain Bacteria; phylum Patescibacteriota; class Dojkabacteria; order JAHIVN01; family JAHIVN01; genus JAFGDO01. The sequence goes on along the minus strand of JAFGDO010000002.1, from coordinate 80,806 downwards.
TCATCCAGTACATTGCTACTCCTCCAAGAAATGCACAAAATATTCCTATAACAACTAAAACCGCTCCAATCACAAGGATCCATAAAAGTGTGTTTTTAGAACCACCAGACGACCCTTGAACTTGTTGCATAAATAAGTTGGTAATAATTTAATTATACTCCCAACATATTAACACAAGTTGAAACCTCGTCAATAAAGCAAACACAAATATGGATGATCAAGCAAATCGAAGTGAAAATTAGTCATCTCAATCAGTTTAATCTTCTAGACCATTCTAGCCATCTTTACCACCTTCTCTTCTTCGTGTATCATTAAGCTGTGTTTCTAATATTATTCATACTAAAGCAAATGAGTACACACTGGACATGCCCCAAATGCGGAAGAATTTTTGCAAAAAAGAATCAGATGCATTCCTGCAAAAAGTTTCCAATTGAAAAACACTTTGAAGGGAAAGAGGAAATTGCTAAACCTTTATTTGAATATCTAAAGACAAAAATAACAACGGAAATAGGCCCTGTCAAGGTTATCTCGCTTCCGTGTTGTATCCATCTTTTCGGCTGTTATGATTTCATAGCAATTCTTCCGAAAAAAGACCGAATTGAGGTACGATTTGCCTGGAACGAAAAAATTAAAAATAAGCGAATAGATAATTGTGTACCGATGTCAAAGAGCACTTATAAAATTTGCCTTGATGTTCGATCGGGAAAAGAGATTGACAAAGAATTAATGGGCTGGTTGAAGGAATCATACAATCTAAAAGGCTGAAGAGAAAACAGCAGAATAGTTATCCGGCTATCTCCCGCTTAGCGGGATCTAGTTATCCAACAATATGACAATATTGCAATATAACAATTATCCGATTATTCAATGATACAGATATACAATTGAGTAATTGAGAATGAAGAATTAAAAATTGACAATGAAACAATGCAGCTATCTAACTATACAACTATTTACCTTAATCTATGGGCTCACTTTTCAACATAGAAAAACCTGATACCAAAACAAAAAGACTAGCAAAAAAAGCTTTAAAGGATCAAAAGTTTCTTGAAGAAATGCTTGAGAATATGACTGCCAAAGATGAGCAGTCACGTTTTTCAAGCTTTAAAGCACTCATATTTCTAAGCGACAAACACCCAAAGCTCTTATATCCACATTGGGACCACTTTACAGCATTACTCAAAAGTGATAATGCATTTCATAGGATTCAGCCCGTCTTTATTCTTGCCAATCTCTCAAGATCTGATCCCCAGAGTAAGTTCGATAAAATATTTGATAAATACTTCGAACTTCTAAATGACAAGAAAATAATGATAGCCTGTCATCTCGCGTCCAATACAGACAAAATTTTTAAAGCAAAACCTAAATTAAGATTAAAAATTATCAAGAAATTACTTAATGTAGAAAAAACATACCCCCTCAAAAATCGAGCCGATTATGTAAAGACTAATGCACTCGATACATTTAGTTCGAATTACCAAGAGATACCTGAAAAAGAAAAAATTATAAAGTTTGCAGAGACTATGCAGAATTCTGATAGTCCAAGAGCACGAAAAGCCGCTAAGAAATTCTTGAAAAGGGTTCAATAAAAATTGTAAGGATTTGATTTGTCAAATCCCTATATAGATGATTCTGGCAATTTCTATAAAAATTATTGAAAATTAACAAAACCATGCATGAATCATTAAAGAAAAAAATTCCTACAATACTATCATTTGCTAGATTACTTCTTTCTCCAGTTTTAATTTATCTTGGGCTCTATTCCTCGAGAACTTCATTTATATTATTTTTCTTCATACTTGAACTAACCGAGCTAATCGACGGGCCATTAGCAAGAAAATGGAAGGTGAGTTCTGATAAGGGAAGAAAGCTGGACACCATTGCAGACTACACTTTTCTTGGGATATTTCTCATTACTACAGTAATAATAATAAGAGACGAAATTGTAAATTATCTAAATCTGATAATTTTAATCTTCGGGATTCTCCTCACGTCTTATATCGTTTCAAAATTATTTAATCTTGCATATGCAAAAAAGCTCTGCACATTCCACCTAACAAGTTCACGAATTTCACAATACTTCTTTGTTGCTTGGATGGTTTTATCCTTATTGGGTATTTTTAGCATCCCTTTACTATTAGCCTTTGCAATACTTGGCCAAATAGGAGTTCTAGAAGACATTCTCATAGTCATAAAGAGTAAAGAAAAGGTAGATGAGAACATAACATCATTCTTAAAAGCATAATTTTCTTCATAACACAAACCTCTCTTACTCCTCAAATGATATAATATTACCGTTATGATAAAGGAAATTAAGGCAAAAGTTCTACTTTCACATTACAGGCAGCCCGACCCATGGTTCGGTTTAAAATATAACATGAACCTGTATAGAGGGTGCCAACATCAATGCATCTATTGTGATTCAAGAAGCGAGTGTTACAGAATAGAGAACTTTAATGATATCCTGGTAAAGATAAATGCCGTAGAACTTCTCAAGAAAGAACTTCCACGAAAGCGCGTTAAAGGAACAATCGGGTTTGGTGCCATGAATGATTGCTACATGCCTCTTGAGCGAAAATTAAAACTTACAAGAAAAGCTCTCGAGGTCATAGCTGAGTTTAAATTTCCAGTACATATTCTAACAAAAAGTGACCTAGTCTTACGTGACCTAGACGTTCTAAAGGAAATCAGTAAAGTATATGCGGCAGTAAGCTTCACAATCACTACCGCAGATGATGAACTAGGTAAAAAAGTAGAACCTAATGCTCCCTTAGTTTCAAAACGTTATAAAGCAATTAAAACTCTTTCTGAGCACGGAATATATGCAGGAATTACCATGATGCCGATTTTACCATTTCTTGAAGATACAGAAGAAAATATTACAGCTATCGTAAAGAAAGCTCATTATGCTAAAGCCAAGTACATAATCCCCTCATTTGGAATGACTCTACGAGATAGACAGCGTGATTATTACTACCGGAAATTAGATGAACTATTCCCGGGTTTATCGCAAAAGTATAGAAAAAGCTTTGGAGAAAGATATAGCTGTGCTGCAAGAAATGCTAAAAAACTAAATAAACTCTTCAAGAACTTATGTAAAAAACACGAGATAGCTACAAGAATAACCCCATTTAAAACTGATACTTCCAAACAGTTAAATCTAGTTCAACTCGGTAACAAGGCGCAGAAGATTAAGAAACTATTCTAAAGTCAAAGTATATTTTTATTCTTAAATGGTCCTACAGTTCTTTCTTCTGATTCCATTGTACTCGCTTTTGCATTTGCAGTACTTATTTGCTGGCTTATTGATTGTGCAGTCGACTTCAAACTTTCCGAATCATTCTTGTTTAGTGCACTACTAATAAGAGTGCCTATTTGATTGTGGATATTACAGATAGTATTTGCATTCACATGAGTCTTGCCGCCTAGCTTAAAAGAGATGGTAGCTACATATTGCAACTTCTGACAAATACTACTATTTAAATTCTGAAGGCTTCTTAATTTACTTTTCATACTACCAAGATCAGTATCCTTTAGAAGATTCGAAACAGTTGCTTTCATATTCCCTTGCAAACCCCGAATAATCATAATATCCGTTGTAACATTGGCCATTTATCACAATTACTAAAATAAAGTATCATAAAGATTATATCATCATATATGCACCTCATAAAAATTTGAATACAATCTATGAAAATATTACAATGTCTAAAGAAATATTTATCATGGACTGTCCGAGATGAAGATAATGCTACTTAAAACAATCATAATTTCAACTTTCCTACTTGTTTGCACTTACTATATTGATAGAGTCCTTGATTTCAGTTTGTATCAGGTTGATTCATCAAGCCTAGGTTCATTTGTAACAGCTTTTGGGACAATATACGGTGTGATAGTTGGTTTTATAGTTATTGAAGTCTGGAATCAAAAGAATACAATCCAAAAACTGATTGAAAAGGAAGCAAAAGATATCGAAGGTTTATTTAACCTAGTTTGCGATTTCCGTGATGAAGATCTTAAGGAAAAATTGAAAAAAGAAATTCTTGAATATATTGACCTTGTACTTAAAAATCATCGGATGAGTCTTGAACAAAAAAGAATCAAGATGGAACCGATAATTAATAATATCTCTGGAATTATTGATACAACTGAATTTGATGACGACCACGATCCGATAATTTTTGATCATGTAATTAATCAGTTCAAAGAAATGAGGGATACACGGACCGAAAGAATACGAGAAAGTCTTGCAAGGCTTCCTCGACCATTGCAGACATTTATCACCTTAGCATCAGTTATCATGGTGGTAACAACTGTCATAATGCCTTTCGACAACATCTGGTATCATCTATTTTCAACATTCACAATCACCTTCTTTATCTCTCTAATTCACCAGATCATAAATGATTTAAATAATCCTTTCATCGGCTACTGGAGTGTAGGCTTATCTCCTTTCGAAGAATTACAAAAGAAAATTACAGAAATTTAGCTAACAATTTCAAATTCTCATTAGTAATCTTTTTTTTAAATTTACTTTTTATGTATAATATGTAGTTCTAAATCAGTTTATGGATCCACACGATATGAAACAAAGGAATACACAAATACTTCTTTTAACAGCATTAATATTTTTTTCTCTTAAAGGAGACATTCAAGCCGGAACTAAGATATCTACTTCGGAAGTAGAAAATCATAATAAGGCAAACAACTGCTGGATGATATTTGAAGATAGAGTTTATGATTTCTCAAACTATATTTCTGATCATGACGTATACCTTGATATAAGAGATTGGTGCGGTCAAGACATGACTGAAGACTTTAAAACGAAAGCAGGACTTGGTAGAGATCACAAAGCCAGAACCTATGCCATGCTTGACGATTATTATATAGGAGATCTAGAAACTAAAACGGAAGACACTTCTACAGGTTCATCTCAAAAGCAAGATCAAGAAGAAGCAAAAGTAAGAAATCCATATAATTTTTGGCTGCCTTTTTTAGCTTCTCTTTTTTTCTATCTAGCTACTTGGAGAATCACAAAAGTTAATTCTAAGAATCAATATATCATTCTCACGAAGAATAATTTTAATCTATTTTGGAATTCTATGCTTCTTCTAACTCTTGTCCCATCCTTTTTGTTTGGAATAGTGATGACTTTGCAATTTCAATTTTCTAGCCTTATAAATTTCGCGAGCAAACTCTACTTTTGGCATGTTGAAGGATCAATAATCTTTGGCACTATTGCAGTAATGCATTTGATCACTAGACTTACACAATATTTAGCGCAAATTAAAAGTCTTGTCCCCAATCCAAGATAATTTCTAGACTAGTACGTATCTATCTGTTACTATGTATGTAGTCAACTTTGAGCTTAACTTATCAAACTGTCTACTTATGTCCACAATACTAGAAATCTCTAATCTCACTAAAAAGTTTGGAAGTTTCGTTGCTGTTAATAATCTATCATTAAAAGTAGAACCTGGTGAGATTTTTGCACTTATCGGACCAAATGGTTCAGGTAAGACAACTATCATCAAAATCATTGTAGGATTATTAAAAGCTACAGAAGGCAAGGTTAAAATAAATAATGCTGATGTCGAGGAAGACCCTATCACATCTAAATCATACCTCGGCTATATCCCAGACGAACCTAGTGTCTGGAATTACCTTACTGGAGAAGAATTTCTTCACATAGTAGGAACACTCCATAACATAGAAGAGAAAGAAAGAACCAAAAGAATTAAATCACTACTAAAAATTTACGACTTAGAAGGAATACAAAAGGGTTACTTTCAGAATTATTCAAGAGGAAATAAGCAAAAATTTACATTTTTGGGAGCTTTACTTCATAAACCGGAAATTCTTGTAATTGATGAACCCGCAGTAGGACTTGATCCAAAAAGTATATCCACAACTGAAAATGAACTCCAGAAATATACAAAGGCCGGTGGAACCATCTTTATGGCTACTCACATTCTCTCAATTGCATCAAGTACTGCTTCGAGAATTGGAGTTCTAAAGGAGGGAAAACTGATAACTGTAGGGAATCTGAACGAACTCAGAAAGCAAGCCCAACTAGCAAGCAAAGCTTCGCTTGAAGACATTTATCTTAAACTTACTGAAAACAAATGAACAGTCCGCTTGCAAGAGTTTTTCTATTTAAAATAAGATCCGCACTTCGTTATCTAAAATCGCAAACAGCTGGAAAGATTATCACTGCAGGGATTGGAATGCTTCTGTTCTTGGGCGTCGGATTTAGTATTTACCGTTTTGGAGTCTCGGGACTTGAGTTCCTGCAAGGATACATCTTATACAAGGAAGCTTTTACATTGTATGTTTATGAGCTTTATCTTGCGGTCTTTTTCTACATTACCAGTTTTAGCTCTATGCTATTTCTGCTTTTTACGCTGCTTAGAAGCTCAGATGACAACTGGATACTGGCCACACCTAAATTCAAGATTATCCCTTTTTATTATCTGGGGAAAATAGCCTCCTCATCTTTAATTTCAATTCTACTGCTAGCGGTTCCACTTACACTAGCAATAAAAACAGTTTTTGAAACCAGTCTGCTTTCATTCTTTCTTATGCTACTCAATGTCTCATTGCTCTCAGTTATTGCAATGCTATTTAGCGTGTTTCTTGTATTCGCGACTGCACAACTACTTAAAATGGTTTCAGGTAAGACATATAAGTTTGTAACGGTCTTCAACATAATGATTATATGTCTTTTCATATTTATACTACTCCTTGTGCTTGGATGGAAAAAAGCTGTACCTTCAGACTTTATAGAATTCTGGCAAATTCCAATAACAGATGTTCAAGAATTCGATGTGAATCTTGTAGAAACGCGGTTCACTTTTATGCCTTCTCACTCCCCTTCACTTTTCCTGTTCCATCTGCAAGAAGATAAATATCCTGAAGCAATTTTTCATTTTGCTGTTACTACTGTAACTACAGCAATTCTAGCTATCGCAACTTACCTTAGTACGAGGGGATTTCTGACAATTTGGCAGAAGCTTCAAGAAGGCTCGTTTGAGGCCAGAACAAAGATAAATTTTGATAAGACACTGCCGATTGGCAAGTTCCCGAAGATATTAAAAGGTCAAATCGGAGCATTATTTGAAAAGGAATTTGTGGTAATGCGACGTGACCTAAAGGATATTGCCTGGGTAAGTTTTATATTATCCCTGTGGTTAATATATACTGCAATTAATCTGCTTCTTAAACGAGCGATGCAAAAGTATGATTTTGGAAGCGAATCTATGGCAGACACAGTTTTTGCTTTCCAGATCGCGGTTGGAATCTACTTTATTACAGCATTTGTGTTAAGGTATGTCTTTCCTTCTTTTAGTACAGAGAGAAAAACCGCCTGGATCATAGGCAGTTCACCTGTAAGTTTAAAAAAGGTTATGTATTCGAAATTTTTTTTCTTTTCATTTCTATTCTCCATAATGGGTTTAGGAGTAAGTATATTTAATCTAGTAGTATTTTTACCTGGAATAATACCCTCTTTACTGTACATATTAATATTTATAACTACTGTCATAACAACGACGTTACTAGGATTGTTCTTAGGATTTGTCTTCCCCAATTTTGAGACAGATAATCCCGAAGTTCTTGGTACATCTGTCCCCGGCCTAATTTTCACTTTTGCAGCTATACTTTATGGCGCATGGGGAGCTTTAACCTTTTATAAATACATCCGGCTTGAAAATCTTGCTTGTATAGCAACATTTGAAGTAGTATCTTTCATCCTCATCTTTCTTATGTTGAGATTTTCTTTCTATTTTCTAAAAAGGATAGAATTTGCACAAAGCATGTTCCTTGCATAATACAAAAATTTATCTAGAACCCTTATATGCCCAAATCCCAAACCAAAAATAAACTAACCGTGTTTTTTGTGTGTGTAATTTAGGTTATAATACTTTGTTATAAAAGTACCCTGACTACTATATTTACGTAAACATATGAAAATGCATCCTAAAAGTAAAGCTGGCCTAGACTCAGGAAAGGATTTGCTTGAAGCTTTTAAAAAACTGAATACTAGTATATTTAGATATATCTACCTGCGCATTAACTGTCAAAAGGAGCTTGCCCAGGATTTGACTCAAGAGGTTTTTGAAAAAGCCTGGAAAAACAGAGAGGCTTTTGACAAAACGAAGTCTTCTTTAAAAAACTGGCTCTTTATCATAGCAAGAAATATTGTGATAGACCAATATAGAAAAGCAAAACTTCATGCAATACCTTACAACGAGGAAATTCACGATTTAGCAATAGAACAAGATATAGATAACACGTTAATGTATGAACAAATTATTCAAAACTTAAATAAGCTATCAAAGGAAGAGAAGGAATTAATAATACTACGATTTATTGAGGGATTTAGCATTAGGGAAATTTCGGAAATGATTGGCAAGAAATATACTGCCACTAAAATATCAATCTATAGAGCTTTAGATAAGCTGAGAGATACAATCAATGGGAAAAAATAACCAAGATAATTTCATAGAAAAACTAAATAATTTACCGATTGTTCCAGATAAGGACTGGCAGCTAACTACTTATCAATATCTAAATAGGATGATACAAAAAGATGTACCCAAAAAGGAAAGTCTTCGTAATAGATTTGTGAACTTTAATTTTTTAATATTTTCAACAATGAATACCAAAGCCAAATTGTTCGTTGCACTTGGTGTCGGTATCTGTGTACTTCTCATTGGAGGTACAACTGCTTATGCAGCAGAAGCTTCTGTTCCGGGAGATTTTTTATACTCTGTGGATAAAGCCATGGAAAGTTTACAAAGATCATTTACTAATGATCCTGAAAAGTCAGCACAACTTGAAATGGACATACTAGATGAGAGAATGCAGGAATTGGAGAGGTTACAAGAGAGAAAAGAGTCTCAAGAAAGAATCAATGAGGCTGTTCAAGAAGTAGAAGCACAAAGAGAGCGAGTTCAGGAGAGAGTTAGAAATATGGAAGAAAAGCACAATGAGGGAGAAGTAGAAGACCAAGCAAAAGAAAGAGTGATGAATAGGTATGAGAATCAAAACGAAACTCATAATGAAATAATGGAACAGGTTAAGAATCAAAATCAAAAGAATAAAGACATCGATTCAACAGACAGCTTAAATGTCAACGTATCAGATTCCGAAGATACTCAAGGAGAACCAGGCGGAGTAGGAGTTCAGCAAAGACCCCAAGATCAGGATAGAGATGGTTCTATAGGAGAAGGCGGTTCAAATGAAGGAGATAGCGATAAACCAAGAGAGGGGTGGGATTAGAAAGATCCCATTTAACTTAAGACAGAATCAGAAGAAGCACATTTTATAATGTGCTTCTTTTTTTAATAATCTATATATTGTATTTATAATTTGATACAAGGAAATTTACTTTCATTAATTTGTTGTATATGGGAATTTATGATAGATTATTTTTGCAAAACGGATCACGACTGCATTTAACATAAGCTTTATGAAATGTGACAAATCAACCTAAACCTATTGTCCTAATAGTTCTTGATGGTCTCGGAGTAGCTCCACCAAATCCTGGTAATGCAGTAACACAGGCAAAAACACCTAACTTAGATAACTTTTGGTTTAAGTATCCTCACTGCTTCCTGCAGGCTTCCGGTACAAATGTAGGCTTGCCTTCGGGTGTTAACGGAAACAGCGAGGTCGGACATATGGGCCTTGGTGCCGGTAAAGTGATCTTCCAGGAGATAGCAAGAATTGATCATGAAATGGAAACAGGAATATTCTACAAGAATCCCACGTTTACCGAAGCTGCACAGCATGTGAAAAATTCAGGAGGAAAAGTACATCTTATGGGACTAACTAGTCCGGGAAAAGTACACTCATCGATGGATCATCTATATGCTTGTGTTGAGTTTTGTAAAAAGTCCGGTCTTAAAAACGTCTTTATCCATGCATTTACTGATGGAAGAGACGTGCCTCCAAAAAGCGCAGAGAAATATTTAAGCGAACTTGAGAAAAAAACAGGAAAATCTGCAAAAATTGCTTCAGTAATTGGGCGTTACTTCGCAATGGACCGCGATGAACGGTGGGAGAGAACTCAGCAGGCCTATGACCTCATAGCATATGGAAAGGGAACTCAAGTAGGAGACTGGAAAGAGGCTCTTGATTCGTCATACAACCAAGGAGATACAGATGAATACGTAAAGTCATATGTCATAGCAAAAGACGGTAGTCCGATAGCAACTGTTACACCCGGCGATGCTGTCATCTTCTTCAATTATAGAGCAGATAGGGCAGTTCAGCTCGCAAAAGCATTTGAAGAAGAAAACTTCTCTGGATGGCAGAAAGAAAGGATAGAAAACGTCTTCTTTGCCGGTTTCTCAAACTATGAAAAGGGAATGGTAATGAACCGAGCCGATGAAGATACTGCACTACCTGGCGGAGAAAGTGAAATGGTTCAGAAATTGTTTCAAGAAGAAATGCAGAAAACAGATACTGGTTTTCCCGCAAAACAAATTTTCCCCCCGGAAAAAGTTGAGTATTCTTTGGGACGGCTAATTTCAGATGCAGGACTCAAACAGCTCAGACTCACCGAATCTGAAAAATTCCCACATGTAACTTATTTTTTTAATTGTCGAACGAAAAATCCATTTACAGGTGAGGATCGATTAGAAATCCCATCCCCTAAGGAAGTTAAAACTTATGATGAAAAACCTGAAATGAGCTCCTATGAAATTACCGACACACTGCTTAAAAAAATTGAAGAGGGAGTATATGACTTTATCCTGGTCAATTATGCAAGTACAGATATGGTCGCCCATACAGGCAAACTTGAAGCCTCAATTAAGGCTTCTGAAGTGGTCGATGAGTGCTTAGGTAAGATTGCTGCAGCAGTTCTCGCAAAAGGTGGCGAAATGCTGGTTACTGCGGATCATGGTAATGTTGAAGAACTGGTTAATCTGCAAACCGGAGAGGTCGATACAGAACATTCCACAAACCCTGTTCCCTTTTTGTATGTTTCAAACAACTATGAAACACGAGAGCTAACAACAGGCATTCTTGCAGATATTGCCCCCACCGTTCTTGCTGCACTTGGTATCCAGGTACCTCAAACCATGACTGGAAGGGATTTAATGATGTAAGTATGAGATAAATAGTAGATTGTGAATGGTTCAAAAGTCCGAACTTCAAAATCTGAAATATGAGTCAAATTAGGAATTTGCTTAGTATCTCCTATTTCTGGTTTCGTACTTTGATCTTAAATCTGGTAAAATCCTTGCGAAATGCGCATTAACTTAAAGAAAGACAATTGGTACTATATAGGACTGGGAATAATCTTCATCTTAGCTATTTTCCTTCGCTTTTATAACCTTGGACAGGAAGACCTATGGCGTGACGAAGCTTTTTCGGTGATTCTTGCACAAAAACCATTTCCGGAATTCCTTAAGATTGCCCTTTCAGATACAAGTTCTTTTATATACAACTTCCTTCTGCACTTTTGGATCAAAGTTTTTGGGGTCAGTGAAATATCAGTTAGACTACCTTCATTTTTATTTAGTATTGGGACCCTAATTTCCTTCATCCTCTTCGTAAAGGACTACTTCAAAAGGAGGATAGACCAAATGCTTATAGCAACAATATTCTGTGTAAATATTGTTGTGATTGTCTATGCACAGGAAGCTAGGGTATATTCACTATTGATGTTTTTAGTGTTAGGATCGTTTTACTTCTTCTCAAAACTGCTTCAAAACCACAATTTCATAAATGCTGCTCTCTATATAGTTCTTACTTCTTTAGCCTTTTATGCTCATAGCTACTCGGCCTTCGTTGTTCTAGCAGAATTAATAATATTGATTTTTAAACTACTAAAAGAACTTAAAAGTAGAAAGCTCAGAGAGATTATGTCTAACAAGAATATTAAAAGGTGGTTCGTTATTTATATTACAATTTTTGCAATAACTTTCCCCTGGTTATTAATTATGTTATCCCTCTTACAAGACGTAGTCTCTGACTTCTGGATTAAATTTCATCCTTTAAATACTTTCAATGAGACTATCACAGGATTTGCAGTAGGTATAAGACTATTTAGTAAAGAAAATTTCGACATAGTAGATGGAGCTTTAAATATTGGAACAATTCTCTTATCTTTTCTTGGAACATTCAGTGAAATCAAAAAACGGAAGAAAATAAAAATACACTTCTCTATACTTTTCTGGTTACCTTTCGTAATCCTATACATATTGTCATTTATTACCCCAATTCTTTATATCCGCTACATAAGTTTCCTCGCTCCTTTCTTTATCTTTTTAGTTTACAAAGGTATCAAAATATTATTCAAGAATGATACTATAAAGATATTCGTTGTCATTCTAATGGTATTAATTAATCTGAAGATTTATTTCTGCATTTATCAGAAGAATAATACTTCAAAACCTAGTTACCGTGAACTTACTACTTATATAAAGACAAATCATGCGACATATGACGGAATAATACACATGGATGCAAAAAGCTTTTTCCCCTTTGAATTCTATGCTAAAGACATAGCAGAAAGTACTATTTTCGATCCAGAATACGAAACTCCATTTTATGTAGGCAAGGTAATGCTTACAGAAGATAACTACACCCGAAGCTTATCAGATCTATCTAAATATGATAGATTATGGTTGGTTGAAATTTATGGAATGAATGATCGCGATAAATTCTATCAAGACTATGTTTTAATTGATGAAAAGGCCTTTAAAGGAGAGCTGTATTTGCAGCTGTGGGAAAAGAAGGAGTAACTTTTGACAACTTAAGTAACCGAGTAACCTTAAAGGAGGTAATGTATGAAGAAACTGGCTATATGTATTCCTACCTACAATGAAAAAGAGAATATTGAACGACTTGTAAAAGCCATCGAGGATGTAGTTGTAGATATTCAGATATCTACAACTATCATTATAATTGATGACAACTCTCCTGACGGCACTGGAAAAATCGCAGACAAATTAGTTGAAAGAATTAAAGGAAATAACTTTAAAATCGAAGTCATTCATCGCAAAGGAAAACTTGGACTGGCAAGTGCCTATATAAACGCTTTTAAAAAAGCGGTATCAAAAAACTATGACTACATTCTTTCCATGGATGCCGATTTTTCCCATAAGCCTGAATACATTCCTGAATTCATAAAGCTAATAGAAGAATACGATCTGGTCATCGGGTCACGTAATGTTAAAGGCGGCAAAGTTGAAAATTGGAATTTACTGCGTAAATTTATAAGTAAAGGAGGGAGTTTGTACTCAAGAATAATACTTGGAGTAAATATAAAGGATTTTACCGGCGGCTTCAATATGTTTAGAAGACAAGTGCTAGAAGACATAAACCTTGATTCTATCAAATCAGAAGGCTACTCCTTTCAAATAGAGATGAAATACCGAACAGTAAAAAAGGGGTTCAAAATTATTGAAACTCCTATTATCTTTCCTGATAGAGAATACGGAAAGGCCAAGATGAATAAAAAGATATTTTTCGAGGCTATGATCCGAGTATGGCAGTTAAGATTTTCAGGCACTAAATAATGCAGATCGCAGAAATTCTCAAGAATATAAAAAAGGAAACTTTAATAATTGGAGGCATCCTATTATTACTCATAATTCTTAGGGTCCCAAGTCTTTTTGAGCCTCATTGGTATACAGATGAGGGATTCTATGCAAGCGTTGCCAACTCTTTCCACTATGGGAAAATACTGTACAAAGATATCTGGACCTCCGAAATGCCCGGAATATTTTTTATTTATTATGCAACGGGTTTTGCTGGTAATTTAAGTTTAGTATTAACAAAAATCCTTGGTTTATTGTCCTCAATTGGAACAGTAATTCTTGTCTACCAAATCTCTAGGAAACTATTCACTCATAAAGTAGCCTCAACCTCGGCATTACTAGCTGCAATTCTTTTTGGTCTGCCAATATTTGATGCAAACATTTCAACTTTCGAAAACTTTTTTATATTCTTCTCTTCCCTTGGAATATATCTAATAACTAAAAATACTCCAAGATGGATGTTCTTATCTGGCATTTTCTTTGGTGCAGCTTTAGTATTTAGTCTTAAACCAGTGTTCATAATTCTAGCAGTCTTTTTGTATCTAATAGCAGTTTTTCAAAAGAGAGAAATAAAGATTGGAAGTCTAGCTCTCTTATCTTTAGGGATTCTCTTACCTCTCTTGGCTCTATCTTTGTACTTTGCATCTAAAGATGCCTTACCAGAATTTACAAGTTCTGTTTTCAATCAGAGTCTTGAAGAAATATTAAATTCCAGTAACGACTCTTTAGGTTTTGTCATTCTTCCAAATACTATATGGACAAGGACAATACTATTACTAGTATTAGCATTTATAAAAATTCGTCTATTTGTTGACAAGAAAATTTCTGAAGCATACCTGCTCCTTTCTTTTTGGTTAATCTTCTCTGTTTTTTCAGCCCTGATTGATCAAAAACCCTATCTACATTATCTCGTACAAGTTTTACCCCCGTTGGTTATAGTGACAAGTCTTGTCATCAGGAAAGCTTTCGCACAAAGACAATACCTTGAAAAACTAAAAAACTTATCAATTTATCTCCTTTCTTCACTATTTTGCCTAAACCTATTTACTTCTGGTCAAAAACTGAAGATGAGTTTAGATCCTATTGGTTACTATGCAAATTTTATAAAGTATGCTGCGGGGAAAGTTGACACAATTTCTTACATTAAATATTTTGACAGTGAAGCGTATAAAACCTACCGTTTAAACTCCTATCTTGCTCAAACACTTAAAGAGGCCCCAAATATTTACATATGGACAGACAATCCATGGATTTACCAACTTGCAAATATAAATCCTCCCGTCAAGCATATACAGAGTTTCAAAGCAAAAGAAAATATGGGAGAGATTAAATCGTCTTTGGTAAAAAACTCTCCTGCCCTCATCATCATAGATCAACAGGCTCAGGATCCTAATGAACTTATCAAGTTTCTTGAAGAACATAACTATACATTTGAAAAGGAATTTGAGGGATATAATTTCTATAGAAAGAATAAGGAAAATTAAGCAGCATCACCTTCCTAACCTACAAATAAGTAACTTAAGACCGATCTATATCACTAATGCTTTTCAGTAAGGCGATACTCCATGTACTTTCCGAAAAGAAGCCTCGTTTGAGCATCAAGGCCTGGAATAGCTCCGAAAATAAAACTTACAACCGGAAAAGTGATCCACTGAACCTGTTCAAGTATCAGTTTGAGTATGCTAACCTTCTCTTTTCTTCGTGGTTTAATGAAGAAGTCAAGTATAACTGTAAAAATAAATGTTGCGGTTGTAATAGTCAACATAAACGAAGAAACCTGCGGCAACTTTTGGCCAAAGACAGTCCTGGAGAAATCCTTATTTACTAATGTTGGTATATTTGCACCAAACATCAGGATAAAGGAGATTACTGACCAAGTGACATGGTCAAAGATAGTGTGAAAGACCCGATAGAACATATAGAAGGTTTTCTTTTTAGCTCTAAGTAGATTCATAATCATCCAGCCATGGTCGCTTACCCCCCAAGCCCATCTCTTTACTTGTTCATATTGATTTTTAATAGTGCTAGCATGACCAATAGATTCAGCAGCATCAGACAGGTTCCTAAGAAAAATCGGTCTTGTTAAAACCTTATCATAGTGTACAAATAATGCCTTAAAAAACATATGAAAATCCTCAGGTATGATATCAACTGACCAAAAGTTAATGTCTTCAAGCAACTTCCATGAAAAAGAGTATGATGAGACCTGAATAAATTTATCAATTCTTGCTGCTGTTGCGATATTGTTGATTGAAAACAGAGTATTGGCAACACGGCTATAGAACGGCACCTTCCAAAAGTTAGCATAGTAAAGCATTGGAGCAGCATAGAAATGCGTATATCTATCTTTATCGGTAACAAAAAGATAGGCAAGATAAGCTAAATACTGCTTATCAAATTGCGTATCACAATCACAACTTGTAACAATAATCTTACTCTTATCCCACTTTAGTTCTTCTATCTTTCTTTTCGCAACTTTACCGCAATCCGCCATATTTGAAGCTTTTCCAATGATATCCTCACCTGCTAGTACATGATTATTTATCCAAAGGTTCTCAAACTTGTCCTTGTATTCTTTCTGTAGCCTTTTAGCAAGCTTAAATGCTGGAGGATATCTCTCTTCAGCTCCGAGAACAACACTTATCTGCGACTTTGGAAAAGTTTGAGATACAAGTCTATCCAGACTCCTTTTTAAAACAGGATATGGTTCAGCCCAAAATGGGACTATAATCACTTGGTGGATCTCTTTCCAATTCAATAAATTCCCATTTTGTACTTTTTCAAGTTCCTTTATCTCTGATCTTAAATGCCTTCCTGTTTTGCGCTTCTGCATATTAAAAAGAATTTTTTTGAGAAAAAGTGGTATATTTTGGAATGGTTTTTTCTTGAAAATATCGTCAGAGAATTTCACATCCTCTAGTTCGTTAATTTCTACAACTAATTCTTTCTTTCCAGCTTCAATATTGTCGAGGCGTTTGAGCTTAGACATCCAATCTGCATTCTCAGCATCTCGTATTTTAAAGTACCCAATGATAAAAAAGAGAACAGAGGAAAGGGACTTATAAACCCAGAAAGCGTTAAAAACCAGAACAAAGTAAGCGATAACCTCGGGGAATAGTATCCCTCCCCAAAAAGGACTTGTAATAACCGTCCAAGCCAAAATCCCTGGGTAAATCTCAAAAAGTCTTTTGATGAATCTATCTTTCTTACTCATCTTCATTTTTTGTATTTAGAAATGCTTTTAATTCTGACAATTATACCAGAATTACTTGTCCATAAGCGACTTAAGTAGGGGCGAATACCGATTCTGATAAACCTCGTCCCATGAGTATTTTTTTACTCTTTCTATATTTTCCTTGTGCATCTTGCTAACCAAGTTCTGATCATTGAGTAATTTAGCTAAAACACGGAAAAGTTCCTCTAACTCAGCAAAACTATATAGATAACCGTTTACCCCTTCTGTTACTAAAAAGTTCCCTCCTTCTGTTCGGGTAGATACTAGTGCATTTCCTCTTGACATAGCTTCCAGTAAAACTATGCCAAAAGCTTCCCATTCGCTTGAAAAAACAAAGACTTGCGATGCTTCCAAAGCTATATACTTTTCTTCTTCCGGAATATCTATGATAAATGTGATATAACTTAGAACTTTTAACTTCTCTGCCAAGGCCTTAAGAGAACGGTAATATCCGTCATCCCGGCCCATGATAAGAAGTGAAAGATCCGGTCGGATCTTTACTAGTCTCGGAAGAATCTCAATAATATGCTGAATACCCTTATACCTACTTAAACGGTTCAAAGAGGAAATAACGAACTTATCTTTAAGACCATACTTGTGAAGGAAATCAGCCAGCTGGTCCGAAGTAACTTTTTTTGTAATTACTTTTGAATCTATCCCTACAGAAACAAATTTTATCTTCTCCTTCTTAATTCCATACTTTACAATCCATCTCCATTGGAAAGTATTGTCTTGCAATACTATGTCATAAAGCCAATTAAGGAACAACTTTTGTATTTGAGTATAAATGAATTTAAAAATTTTACGAATAAAATTATAACTTTCAAGTGCCATAAAAGGTCCGTGTGGAGTATTTATGAATTTTGTCTTATTTGAAAAAAACCTTTTGAGAATCAACACAAAATCATGCCATATGAATCCGAAACCTGATACATGAATAACATCAAAATTCTCCTTTAATAAAGCCGGAAGTAATGCAGGAGTAAATGACAAGTAATTTGTAAAGTTAAAAAGGAATTTGTATCTGTGAATATGAACCCCATGATAGTTTTCTTCCTTCTGCTCCGCCCTCTGATCACCCTTTCTATCGCCTGTGAACACATGAACCTCATTGCCTTCTTTTGAAGCAAGTACAGCAAGGTTCAGCATATAATTCTCAGCACCTCCATAAATCGGGTGGAAGTATTTTATTAGGTAAGCAATTTTCATGAATCAATTAATAGTTAAGAATTAAGAATGTGATAGCTATTAGCTTGTAGCTTTTAAGCATATTAGATTTCAGCCACTCAACCATCGAGCCATCCGACTATCCAACAATACAACCATATAACAATTTAACTATGCCCTCTTTCGCACTACTTTCTCAAGGTCCTTTCAAATGCTTCGAGTGTCTTTCTTCCACATTCTTCCCAACTATATTTC
Source organism: Candidatus Dojkabacteria bacterium (assembly GCA_016932045.1). Taxonomy (GTDB): domain Bacteria; phylum Patescibacteriota; class Dojkabacteria; order JAHIVN01; family JAHIVN01; genus JAFGDO01. The sequence goes on along the minus strand of JAFGDO010000002.1, from coordinate 62,593 downwards.
GTTGCTTGCTCCCTCCCCTTTTCAGCTAACTCCCGTTGTAATTCTTTATCATTAATAACCCTAAGTATACTGTCTGCTACCAAATCAATATTATCCGGATCAACAAGCAAGGCAGCATCTCCAAATACTTCAGGATAACAGCTTCTATCTGCCGCAATGACAGGACAACCTGCAGCCAAGGCTTCCAGAACTGCAAGCCCAAATCCCTCATATGCTGAAAGATGGACAAAAGCTAACGCTTCATTATGTAGAATCGGCAAGTCTTCCCACTCTACAAACCTTGGTAGAATAACAAAACGTCTTATGTTCAAAGACTCAATTAACTTCTTAACCTTTAAGGCCGGACTAGTTTCAGCCACGATTTCACTCCCTCTGAAATACAAAGCCTTGTCCAGAATTATGAGATTCACTTCCTTTTCTTTTCTAACGAGGTTGAATGCGTATAATAACTTGCTAACATTCTTATTCGGTTCTAGTCCGCCATAATAGAATAGATAGGGCTTTTTAACCGAATACTTCCGCAAAGTCTTTCCATGATCTCTGTTTGTTCTAATAGCCTCAACATCAAAGTCTTTTGACAAAGCAAGAGCAGTTACAAGGATCTTTTCATGATTAAATCCAACCTTTACTAATTCACTTTTAATGAACTCAGAAATTGTAATTATTATATCTGCTTTTTTAGCATTATGCAGATTATATTTGTAGAATAAGCCTTTTAAAAAGTTAATAATTTCCCCCTTTTCAGAATATTTATTGTATAGATATGGTGAGACATCATGTACCGCAACACCCACCTTACATTGTCCAAGAGGCAGACCCCTTTCAAAATGTGGGGCAAAATACAAATCTGGATTTATCTGCTTTATCAGAGGCCTCATTCTATTCGTAAAGAATAGAATGTTAGCTGGAGTAGAAAGTTTTACTTCTCCAAGAGAGAAAAAATTGATATTTTTTTTCTTAAATTGAGGCTTTACATCTTCAAATCCGATTATATTCCATTCGTAATCCCTATTTTTAATTAGCTCTTCTATAAGATTTTTACTATACGTACCTATTCCACGACCTTTGTACTGATCGCTTAAAGTTGTTGCATCAATAGCTATTTTTTTCATCAAGTAATTATCTCACTACAAAATTTCTAAACTACTAATTGTATACTTTATTTATCTCCTTTAAGTAGACAATAGGCAACTTCCCACTCAAATGAATATCCATTGCTGCATCCTTTCCAACATACCTGTAATGCCAGGGTTCATACCTATATCCTGTAATTTCTTCAGAACCTTGAGGATAAGACAACACAAAGCCATATTTATAAGCATTTTCTGCAAGCCATTTTCCAGCTGCTGTTTTATCAAAATAATTAGAATTTCCGATCTCCGGAGTTGTAAAATCAATTGCAGTCCCAAGCTGGTGCTCACTGTGCCCCGGAAGAGCAGCTACGCGATTTGCTTCCGTAATACCAGCTGCCGAAAGCCAAGTGTTGTATACAGATCTTTGTTTATCATAAGATCTGTATGCAGACATCACAAGTAAGTTTACATGCGCTGCATTAGCATCTGCAAATAGTTGAGATAAATCCTGAATAATTACTTCTCTTAACATAAATTTGCCATAAACAGCCGGAATACTATATTCTGCTATATACACAAGATCTTTCGGATAATATTCAGAGGGCAAGGCAAATTCCTTGTCAATAACAGCAAGGATGTCATCTCCATCGAGCCAGATGACCTCACCTCTGATAGTACTTTCACCTAAAATCTGTCTTTTTTCAACAGTAATATTTTTCTTGGTACTATTTCCAAACCGGTCGTAAAAGGCTAGCTCAACTTCATTTTCACCTTCTTTTAATTCATTTAAAGTTACTTTATATAACCCTCGATCTGCCTCTCCATCTGCTTGTAAACTAAAGTAGGTAAAGTCTCCAGTGATAAGCGGTTCGTTCACTGAAACGTCAATATTTATATCAGATCCAGATGTTCGAAAAGTATCGGATTTTAATCTTACAATAGGCGAAATATTGTCCTGAAGACTCTTTATCCTAACTTGTGGAGAATTCGATATAGAAAGTTCTGTTGATAAATTTATGAAATCGAGGCTTTTATTCGAATTCTTCGCAAATAAAAATGTACTGCCTAAAAATACAAAGCAACTTACAAGGAAGTTTATAGCTACAAAAATTGTACCCGCAAATCTTTTTCCCATATGCGTTTTATTATACTGAAAATTTGAAACCACTTCCAAATTCTAAAATCCACATTGATCAATGGTTTAACCTTGATCAAAACGGTTATTATGATATAATTCATTTGTAATGAAATATATACTCCGTAGCCACAATTTAGCAACGGCAACGCTCAAGGCTTAAGCTTTGGGCATTATACGCACGCTAGATTGTAAATTATAATCCCCAAGGCGGGGATTTTTTTTATACTTATCTTCGGTAAAACATTCCCTTTTTAAGCCAGTAAAGAGAAGGTAATAACTTTGTTACCTAAATTATTACACTACTGAGATGAAAAACAACTACTTGGTTATAAATAGAAGAGGGAAAATTTTTGATCCAAAAGAATTCTTGAAGAATCAAAAACCCTCAAAGAACTTCCGAAAATTTGTTGAGAAGGAGGCCTTTGGGATGAGTATCGGTTCCAGACAGAAATCAGAATACTTGAAACATGCAGATAAGCTCGGATTTAATTGGGAACCGAATGCAGATATAGGCTTTATGCAGTATGATTACAAAGCATGGCTCGTTATGAGGTTGCTGAAGGAATATGCAAGACAGCTCGTTGTTGAAATAGGCTTCCCAATCTATGAGGTAAGAGGGTCAAATGTCTTTGATATGTCTTATCCGGTTGTAGAGGCATATGCAAAACTCTATGGTGATAGGTTGTTCAGATTTAAGTCTGGAAAGAAAGAAGTGGTCATGAGTTATGATGCAAGTTACCCTCAATTCAACCTGGCAGGCAAATACAAACTTAGCTACAAAGACTTGCCAATTGCTCATTTTTCTATATCGGATTGCTACAGACATGAACAAAGTGGAGAATGTATGCTCTTTTACCGCCTAAGGAGATTCTTTATGCCTGATCTTCACCCTTATTTTAAGAGTGTGAATGAAGCATTTGAATGGTATCCAAGAATTGAAAGACAGATTCTGCAAGCTGCAAAAGAGGTAAATAGAAAATACGAAGTTATAGCTGAGATAGGATCAGAATCAGACTTTGAAAAGTATGAGAATTCTATCGTTAAAATGGCAAAAGATGGGAAAAGAGATATTCTTGTTGAGATTAACAAAGATGAAAAAGACCGGTATTGGATAATCAATGTTGATTACAAGATCATGGATAGACTTGGACAGTCAAGAGAAATAGGATGCATTCAAATAGATGTAGGGAACGCCCATAGACTTGGTATTGAGTACATTGACAAACAAAATAAGGTTCATCATCCGGTTATAATCCATGCTGCTGTACCAGGCGGGATAGATCGATTCTTGTACATGCTCTTTGATAACTTTGAAGAGTGCTTCCCTTTGTGGTTATATCCCATACAAATCAGATTAATACCGCTTGGAAGGAAGTACCTGAGACACTGCATTGCAATACAAAAGAATTTAAAACAGAAAGCTGTTCGGCTAGATATTGATGATCGTGATTTAAGTGTTGGGAAGAGAGTAAAACAAGCAAAAGAAGATCTTATCCCATTCTCTTTTGTAATTGGGCTGAAAGAACTACAAGCAGAGGGAAATATGCAGGAATTCATGAATGCAGTAGAAAGGATTCTAGACCAAGGCAAGAATAAGCCGTTTCTGGACTATAGCTGGCCAAGTTTAGTCAGCAAGCAGGTTAGATAGACTCTATTCTAGTGCAGGGGTTATATGTCCTGCACTAGTTTTAGTCTATGTTAAACTATTTAGGCTAAGGCTGTACCATCGGCCATTGTCATTTTACCTGTGAGTATCATGACAAAGTCATACAGCGTCCATAGCCCAAAGCCTCCGAATGTGACAAGCATGAGCCACCAATTCGAATAGCCCATCATCAGGCGGTGAACACCGAAACTGCCTAGGAAGAAACATACAAGTGCCATAGTCATCTTGGACTGTGGTTGTTTCTGTTCCATGTAGATAAAAATAAAAATTAAAATATATTACGTCTTAAAGATGGTTGTTATAGATTTGCTATCTTTGATAATATTCATCCTGATAGCAAAGAGCTGTTTTAATCATTCTAGAGTAATTTCTTTTTTATTACAATACATAGTTAAGTTTTGTATTCAAGAGGAATCAAAAAGTGCACCATTTTATACGCCAAATAAAACAAGAGAGTAGACTAGCTACTCTCTTGTTACCCCCTTTTGAATAGTTCTATCTTAAGCAAATTGAGTGTGGCCTCGCACTGGATTTTACTTCCAGCACGAGGCATCAATTTATTTAATCACACTTTTCTAAATCCTCTAAGCTTTTTGCATCAAGGATGCAATCTGCTTCCTTCTTGATTTCTAACATGCCTTTTGTTGAATTCTCTCGTCTTTTCTTCTCATCTTTTACACATTCATCAATACTGCCCATCTCCTCTTCCAGCATTTTCTTTGCCTCTTCTTCACCAACTATATCTTTCAATTCTTTTTCTGTTAAATCCCACATATGCTGACAAACCTTATTTGGGCTAGCTGGTAGAAGGAAAAGCTTTGCTGCTCCATATCCAAACAAAGGACATGCAAGAAGAACAACTGCAACGGCAATAAGAATCTTTTTCTTCTTGTCCATATTAATTAGATAAAATATTAATTATTAAAGTTTACCCGCGCTTCTTAGAGCTGCTATTTCAGCCTGAGACAGTCTTCCTTGAGCAAAAAGTGCTCTTGCTGCTTCGGATGTGTATCTGGTAATATCAGTACAAGCTACAGGAGCTCTAAGTCCTGCTATTGCTTGTGCCTGATCTGTCGAAACTCGCTCACTGTGTTTATATATCGCTCCTCCTGCACGTCGAGCATCTACAAGTTCACCTTCAATTATAGTTGGACCTTCATTTGTCATAGTCGTATATATAAAATGATTATATAAGTAAGGTGAATCATACTATATAAAAAATGGATTTGCTTGGCAGTGACTCTGACAGAATCTGACAGAGAATTAAGTGATAGGAAAGTTTAACGGGAGATTCTTAGTGTGTGTTTTAGCATCTGTCTGAGTTGTCCTGGTAGCTGAAGCAGATCAGCCACACCATTCCACAAATAGGGATTCTCATGCAAAATACTTAGTAAAACCGAAGCAAACCTCTGACGGAAACGTGTATCTTGCTTTTGCTCTGCATAATGCTCTTCTACTTGAGCTTCTATCTCATCTATCTTCGGCCTGCTTAGTAACTGCAAGATGTTAATTGTAGGCAAATCGCTCTGTGTATCACGTGTAGCTGTAAAAACACTTGGAAATAACTGATCGGAGCCCTCAAGCAGTTCAGACGCAATACCAACCTCACCCAGAGTCTCTGGGTAGGCAAGAATTTCATAGTGCTGTCTGGTCGATAGGTCACCCTGACACACCTCAACTCTTCCAGCAAGAATTAGGTTCCTTGCCAAAACGTTCCACATGTGATGAATTCCCATAACCTCTAGCATCTGTAAATACATAGCAAGAGCCCTTCGAGTTCCAAGAGATAAGAGATTATAAATTTCACTTAAATCCATCTCCTCTAATTTGATAGCTCTTGCAGCTTTATCTTGAGAAATAATCCTTAATGCAATACTACTTAAAACCCTAAGGAAGTGATGTAAAAAATAATCAATGTGCTCCTTATTATAGGGTTCAGCATAAGCAGCAAGTCTTGAAAAAGCAAACCTTTCTGTACAAACATCAAGCTTTAGAACCTGACTGCCCATGAGGAATAAGAGTCGCGGGTGGATTAAATCTCTAAGATTTGTTCCGATGACTTCATCGTCCATAGCTAGTATTCTACGCATGAACGAGTAAGCAACAGCTTTGATATCCGAGTAAGAAGCATAAAGCCTTTCAAAGAAAATTTCCCTTGGTTTTAAAGGCCCCGCTTTTTGGGACTCGGCGCTTCTATGCTGTAGTGCAACAATGTCCCCCACAGCAATTGGTCTACCTGCGATAAAACGAACTCCCAGGAGAAACCCTACCCTGCTCTCACCGTCTGTAAAAGAAAAGGCGTCTGTTGAAACCGCTCGAGCAAACTCATGTGGATTGTACAATGTACTTTTAGTAAGATTATGTTCCGGGGTCGTAATATCAATAATTGGATGTCTTACATTTTTATAAGATACTTCGTGTACGAATTTATAACCGATCACCCTTCTTGCCATATAGATCACAAGCCCCAGTAGAGAATGATCTGAAATCTCTCGCATACTTAGTGTTCCTCTTGCAAATTCTCGTGCATTTGCAAAGCGATGAGCCGCTTGCATCCCATGTCTTTCAAATGATTCAGTTACCCCAGTCATTACTTCGTCATATAAAGTTGTACCATCCAAGACATCCCTGGCTTTTTCTAGTTTTCTTCTAAGCTCTAAAGAATCTTTAACCCGGCCAATACTCATTGGTACACAGACGTCAATATCACTTGTTGGTCTTACAAGACGTCTAGCTGGACAAGGCACATTATCTGCCTTGAGTTCAATTATCTCAGTTCCCTCAGGTGTCTTTTCTGCTGCACTGCCGTATACAAATCCTAGTGGTAAGTAGGCTTCATCTGTATCCCACCCCCTGGCTCTATACTCCCCAATTATGTGATCAATAACAACCCGAAGTAGATACATTCTGTAGTAATACTTTCTTGCCTCAACATCCATATTGGGATTCTCTTTAAGAACGGCTCGAATTGCTTGAGGATCAGTACTTAAACAATCATGGAAAAAGAGTTGTAGCCTTCGAGATTGCTCGGCAATAGCCCTTCTCTCTTCATCAGGCAAATGCCCTACAGCAGAATCTCCTAGAGCTTGCTCAATTCGCTCAGTCGAATCAACTGTATCCCCTACTCCAACGTATGTAGTTGATGAGTCATATTCAGAAGTTTCACCTGTAGTTTCGGAAATTTCGTATACTGCTTCACTACCAAAGAGGGCATCGAGCCCTTCTCGAACTTCGGGCAAAGCTAATTCTGGCAGAAAGACAACAGTCTCTTGTCTTTCTGCGCTTACTTGCAGACGCTTTGCGTAGGATTTAAGGAAATAGTCGGTTTCAGGATCTCTTTGTGGCTTTTCTTCGGTCATCTTAATCTTGCACTATTTAAAAACATAACCCTTACCTTTTTGGGTTACTATCTTGACTGTAGGAATCTTCTGTCTAATTCTTTTTATTAATGAATCAATAGCCCAATCTGAGTACTTCTGAGTATATTCTTCTCCCCACATAACTTGAGCAATTTCCTCTCTTGCAACAGTTTCGCCTTTATTTTTCTTCAAAAGATCATATACCTTTTTCTCCTGAACCGATAATAATTGCTCCGGAATAGCTTTTTGCCTAAGCATCGTTTTATAGTCGAAGTTTTCTAGAAAATTCATTATAAGCGAGCTCTTGATTCTCCCTTTCCTATCGGTCAATCCTGATTTATATAATTCTTCGCTGTATTTACCTTTTTTGAGTAAATCAAGATACTTAAAATCTATACCTTTTAACGTAAATAACAGCTGCTGAATAATAGATTTATTCTTAAGCAGATCCTCAGGTCCACCTTCAATGCCTTTTAATGGGACCGACATCAACTTCTTCGTTATCCCGGGAATCCCCCCGCTTAGTCTAAAAATTATCTCAAAATAGCTTTCACTCTCTATTTCTTTAATACTTTTTCCCGCTTTTACTCTATTTTCAGCTATTTGCTTTTTGGTATCTTCTAAGGAAAGAATCGGAAACCAAATCCTTTTAAAATTGAGAATTGATAATGTGTCTAGATAATCCTGACTTGACGAATAATCTTCGAAGGCATTTGAGATAATCACAAATTTAACCTTCTCTGAAAAAATAGTTTTTATCTTAAGAAGCTTATCTATCAGATCTGAGGATAATGATCGCCACGTGAGTAGCTGATTTAGAATTAGAACTAAAGTGTATCCCTTATTCCTTGTCTTATCATCGACATAAGATAGAATCTTGTGGAAAAGTACGGAAATATTTTCTGAAGACTCGATGTCCATCTGCTTAGCAAGCTGCAGCCATACAAATTCCTCCTCCCCAACAAGATCTTGATCAATAAAGAAGACCTCTACCCTTGGATATAATTTCCTGAAGGATACCCCTTGCTTTGAAAGAGCAAGCATCTTCATCACGTAGGTCTTTCCAGACTCACGCAGACCAATCAGATGAACATCTCTATTTTTCTTCACCGACCCTATAATACTTTCATAGACCTTTTTGAAATATTCCTTTGTCGCTGGAAGTAATTGATTCATAAGCTTTTCTGAAAAAAGAATATACTAATTTTAATCTTTTTCATCCAATTATACAATTTAAGCGCCAGTAATCTCTATAATAATTGAGTTTATCATATATTTTTATTATAATCATAGAGTTAGATAGTGTATGCCGATTGCTTGAGCCCTAGGCTCATCCCTGGCATGCTTAGACCAGGACAGGCAGCCTTGGGCTGACAATTGGATATCCCGTAGAATTTTGCTAACGCTCAATTTACGGGACACGGGAGCAACTGCCTTTCTTGTTTTGACAAAGCAAAGTGCGCTCGTAGCTCAATGGATAGAGCAACTGCCTTCTAAGCAGTAGGTTACAGGTTCGAGTCCTGTCGAGCGCACTTTGCTATCTCAGATAAGAGCAGGTTTACAGGTTTCCGCCCAAGGCGGACAGGCGAGTCCTGTCGAGCGCACTTTGCTATCTCAGACAAAAGCAGGTTTACAGGTTTCCGCCCAAGGCGGACAGGCGAGTCCTGTCGAGCGCACTTTGCTTTAATATCCAATGAACCAATTTTTTGCTCTAATAGTATATTAGCAGCCACATAGTCAACGTGCTGACACGCCCAAATAATCTTGCAATTAGGCGAAAGAAATGTTATTTTATATATGCCACTGCCCCAGACTCTATAATGATAGAGTCTTTTTTATATAGCTCTAGATTTTTCAATCCCGCTTAGTGGGAGCAGAAAAATCGTAGAGATATATAATCCCGTGGAGATAAGCGCAGCGAATCTTCTACGGGATATAATTTCCAAATTATAACCAATGCTCTTCAAATATACTTTCCAGGAGAGTTAATAATCAGGTATAATATTGTACTGTATGGTGTCTTACTCTGTTAAAACTTCGTAAGACACTCATACTTCAATCAAAATTTTAATTGTTCAGTGATTTTGTGGTTTACCATACAAAACAAATTGAACAAAGTGAAATTTTGTGAAGTATGGTGGTCGTAGCTCAGTTGGTAGAGCACTCGCCTGTGGAGCGAGCTGTCGTGGGTTCAAATCCCACCGACCACCCCATCTATCCCCTTCCACAATCCTCTTTACAATCGATCTGTATCAAAAAACAATGTATAATAACCCCGATCATGGATAATATAATGTTTCGAAAATTGAAAAAAGCCGATCTTCCACAAATCTGGACTGATATAGATCGCAGTGAATCTGTTGACTCTGTCTATGTTAACATTGATGAAGGTATTAAACTCAAGAAAGTTAATTTTGAAGCAAAAGGCTGGCCACCAGGCGAAGTCGAAAAATACCAACCAATACTTACTAACTGCTTTGATAGAGGAGGTTACTTTTTAGGAGGATTTGTCGGACAAAAAATGATAGCTGTAGTCATACTTGATCAAAAGTTCATAGGAAAGAATGAAGACACACTTCAACTGAAATTCCTCCACATAGGCCGTACATACAGAAAAAAGGGGCTTGGCGGAAAACTTTTTAGAATAGCTGCAAAAGAAGCAAGACGACTTGGCGCAAAAAAACTATATGTATCGGCTACAGAAAATATGAATACAGTAGACTTCTACAAACACATGGGCTGCACACTTGCGAAAGATATTAATAAGGAACTATATAAGCTCGAACCCAATGATATTCACCTAGAGTATAAGTTGTAAAACGATTCCAGATTTCACCTCTCTTCTACCTCATGATTCACTTTTCGCAAACACTCTTTGAATTAATGTATAATAAGTAATAATGCACTACCAAAAAGAAACAAAGGAGTTACTATGAAAAAATTCAAAATGGGAATGTGTGGACTTGATTGTCAGGTGTGTAAGTGGCGGGTGCCAAATAATTGTGGTGGCTGTAAGGAGACAGATGGTAAACCATTCCATGGATCTTGTCGTTTGGCTTCCTGTGTTAAAAAGAAAGGTTTAGAAGATTGTTCATACTGTTCAGAACTCCCCTGCTCTTTATTAGAAGAATTTTCTTATGATAAAGAACATGGAGATATAGGCATGCGCATTGAAGTGTTAAAGGAATTACGTGATTTGAGAAAGTGATTATAAATTCACAGATGTTTTTTTGTTTAAGAAGATTGATCAAAATATTGAATTTGTTTTCAATAATTAAGTGTTAACTGTTCCTAAATCCTTTCCACCACCACATCCAAATGTCCCCATCAAGTTTTGCATAGCTTTCGAATGGTTCTCTCCGATCTCTACAAAAAATATGTCATTTTGAACCATAATAATATACTGGCAATATACATGATAATCTAATATACTTATAAAGATTTTCTATAAATCCTACAGATTATGAATACTTATATAATACAAGATCTAGTTAATCTCTTTTCATGTCTTGTATTAGCTCTGGTTGTTTTTTATAAGAATCCAAAGAATAAAGCCATTATTCTTCTCGTGTTGTACTTTCTAAGTGCAGCTTATTTGGATTTTATTGATTTAAATATCTTGCTTGCTGAAAGTATTGGCAGAGCTAGAATTTACGGAAGACTTTATATTCCTGGAATGTTATTTAGTGTGAGTCTCCTATTTCATTTTGTTCTTCTTTTCACAGAGCAGCATGATTTCTTAAAGAAAAAAGTATCCTATGTGATCATATATCTACCTACAGTAATATTCACACTTATTGATATACCGACTGGTTTGCTAAGTGGTGAAATTATACGTCAAGTTGGAAGTTGGAGTTTAACATGGAAAATTTTCTATGCCCATCATTTCATATCTATAATTGCTGGTTTTGTAATGGGTACATTTGGGTTAATAAGCTTGTTTCTTATTATTAGTTCTCATTTTAAAGCAAAAAGTCCAGTTAAAAGAAAACAAGTAAAATTCGTTATAGGCGGTATAATTTTTGCTGCCATCTTAGAATTTATATTTGATGCACTTTTATACTTTGGTATTCAGATTCCGAGATTGTTTGGTCATACAGTTTTAGGTATATTCATTTCTATAGGGATGGTAAAGTATGATTCGCTCTATTTAAATCCTATCACTGCAGCTGAAACAATTACTACTGCAATGTCTGATTTATTATTAATTCTAACAAAGGATTTCAAGATAGCTGGGATAAATAAAGCTGTTGAAAATACTCTTGGGTTTAAAGAAGAAGAATTGTTAGGACAAAATGTTTTTCGTATATTTGCAAAGGAAGATTATGCAGACACAGTTTTCAAAAATACAACAATTCCAAAACTACTAAAGGGGAATATTATTACTGACGAAGAAACAGCATTCTTCTCAAAGTCCGGGAGGAATATTCCAATATCACTGTCATGCACTACTATAAAAGACAAGAAAGGTGACTTGCATGGTATTATTTGCATCGGTCGAGATATAACTGAGCGTAAGTATCATGAAGAGGAGATAAAGAATTACTACAGAAAAGTAATTCAAGCAACAGCAGATATTGAAGAGGAAAGAGCTAAACAACAAGCAGTGCTTTTAGCTATTGGAGATGGATTAATTATAACTGATAAAAATGGTTGGATCTTGTTAGTAAATGAGGTTTTTGAGAGGATACTTGGATGGAAGTTACACGAAATAAAAGGAAGGCGATTGAGCAAGGTCGTACCAATGCAGGATACAGAAGGAAGAGAAATTAGTCATAAGGCAAGAATACGTCCATTGCTTTTGATCCCAGGAAGGAAAATTTCATGGGATAGGCGGACATACAAATCGAGCACAAGCAATTATTACTATATTAATAAAGATAACAAAAAAATCTCTGTTCGGGTAACAGTAACTCCAATTATTCATAGATGGGAGATCATCGGAATGGTTGAAGTCTTTCATGAGGTTGAAGATGTAAATAAGCAGAAGAGCCAGGAAGATACCGATCAAAAAGATAATCAAGTCTAATCTCCTTATTATTTCTTTTAAAAACCGTATTGGTTCTAAATCTCATCCCACTGACCCAAGGGCTTGAGATTTTGTCAAAAAGGGACTAAAAATCATTTTGTCCCAAGGCTTTTCTGTGTTACAATTTCAAATTAACCCCTAGAGATAGAGCTTAACGGTTATAAACAGGTAGAAAAAATGAAAAAGGAAAAAACAATAAGGATAGTTATAATTGTTCTTATGCTTCTTGTTTTACTCGCTCTCCACATATTAGGACCCTCATACTTTGCCCCAAATTCTATTTTCATAAATTCATTTCTTGTAGATATTTTGCTTCCTTGTTACCTATTTCTATTACTTACATTCAATCTTTATTCACTTCCTCAATCTTTCGTAAAATACAAGAAACAATTAAAAATTACTTTCGCTATTGGAGTTTTTCTGATTGGTTTCATTGTTGAAACTCTTCAATATTTTGGTGTTCCAATATTGGGAAGTACTTTTGATATCCTTGATTATCCTATGTACTTTTTAGGAACTTTATTTGGAGTTGGGATTGATATTTTTATCCTCAGAATATCAAAGAAGTATCAGGTTCACTAGTAATCTATATTCAAAGCATTGCATATTATCTACTTGATAGGACGAATAAAAAGTCTTTGACAGTACCTTACCCTCTAGTAAATATTTGACTAACTGAAGTTTTGCCTGTCTTCGCGAAGCTACGACAAGGCAGGCGAACGAGTCCAATAACTGCCCACAAGTATTCATCCCTCACCAAGCTCAGAACTCACTTGAGGTTGAAACCCCCATACAAAAAAAGTATTCAATGTTAATGCGACCTAATCCTTATATACTTGTACTACATAAAAAAATAAGCTACCATGAATTAATTTATTTTACTTTTTAATTTTTATATATGTTCGATACACTAATAACCGAGACAAAGGATGCGGTTGTAGCTGCAATTAAAGGAGCAGATGATGTACTAACAGCTATTCGTGATGCTGTTAAAAATCAATTGACCGGAGCTCTTTCAGATGTCGGTGCTACTGCACAAGGCGCAATGGATGCAGTTGTGAATGTTACAAAAGGTGCAATAGAAGGAGCAAGCCAGGTTGGAGTATCAATTGTAGATGCTGTGAAGGGTACATTATCTAGCGTTATAAAAGGTGTCTCTGATGCGGGTGGTGATGTTATGAATGCAATTACAAGTGCTGCCGAAAGTGCACTATCAAGTGGTGCTAAGATCGGATCCAATCTTGAAGAAATGGCAGTTGAAATAGTGCAAGGGGCAATTGATGGAGCAAAAGATGTAGGCGTAAGTACCTCAGATGCTGCAGGTGCTGCTGTTAGCGGAGTCATCAAAGCAGCTGATGGTGTTGGTGAAGAAGCTGGAAAAGCTGTAAGAAATGCATTACTCACAGCAGCCGCATTACCAAAAGATGTGATTGAAACCGCGATAAAAGGCTCAAAGTAAATTTCCTTGTATTGATTATGAGAAGGTCTTTCCTGGGAAAGACCTTCTTTTGTAATACTACTTTAAACACACATATACATAGGAAGTAATAAGGATTTCATTTATACTAAGATCCTTGAGTATTATTTCCTCCCAACAACTATATAGAATTTATTGAATTTACCATCTATTCTAAGGTATAATCTCTTTGTTATGAAAAGAAGTAAACAGATAGAAATACTTGTTCAAAAGCTTCATAAGAAAGAGGTAATTATTGCTACGTCTGTTGATTCTTCTCAGTCTTTTTCCAACTTCTTCGCCGTTTAACCGGCGATAATACTCATTTCACACAAATTATTACTACACATTTTCATTCATTTCATATTACTTTTAACTATTTACTACTATGAATATTCATATCAAACCAATAAAAAAGGCAGAACTGAAGAAGTATCTAGAAATTAAAGATCTAACAAAATGCAAAAAGGATCATGCAATTAAGCTGTTGTATCTTGAAATCAGGGAGTACATGAAAAAGCATCATCCAGATAGCGAAGTCCTAGTTTACCGGCTGAATCCGATTGTAAACATCGAAGATAACTATGACAAGCTATTGATTCCAAAAGACAACACTAGCAGGTCCTCAACCTATACCCATTATGTGGATAAGAAAAGAATGCTTAGAACTCATACATCAGCAAAGATGCTGGATATTCTCAAGAAACTTTCAAAAGATCCTGAATGGAAAGATGTTGTTATTATGCTACCTGGACTTGTCTACAGAAGAGATATTACAGATAAGATTCACCTTGGCGTTTGTCATCAGCTTGATGTATGGCGAGTTGTAAAAGGAGGCAAGACACATATATCCCAAGACGATTTGATGAAGGTTATTCGAGGTATCATCACACTTGCGGCTCCCGGCTGGAAAGAACGAATTGTAGATATGCCCCATCCATATACGAGAAAGGGAGTTGAAGTTAATGTAGTAAAAGATGACCGGGACATTGAAATTCTTGAATCAGGATTGATAAATGATGAGATATTAAATAACGCAGGACTTGATCCTGATATATACTCAGGTTGGGCAATGGGAATGGGTCTTGATAGATTGGTAATGACAAAGAAGGACATGGATGATATCCGTTATATAAGGTCGGATAATACTCGTATTGCCGAGCAAATGCAGAATCTAGAAAAGTACAGGGAAGTCTCTGATCAGCCTTCTATCAGCCGCGATATGTCTTACTGTGTACCAAGAGGTTACGTAGAAGAGGATATAAATGATGACATAAGAAATGCCCTCGGTAAACAAGAAGATATCCTTGAAAGTGTAAAAGTGCTGGATGAGATAGAGTATAGAGATTTACCAAAGGTTGCTAAAGATAGGTTGGGTTGCAGTGATGATCAGAAGAATGTTTTAGTTAGAATAACACTAAGGCATCTCTCAAAGACCTTAACTAAGGCAGATGCAAACAAGATGTATACTGCAATTTATACAAAGGTGAATTATGGAAGCAGAGGATATTGCTAAATAAGAAGAATTCATAAGTTGGAATTAGGTCTACTCGGGAGCATATTCGCACTGCCATTTAGGATCAGCTATAATTCCACTAATATTGATAATTGCCCGGAATATCAGTATAATCATCAAGACTTTTTTATTTCCCCCTTTTTGGGTTTTTTAATTTAGAAAATCTATCATTGGATATTGTCACACAAGACAAAATTAGGAATATTGCTGTTATTGCCCATGTTGATCATGGTAAAACCACTTTGATTGATGCTTTTTTAAAGCAAACACATGTTTTTAGAGAAAATCAAATTGAAATGGCTAAAAGCCAGATACTTGATTCATTTGAACTGGAAAGAGAAAAAGGCATCACAATTAAAGCGAAAAACACATCGGTGAGATACAACGGCTATAAGATCAATATAATTGATACTCCTGGTCATGCTGATTTCGGAGGAGAAGTCGAGAGAATTCTAAATATGGTTAACGGCTGCTTACTGATCGTTGATGCACAAGAAGGACCTATGGTGCAGACAAAGTTTGTATTAAGAAAAGCTTTTGAGATGAATTTAAAAATAATAGTGGTTATCAATAAGATCGATAAAAAACTGGCAAATCCAAAGAAGACACTTGACAAAATAAACGATCTTTTTCTATCCATAGCAAAAGACGAAGATCAATTAAATTTCCCGATCCTTTATGCAATTGGGCGTGAGGGGAAGGTGTTTAAGGATTTGCCCCCAAATGTTTCAGAAACAAAAGGTGATATAACAATCTTACTGGATGAAATCATTAATTCAATCCCAGTCCCGGATGGTGATCCAGATAAGCCGTTTCAAATGCAGGTAAGTTCTCTTGATTATGACGAGCATTTTGGAAGGTTTATAGTTGGCACTGTAAAACAAGGCACAATCAATATAGGAGATTCTGTTCAATTAGTTTCTCCTGACAGTAATTCTAAAAAATCAGGAACGGTAAAATGTCTACGAGTTAGAGAGGGTTTGAATATGGTTAATGTAGAATGTGTTCAGGCCGGGGAAATAGCTGCTGTTTCCGGTATTGACTCAGCAGATATCAGCTGGACCTTGTGTGATCCAAGTAACCTTTCTCCAATATCAGATATTCAGATTACTCCCCCCTCAATGAAGATTACACTAGAGGAAAACACTTCCCCTTTGGTCGGGCAAGACGGCAAATGTGTAACAATGAAGCAAATAGAGCGAAGACTTCTAGAAGAGAAAGAAGTAAACATTGCGTTGAAGATAGAAAAAAACGATAAGGGCGGATTTGATATCGCAGGAAGAGGAGAATTACAGCTTGGAATTTTGATTGAAACTTTGAGGAGAGAAGGCTACGAGTTTCAAATTAGGAAACCGGAAGTTGTATATAAGATAGAGAAAAATACAAGAATGGAACCTCTTGAAGAGTTAGTGATTACTGTCGGGGATAATTATATTGGTACAATCACGACACAACTAAGTTCACGAAATGCCAAACTAGAAAACCTAGAAACAGAAAATGGAATAGCTAAATTTACTTATAAAATATTAACCCGTGATATTTTGGGACTTAGGAGTAAATTGATGAGGGATACCAAGGGTTCGGCTGTTATGCAAAGTTCTTTTTTAAAGTATGTTCCCTACTCAGGGAAGAAAGTAAAAAAAAGGAATGGAGTATTAATCTCTGCTACAAGTGGTACGGCCTTGGGTTATTCTTTGAATTCTATACAAGAAAGAGGAGATTTATTTACCGGTCCCAAGACTTTAGTATATGAAGGTATGATTATAGGTATTCATAAATATGAACAAGATTTGGAGGTCGATGTGACAAGGGAAAGGCATAAATCTGCTCACAGAATACGACATGATGAAATCACCCAGTCTATTCTTAGACCTCTAATCCCCATAACGATAGATTTTGCATTTTCTTTTTTGGAAAATGAGGAGATGTTGGAGGTTACTCCACATTTTTTAAGACTGCGTAAAGTATACCTTTCTCATACTCAAAGAAAATGGGCAAGAAGGAAGGTATTAAGTGATTATGCAAGAAGACAACTTGGACTGTGAGGTTAGGAAGTCCCCAAAACTACTATTATAAAACTTTACCTGTTTAAAAACTCTGCAGTTCACTCCAACTGGCCACATTTTTAACATCCGACAATTCCAGCATTTGTACCCTACTCCACTTGTTCATAATATCCGCTATCTATTTTTTCTTCTTGCTCACTGCTTTCTTTTTTGTAGTTTTTTTCGTAGCTGCTTTTCTTCTAGTAGTCTTTTTACCTTTAACCTTTGAACTTGTACCTACACTAGAAGCAGACCCGCCTTTGGCTGGTTTTCTCGTTTTACTCTTCTTCACAGCACTTTTACTAGGTTTCTTCGTCACTTCTTGTTTCTTTACATCTTGAGTTGCCTCTTCTCTGTTGTTTTTCTTACTTACGCTAGAAGACTCTAACAAATGGATAATAACTTCAAGTTTAGAATTAAGAATTTCAATTTGTTTCTGCAATCCGCTGCTATCACCTAAACCACTGATCTTTTTACTAGTACCACTGTCACCTTTAAAACAAGCATCACAATAAACCGGTTTCCCCCCTGTAGGCCTAAACGGGACTCTGCATTCAATCCCGCATTCATCACATGTTGCAGTATACATTCTCTTCTCTTTGTAATCTCGTCTTCTTGAATCCCCTCCCCTTGATCTTTCTGACCTGCCGCCTGATTGATGTTCGAAACATTCACTACAGTAAACAGGCTTATCACCTCTTGGTTTAAAAGGTACCTCACAACTCCTCCCACATTCGGCGCATATGGCTTTGTACATTGAAGGCTTTCTATCTTGAGAGTATCTTCCGCTGCCAGATCTACTATCTCTATTATAATTTCTCATAATTTTTGTTACTTAAATTAGATTAAATTAAACGACCACCGTTAAGAAACACATTAACAAATAGATTTCGCTCTTGCGTACTAAATGTTAATGACCACAAGTAGGAAGGATAGCTTCTAAATCTATCTCCTCCTACTCTTTATAGACAGTAATAGTGAAAGCTCCAATGTTCTTGAATTTGCCTATTTGAAGTAACATCTTTCGAAAAGACAAAAAAGAATCACTAAACCTTACTACCCGCCTCTTTAAACAGTCAACCCAGTAGCAAATAGTTACTCTACGAGTTTGATGTTTATAGCATTGGGTCCTTTTTCGGTTTCTTCAATATCAAACGTAACCTTATCACCAACCTGCAGTTTTCTTTCTGCTAATTCTCCTTCTAAGGAATTCTCATGGTAGAAAATGTCCTTATCTGAGTCTTCTTGGCTGATGAAGCCGAATCCTTTGCCTGTAACATTCTTTACTGTTCCAGTTGCCATAGTATTGTGAAAATAAAAATTAAAATTGGGAAATTACTTAAATAATGTTTTGAAGATTACTTAGTTCACTTCCGAAGAACAGGATATTGTATCACATATTCATATATAAAACTAATATGTTGATTTTTAGTCTCTTGAACTCATCTTTAGTACGATATTCTTTTTGTATTTATGCTATAATACAATCATGTGCTGTTATAAGCTATATCAAAAAAATTAGCTTATTCTATCAATAAATTATTTTTTTTCATCACAATCATTACAAAATATATCTACAAAGTAATTAAAAGCTTTGTATTAACTAAGGATAAGGAAAATAAACTTAGTTTCTGTGAAGCAGTTGATACCACCAAAGGCACATGCTTTTCAAAGGGTGAAGAATATGTTGATTACAAGTCAGCAAAGAAAGGTATCACCGTTACTGTAATTACAGAGTTACTTCTAGACGGGGGTTTTCTGGAACTTATATCTCAGACAGATATCTAGTCTTTCCTGTGATAAGACATAATTAGTAATCTCCCAAGTTATGTGCTATAATATATTTGTTAGATGAATTTCGACCTCTTTGTTATTCCCCAAAAGGTATTTTCAAGAGTTTTCTAATTCTTCTGATTTATTTATTTTTATATTTAGTTAAATGGACAATTGTCAATTGGCTATTTCTAGCCTTTCATGGGCTACTACTGAATTGAAACTTCGATCGCTTTTTTCCAGTATTGGAAAAGTTGTAGATGTTACTATTATAAAGAACCTTTCAGGTGAATCACTAGGTAATGCTTTCATTACCATGAGTGATGAATCTGATATAGAAAATGCAAAGAGGATTCTTAACGGTAAAGTAGTTGATGGAAAAACAATTCGAGTAGAGGTTAGTCCTCTTAAGGAAAAAAAGCTTCTCAAAGCTATTCTTTCGGATGCTTAGTTATTACTAAATAACTTTTTTATTCCCATAGTAGATTTGATAGGAAGGTAAAATACCCGAATAAATCTCCTGGTTCTATTCGTATACCGAAATAGTAAGACTACCTTTAAGCATTTTAATCATAGCAGAAATTCTTGAAACGGAAATATACTCATCTGTTACCCTATGAGTCACTCGTCGAGATTGCTCGTTTCTCTTAATAATTAGTAATAGGAAGACATACTCTTCAACTAAAAGCCCCAATATGTCTTTATTTGCCCAACTACCTAATAGGTAGTATCTAATTTATTTTCTACTTTATAAATGAACGATCAAACAACATCCAAACACGCATTAGGAAAAAGCAAGGCATTAAGGGTATTCCTTTTACACCTAGCTATCTTTCCAGTAGTAAACCTAATCCTTCTTTTCGTTCCTGTTTTCTATGATGGGAAACTAGATTTCAGTTTTAAGGATAGGGGTCCTATGCTTTACGGATCAATTGGCTGGGGAGTAGGACTTTTCATCCACAGAGCAGTTTTCTTAGCCGATAGAATTCTCAATAAGTCAGATAAGTAAGCAAATCACTTATAACTTTGTAGAAGAAAGAAGTATAAGATCCATTAGATCAACTTTCTCTTGATCCGCATTAACTGTAGGCAATGTATAAGTTGCCCAAATGAGCTGATTCCCATAGTCTAGGACTGCACTGTTAAAAGAATCTTCGTATTGATTCTCTACCTTTTCACAAACACCATAAGTCATTCTATCTATACTCAAAGATCTTCTAAACGTATGTTTCTCATTCTTAAATTCTATAAAGTTGTCGTATTCGATATAATTGGGAAAAGCGCTTTTTTGTTCCGAATTATCAGAATATATACAAAAATCTGAACCAGCTGGAGGATTAAAAACAAGATTCAGTGAATACCCCTCAGAGTCAGAAAAGCTTACCTGAAAATTATCACCTGTAAAATCATTTCTTTCGACTTCCCATGACTTGGGATATCTAAAGGAGAGACCTCCTGCTTCATAGGTTGCCCATTCTTCATAGTTATCTATTTCTGAAACATTTTCCTCATTCTCTTTATCAGCATCTTCATCACCCGATGAAGTATCCTCCTGACCATCTTTAATATCGTCTTGGTCATTATCTTCATCCTGAGTGTCAACCTGGCTTTCGCTAGAATTGTCCTGCTCTTTATCTTGGCTAAGCACAAAGACTGCAAAACAACCTGCTCCAATTAGCATTGCCAAAACAATAACTACTAAAACTACTCAATAACTCACTAAAACACATTTCTGGATGCAACTATTTCATATGCTATAATTAACCCTAAATTACTAGAAAGAGCTATGGAAACAATAGATCAAACAACAGAGCAGGCTATACTAGCTCAATGGCAAGGCGAAAAACAACAGTCGCTGAGTGAAGCTCGTGACTATCAAACAGTTTCAGGTTGGTTAGACATATTAAGCTCACCCGAATTTGATGATAGACATGAAACCATCCCTAATCCTATACCTGGTCTTTCCACTTTTACAGATCCAATAGTCATATATGTCGTTTATAAACATGAATTTAGTGAGGAGCGAGCTATAAAAGCATATCAACACGAGCAAGAGCACTCAGCAGTTTACGATAAATACAACGTTCCCTATAAATTTGGGATCATACTTGCAAATGATAATGGAAATCTAATGTTCATCGCAATGGTTATCCCTACATTCCAACATAAAATGCCAGTAGAACAAAGACAAGCAATAATGAGAGAAGTAAACGAAGCTGTTTCTGAACCATCTTTAAGGGATCGAAAGGCCTTAACTTGAGATTTTAACCTAATTTCCATTTTATTTCTGCCTATATGAGAGAGACAGGGCAACACGAACAAGGCGTTCATGGATTGATGCAATAATGTTTTGCCGCCGCAATTACAAGTTCCTGGACCAGTAATAGTAACTCTAGATGATCCTTTTTGGGAATTCTATATAAAGGAAGCTTTCTTCTAAGAATTCACTCCTTCATAGAGATAGAAAAGTGATATAATCTACTTATTATGACAGAACAATTTAGAATTGGTCAGTATCGAGCCACTTTCACTGAGTTGACTTCCTCTGCTGACACGACCTTACAAGCAGCAAAAGAAAACGATCAACGGACTATTGAATCTATCATAGAATTACAAAGACAACTAGAGCCTGGTCAAGTTCTTGTTTTAACAGTTAGTCTGATTACCAATGGCGAGGAGATGCCTGAACTTGAGCATCCAAATAAATATGCAGAACTTGTGTATGATGAGCCTTGGGAATTTACTCGTCGTCTTAGAGAAGTATTAGTGGCTAGCACAAGATACTTGGAAACTGGGCTAACTGCTGATCAACTCCCATCACAGATAGAAATTATAATTCCTCCGGATAGAACACCGGAAGATGATCTGGGAGTAAATACATCCGCTTCGCGTGCTGCAACTCTTTCTGGAGCTAGACAAAAGTTCTTAGACATGGGGCAAACAAGAATTGCATACCTGGATATAAACTTAATTGGGACAATCCCCGGAATTCGTTTATCAATTCATCCTTCAATAATTAGAGAGATACGAATTGAAGAATCAAGTAATAATCAATCCACTGTCGGTTTCCGTGCCATATCTTAAACAGGATAAATAAACTTAAGATAACTCGAGCTATTTACAATAAAATCATTTCTTTGCTAACATACTTGTAGCTTTGAAATACAAATAATGTCTATCATCAAAGTCCAAAACTTAAAAAAGTATTTCGGCCCGACAAAGGCAGTTGACGGAATCTCATTTGAAGTGCAAAAAGGTGAGATCCTGGGGTTTCTTGGTCCGAATGGTGCCGGCAAAACCACAACTATCCGCTGCATGATAGATATACTCCGTCCTGACTTCGGATCAATTAAAATTCTTGGAAAAGACTCAAAGGAACAGGCTAGCAATTTAAAGAAAGATATTGGATTTATACCGGCTGATACTCATCTTTATGATAACTGGACAGGGGTTGAACATATACAGTTTGTCAGGAGTCTACATAATGATGTTGAGTTCCCAAATGAACTAATAAAAAAATTAGATTTCGATACTACTAAGAAAGTTGAAGACCTATCTTCAGGCAACAAGCAGAAGCTGGAACTAATAATTTCAATGATGCACAAGCCAAAAGTACTGATACTAGATGAACCAACTACCGGACTCGATCCCATTCTTCAGGATGTCATACTTGATGTGCTAGCAGATGAAGCTAAAAAAGGTACAACTATCTTTATGTCTTCGCACAACTTGCCAGAAGTAGAAAGGATATGTAATAGAGTTCTGATACTAAAAGATGGGAAAATAGTTACAGAGGAGAAAATTTCAGAGCTTAAAAAGAAACGGCTTTACTCTGTATACGTCTACTTCGAAAAGCAAACCACAAAGAAACAATTGCAAGAAAACGGGATAAAAATTTCAAAAGATCTCGGAGATGGTTTTATGTTAAACGTAAAAGGCGATATAAGACCTGTACTCAAAAAATTAAACTCAATGCCCCTCAAAGATATCGAGATTCGCCATGCTGATTTGGAAAAAATATTTTTAGAATTCTATAAATAGAATATGTTCACCCTAATTAAAAGAACAATTTGGATTAAAGGAAAGACCTTACTTATCTATTGTCTAATTGCGGTTCTATTCATTTGGATGTTCTGTGCATTTTATCCTTCAGTACAAGAAGAATCGGAAGAACTTAAGGAGTTATTTACTCACTACCCAGAGGGACTTTTCAAAGCTGTAGGACTCGAAATCGATAAAATTGGTAACATTTTCGGGTCCATGGAATCATTTATGGCGACAGAACACTATAGCATCATGTGGCCTCTACTCATCATTGTTTTGGTGATTTCATTAGGCAGCAATTTCATATCTGGAGAAATTGAAAAAAGCACGATGGAATTCCTCTTGTCTCAACCTATATCTCGATTTCAGATTTTTGCAGGTAAATATATCTCCGGGGTCATATTGGTAATAATTTTTACAATAATTTCAGTATTTTCTATCATACCATTTGCTGTTCTGTACGACTTTGATATTTCACTTAAAAGTAACCTTTATATCGGAATTATAGGTTTCCTCTTCGGACTCAGCATTTTCAGCATAAGTATGATGTTTTCATGCATAGTATCAAGGAAGGGTATCGCATCTATGTTAACAACAGGTCTTGTAATCCTAATGTATGCTGCTAATGTTGCATCAGCGTTCAATGAGTCAGCAGAATGGCTTCAGTACTTGTCATTATTCCACTATTATGATTACAACAGTGCATTGATTGATGCCGTAATCGGAGGATTAAATGTAATTGTGTTTATGGGAACAATAATAATCAGTACAATAGTCAGCGGCGTAATCTTCCTTAAAAGAGATTTAGTAAAATAACCTCATATTTGCTCCAAGAATACATCAATACTTTAGACTTTTTTCTTTCTACCTATAAGTACAAGTATGATAATTATTACTATTACGATAAGCAGGACAAAGCAACAGCAAACACCCCAAATAGTAAGCGCTGTAAAAGGACTTATAAGCCCGCCCAATGGCTCGTCCTCCTCACCATTTGTCTTTCCAATATTTTCAGAGACATATTTTAATCCCAGAGAATCACAACACTCTTCTTCTCCCTCATAGAAGTCACACTTGCCATATGGGGTTACTATCACCCCTGCATTCACACCGGTAGATTCTGGATAATAAGCTTTCCAGCCTTCTGGAAGACCATATGAGACAAATTCGTCCCCTGCCCAATAACCCGCACATTCTTCATCCTCATCATTAATTGCTATCCCCCATTCTGCCGGAGCTGAAAAAACAGGTAATCTTACAAAATAAAAGCATGTTATCAATACACCGCAAATAAATAAAAGTTTTTTCATAACTGATAATTAAAAGAATAGTTATAAATATAATAGAACTTATCCAACTTTTTAGCAATTATCAGCTTACGTGTATATTTCTTATCTCTTTACTTTCTAAGGCTTTTTGTTAATATATATTTTAGAAAAATTTACACATTTCCTGCCTTAACATGCATATTTATAAAACCTATTACATGTCAATTATTAAGTTGATTCTCGTATTTCTTTTCATCCTCGCTGTTTCACTATTTTTTCATTTTCCGGTACGGGCAAAAGTAATTATACCTGACAGTTCTTTTGGAGGAGATGGTTTCGTAACTTATGATGATATGGAGGATTATGCAACAGATGTTGCAATACAAAGCGATGGTAAATACGTCGTATGCGGATACACAACAGAGCCTGACTGGCCACCTACTGACTCTTTAAGAGTTTACAGATTTAATACAGATGGAACGTTGGATACAACTTTCAGTGGAGACGGCATTGTTACATTTTATGACGGATATATGGAGGAAGCTCACGCTTTAGATATCCAATCCGACGGCAAAATTGTTGTTACAGGCTCAGTTATAAGAAACGATGATATAACCTACATGATTGTATTAAGATACAACACCAATGGTACTCTAGATACCTCTTTTGCAACTACAGGCTTTGTCTATGCTTCTGAACAATGGTCTTATGGATATGATGTAAAAGTCGAAAACGATGGTGAGATAGTTGTCGTCGGTGAAAGCAATTTATATCAAGGAACAGATGGCATGACTCTATGGAAATATGACTCGAATGGTTCATTAGTTTCTAGTTTCGATTCAGATGGAATTGCAGTTTTTGATTGTGGTGCAGACACATTTGGAATTGGATATGGTATTGCTATTCAAACAGATGGCAAATATGTAGTAACTGGGACTACTGCTTTTAGCGGTACTGATGGATTGACAACATGGAGATACAATACCGATGGTTCTCTTGATACTAGCTTTAGTACAGATGGATATGACAAACAATTTTCAGGATATGATTTTATGGACGGTTACGATGTTGAGATTCAAACCGACGGGAAAATCATTGTCACCGGGTATAGACAAATATGGAATAATCGACAACTTGTTGTTTTGCGATATAACACTAACGGATCGCTCGATACATCGTTTGGAACGAACGGTGCTGCATTTTTCGAAGAGCCTTATAACTTTAACGCAGAAGGCAATGATCTTGTGATATTAGATTCAGGTAATATTTTTATTGCGGGGGATACATCTCCTAACGATACTGCTTGGGACGCTTCTCTTTTTTCTTTCAACAGCGATGGCACAAATGACACCAACTTTTACTCCACAGGTTATACAAGTTACTCCAACATCGCGGGAGGAGATGAAGATGACGGCTTTAGTGCTTTACAAATGATTTCTTCTGATTCATTTATCACGGTAGGACTTAGTGCAGGATCTTCTGACTATGATATGCTTTTATTTAAAGGTTTATTCGGTTATCAGATAGAATTACCAGCTGGCTTTAATGTAATGGACGCAGGCGGTCATAACATAGAGATCGGATCAGCAGACGGAATACGAGGATTACAAAGAGTATTAGTAACTGATGAGAATGGACATCTAATTGTTGAACTAGAAGTTGATCTCTCAAGTGATGCTGACTGGACTCATGTAACCGGGCAAACGAACGTTGATACAAAAAAATCAGTGATTACTGGATTTGAAGATATTGCAGGTGGAACAGGAGTTCATGCTCTTTTTGTCCCCAGAGGATCTATTGATGATTATGTAGGAATTTGCCCACTCGCTCAAACTTTGGAAGAAGTTACACCTGAATGTGAAGGATACTTTACATTAACTGAAGCAGATCCAAATGTAAGCATTGTAAACTTTGGAGGGATCTCCTATTGGAAAGTAGAAGCTATGTACGGTACAGGTGGCTTAAGTCCTAACCTGCCTGAAACTGGACAAAACACCCTCACAGTACAAATTTTGGGTATCGCTACCTTACTTGTTTGTACTGCAATATACTGTTATCTCGAGAAAGAAAACAGAAAAGCTAAAAATATCTTAAGTTGATTCTTCATTCCGGATATACTATTTCCGCTTCAAAAGACCTTCCCCTGAACCATTTACCAAATTACTCTAATAATCACTTCTTTACCTTCAAGCAGCGCCTTAACACTCCATCCATGAGCTTCAGCGAGTTCAGCAACAAGAAGCAGTCCAATACCATTCCCTTGAACACTGCGTGCATTCTTCCCTCGGTAAGTCATTTTAAAGAAGTTCTCAATGTCTATATCTTTTGGTGAATATACAGTATTTACAACCATAAACTCTTTATTATTTAGAGTGACATTAATAGTAGAATTCTCTCTTGAATACTTTAATGCATTATCAATAAGATTTTTAAAAATCATTTTCATTGCCGTTGTATTTCCTTTCTTGAAAACCTTCTTTTTCTCACCACCTGCATCTATTCTTACACTTTTTCTATCATGCTTCTTTTTACACTCACTTATTACCTGCTCAAGAATCTCAGCTACATCAGCTTTTTCTGAAGACAAGGATAGCTGTTCACGGAGAGCATTTGAACTCAAAAGATTTAGTGCCCTTTTACATTGCCCAAGATCTTCCTTTATAGAAAACAAACCATCTTTATACCTTCCCGATCTCGTCGAAGCGTCAGCAGTAGTCATAGCTAAAGTAATAGGTGTTAATAGTTCGTGATAACAATTTCGTGTAAAAGCCCTTGTTTGCTCGACCGACTTTTCCAAAGGCCTCATGAAGATCTTTGCTATTAAAAGCCCTAGAAGAAATGTTGCAAATGACGAAATCAGTGTAACAAAAATCATAAGCTTAAGAATATTATTTCTTTGCTTTATCGTGAAAGCACAATACTGCGCAACTTGAACGATACTTCCCGAATTTTCACCATCTGTAACATCTGCAGTATAGGAATAAACACACGTCCCATATTGTACATGCTTCTTAAATCCCTTATCTTGAGGATCTATATAGAATGAATCAAAAAGATCTGAAGAGTACGCTATATCTCCGTTAGCCAGAATAATTCTCGAAAAAACAGTTTTGTTCTCCTGGAGCTCTTTGAAATCCTCCGGAATTTCACTAGACATTACTTCTTTCTCCTCCAGAGCTACATCCTTTTTTTGCAATTCTTGCGAATCGTAAATATTGGGCACATCCTTTTCAACCTCCTCATTACTCCGCATCAAATTACTGGCTTGAAACTTAACCTCTTTCTCCTCAAGCCTATTTGCCTGAAAATCCTCGATTACAGTTGAAAGGCTATCTTCCAGCATACTCATTGCTTGTTTCTCAAGCTCAGATTCAATCAGAAAGATCATAAGAATTGTAGCTGTGATGAGAAGGATGCTTGAAAAGAATGAAAAGAACAGTGCTATTTTTATTCTTGTTTTTTTAAAGGAAATATTCATTTTCTATTCAATTAAATATCCAAATCCTCCTACAGTTTTAATTGTATTGCCACCTAACTTTTTCCTAATTCTTGAAACATGAACCTTTAAAGAATCTGAAAATAGGATATCAGAATCATGACATCCCCAAACATGTTCGTATATTTCCGAAGCATTCTTGACTTTATTTCTATTTATCAGTAAGAATTCAATTATACGCATCTCCATCGGTGAAAGCCTAATCTTTTTTCCGGCTTTTTTCACACTTTTTTCAGCCAGATCAACTTGCACAGAATCGTTAATAGTTATAGTAGAGGATTTCATCCTTGAATTACGCCTAAGAAGCGCCCTTATACGAGCCAATAATTCTTCCATATCAAAAGGCTTAGTGATATAGTCATCAGCTCCGCAATCAAGACCCTCAACTTTTGATTCGAGATCAATTCTTGCAGTTAGCATAAGAATCGGAGTCCTCACACCTTTTTTTCGCAACCTTCTACAAATTTCAATACCATCTATGTCTGGAAGAGCAAGATCAAGTATAACGAGATTGTAAGAACCGGTTAAAATTTTCTCCAAACCTTCCTCTCCTTTCAAAGCTATCTCAACATTGTAATTCTCACTCTTAAGTACGCTTTTGATATTCTCTGCTAATTTCTTATTATCTTCAATTATTAGTATGTTCAAGTTAGTGAAATTATATTTTAGAACAGCTGAGAGCTAGCGCGAACCTTCTAGCTCTCAGTTTTTAATTTTCTATCTGGGGCTATTTATTGTACTTCTTTTCATACGATTCTAGCTGATTCGATTTCTGAAAGTTCCTTCCTGTTTCGCTGTCATTAATATACTCATCTTTCAGATCGGTAATATATCCTTGTTTCTCTTCGAGCTGCCTTATCTGTTCGTCATACCTACCTGTAAGTCGTGAATTGGCTACCTTCAATTCTTTCAATAATTCGTCGATAGTTAAGTTTGCACCACTGTTATCAGACTTATCTAACTGTTCGTACACAACCCATAATTTATCAGAGACAAGCGCCTGAATGTACTCATCATACACAATATCGTCTTTTAGAGCGTCACACCCAAATTTTATCACATTTATGCTAATCGGCACATCAATAGTCTCAACACTATTATCCGTTGTCCTTGTAAAATCAATTTCCAGATCAGCAAGCATCATCTCCCCTGATTGTAGTCTTCCAGCATCAACTGCACTAAGCTCAAAGAGATAAGTTACTTTCCTGCCGGCATAGATATCATACGGCTCAAAATATCCTCTTGTATCAAATTCGTATCCAAGTCCTTTCGCAATAACAAATTCCTCATTTAAATTAAAATTTACACGTATATCTTTTGCCAGAGTTGTTAGCGCAGTATCAAATTCCTGAGTAAAAATTCTTTCAGCATCTTTCGGATCCTCAAGAAAGTAATAATTTCCTCGGCCAGACTTTGCAACCATAGTCATAAGCTTCTCATCATAATCAGCTCCAACGCCAATTGTTGAAACAGTTACTGAGTCCCCAACCAGTTTTTCGACTATACTTGCAAGTTCATAAGGATCGGACTCTCCGACATTTGCAAGACCATCTGAAAGAAGAATGACACGATTTTCCTGACCTCTACGTTCCGCTTCCAAATTCACCCACCTAAGCCCTTCTTTTAGTCCACCTTCCAGATAGGTACTGCCCCCACTAGTAATACTGCTCACTTCTTCTATAAGCTGTTGTCTATCAAACTCACAAGATACATACCAATCATCCAAACAAGCGTCTTGTCTTGGAGAGTAGCGATAGATTGTTTGAAAGTCAGTGCTATATGTAACAATTGTAATACTGTCCCCTTCGTTCAACTTACCTAGTGCCTCTATGACGGCTTTCTTTACATACTCAATCTTGTCTCCATCCATAGATCCGCTCTTATCAATTACAATTGCAAGGTTAAGTGGCGGTCTTTCTTCAAGAGTTTGAACTAACAGTTCTTCTCCCTCAAGAGTAACAAGCATATACGCTTTCCCGTTTACAGCCGAAATTTCGTCATTTCCCAACTGCACACTGAAAGTGAGCCCGTCTTGTTGGACAGTATAAACTTTTGATGTTGGTTTAAGTTCAGCCTGAACATCTTTTGCAAGCCCCCTTATCCGTCGCCAAATAGAAACAAATACTCGCTCACCAAACAAAGATGCTATACCCCCAAAAATAAACACAAACAGAAGGATAACTGGAAGAATGATATATACTCTCTTCTTCATTTTATGTAGTTAAGAATTAAATTTGATGAGATTATAAAGAATCAGAGGTTACAACGAAGTAAACACTAAAATTTTGTAGGGAATTGGTATTCAAATACCTACTTAGAATTTTTTCTTATCTTAACATACTGACAAACCACGATAACAACCAATATAAGAAACACGATCGGCCAAATTATACAAAATACCCAGACATTCACTTCCTCATACGTCATCCCGACAGTGTTTGCAATCGATTCCAGTAGATCAACACAGTTGTAGAAGATTATGTCGTACATTTAATTATCAGATATTATTAATTCTTTAAATTCTAACGTTGCTATAAATAGTTTGTAACTTCGACTAATGATTCTATCTCTCTAACCAACCGTCCCACAATCTGTTATACTGATACTGGAAATAAGTTTTCATAATAAACTTATGGAAAAGAAAGAAATCTGGAATCAGCTCTTAGAAGGGAAAAAGCCTGATACATTAGTTCAAAAGGTAATAAGTTCTAAGATGCTGCTTTCCGAAGTCATGGAAGGTGTAACTTTCAATAAGGCCCGTGTAAAATTTGGATGCGCTAAAATACTGAGAATAATCAGCGATAAAAATCCCAAATTACTCTATCCCCACTGGAACTTCTTTGTAGATCTACTTGATAGTGAGAATAAGATTCTCAAGTGGAACGCAATTTACATAATTGCAAATCTTTCATCTGTTGATAATGATAATAGATTCGAAAAGATATTTAAGAAATACTCAAACTTTATGCAAGATAAAACCATGATAACAACTGCAAATACTATCGGTGGTCTTGAAAAAATTGTACAAGCTAAACCTGAACTTACGGATAAGATAACTAAACTTCTTCTAGAAACAGAAAACGGGAAATGGGAAACAAGTGAGTGTAAAAATATAATTCTAGGGGATGCAATTATTGCGTTTGACGGATTCTTTGAACAAATATCAGAGAGTAATAAGAAGAAAGTGCTGAACTTTGTAAAGAAAAGAATAAAGAATAGGAGAAATTCTACTAAAACAAAGGCACAGAAGTTTCTGATGAAATATACTAAATAAAATTATATAAAGGTACCCGTATGGAACAAATACTTAAATACTTAATACTGGGCATAGGATGGCCAGTTCTTATATTAATGTCGGTGCTTATAGTAAAAAGAGGTTATTCATTCTATTCTAGTCTCAAAGGTACAGTTATCGGGAAATTAATTATACCAACGGTGTTTGGCTGGTTATTTGGGATGTACTCTCTCGGTATCGTATCAACAGCCTACATGATATGTTTACCATGGTACTATACAGTAATCTTCGCATTCCTTACTTTTCTAATCGCAATTAATATTGTTTATAAAGCAATGAAGGGGTGGGAAAAAGAAGCCACTGAACTTCAAGCCTTCTATGAAAATTTAGAGGTGCTTGTAAAAAAGAGAACCGCAGAACTTGAAAAGGCCCATTCACTTGCAATAAAACACGAAAAAGAAATACAAAAGCTCAAAGATCAGTTCGTATTCATTGCTGCACATGAACTGAAAACCCCTGTCACTGCGATAAAATGGGCACTAGAAATTACACTAGAAGAGGGTAAGGATCATATAAATCCGGAACTCTATAGTCATTTACAGCAGATTCAATCTTCCAATGAAAGATTAATTACATTAGTAGATGATCTTTTAAATGTGGCACGAATCGAAGCTGGAACAATAAAAATTGTACCCGCTGACTTTGACCTAGATATAATAATAAAGAGTACAATAGAAGAAATGCAATCAGTTTTTAAAACAAAAAACATCGCGATTAATTATGATCCCCCAGGCAAAGTTACTGTACTAGCAGATCAGCAAAGAATTAAACAGGTCCTTATAAATCTTCTAAGCAACGCAACAAAATACAATAAAGAAAAGGGGAAAATAACTGTAAAACTCGAGACATTGAAAAATCACGCAAAAGTTTCAATAACAGATACTGGCATAGGTATCAAAAAAGTAGATTTAAAAAAGCTTTTTCAAAAATTCGGAAGGGTTGAAAGTGACGAAACAAGAGATATTGAAGGTACAGGACTTGGACTTTATCTTTGTAAGGAAATAATCACAAAGTCAAAAGGTGAGATCAAAGTTGAAAGTATCTTTGGAAAAGGTTCTACTTTTAGCTTTACGGTTCCACTAGCTTAGAAGGATCTTTAGTATTATAAGATTAGCCCCTATCCTCTAAATCTTTGATCCTTCTTTTAAGATCAATCATTTTAAGCTCTCTTCCAACCATAGCTTTATTTAACTTTTCAAGTTCCTTATTTCTTGCCTTTAATTTCTTCTCCATAAGTTTTCTTTCAGTAATGTCTTCACCTGAAAAAACTACAGCCGAAACATTGTCCCGATCATCTCTTAACACTCCTATATGCCAAGAAACATCTCTTAGCTGATGATCCCTTGTGACAACCGCACTCTCGAATTTATCCGGTACTCCTTCTGCTCCTTCTGAAATTTGCCTTAGAATAGAGTCCACTTTCCCCCTGTCTCTTTCGGCAATAAAGTTACCCACCCATTCACTCCCTACTGCAGATTTAGGTTCAATTTTCAGTATCTCACTTCCCCTCTCATTAATAAGGACAACCTTCAAATCCTTATCAAGTACTACAATTATTACACCGGCCACACTAAGATACAGTTGTGCCTTACCCTTTTCGACAATTATTTCTTGCTCCATCTTTCTCTTTTCTGATAGATCTCTTACTATCACAGTATAGAATAAGCCATCTTCAGTCTTCCAAGATGCTAGTGAGATCATTATCGGAAATACCCCTCCGTCCCTTCGTTTTCCGTTAAGCTCAAGCGTTTTATCAAGAATATCGGTAATTTTTATCTCTCCCCTTTCCTCAATTTTTATTGTATGGTCTTTAGGAAACTTTTCAGGAATCTGGGGGCATAGTTCTGAAATATGTGAACCCTGAATATCTTCGCTCAAGTACTTAAATATATCCTCTGCAGCTTTATTAAATGAGATAACCTTACCAATTGCATCAATAGTAATAATTGCATCCTTTGTCTTCTGAGCAACTGATGTAAACTGTCTTTTCCCCTCAGTCATGAGCTGTCTATGGCTTTGTTCGAGACGTGTTCTATAACGGATAATATTGAGTAATAAGAAAGATGCTACCAATAAGAAGCTAAAAACCCAGAATATCTTTGTACTTATAGTTCCTCCTAAGATATATGTTGGCACTAGAAGGACTCCGACAAGATTTAGAAACATCAGTATGATAGTCACCTTAGCCGAAAGGAATATAGCACTAAGAAGTAACGGTACGACAAGAAAAGGAAGAAGATTTATATCAACCAAAGCTGCACTTATGATGACAAAGGAACACAGCCCTATTACTGCGATAGTAATCTGAGAATGCCTAACTGAGGTACTAAGAATGTATCCTAAAACCAACAAAAATGACGACACAAGTACAATTAGAGATACAATAATCTCCATTGTACTACCATAAAGCGTCAATCCAGGAAATACTGTTAGAACGAGTCCTACAGGAATGACAAGTGTTAACAAAGTTGCCAGCAAACGCGAATGTCTCTGATTGCTTACATTTTCCGCATACGAGGCTTTCGTAAGAACTCCCCATATTTCTCTAAAATAATTCTTCATAAAGCAAAATTCAAAACTTAAATTTTAAAAAAATAAGAATTATTTGTGTATCTATATAATATCGCAGTTTATATGGATGATGTCAACTTTGCTCAGAATTTTTTGTCGAAAATACAACTTAATTTTACACCACCATATCCTATGAGACCTCTTTTTTAAAGCTCCTTTTCTTGAGTTTGAGGTCACATTTAAATATAATCTATGGATAGTGGTGTTGTATTGCACCTGTAGCTCAACTGGATAGAGCACTCGTCTTCGGAACGAGGGGTTAGGGGTTCGAATCCTCTCAGGTGCAGAAATTAAAGGAGTTGTGATATACTTGCTCTCTTATTACGTTACTGAGTGAATAATTACTAATCTAAAATTATTCATTTCTAATTGAAAATTGATTATTGATCATGAAAGTAGAGGCTTAGGTTTACCATATGAAGCTTTAGCATAGTATGGGGGCGTAGCTTCTGCCCAAGGCTGATCCCTGTCTGCCGACAGGCAGGCGCCTAGGGCGGACAATTGTAGAGCAAACGGCTCTTATCTTGCTATGCGGGAGAAGCGGGAGTAGAGCAAAAAGGGAAGTTACTATATAATTAAAAGTACATTTAAATCGGGGGCGTAGCTCAATGGTAGAGCAAACGGCTCTTAACCGTTAGGTTGGAGGTTCGAGTCCTCTCGCCCTCATCCTTCGACAAGCTCAGGACAAGCTTGCCTAAAACACTCTATCTTGAAGAAGGATGACACTGAGCTTGCCGAAGTGTCACTTACCTTCTATCCTCCATGATAACCATAGAATTCAATCAACAATATGTTGCAATTGGAAAAGACACTCTATTATTTTAGGAATTCAAGGAGAACTATTCTATAAAGAATACAGACAGTATCTACTTCTCCCCCTCATCTACTCTCTTTATCGCTTTTTTCTCAAATCTTTCTTTCCTGCTAGGAATAACTTTTTTAATATAAGAATTGAATTGAGGCACGAACCTATAAACATAACTATCAGCTTTTAGCAATACTCCTCCAAACATAACTAGTAATAGTCCTATCAAAACACTTGTCAATGCTTTGTCAAAAATACCGGTAGTAACACCCGCACATTGAATTTGTACAACAGTACTGAGTTCAATCTGACCTTGGTCTCTTGGCTTGACGATAGCATGATTCCTATATTGATACGGTACAAATACCCCACCTTCCCACGTACCAAAATATTCTGATGGTACTGTCACAATATAACTGAACTCCATCTCATCCGCTCCACCCGTAGTTCCGTCATTTGGTTGTAATGTGTATCCGGTATCATTATTATCCCACCTAATTACATTCCCCGTATGATCATAGGGAGTCGGACTAATACTGCTCACCCAACTAGTTTGTATCCTTGAATCATAGGTGTCCTCAACATAATCAATTATCCCCTCCATTCCCGATATATTTCTTACTCTTATACGATAAGTAATTCGTGCTGCTGTATTGTTATTAATACAAACAACTTCACTTGTCTTTACTGCAACAAATAGAGGCACCTCGTCAGTACCTGTCGTAAAACAAGCATTACACGCTTCTCTTACTCCAAAATTATCCACTTCGGCACGGACACAATACTGGGTTCCTTCGGGAACTCCATCGGGAATTCTGTATATAATATAGTGAGTCGGTCCGGGATTCCCGGGAACAGTTGTTGGACCTCTCTCGATAACTTCAAGTGTCGGACTACCCTCATATACTTCCCAATTTATTTCACTGTCCTCTACATTACACGGGACTCCATTCGTATCGGCAATATTTATCTGGTAGACAATATTTGAACCAGCAACAGGATTTACTGTAGTTGGATCAGGACTAACTGACATACTCCTGCAATCACACGTTCCTGCTGTAGGCTGAAATGCTAAAATACAATTCTCACCTCCTTGTACACAATTTCCAGTCGAATAGCAGCCAGAAGCATAATTAGTTGAACCTATGCTACCCTGGATAACTACACTGACAAAGTAGTCTTCATCGCTAATACTTGTACCTGCCGGAATTGTAATTGTCGTATTTGGACCATCTGTATAGCTTCCAGTATTAGCAGGATCACCAGCGAAATAGGCACCCGGGATGTTTGTGTAATAAGTATAGGCACCAGTTGAACTTACAGATACATTATTTGCATTCATCTCTGCAGATATAGCAATTTCCATATCTTCCGCCCTTAAGTCATCTTCGCTAATAGAGGTAAGATCAATATCTGAAGCCAAATTTTCACAAACCAATCCTGCTGAACAATTAGTATATCTGAAATCAAATCCTGAATGATTGCCACTACCAAGACCGCAATACTCATAAGATAAATTGTTCGTCCCACAGAAACTTCCCGGAGGAGAACCTTCTTGACAACCCGTTACAACGCCACTAGCACAATTTACAGCTGTTGGACCAACCATCTGATCATATGGTAGTCCGGTTCTTAAAGTCCCACTTGGTAAATTCTTAAATCTGACAGCAAAACCTCCCTCATATGATCTTGCATCATATGAAAAGTTTCCACTTTCATTCGTTGCAACATCTACAGTTTCTTTCACACCATCTTTATATATAGAAACAGTTGCACCATTAACAGGATAAGGAGTAGGATCTCCATCATCTTGGCAATAAACCTTGCCACTTATCTTGAGGTCTGACACAGTCTGTGTTTCATGAAGAATCCATCTTACGGTTCCATGAAGAGCATTCCCTCCGACTCCATCGTAAACAATCTCTCCCTGCTTCCAAGAAGCTTTGTTCGGGAAATCGTCTAATCTACCCCATTCCTGCAATATAGTTTCCCGTTCGTCCGTTCTTCTGCAATCATCAGTCGCTTTACGTGCTTCATGGTCATCCGGCTGAGCTTTACCCCATAATTGAAGCTTATTATTCTGCTGCGAAACTATCTCAGCAGTCCAATATGAAGTACTCGAACCTCTTGGATTCCCATTTTCAAAGGGAAACCAAGGGAATCGCTGTGTCATCGTTTGACCATTATAGAAATGCGCATGTGATGCATCTAAATTCCCGCACCACCCATATACATCCGCTCTTGGCGTATAGACGTCTGATGCACTATTGTAACTTTTTGGAAGAAATGGAGCATGATATCCCCAATGATCGCAAGATGCTTTTGTCCTGCAGTGGGCTCCTCCTGCAGCACTACCATAACCGCAATAATTTGAACGTGTAATGTAGTCTTTATTCCCCCATTGACCATAATTATCAACTCCTACAGAATGTACCGAAGCTCCTTGTAATGGTACTCTTCGACCTGTAGGTATCTCTATATAAAACTCATGATCAAGTACAGAACCGGCAGATACAGGACTCGGCTTTATAACAAGAAAAAACGAGAATACAAGAATTCCTAAACACAAAAAGATGAAACAAATTGTTTTATTTTTTAAATGATTCATAGATTATAGTCCACTGCTTGGTCGTAATTATCTTGTATACTATCTTCTACCTCCTCCAATGTATCTCCTGAAAACTCTCTTCCCAGCCCAAAAGTTATTTTATTTACTTTAAAAATTATATAGCAGCTATCAACTAGTGGAAATTCAGTAGTCTCACCATTTGCCTCAAATAACTCCTCCGGGGTAAATTTATAATCCTTGCAGAGTCTTACTGTACTCATCTGACCTTCGCCAAGACTTCGCAGCTCCTCATCATAAACCTCATCTTTAAAAATTCTCTCCCCAAACTCATGACCTATAACTTCTATATAAGCATTCTCTTTGTACAATCGATCAAGTTGAGTCAGAGATACTCCAGTAGTATCACCTTGAATATTATCATTTATGATTTCTTCTCCTGCCTGTCTCATCGTGATTTCACCTGTCTCCAGTCGCCCGTAGAGAATATCCATCTTTGTCTTTGCCGCTTCTTTCGCCTGCTCAAGAGGAATTTGTGGATCATATTCATTGTGAAAGTAAATTACAACCGCCTCAAAATCAACACGCTTCACAAACTGATCACCTATGGCTACCCTTGCAGTTTCTACCTTACTAAACCTTTCAAACATATCTTTTGATGGGGAATTGAAAAATGTCTCATCTAATGTAATTATATCCATCTCAGCAGCTTTCTGCAGAAGACCCGAGTCAGTTATCAGTTCATTAAGTACTGCATTTAAATTCGGATCCTGAGGACCAATCGGCTGAGTAGAAATATAGGTTGGCAAATCATAAATAACAAATAGCGCATTTAAATCACAGCCATAGAGGCTTTCAGCTCCCACATTACTCATTATAACTCTTGTGCATTCGTATCTAGCTCCTTCCCCCATTGCATATTCAACATAGTCCCTCCAAGTTTTAGTTTCATCTGCAATAAACGTCTGCCATTTTCTGTTAAATTCTTCTCTTTGCGCCTGAGTTTTAAGCGTATCAGCATTAGTTACCTCTTCTGATGCAGCCTCACTTTCCTCTGGAGTTACTTCCTCTTCTTTCCCGAGTCTCAAGCCCAGCCATATCGCTACTCCACCAAGTATAAGGGTTATAAAAAGGATAACCAGCATGATAATTCTAGATCTCTTCATCGTAGAAAATATACGAATATTTACTATGCCGATAATATAACATAAGATGCGTCAGAAAAAAAGTGCATAGATGATCAATTTGCCTTGTGAGGAAATAACAACTAGGTCCCTTTTTTCTTTTCTGCTCTTCTTACAATTTTACGTTCAAATCTTTCTTTGCTTGTAAGCTTAAACCTCTCAAACACAAACGTTTTACACTTATCTAGTACAGCTTTGCATTCAGTTCTAACCATATTTACACCATTTTTCAGACCTATAACACTCTCTTTATATGCATATTCTATTGGTATAAGGTATTTATAGGTACTTTCATGTATCCTTATCATAGTCAATCCAAGCAGAATAAGTATTAGACCAATTAACATATCCTTCACTGCACTGCTAAAAATACCTGTACCGACGGCACATTGAATACTTACTACTGTTGCCAGTTCTATGGGTTCCTCGTCTCTCGGCTTGACGACAGCATGATTCCTATACTGATACGGTACAAATACTCCTCCCTCCCACGTGCCAAAATATTCTGATGGTACTGTCACTATATAGCTGAACTCTATCTCATCTGCTCCACCAGCTGCACCATCATTTGGCTGCAGGACATATCCAGTATCATTATTATCCCACCTTATCACGTTTCCTGTGTGCTCATATGGAAGCGGGCTTATACCGCTTACCCAGCTTGTTTGTAT
This sequence comes from Candidatus Dojkabacteria bacterium, assembly GCA_016932045.1. Taxonomy (GTDB): domain Bacteria; phylum Patescibacteriota; class Dojkabacteria; order JAHIVN01; family JAHIVN01; genus JAFGDO01. Next base: position 23,638 of record JAFGDO010000002.1, on the reverse strand, counting down.
CCTTGAATCATATGTGTCTTCTACATAATCAATTGTACCTACTACTCCTGATATATTCCTTACATGAATTCTATATGTTATCCTTGCTGCACTATTATTATTTATACATACCATCTCGCTCGTCTTTACTGCTGCGTAAGCTGGTTCCTCTTCGCCTCCAATATTAAAACAATCCCGGCAATCAGGATCATCCTCACCTTGAGTTCGTGCCCAAATGCATATTGTCCCGCTTGCTGTTACGGGAACGGAAAAAATCACGCTATGGTTCAGCTCAGGATCATCACTTGGCCCAGGTATCCTATCACTGAAGTTCGTCTGCTGAGGCGTACCAGTTTCTCCTTCGCTCCAAAACCATTCGACTTCACTATAGCCTATCTCACAAGAATCAGTAACTTGAACCCATACATTACTTCCTGGGGCAATCGTATCACCACTAGGACTTCTCTGGATCGAAGTACAATCGCACTCTTCTTCTGCCAGTTGTAAAATCATCCTACAGCTATTTGTTCCTAAGTTACACAGGTCACAAGCGGCAGGATCCTGAGAACAATAATTCCCATATAAAATACCATGAGATGTATCGCCATAGCCTGGATTTGATGAGCAAAATATACTTCTATCCGGCTCATCCCATAAATTAGCTGCGAACACTATGCTGTTTGCACTAATATCCAGTCCATCAGGATTTAAAACATCATCATCACCCTGACCGTCGACTAATGATGCATAAGTTCGAGTAATTGTAAAAGTATTATCAGCAGATTGAGTTTCCTCACAATTCCATACCTCTAGTCCCCTCCGATAATACTCATCTGGCTGATTTGCAACAGCTGAACATATGGAGATCTGTCTGATCGTTCCATCACCATCTGTTCCCTGTACTGTAATCACGAATGTATCACCCTCCTGCTGCACCGTGATAGTATCTCCAACTGCCTGAGGTGAGGACATACTGTCACACTGAATAGTTTCAAGACATCTACATCCACTAGCTACATGTTCGCTGAAAGGACAATTCACATTACCAAATTCATCAATGAAATCATCTCCTACACAACACACATATCCATCACAAGCTTCTTCTCCTGCTGGAATAATATCTCTAAGATCAATACAATTACTCCCGTCATCACAAGATCCCTGAGGATTTGTACAGGGATCTCCGCAATTAAACTGCTCAGGTGCATCCACAAACCCCTTGCAAGTATCAGCCGTCTTCCACTGTGAGTTGGTAAATGGACTAAAACCCTCTACATAGAAAGTATATCCATAACTATCTGCGTTGCGATCAACATCGAAGGTGTATTCTCTAGTATTTGATAAATTACACCTATAGCCCCCATTCCACGTTCCCCATCGCGGGCCATTTCCATCACAACAAAGATCGTTCGGATCAATAGCACAGTCTCTCCCATAGTTGCAACCAGCGTTACTTTTCCCAAGTTTATAGGTTAAAGAACAATTATCTGGTAAGAACTCTAATTGTCCTGAGATATTCTGTGCTGAACCTATGACATTGCCCCCTGCGTCATATCTATTTATTTCGACTCTCATTCTTTGCTTTGACATTATCGCTGGCACATCATCTTGATTATGTGAGCTATTTATATTGTCCATATCGTGCATAGCTGCACTTGTAATTCTTAAAACAACTTTCCCGGGCTGCGAATCAAAATCCCATTCCGCTTGGACATCATCGCACACAGTACAATTTGTCCAGTCCCAAGTATCAGGATCAGGCGTGTCTCGTCCACACTTCCGACTCCCATCATCTCCCGGTAGATACTCCCTACACCACTCTCCTCCACCAGGATTAGGACCGTATACGACTACTTTGTAATCATTGTCATAATCAACTTGTTGTTTAGTACAAGGGATCATCTTTGAACAACATCCTCTGCAACCTTTCCCTGCATAGTATTCTGCCTGTGCTTCATTACAAGCAGTACTCGTACCAGATAAACAAAAATCAACATGCCCCCAATCATCTGGATTGTTATTGTAACCTATACATTGATGGTCACCTGCTGCAGCTTCGCTTTCCTGTGGAATAACTTCTTCTTCCTGTTGAAGACGCCAGCCGATCCATACAGCGGCTCCGCCGAGACCTACTAGGAAAATAAAAAGCAACAGAATCCAAACTCTTGATTTTTTCATTTGAAGAATATATTAACGTTATAAAAATATAACATAAAAATTATTTCTTAACAAAAAATCTTTATATTATCTATCGGGAAATAAAAAAGGGAACCTTGAAACAAGTTCCAACAGACAAATGGAAATGTATATAGAAGTACATGAGGATTCTACATAAACAACTTGAGCAGTGAGCTTCTAAAATATCCCTTTATCCAGCCCTGTTAGTATACCGACAAAGCCCAAAATAACAGTACCAAAAATGACAATTGATAGCACTATTTTTATAATCTTCTCCTTACCGCTAAGCTTGTCCTCGAAAACTTCCAAAGAGTAGGTTTCTCCGCCGTTTAAAAGATCATAGATCACTGCCACCATACTTGATACAAATAGAAGCAACATATAGACCATTGGCGTCATTCTCGCGACAAGAAAACTAGTAAGAATTGTCACAATGGTCACAAAAATACTTGAGAGCAAAACAATGTTCCTGAAACTTCCCTTATATAGAAGCTTTAAAGTCATCTTACCTGATAGATATATTCCATAGATCATAAATGAAAGAAATATCAAAAAAGTAACCAAGCCATAATTAGCCAGGATGTTCATCGATTCAAAAGATGAGAATTCTGTTGAAAGATCGTTTTTTCCAATAATCCACATTCTGACTCCCTCAAATTTTTCGAAATCCTCTCTAAACCAATCAGCGATATAAGGCCCAATATCCTGATTAAAATACCTTAAGCTGAATGACGTAAATCCTAAAATCCACAGCGCCATGAGTATAACCATCAGGAAAATCAGGGATTCTCTTTTTCTCTCTTTTACAAGGTTCTTTAAATTTGAAAAATTAAATAGTTTGCCCAAAAGAGCACGAGCAAAAGAAATTATTGTATTTCCGTTCTTGATCCAAAAGGAGAAGTAAAAAAGCACAAATAATGTCAAGACTCCAATACTTAAAACAAACATCGCTCCTGTAAGAAAATTCGAATAATAAGCAATAAGGAATAGATTTAGAAGTAAAGCTATAAATGTGATGATCTTTAGCCAAATTTTTCGGAAGACAAATAGAACACCTATTGTCATTGGAATACCTAAAACCGCATACCTCAAAAAATCTAGGTTGCTGGTTTCCTCATCTCTTATAATTGAAACAACATAATAAACAGCCGGCAACAAAATTGAGAGTAAAAATGTTACACTCAACCACTTGAGACCGCGGAGATACTTAAAAAGAAGAACAGTAACATAGTAGATAATTGAAATACTAAGCAGTGTGATGATACTGTAAGACCAAGTTCCAAAAGATCCGAAAACTCCTTCTGTTCTATATTCTGATAATAATACTGAAATAAGTGAGAATGTCAAAATCCCCATAAAATATATATCTAACTGTGTTTTCCCAAAAACTTTTCTGCCCTGCACCAATGACTTGATCAAGATCAAACCCCAAACCAAAATGGCAACTAGATAAATAAAAACAAATCTCACAAGTTCCGGGCTTTCTGCATCAATCAAGGTATACTCAATCCCCATAACACAAAAGAATGTTATGATGGTAAGTTTTATTAAAAGATCCAAGAAATATACAATCATCTGCCTAGTTGACGTAAACTCTCTGAAAGTTTTCCCTCTAAACGTTAGACTGAGCTTCTGCATAAGGCGAAGTTAATAATTTATTTTTGAAAAAGGACAAAATATGAGTTAAAATTCAATATAATCAATCTATTTTCTTTATTCGGTCTTAAAGATCGGATCTTATTTAAGAGATACTACAACATTCTAAAATTTTATTCAAGCCTATAATGGTAATTAAAGGTGACAAACTAGCAAAGAAAAAACTTAGTCAGTTAAAACAAAAGGTCAAAAAAAACGGCTCTAAAATACAGCTAGATATACTATATATAGGAAAAAGCACCGCTTCAGATATTTTTATCCGGAACAAAAGAGTAGCTGCCGAAAGTCTAGGAATAAAAGTTAATATACACGAATTTAAAAAAGATATCTTTCATGAAATCATAAGAGCAACATGCAACAACTTAAACTTTAATCCAAATTGCACTGGTTATTTTTTCCAGCTACCCATCAGAAAAGACCTTGTTGAAGAAAACGTACTTGACTTTATAGATCCTGCAAAAGACGTTGATGGATTGACATCAACAAACTTAGGCCGATCAATAAAGAATGTAAAAGGAGCTCTCCGCCCAGCAACTGTTGAGGCTATCATCTCAATTCTGAATGAACTCAAGGTAAGGCTTAAGTCTAAAGTTGTAACCATAATTAATGACTCAAACCTTATTGGGAAACCTCTCTCAACTTATCTTTTAGGAAAAGGAGCAACTGTTAATGTGTGCAACGAATTTACAAAAGACCTCTCCTCTTTTACAAAAGAAGCAGATATAATTGTAAGTGCAGTCGGAAAAGCTAACCTTGTAGTAGAAGAGATGGTAAAAGACAAAGCAATCGTGATTGATGCAGGAATAACAAAAGTCAAGGGCAAAACAGTTGGTGATGTTGATTTTGAAAATGTCTCTAAAAAAGCCGGAGCAATAAGTCCTGTTCCAGGGGGAGTTGGACCATTAACAGTAGTTTGTTTACTTGAGAATCTTGTAAAAATATATGAAACTAACAAAGAGTGACCCCAAAATATCAAACTTAATTCGTAAAGAATTTAAACGTCAAAATGGAGAATTACAACTCATTCCATCTGAGAATTTTTCTTCAGAAGCTGTTCGTGAGGCTTTGGGCTCGGTCTTTACACACAAATATAGCGAAGGTCAGATTTCAAAAAGATATTATGAAGGGAATGAGATCGTCGATGAAATCGAAGCACTTTGTAAAAAAAGAGCTCTGGAGGCTTTTGGTCTAAGCAAAAAGTGGCATGTGAATGTTCAGGCATATGCAGGCTCAATAGCAAATCTAGCTGTGTACAATGCACTTCTAAAACCCGGCGATAAAATAATGGGAATGTATCTTTTTGACGGTGGACACCTGTCTCATGGATGGAAATACAAGAACAAAAAGATTACCTTGAGTTCAAAGATTTATAATGTCGCCTACTATTTTGTTGATCCTAAGACAGGAAAATTTGACTACGACGAGGTTGAGAAAAAGGTTCTTAAAGAAAAACCAAAGATACTGATTTCGGGGGGTACTGCTTATCCGGCTGAAATAAATCACTCTCGACTCTCCAAAATTGCTAGAAAAGTTAAAGCATTTTATCTTGCTGATATAGCACACGAAGCAGGACTTGTTGCTGGAGGAGTGAACAAGTCGCCTTTTCCTTATGCCGATATTGTAACCATGACAACTCATAAGACACTTAGAGGTCCAAGAGGCGCGCTTATATTCTCAAAGGAAGAATCATCAGAACAAATCGACAGATCGGTCTTTCCCGGAATGCAGGGGGGGCCCTTTAATAATAATATTGCTGCAATTGCTGTTTGTTTAAAAGAAGCAAAAAGTAAAAAATTTAAGCAATATGTAGAGCAGATAGTCAGAAATGCAAAAAAACTTGCCCAGGAACTAGTAAAGTACGGATTTGATGTCGTTTCAAAGGGCACTGAAAAACATTTAATTCTTGTTGATCTTCGCAGTAAGGAAATCAATGGGATGTATGCGGCAAGAGCACTAAAATTTGCCGGAATAACACTAAACAAGAATACTGTGCCTGGTGAAACTTCTTCCCCTTTTAAACCTTCAGGAATAAGACTTGGTACTCCGACGGTTACAACAAGAGGAATGAAGGAAAAGGAAATGGTTCAAATTGCAAAGTGGATAAACGAGGTTATCGAGGCCGCTATTCCTTACTCAGATCTTAGCTTTGAAGATTTCGAGGATCAGTTAGCTTCAATTCCAGAAATACCAAAAGTGAAGAAGGAAGTGAAATATCTTTGTTCAAAGTTCCCATTGCCGAAATAATTGCCTATTTTTCATATGATTATAAAGATTAAAGTAACTCCAAGTTCCTCATGTAACAAAATAGTAGGCTGGCAAGAAAATACTTTGAAGATCAAGATTAGAGCTCCAGCCCAAAAGGGGAAGGCCAATAAAGAGCTCATAAATTTCCTTTCTAAGGAACTCGATATTCATAAAAGCAATATTAGAATAATGAGGGGATATAAAGACAAGAATAAGCTTCTTGCAGTAGATAGCGATAAGCCACTTAAGCTGCCAGCAAGACAGGAAAAGTTATTATAAAAAACTACATAGCTAGATAGTTGGATGGCCAGATAGTTGAATGATTTGATTGCTGTCTTATCTCTCCTACTTTCTGCCTCTAACCCGAATTATTAATTGAAAACTGTAGATTGCTTATTGCAGATTGGAAATTTCACCCCCCGTGTCCCGCTCTGCCAACGTCTTCATAATTGTATCCGGGGAAATATCTTTTGTGATCAAGCAGCCCCGAGGGTTTGTATTTATCCGAGGTAATATTCCAAATTTGAACAAACCCAAGATAAGTAATAAGGCAAATCAACAAAATTACCAGATAATACAGAATATTCTTTCCCGATCTATCTTTAATTGCTTTATATCTTCTATCAGCTATCGGCTGTTGGCTCTTCGCTATTGGCTGTTCGCTCAGCTCCTCCTCTATCGTCCCGTCAAGCATACTAAATAGCCAAAGTCCGGCACCAGCTCCAAATACACTGCCTGTCAGCATCCTCATAAAGTTTGTACTTGCATAGAAAAATGCTTCCTTGTCATTCAGAACACCATCCAGCTCTGCAATTAGTTGAATCGTTCCGTCAAGAGCAAACGGGATAAGCGCCAGAAGCGGTATATACCACTTAACTTTCCTGATCTTGAACATTACAATAAAAAAAGCGGAGAGCGCCATTGAAATATAGATAAACGTATCGCGTGTACACCAAGCTACCTGATAGTCAAAAAAATGAATAGAACGCCACGGACGCTGATGGCACAAATATCCATATATCACATAAATCCAGTGTGCAATAGTTGTGAAACCCAAATGTGCAAGAATTGGAGCACCAAGTGCAATTAAATCCATGCCAATAATAACCACACCAAAGATAAGGGTGATATTCTTAAAAATCCAGTTTGCAATTTTTGATAACTCTTTCATAATTTATATAATTCGGTAATTAAAAATTTCCATGTCATATAGATCTTTCCCCCTTTCCCCTTTTACCTTACACCTTATATCTTTTCAATATCCTTGACATTCAATTGTATCTTCTCGCCACCATTCCAATCATCTATTTCCAGCGTAAACAATAGGTCTATTCTATCACCAGGTTTTATTTCCTTAAAGTCTTCTCCTAACCCGAAGCCTATACCTTTCAAATATTCGCCCGTATCTTCATTAAGAAATGCGAGTAATAGGTGATTCTTTGCTGCACCAACTAATCTGGCCTCAGTAACCTTAGCTTTCCTCAAGATAAAGCGAGGTTTAGGATTACCAAAACCAAATGGCGAGAACTTTCCTAGCCAACCCAATAGCTCAAGGTTTATATCATTAAGTTCAATTTCATAGTCAGCTATGTCTTCTTTTTCTGTATCCCCATCCGACAGTTCTCTATCAGCAATCTCAAGAAGATTATCTCTAAATTGCTCAATATTCTCGGCTTTTACTGTAAATCCTGCAGCCAAAGGATGCCCACCAAACCTGTCTAAAAGATCAGATTGAGAATTAATCGCATCAACAATATTAAACTGATCAATACTTCTTGCTGAACCGGTAAAAATTTTTCCTTTCCTTGTCGCCACAAGTACTGGCCGATGATAGGTTTCGCAAATTTTACCTGCAACGATACCTATGACTCCCTCTGCCCAATCTTCACCCCATACAAAATACAACTTACTCTCAAAACCATACTCCTCAATTTGCTTCAAAGCATTCTTGTATATATCTTCCTGAATTCTTTGCCTTTTCTGATTTAGTGAGTTTAGCTTTTCTGAAATTTCCCTAGCTTGATCAAATTTCTTTGTTGTAAGTAAACGAATAGCATCAATGGCGTGATCCAGCCTGCCCGCCGCATTGAGACGGGGTCCTATGATAAATCCTAAGTGATATGCATCAATACCTGAAGGATCTAAACCAGCATCATAAATCAATCGTTTAAGCCCAACTCTATCCACTTGAGCCTGACCTTTCTGAAGCCCCTGTATCTGTCGAAGGCCGACTTTAAGAATTGATCTATTCTCGTCAGTTAAAGGCATGACATCGCATACTGTGGAAAGCGCCACAAGGTCCAGATAATTATCGGGCTCAAAATCAATAGCCGCCTTCTTTGTAATAGTGCAAACCAACTTCCATACAACTGCAGCGCCAGAGATTTTTGTAAATGGATAACTGCTCTTCGGATGCTCCGGATGTACAATGGTTAAAGCCATATCAGGAAGAACTACTTTTTCAAAAGTTTTTCCACCCTTTCTACTCGTGCTCTTTTTTTTCAGTTCGTGATGATCAGTAACTATAAACTCAAGGCCTTTCTTCTTCCATCTAGCTATAAGCTCGTCATCCTTTATGCCGCAATCAACAGTAATGACTACTTCTCCCCCCTGCTTTGCAATATTTGTTAATGATTCCTCACTCATGCCATATCCCTCATCAAATCTACTTGGCACATATGGAAGAACATCCGCCTCAAGTCCGCGATACAAGAAATCCCAAAGTATTGACGTTGAACAAATACCGTCAACATCAAAGTCCCCATGGATAAAGATCTTCTTTTTTTGTTCTATAAGACCTAATATGATCTTTGCCGCGCTTTTAATGTTATAAATTTTAGAAAAATCATGAAACTGAACAAAATCCGGATCAAGGAACTCTTGCGCCTCATCTTTACTCAGGATGCCCCTATTGTATAAGAGTTGCTGAATAATAGTAGGATAGCTATCTAGTTGTTTTGAGGCCTTTTTTGTGATTTTGGGAAGAATTTTCCAATTTTTACTCATATTTAGTTCCTACTTACTCTTCGCTTTTGTAATGTTGGGAGGTAGTATATAAAGAGGTTTGATATTTAACAAGTAATCCTTTGAATATATAGAAGAATTCTTTTGATAGCTTTTTAAGCCTCTGGCTGCCACGTTTACAGCTCTCAGGATATTCGACTTTGCAGGAACAAAAGCAGCTCTATTTTTAATTTCTTCATTAATAATACCTCGATATGCAGCCGCTCCCGATCCTAGGAAAAGTGTTCTTTCCTTAGTTGGGGTCAATATATTCTCAATTGAATCCACGCGAACTTGGTCCATCCGAATCTTCCCAAAAGATTTTCTGTCTGATTTTAAAGCAAATACTCTTTCATTTTTCGCATCCAACATGAAAACTACATTTCCGATGCCTTTTATAGTTTTTATACTTTCCTCAAGAACTTCAAAAGCAGATACACCAATAAGAGGAATTCCCCTAAATTGACAGTATCCTTTAGCAAAAGCTACTCCTCCTCTTGTACCGGTATAAGAACCGGGACCAAGACAAACACAAACTAGATCAACTTCTTCTGGTTCAATACCAGCTTCAGCCAATATTTTTTTCACTGAATCACCTAACTCTTCAATTGTCTGTCCCCCTGTACTTATTTTTTTAGTAAACTTTCTGGGGATTTCTACTTTTGACTTAGAAAACTCAAGTAGCGCAACTTCGTTAGGCAGCTCAGCAGTTTGTATTCCAAGGATATATTTCATGACTTCTTATATTTTTCATTTAGATCTTTTATAACTTGTTCAATCCTATTTATAAAATCAGAAGTGTCTGCTTGGATACTAAAACCTGAAGAGTTAAAGTGTCCCCCAACTTCACAGTTCATAGCCTTTCCAATTTCAGGCAGTGGAATTCTATTCACCTTCTGCTTCCCTCTCATGGAAATATCTATCTTATTCCTCTTTACCTTGATTACCATTCCGATATTCATGCCCTCTATAGCCCTGGAAAAGTAATTCTCATACAGCCGAATACCGCCTTTTATCTCCTCATAATCCCAATCGAATTTCTTTTCAAGTCTTTCGTACTCCAGAATTACATAAGAATATCCGAGCTCAAAGTTGTATCTCGTGTTTTGAATCATCCAGGCAAGTATATCAAAATGCTCTTCTTTATTCTTATAAAAATACTCATTCAGAATCAGATTGAAATCTGCACCCTTAGCAAAAAGCTGTGCAGCAAACTCGAGAGTTTGTTTGCTAAATCCATAGTTAAAGTTTCCGGTATCGCCAACTATTCCTGCATACAGTAAGGTTGCTTCGTCCTTAGATATTTCTCTAATATCAATTATCTTTGAAAGTACAAGTTCCGTTGTAGAAGAAACAGAAGGATCCCAGATTTCGTATTTTGCAAAATGAGTATTTCCAAGATGATGGTCAATATTTAGAACATTTTTGTTACCACCAAAATTGAAATCTGAATCTTGCTGAACCTCGGCAAATTGCTTTGTGTTCCCCCCATCAACAGCTATTATGAGATCAAAATTCTCGAAGCTCATAACCCTTGTATCTAGTACTTCAACTAATTCATGAAGCGGAAAAGACTCAACAAAAGAGGGTAACACAGTTGGTGAGATGAGCGTAACATTTTTCCCCTTTCTCTCAAAATGTTTTTTTAGACCTATCCCGCTTGCTATACAATCATTATCAATTGGCCTTGACACTATTATCAGAATTTCTTGTGTATCATTTAGAATACTTTTGATTTTTACCGGAATATCCATATCAAAAAAGATATTTTCAATAAATATACTAGTTCCACAATTAAACTCTACCTGCGTTTCTAAATCGGATTTTAAATAAATGGAAAATAACTATACATTAATGTTGTCAAGGAGATAGTCATACTTGTCGCCAATTACCTCGATATCAATTTGTCTCTCGATACGCCCAAGATACATCATGCGTATCTCAAGTCTATCATGGGGAAGATGCGGCGTTACTCTATCGGCCCACTCAATGATTGTAACAGCATCCTTTTCACCAAATGCATCTGTAAGACCTGTGCTTTCCACCTCGTTTTCATCGGTTATCCTGTAAAAATCGAAATGATTCAGTTTAAATTTGTTGCCTACATGCTTTTTCCAATAGACAAAAGTAGGACTAATTACTTCCTCGATTCCAACTCCTAAAGCCTCGGCAAAAAACTTTACAAAATGAGTTTTTCCCACTCCAAGCTCACCAACCAGACAGATAACTTCACCACCTTTAAGATTAGCAGCTATTTGGGAAGCTAGTCTACTTGTTTTTCCTAAAGAATTAATCTTTAGACTTATCTTCTTCATTTACTGGATATTAAAAATATTGTAATTGTTAAACGAATGACTTATTTAATCTTACCCGGAGTTTTTTTTATAGATTTACCGCCGACCACCTTTTGTATCTGCCTGAGTCTATGAATAATCACAACCGCAATAATTGTTACAACCAGTGCGTACAAAAAAAGACCTACTGTCTCACCCCATCCACTCAAGTGCTCCTTTAGCTTTGAAAAATAAGCTTTTGCAACATCATTCCAGGCAAGACCGGCAACCAAAGTTAAAGCAGAAATGATAAGCGAGGCTGTTGAAGCAAAAGTATCCTTTACTTCCCTTACTGCTCGACGAATCTCTGCCTTAACCCTTTGCTCTGGCTTTACTTTCTTTTCCTCTGCCATAAGTCAAATGCTAATATGTTACATTCTATAAAAGTAAATCAAACTTGTTGCTACTGTAACTCCTTAAACAGCGGCATACCATTATCTGGATTTATCGGCACATAAATAGTTGATTGATTCTCTTTTAAGTTCTGAATATATAGATAGTATAGGTAACTATTTGATAGACTTTGCGTAATGATTTGCTGAGCATCTCTTTGCCCCTCAGCTTCAATCCTTTTTCTCTCTGCTTCCTTCTCCTCTTTTTCAAGCACAAAGTCATACTTCTCTGCTTCCTGCTGTGCTGCAAGCTTTTGCTCGATACTGGCTGAAAGTGTTTGAGATAAGTTCACTTTCCGCAGTAATACTTCTTCCACCTGTATACCTCTTGTTTCCAGATCCTCTTTCATTCCCTCAAGAAGTTTTGATTGAATTTCATCACGTTTGGTTGAATAAATCTCAGTTACAGTGTAGTTCGCAACTACCCCCCGAATAGAACTTCTAATCGTAGGTCTTACTAATTTTTCTGTATAATCAATGCCTAAGTTCTTGTATATCTCTGGAGCTTTTGTAGCATCAAGATGATAAAGTACAGTAATATCAAGCCATATGAGTGCACCATCAGAAGCACGCGACTCAATGGCATCATTGGAACCTGAAGTTGATGTGAGATATTCACTATCTTCGTCTACACTCGTCATAGTATAATCCTGAGTGCGAGTAGTCATCCTTATCACCTTTGCAAAAGGAATCTTAAAGTTGAATCCCGGGTATAAAGGATCATCGCTTACCTTTCCAAACAGAGAATAAACCCCGACTTCACCGGCATCAACCACAACAAAAAACGATGGGATAAAAAATATCAGGAATAGCACAATACAGCCGAATCCTGCTAAAGCTTTGAAAAACTTGGGATTAAACTTATCTCTAAACATAGGTTTGCAGATAAAAAATATTATTTCTATTATAAAACATTTTAGAGAACATTTTAATGGCAATTTACTGGCCGGATTTTCCAGTAGACCAGATGAGAAATAATCTCTTCAAAAATCCCCCTCTCTCCTTATTCTTTTTCAGCTGATACTTTTCGATATCTCTGAACTTTATGCCATAATGAACTCCTATTGATTTAATTAGTTCCAATACATCTGCCAGCTCGTTGAGCATTCTTTCCGGACTAGCCTCAACTATTTCTTGGGATTCTTCAATTAATTTCTTTTTTAGTTCCTTCTCAAACTCAATTATGCTTAAAACCTTGGTCTCAAAACTTCCGCCGGTTTTCTGAATAAGTTCAGGAATTTTATCCCGGATCAGTTTTTTATGGTAATACTTTTTCATTATGAAAGTTGATTTTTAAAAATTTTACAAATAGGAATTCCATCTTCATCTTATCCTATTGCTGTTTACCTAAAAATTCTGTCTCTGTAATTTAGTTTTTACTCCGGACTCACTAACTTAAACCTCGGCACCTTTTTACCATCCCACTCTACTTCTTCAAAAAACATACTGATAGGCCGTACCCATAGCTTTGATAATTCGTTCTCATATAAAGCCTCATATACGACCAGGTCTTCAAGTGTCTCGCTGTGCTTTGCAACACCCAAAACCCTATACCTATTCCCTTTGTAATGTTTGTAAATTCCCTTCTTAATTTCCATAAATAATAATAAACTTAAATTTCGACCCTCAGTATGCAGTTATCTATGTTTTTAACTTCTCCCTTAGTAGCTTATCAGCCACCTTCGGATTTGCCTTCCCTTTTGTCTGTCTCATCACCTGGCCAACAAGAAACTGAAGCGCATTTTCTTTTCCGCCTCTATAATCTTCTACTGGACCGGAATTTTCCTTTATCACCTGATCGACAACTTTTTCAACTTCTGATTCATCGCTTACTTGCTCTAGTCCTTTTTCTTTGACAATGTCACTGGGCATGACACCATCAACCCAGTACGTTTTTACTTTAAAAGGAAGCTCCAATACTTCTTTAGCTACAGACCCTGATATCTTTTTATCCGTTAACAAACTCACCAATTCAATTAAATAAAAGTTGTTAAATTCGGTCAATTTCTTTTTATATTTACGTAGCAGGGACATTAGATCTCCAACTAACCATTTAGCAATTTCCTTTGCTACTTCTTTTGGTTGCTCCCTAACTGCTTCCTCAAACCAATCCGCTCTCGACTTCACCTCAGTAATTATCCCTGCAACATCCTGCTCAAGTCCATAATCTCTCATGAACCTTACTTTTCTGTCACGAGGCAGTTCCGGAACCTGTCCGCTAAGTTCATTCATCCAGTCATCCCCTATTTCAATTGGAGGCAAATCCGGTTCTGGGAAGTATCTATAGTCAGAGCTTCCTTCTTTAAATCTCTGGGAGACAGTTTCTCCTGTCATATCTTTAAGCCCTCTTGTCTCCTGCTTTGGTTTTTCACCTGCTTCAAGTAATTTAGTCTGTCTTCGAGTCTCAAAATTTATCACCTTTTCCAAGACAGAAACTGAGCCAATATTTTTTACTTCAACTTTGTAATCAGGCAGTCCCTTTGTCCCATCCTCTTTCATGCTTATATTTAGTTCGAAACGCATCTGTCCTTTTTCCATATTTGCATCTGATACGCCAAGATACCGGACAATTCTTTTAAGCTCCTTCGCATATTCTGTAACTTCCCCTACCTCAGTAAAATCCGGTTCAGACACAACTTCAATAAGAGGAACACCTGATTTATTGAAGTCTAAAAGAGTCGCTTGGTCTTCATGTATTGACTTTCCTGTATCCTCTTCCTGATGAACGCGGGTAATTCTTACGCGTCTTGAATCACCGTCCACATCTATCTCCAGATACCCTTCGTATCCAACCGGTAAATCAAATTGTGAGATCTGATAGCCCTTGGGAAGATCCGGATAAAAATAGTTCTTGCGATCGAACTTGGTTACACTATTAATCTTGCAGTGCAAGGCAAGAGCTAGTTTAATGCATTGATCGAGTCCTGATTGGTTTATAGTCGGAAGGGCACCAGGTAGTCCAAGACAAGTGGGACAAGTACAAGTATTCGGATCCTTGCCAAAATAATCAGTTGGACACGAACAGAACATTTTAGATTCTGTCTTTGACTGTATGTGGACCTCGAGGCCGATTACCGGAGAATATGACATACGAATATATACTAATTTAACTAATCAAACGAATATTATTTAACATACAGTTCGGGCAAAATCAATGACTAAATGTTTCCTTCCCTTTTCTGGTTCCAACTAGAAATTCGAACCAGGACTCATATCTTATCGACTATTATAATAGTATCGTCATCATTATAATAGTTTCTTGCTGATGAATAAAGCCAATCCTCCGGCCTTGCTACATACTCCTTCCTAACAGGATTTTCGTGTATGTAATTTAACTTTTGTCGATATAGATCTTCAGCATAAATAGGTACAGATTAATTCTCACTATGCCAGATCTGAAATTTTTGTCCATTTCTCTTAAAGAATGACTTATAAATTAAACGAAGGATGTATCTTCTATGATCATGATGCAAGTATTTTATAAGAAGCAAAACTTTTAAAGTCCCTTATAATTGAAGATAAATTCTTATTCTGAGCAGAAGCAAGAATGTGTAAATGGTTCGGCATAATAACATAGGCATGCAGAAGCAACCCCTTTTCTTTCCGACAGAATTTAAGACTCTCGATAATTATTTGCGTATAAGCTCGTTCGGTAAATATATTTATCCATTCAACTACCCTAAGGGTAAAGAAATGTGTCTTGCTTTCATTGTATTTGTGGATTCTAAGAGTTGGCATATTAAGAATTTTTTATCTTTATCTGGTTCCAGGTTCTGCCTAGAACCCTGCTGGTCTTCATTTAAGTTTTCTATCTGTGTCAGACTGGTTCCAACCGGAGATTGGAACCACTAACCAGAGATTGGAACCAGGAGCTTGAAATCAAAAATCACACAGTATAGAATATTATTCTATCACAAATATTTGCCCATATTAAAAAAATCCTATATATTATTGCCATGAAGCTTTTCGGAAGAAGTAAAATAGGATTAGCGCTTGGAGGCGGAGGTGCGCGTGGACTTGCCCACCTGGGAGTCATAAAAGTCTTAGAACGGAATAAAATTCCAATAGACTTTATAGCAGGAACAAGTGCAGGAGCTCTAATTGGTGGTATGTATGCTGCAAAGAAAAACGTCAGAGAATTAGAAGAGCTAGCACAAAACGTAAGCTACAAGGATTATCTTCGGGCTTTTTCTGATCCAAGTTTGGTATCAGGTTTATTTAAAGGAGGTAAAGCCATAAATTTCATTAAAGAGCAGGTTGGTAAAATTAATGTTGAAGATACTAAGATTCCATTTCGGGCAGTTGCTGCTGATGTAGTCACAGGTGAAACTGTTTACATAGACACCGGAAATCTGGCAGAAGCCATACGTACAAGTTGTTCTGTTCCGGGTGTTTTTTCTCCTTTCAAAAAAAGGAAAAGATTTCTAATTGACGGGGGTGTGGTTGAGCAGGTACCTGTAAAGGCAGTAAAAGATATGGGAGCTCAAAGGGTCATCGCAGTAAGTCTGAATTGGAAACACTTTCCCCCGAAAGATAAGGAAGGTAAAGATGATAAGTTACCGGTTTCTTCTATAGTAAGTGCTGCACTGGATATAATGGGATACAATATTGCCAAATACAATATCAAAGAAGCAGAAATAGTTATCGAACCAAGGGTACCAGATGTACCCATGTTTAAATTCTTGGGAGAAACAAGAATTATTGAAATAGGTGAAAAGGCAGCAGTAGATAAAATTGAAGAAATCAAATGGATGATAAAAAAGACAATTCTCGGAATTCCGTATTCATGAAAGAAATTCTACAATGGTCAAGTTCAGTTTTAGCATATCGATCTTTTTTATAGCAACTAATAATGCAGTCGTGTCTCGATTTCAATCCCGAGCAACATCGAAGGATTAAAAATTTCTGCACAATTAATTATTACAACTAAAAACTATGGCAAGCGAAGTTATCTATGGTGTTCTTGGTATCACATATTCCACAAATACCGGCAAGTTTCTACTTCTAAAACACCGAAACGGATTCTGGACGTTTCCTGGAGGTGCACGTGAAATTGAGGACGAAACAATAGAAAGCACACTGATGAGGGAACTGAGAGAGGAGATCGGCCTGGGACCTGATCAGTATCTGATGATTAAAACGCCCATAAAAAATGAGTTTACATATGGCCAAGAAAAACCTAATCGAATGGGGAAAACCGGCATTACTCACCTCTTTTTGGTTAAAGTGCATCCTAAGACGAAACCAAGGCTTAGAAATGAAATCATTGAAACAAAGTGGGTAGAAAAGAGAAAGGTCTTTCAAATGGTCGAGTTCCCCGATATACAGAGAATGTTTATGAAATCACTCGAATTAATAACTGCTTCCAAATAGATCTTAAAATCTAGTCCATTATAAGCATTTTTCGTCGCAATAACTTTTCTTTGCTATTTTCAGTAGTTTTACAATTTCATCCTCATCAAGTTCACCCATTGATCTGAATTTTCTATGTCTCATATATTTACCATTTCCCTTAAAAAGCTTCTGTTCCTTCTTTGTAAGTCCTAGTACCGAAAAGCCTAAATTTACTGAGTCTCTAAGAGCAGCAATATAATACTTCCCCTCATACCAAGGAACACCATTCTTCATCTCCTCTTTAATATCTGGAAAGGTCTTTAATATAATCTTCCTAAGTTTTAGTGAAATCTCCTTCTGAGGAGATTTTTGCTTTTTTATATATTCTGTAACTTCTTTGTTCATAGTTAATAATCAAAAAAAATGAAACAAATATTTTATATAAGAGTTATATCTTAACTATCACAAGTTACTTCACAATATCTATTATAAGGATTTAAATAAAAGTCATCAACCTTGTTTCAAAACCTGCTTCTTTCCTAACTGGATAAATTGTATACGTCAATATCAATGGAAACAGATGAACAATCGATACCAACGCTTTCGAGACGCGATGTTCTGAAAGCAGCACTAAGCTTGGCAGCTAAACCTGCTGTTAGACAGTTAGCCGCCATAGCATCAGCGGGAGTTGGTTTACTCTCTGGAGGAGTGCTGTACCTTTTGGATTCACCACGCTTTACTAGTCCTACTGAAGTTTCAGAAAATGGAAAGTATGCTCCTGCATTTCTTGAACAAGCTGCAAAAATGCCCTTTTTAGGATTCAACCATGGACATATACCTTTTTTAAAAGAGCTATCTCTACAACCCTTTGTTACAGATATTACCTCAGAATTTTTTATAAAAATTCTTGAAGCAGAATCTCCATATCAACTTGGCTCGTTATGGGTAGAGGTAGGAGATACCGTAGCCTCGTCGCTTCAGGCAACTTTTCCAGACTTACCGCAAGAAATGTTAGCCGAGGAAGTTCTTCATATATCGACAATAGCTATGGCAATGCTTATAAGTGATAAGTGGCTAACGTTCAAAGAAGTAGAAGAACTTTTTCAGTACCAAGTACCAACTCGACAAAAATTACAAGGTTTTGGAACTTTCTTCTGGACTCAGTTTGCAAGTAAGATATCACCTGTACTTGGGAGAGTAGACAGAACATGGCATATCACCAATCACATGTTTCTTATAATTGAATATCTATACCTCTCAAAATACTTTCCAGAAAAAAGCCGGGAGATTCCACGTTTTGTGGGACTTTTAATACGTGGGAAGGAAAGTCCCGTAGAAAGAGCAATGAAAATTTCCAATGCTGCAAGTGTCGGATACGAACTTAGAACAACTTTTCGACCGTTTTCCTCTTTACGGTTCTGGAGTGATGATGTCGGAAGCGGATACTTTGATCCACAAGTAGAAAAAGATTTTGAAGCAAATAATTTTGCAGTGAAAATTGGAACTTCCGTCTACCAAACCATTGATCAGGGGGGAGGTTGGGATAGAGTCGGCTCTCTGCTAAGAGGGTTGGATGCTTTATAGAAAATCAGTAAAATGTGTAAATAGTAAGATAGCTGAAGGCATTGCTTCATTGTTAATTGTTAATTTTTCATTCTTAATTGAATATTATAAAAAGCTTCCCATAAAGCCATGTTTGGAATATAATTTGGTTCGTATGCCAGAAGCAGAAGCACCAAACAACAATCATGTTATAACAACAGGCTTTAAAGACGAACTTCCATATATTGTTGGAAGCTTACTAAGAGCAGCACCCGCATTAATGCTTAAGCCCGGACTCACATTCGCAACAGCCCGTGCTGCACTTAGTGGAAATTGGGATTCTTCAAGATTTTCTTCCCCTGACCTTCGCACAGTTTTATCACGCATGTCCGGTGAAAGAACTAATGGTATTGAAACATTTCCAGAAGGAGGAAAGATTATAGTAGTGAATCATACAACTCTTCCTGCCGTACTTGCCGCTGTTGCACGCAGGCTGCCAAATGGTGAGTCGATGCCTTTCATGCCTTCGGATATTCTCTCGCCATTCAATATCTACACTTCACCTGAAGCATCATTCTTCCAACGGCAAGTTGCACTCCGACTCTTGCAACTTGAGCTGACTATGCCATTCATGCTGGCAACCATCCCGCTTGATCAAGAAGGTTTGAGAGCAGAAATTCTTGAAACAGGAGGTGTGGGAGGTCGCATTTACAATGGGAAGGAACTGTTGCAAGAGATAGGAAAAATTCAAGAAACTGATCAGAACGCTTCATTTCTGGTATTTATCGAACACAGACCAAGTAGAGGAAGAGAGCTTTTACCTCCAAACCAGCTACTAGTTAGCTTTACAAATTATTTACTGAGAACTTTTGACCAAGTTCCTCTTGTTTTTATGGCTTATAATTCTGATACACGCATAGGAAAGCATAGAGTATTACAAAGAGCTGAATTACCACAGGTACATAGAATGAAGCTAAAAAGAGAATTCTATGAGCAACAGCTTCGTGAACTTATGGATATGACCTAAATCTCACGTCCTAACTTGCCTGTGCAGTAAATGTACCTGTTGTCGCAGGATTTGAGTCAAATATGATAGTCCCCGTAACTGTATTTCCTGATCTTTCACCTACAACCTGCACGTCCCCTGTTGTAACCCCTGGGATTGTACTCATTCCAAGGAAAGCTGCCACTTGCGGATCCAGCGTCACAACATAATCAAAAGTATATGTTCCTGTAGCATCTATCTTATTTTGCTCATTAAGTATCCCAATTGCAGTTATCTTCATGTCATAATTAGCGACATGAGTATACCCAGAATCAGTAACACTGAATTCTCCTTGACCTATAAACTCAAGAGATACTTCACCATTCGGAAGGATCTCAACTTTTGCATCCAGTGTAATCTTCGGAACAGCACCTCCCATACCCATATCCGGTAGCGGTATAACAGCCTGACCCGTGTATTCCGGAATAGCTTTTAGAAAGAGCCGCACACAAGCTTGAGTATCAAGACGGGTAATCACAAGAGTTGCTTCGTCGCCTTCTTTGAAGAATCCAAAGCTCCAAGAAAGCGTCCCGGGTTTATCGATCCTTTTTATAGACTCACCAGTAACTTGTCCGGCACCTTGAAGCTCAATCTTGACTTCAGTTCCTCCCGGCCTTACTGCCTCAATTTCTGCAACAATATCGTATGTCAAAGCATCACCTTCTCTGACAGTAGCAGTAGCATTAATGTAGGTTACCTTATCAAGAAATTCTTCATCTAAATTTGCAGGTCTTTTATCGTCTGGGAGCTCCTTCAGAACTTTCAAAACCGCCTTATCAATCTGAAGAACTTTTCCGCCGATACCAGCTTCAACTGCCTTCTCTTCCGAAGATATCTCCTTATTTGTAATACTCGAAGCTGCCGTCGCAACTAATATATCTTTGATCTCTTTTGCACTCAAATCCGGATTAATTGATCGAAGAATAGCTGCTGCAGAAGTAACCTGCGGAGTCGCAAAACTTGTTCCAGTATTCGTTGCGACTGTTCCATCTTCGTTGTAACCTACCGGGACTTCAGTTGCGCACGCGGCAAGAGTAACTTCACCATTTCCTGTTGCTGTATTTGAATATTCATAGGTATCGCCACTATTATCAAGTCCCCCTACAGTGATTACATTCGGAAGGCTAATTCCACCCATAGAATAATTTGTGCCATCTAACTGAACTCCCTCATCTCCCTCATTGCCGGCAGCTGCAACAAAAAGAACTTTAGGATTATCACTTGCTATCTTTGAAAGAAGCATACGGTACATATCATTTGCCTTTTTGTACTGTGGACCGACATGTGAAAAGCCAACAGAATAATTGATCACAGTAGCACCTTTTTTGATCTGCTTATATATCTCGACAAAATCAGTAACTAGATAGGCTTTCTTTTCACTCTTTATATATACCTGAGCCGGGTTTTTTGGATCATACTCAGGAACTTCCCTGTAGATATCGCGGGTTGTGAATGTATTGGTAGAAGTTAAAGTAAGTTTGTTACCAAGACCACCTGCAACACCTCGAATTCCGCCATTCTCCCAAGTTCCACCGATAATATTTGTAACCGATGTTCCATGGCCATTCTTTTCAAGAACATAATCCTTGTTTTCCAGTGTTTGAACAGTTATATCACCATCTTTATCTAGAGTCTCTTTATTTAATCCAGTATCAACTACCCCGACATGCACCTCGTTTAAAGAAACACCGCTTCCACGAATATACCGCCATGCTTTTTCAACACCAGCCATCTTGAAGGGAAGGCTATTTGTATGATCCTCATAAACATCTTCATATAAGCTGCAAGGTTCCCCAAACATACCCTCTAGATATAGTGCAGAATTTGGAGAAGCCAATTCTACATAACCCTTGCTCTCTGTTTCGTTTAAGTAATTCTCAAATTCATCTTCACTTTCAGCATCAGTGCGAATCTGAAAAAGGTTAAGATACTCAAGCTCTCCGACAATCTCTCCGTTAAGTGCATTAGCTAGCTCTTCTGCTTTTGATCTATCCTCATTTTCATCCAGAACAACAAGAATTTCATTGATCGCAACTTCGCCGTACTTTTCAGTTTCCACGACTTTATCTGCTTCAGGAAACAGTGCGTATGCTTTTAACTCAACTTCTGCTTCATCACTTTTTTTCTCTTGTCTTGCAAATAGGAATACAATTAATACGCAAAGTAAGGTAAGCACAACACAAGAAACTCCTGCTACAGCACAATAGAGAAGGAGCTTTTTTTTATCTTGCAGGATAGATTTGATATTCATGAGTGGCAGTTTAAAGATAGGGTAAAAGGTCTTAGAATTATAGTAAAGGAATGGAAGCACTTTGTAAAGATTGGAAGAAATTCAAGGAAGAGGACCTATGCACATCCTTCACTCCGGCATCGAGCATGAGCATACATACAGTACTCGCAGAGAGGATCAGCATCAGGAATTTTATTTGAATCCAAACATTTCTTAATGTCTAATATCACTTGGTCAATCCACCCTGTTTTACCTTTATAAGGAAGAACTGTGAGTTCAAACTCCAGTCTACCGTCAAATCGAGGCTTATTCTTTCCTGCATTGGCATATACAAAGTAACCGGTATCCGATACCTTAAATTTATTCTTTTTAAAAAGCCACTGATAGATCTCCATTTGAATCTTATACCATTCCTTCCACTCGTCTTCGAGAGTAATCTCTTTTTCAGTGCTTGTAGATTTATAATCAACAATAATTAATTTTTTATCTTTTCCTATCCAAACATCATCAACAGCACCATACAATAGCAAATTCGTCCGCTTATCTAAGTACTGCATACCTGTAAAATTGTCTCTCCACTTATCTATATCAGGGTGGTCATATGGGACTGCATCAATATCATACTTTTTCATAAGATCATGCACCCTCCCTTTTTTACGAAGAAGATCAAATTCCTTTTTCAGGAGAATATCGACTGCCTGGTTGAGAGTGTAACCTGGTATAGAAGGTATACCTATTCCTAGTTTGCGGTCAAGGTAAAAGCACCTTGGGCACGCGATAAAATTGCTTATCTTTGAACGGGAAAGTTCAAAGGGTTCTTTAGAATTTTTTTGATAGAGATGTTTTATGCGTATGTAGTTCATGAGGTAATTGTACTATTTAAGCTAGCAAAAGGCCAAGGGGCTAAAGCCCCTTGTTAGTAATTTTTAGACAAGGGGTTTTAACCCCTTGTAGTTTCTTAATTAAGTAATATTTTCTTTTTCAAAAGAAACAAAAAATTTACTTTTTGTCACCAAAAAGTGTTGGGGTGACCAAATTCCTCCAATAATACAAGTCATTTTCTATATCTATTCCCGGAGTTGGTCCCCCCAAACCCCAACAGGTTACCTCCATAACCAGTAATCATTAATAAACGTAGGCATTATAAAGAAAAGTAGGAAAACAATGTGATATTTACCTATCTATTTCAACCATTTCGAGATTTTCATTTTTTAGAAGTTCAAAGATAAACTTTTCATCTAAATCTCTGAACCGTATAATGAAAGATACAATTTAGATTTTGATACATGGCTTCATTAGAGGCAGGAATAGAAAGATCCGAAAAAGATGCTCTCCGTCCTGGCGGTCCAAAAGTCAAGGCTGAAGGACCTTCCGCTGATGATATAGCTCAAGCTGAAAGAAGGCTTAGACAAGCTCAACCGCCAACTCCAGGAGCAGCACCTGCTGAACCTGAGTCAGACGCTAGTGCATTACGAAGAGAAGCACGAGCGATTCCAGGATCAACTGATCCTACAGTTGACGCAGAGACTCGACTAAGAAGAGCAGCTCCGCCAAGCTGAGATCTTAAGACAAGGGATTTCAACCTCTTACTACTCCTTTTGCTTCTGTATTTCAAGGGGCTAAAGCCCCTTGTAGTTTCTTAATTAAGTAATATTTTCTTTTTCAAAAGAAACAAAAAATTTACTTTTTGTCACCAAAAAGT
>JAFGDO010000022.1 GCA_016932045.1 Candidatus Dojkabacteria bacterium | reverse complement strand
TACTTTTCAGAACAATGTATATATTTTTGGGTTTGCAATACATAAATATTTCTTGGTTATTATTTAATAAATCTATAAAAGTAAAGGAGGATTTTTGTATGAAAGGTGTTTTCGGAAGGTATGCAGATGTTAATCTTACAACTGGAGATATAAGTGACTTTGAGATACCACAGGATTGGTATAAGAAATTCTTAGGTGGGAGAGGCATTGGTTTAAGAATTCTCTTACAAGAGCTAGAAGGAAATGAAGACCCCTTAGGTCCTGAAAACATTATAATTTTTGCAACTGGTCCATTACAAGGAACTGGCATTGCAGGAGCAGGTCGACAAGCTGTAATCACGAAATCTCCGAAAACTGGAAGTCTAAGTGACAGTTATGCGGGAGGGTTTTGGGGAAATGAGCTTGCTAATTCTGGATATGATGGCATCATCATTAGAGGAAAAGCAACTAATCCTGTATATTTGACACTTCTTAATGGTAAGGTAACAATACAAAGTGCAGAAAACCTATGGGGACTAGACGTGGGAGAAACGGATTACAGATTGAAAGAGAAGTATAAAGGGAGCAGAATCTTATGCATAGGACCGGCTGGTGAGCATCTTGTCAAATTTGCCTGCATCATAAACGATATAACCAGAGCTGCAGGACGTCCTGGATTTGGAGCTGTGATGGGCAGCAAGAATCTGAAAGCGATTGTCATTAAAGGTGGGATTAAAAAAGAATTTTATGACGTTGAAATGTTAAAAGAAATAAAGAAGAATCTTACTCAAGAGCTAATGGCTAATTCAGGAATTAAAGAATTCGGTAAATGGGGATCTTCAGCAGCAGTTAGTGTTCTTAATGATGAAGGGATTCTCCCGACTAAGAATTTTCAGGAAGGTGTATTTGATGAAGCCGAGAAGATTGATGGAGCAGGAAGCTTATTTAAAAAGATACTAGTAGGACGTGATACTTGCGCTGGTTGTCCAATTCGCTGTAAACGGGTTGTTAGAGGAAATTATAAAGGGAAGGAGATAAAAGAAATATATGGTGGTCCAGAATATGAGACATTAGCTGCATTGGGCTCTAACTGTTTGAACTCAGATGTGTTATCTATTAGCCTTGCCAATCAGCTTTGTAATCAATATGGTTTGGATACTATAAGTACAGGAGTAACTATCGCTTTTGCAATGGAAGCCAGTGAAAAGGGACTGATAAAAGAATCTATTAAGTGGGGAGATCCCGATGCAGTTGTCAATTTAACAGAGAGTATTGCATTTCGAAAAGGCTTAGGGGATATGTTAGCTGAAGGTATTGACACGATAGCTTCAAAGATCAAGGCAGACTTTGCTATGCATATCAAAGGCCAGGAACTTCCCATGCATGACCCTCGAGGGAAGAAAGCCCTTGGCTTGAGCTATGCAACGACTCCCCGTGGTGCACAGCACATGGAGGCAATGCATGATGATGGAGCTGAAGGGCTAGGAAAGTATGGCACTCCTGAAATTGGTGTTTATGGACCAATAGATAGAATGTCATGGGATAACAAACCGCGCTTTCTAAAAATATACCAGGATTTAGGATCCTTTGCTAATTCAGCTATCGCTTGCACTTATGTGGGTTGGGACGCTGCTCTATGTTCAGGCTATAATCCCTATCCACGTTTTCGTGAAGCACTTTATGCTGCTACAGGATTAGAGATAGGGGTGCCAGAAATGTTACTTATCGGTGAACGAAATTTTAATATGCTCAAACTGGCTGCTGCTCAACAGGGATACACCAGAAAAGACGATGATTTACCAGAAAGACTAAAAGAAGCACTTCCCAGGGGTAATAGCGCAGGGGATCCTATTCCGGATGATATTCTGCAAAGTGTAATCGATGAGTATTACATGCTCAGAGGGTGGGATGAATATGGTCCAACGGACCAGAAATTAGCTCAGCTAGATATGAAAGAGTTTGTAGGTTTTATCAAGAGAGAGTAATAAGGGATATGATTAATCAGAAAAAAGTACAAATACTCAAAGAAAAAATCGCTCTCTTTGACCAAGTAAAACTCGCAAATCTACCCACCCCACTCATGGAATTACCTAACTTTTCTAAAGTAATTGGTGGTCTAAAAATTTACATGAAGCGTGATAATCTTACAGGGGGAGTATCCTTTAGTGGGAATAAAACTCGTATGTTGGAGTTCAGATTAGCCCCGGGAGTTGCACAGAAGGCAGATATAATTGTCTCCAGTTTTGGGATTCAGTCAAATCATGCTCGTCAAATAGCTGTTGCGTCTCGAAAACTTGGAATGGATGTAGGACTAATTCTTCGCAAAACTTGTCAAAATGAAAAGATTGATGTTCAAGGTAATCTACTAAATGACGTTATTAATTAGTTAGATTATGTAGGAACAGCATATGGTATTCCAACGCTCGAGTGTATACAAGCTATCAAGCTACTTGCCAAGACAGAGTGTTTCATCGCTGATCCTGTTTATGTTGTAAAGTGTTTAGCGGGACTTATTGATCATATCGAGATTGTGACATTAAGGAAGGAGTATACCGTAATCTTTCTGCATACTGGTGGAGCTTATCTTTTGTTTTGTTATGCGCACATGTTTACCTTTCCAGACTTGCTTGAAATGAAGTGAATATAAAAAATTTGAACACCTCTTCTTTGATTTAAAATTAAATCTCTACTTTTTTAGAGGTCTAGTGTTTTGGATTTTTTATTATATGTACTAATTTCGAGTTGTGTTAATAGTTCAGTTTAAAAAAGTTATGCATATTGTCTTTCCTTATAGAATAAAGTTGATAAAACAAATTCTACGTAGATTTTAGATGATTAGAGGAATTAATATTTTTGTAATAGTTAGCGATTTAAGACTAAAAATTAATTACTTTCAATAAACAAGAAAGGAGATGCTATGGC
>JAFGDO010000021.1 GCA_016932045.1 Candidatus Dojkabacteria bacterium | reverse complement strand
GATGTAAAGGAAGAATATGAGAAAATGCCTAAAATGAAGGACAAATTCGCCGAGGAGATAATAGAGAGTTTAAAAGAAGGAGGGAAGAGGGTAGTGATAGACCCAAATAAGCCAGAAGAAATGAGGAAAATCCTTTTAGGGAAGGGAAAGAGTAAAAATTCATAAAAATTTAATAATTTTTTAATTATTTTTTAATAATTGGGAAGTAGAATAGTAGAGAGTTAAATTAAGCTACTATTCAAAATGTATAATCAAGTAAGTTTTAATAAAAAAGACCTGATAGAGGCGATCGAAAAGCAAATGATAGAAATATTAGATAAGATAGAGGTATTGAACGATCTTTTCAAAATCCTTACCTCTCAAGAATAAATTAGTATATTTTTAGATGAAAAAAGGAGAGCTCACAGTATCATACAAACGTGCTTTTGAAGAGATAAAAAGGAGAGTGTATGAAGGACAATTATCTGCGCTGAAGGTAGTAAATAGAGAGCTTATTAAGTTGTACTGGGATATAGGAAAGATTATTGTAGATAGGCAAGAGAAAGATAAGTGGGGTCGATCAACAGTAGAAAAATTGTCAGATGATCTTCAAAAAGAATTTCCAGGGGTAAGGGGTTTTTCCGTGCAAAACCTATGGAATATGAGGAAATTCTATCTCACGTACCAACATAGTAAAAAACTCCAGACAGTGTCTGGAGAAATAGGTTGGTCTCATAACGTTTTGATTTTTGAGAAATGTAAGGAGGAAAAGGAAAGGGCTTTCTATATTGATCTAACAAGGAAATATGGGTTGTCCCATAGGGTACTTATGAATAGAATAGAGAATGATGATTACAAATTATTCAAAAATAATCAAACAAACTTCGATAAGGCGCTTGAAGAGAAATATAGAGATCAGGCAAAGCTGGCGGTTAAGGATGAATATACATTTGGATTTCTTGAATTAAATGAAGAATATTCCGAAAAGGAGCTTGAAATGGAGTTAGTAAAGAATATCAGATCTTTCCTAATAGAGATGGGAGGTGATTTTTCGTTTATGGGACAGCAGTATAGACTTGTAGTAGATGGGGAGGAGTTTTTTATTGATCTACTATTCTTTCATCGTGGACTCAATCGACTGGTTGCTATAGAGTTAAAGATAGGAAGATTCAAGCCAGAATATGCAGGAAAGATGAACTTCTATCTTTCTGTGTTAGAAGATAAAATTTCAAAAGATCATGAGGAGCCACCAATCGGGATAGTAGTATGTAGAGAGAAGGATAGGAATATTGTTAGGTATGCCTTGAAGGATGTAAGTAAACCAGTTGGTGTATCGACATATAAAATAAAGAAACGATCAGAACTACCAAAGGCTGTATCAAGGTTATTACCTTCGGAAAGGAAGATCAAAGAAGAAGTAAAGGCCGTAGTTAAATAGTAATAATAGAAGAACTAAAAAAATTTTTGCAAAATACGTGGCAAAATGTTAACATTATGCCAACACAGTATAAAAATTGTTATAGGAAGGAAAGATGAAAAAACATTTGGGTACTAGAATTGAAGAGGAAGAAAAGGTCAAGTTTAAGAGATTTGCAGATGAATTGAGAATAAGCGAGTCGGCGTTATTAAGGCTGTTAGTAATCGCAATTAACAAAAAACCGATGATTCTTGGTGAAATATTAAAGAAGATGAAGGTGAGTCATGTCGGCGAAATTGAGCGAGTCTTTGAGCAAAAGAAAAAGAAATAAATTGTTACTTTAAAATCAAATGGGCGACGAAAAGAATCTAAAGGACTTGAACACTATTGCCTATGATAGGAATTTAAGGGATCAACTCGCAAGGTTACACGAGATGCTAGGAGTCGAAATAACGGACGTTGCATCGGGAGCGATGGAATACACCACGAAGTTTAGACCAAGTGCAGAAAATACATTAAAGGTAATGTCAAAGTTGGCGTCAGATTTATCTGTCGCCTTAATTGAAGCTAAGGGTAACAAAAAAGTTCTTTCGGAAGAGGAGAGGGAGGATTATAAGGCTATAGAGGGAGTAGCTGAAACACTTGGAAATTTACAGTACAAGCTTAATAAGTTGATTAAATCCGTAAAAAAGTTTAATGAAAACACAGAGGAATTGCAGGAATTAGGATTTAGACTAGCACAGGACATTATGGATGCACAAGATCAGTTTCGTAATGTGAGAGCGAATATGAATGCGTTGGGACATATGTCAGAGAATCCTCACCTGGCCAGTTTGTTTGAGAGCCAAAATGGAGAAGAAAAAGTTTAAAAAACTTCTTATTAAATAATTTTTTAAATCATAGTTATGAAAAAAAGGATACTGATTATAGAGGATGAAGAGGGTATAGCGAACGCATTTATGAAGCAGTTAACTTTGATTGGGAACTTCGATGTTCAAATTGCAGCAGGGGGTGCGGAAGGATTGAAATTACTGGAGGACGGAAAGTTTGATTTAGTTCTGCTGGACTTAGTTATGCCTGAAATGGATGGGGTTGAGGTACTACAAAACATGAAAGACCAACATGAGAAGTATAAAGATGTGCCTGTTATTGCTCTGACCAATGTTACCTCTGACGAGACAAGGGATGAAGTCATGAAGCTTGGTGCGAAGAAGTTTATAGTAAAAACAAATATAGAGCCAGATGATTTAATAGGGCAAATAAATGAAGTAATAGGAAAGTAAGATGGCAGAGATAGTGGTACAGCCACAGGAACAAAGAACAACCACGGCAGATGAGTTCTATGCGGAGCTAACGGCATCTGCTGAGAAGTTTATACCTGAGGAAGTACAGGAACGATTAAGAGACGCTAGAATTATCGTTGCGGGGTGTGGGAGTATAGGTAATCCAATTGCAATGATGGCGGTTCGACAGGGTGCAGAGAATGTATCGGTTCTTGATCCAGACAAGGTTGAGGTAGGAAACCTGTCGAGGCAGGAGTACGAGTTTCATCAGGAGGGGAAAAATAAGGCTCAAATGACAGCACTCAACATGAGGCTTGTCAACCCACATGCTTCAAAAAAGATTCGTAGCTATCCAGAGGGACTGACTATTGAGAATGCAGAAGGGTTGATTAGAGAGGCAGATATTGTGATTGACGCTGTAGATATAAGGGCACTCGATGTAATTTACGAGTTACATCGCCAAGCGAGTATACATAGGAAACCAGTGATTGTGGGTTACGACTTAGCTGGGACTGCAATGTTAGCAATATATAGATATGATATCGAGGATTTAGAGCCACTTGGAGGGGAGTTAGGTGAAGAGAAAATAAAGGAGTTTAAAACTGTACGAGCGGAGTTTGAGGCAGGAAGAATTACAGAAGGGGCTTTTTTAGATTATATATACGACGCTTTTACTGGTCCGATAAATCCGTTAAAAGTTCCGGTAGAGCAGTTACGGGAAATACTTGAAAGAGGTCCAGATGATACTAGAACGTATCAAGTGGGGACAACATCAAGAACACTAAGTGCTCTTGCTGTGGAAGCAATGAGAAGGATACTTGGAGGGGAGGATGTGAAGTCTGTGGTGGTGGTGGATGTACCGTCGCAGGTGAGGAGGAAGAATCCAAGGATATGGAGCAAGCTAGGGCTTCTTGCTAGGGTTTTGCCTGTGATAAATGCGAGAGGTAAGTCGGTCCAAGGGACCCTTCATAAAATCAAAAGCGAGGAAGCATTATGACAGAGAAAGTAATAGGGCCCGTCATGGAGTATGAAAGCCTAGGGGAGCAAGAAGTCGCTGTTGGATTGGCTGAAACAGTAGAACAGCAAGTTGGTAGGTTGAGTGTTGTAACGGATAGATATGATAAGCAAGGATATCTCGTAGACGTTCCTAGTTATGATTTAGAGGCGGGAGCGGATGAGCTAATTACTGGAGGAATGGACTATTTAAGAGGAGTTCTTGATCCAGATATATATGAAAGGTTCTTAAGGGAGGGTGTCGTCTTCAACTTAAAGAATGGTGTAAGGATGTACCTAGATAAGTACCATTGGCAATCAGTGGGATTTGTTGCTGTTACAAGGGAGGGATATGTTGGTTCGGCGAGGCTAGTCTTCCTTGGGGAGTTTGGCCTTCCGACTCAGGAAGACGGACACATTGTGATCGATCCAGAGTATGCAGAAAGAGCGTCAGGTGCTCAGGCAGAATTTTCCCAATTTGCCAAGTTAAAAAGTACTCATCCTGGTGTTGCGGTTGCACTTTTGAGAGCTGCCTACCAATACAGCAAGTCTGTTGGGGTAGAAGAATGGTTAGCGACTACGGACAATTTTGTGATAAGGCTACTTAATGGTGCTTATTTTAATTTTGCCTTACCTAGAATCGGGGAAACCGTTTTCTATCTGGGATCAGACTCGACCCCGGTCTGGATTGATCTTGAAAAAGCATTGGATAGTGCGTATGCAAAAGAGACTAGTAGAGATATGTCACGGTTTATTCGGGGAGAAAGACCGGAAGGGTTTGAGTGGTTTAGGATTGGTTAATAACTATTGAATACTTTGGAATAATAAATATGCAAAATATTTTAATAATTGTAGTATCTGTTGTTTTACTACAATTTGGCTTTCTGGCTGTACAAAAAGATAAGAAAAGTGTTTCCGGTAGGAACTTTTTCCTTTTTGTTTGTTTTATGGTCTTGTGGTTAGCCTCAAACCATGTCTCCAACATTGCAAACCAGTATGTAGTTGCTTTGTGGGCTAATCGGTTGATTTTCCCTTCAACGACACTGTTAATTTGGTTTCTGTATCTTTTCTCATCTGTTTACCCAAACTCAAAGTACAGGATCAGTAAAAGGTCCATATGGTTTGGGTCTGTGGTTACAGGTATTGTCTTTCTAGTCGGATGTTCCTCCTTTCTAGTTGATAGTATAACTATGGAGGAAGGTTATTCTAGTATTAATTTTGGGTGGGGTATTTATATTTACTCACTGCATTTGGTCGGTTACTTTATAGCCTTTATTGTTCAACTGGTGATCAAATACAGAAAAGCTTTAGGATTGGAAAAACTGAGGATACAGTACATGCTTATTGGAATAGTGATAACTGGTGTGCTAACAATATTTACCAATCTTTTTTTACCTGTTGTGTTTGGTGTCTTTTCATTTTCAAACATTGGTGCGGGATTTACGATCATTTTCGTTGGTATGACATACTATTCAATTATCCGCTATCGTTTTCTGGGAATTAAGGTGCTTTTGGGGAATTTATTAGTATATGCCCTTTCCTCGGTCTTTCCTCTTATAACCTTCTATTTAGTTCTTTTATTGGAAAACAGGTATCTAGATACGCCGTTAAGCAAAGAGTCTTTGAGTATTAGTATCTTTATTTCACTGATTTTTACAGTCATGTTCGTTTATATATATACAAGGATACAAAAGAAGGTTGCATCCACGGTTATACACACAGAATATGATCCATTTAAAGAGAGGGATAGCTTTAATAGGCATGTAAGTCAGAAGCTTGAAATAGATAAGGTTATAGAGACCATTTTCAAGGGTGTTGGTGGTGCATTGAATGTAATTGGGCAACATATGATAGTGTTTGATGAGGAAGGTGGGGTAAAGAGAAAGGATTTTGATATATGGTCTAAAGATAGGGAGCTTTCAAAGAGAGAAATTCCTAGGGATCTCTTGGTAAAGGAGCTAAAGAAGGGAGATTATGATGTTATTGTTAGGGATGAAATCGAATTGAAAAGAAGAAAAGTTGGAGAGCTATTGAGGTGGATGAAGAGGTTTAAAATTACGGCTATTGTACCGATTGTTGGTCAGAAGGAATTAACTGGCATTTTTCTATTAGGAGAAAGAAGTATTCCTTACGACTCACTCGATATAGAATTTCTAAAGGATATCGCCTCGTCTGCAAATATTGCTCTAGAGAGGGCGGTGTATTTCCAAGAATATGAAGAATTGATAGCAAATTTAGAAAAGAAGGTAGAAGAAAGAACGAAGCAATTAAACGAGCTTGCTAGGCAACAAAAGGACATTATAGATGTAATGGGGCATGAAATAAGGACTCCCCTTACGGCTATTGTACAAGAATTGAACCTACAAAAGGCCGTAGTTGCTCCAAAGAGGGAGGCTTGGGAGAAGGGAACTTTAAGTAAGGAGGAGGAGGAAAAAATCATTGGGATGATCTTTGAAAGTTGTTCAACAATAGATAAAGCATCAACACATGCAGTTTCCCTTGTGAATGATATGTTGGAAACAGCACGTCTTGATAAGAAGAGGTTTGAGCTTAATTACTCAACCTTTGATCTTGTTGGTGCGGTTCAGAAGGTTGTAGATGTTATGAAAAAAACAACGAACGAGAAGGATTGTGATATCACTTTTAAAAAGCCATCTAGTGGAAAGTTGGAAGTGGAGGCGGATGAGAACAGGATTAGTGAGGCAGTTTATGCGTTAATGAGTAATGCTATAAAGTACGGAAAGAACAAAAATGGAGAAAAAACGAAGGTAATGGTAGAGGTGAAAGAGGGGGGGAGGGGAAAGGTAAGTATATCTGTAAAAGATAACGGGGAAGGGATAGCGAAGGAAGATATACCTAAGCTAGGAAAGAAGTTTGTGAGACTAAATCCTACTACCAATGGGAAGTTAAAACGTCCCGGAGGGACAGGACTGGGACTGTTTGTAGTTAAGGGTGTGGTAGAGCATCACGGTGGTAAGTTAGAGATAGAAAGCGATGGTCTAGGGAAAGGTGCGAGGTTCACATTGCTATTTCCACGATATAATAAGCTAAGTAGGAAGTAATAAGGGCGGATTAGAGAAATTTAGTTAGAGGAGGGTAAACCTAAAGGGGGTAGTCATTAAAAGAAATTCTTGCAGAGTAAAATAAATAAAAAGTGTTATGGCTAGAGAAGGTGCAAATAAATACATGCAACAAGCAAAAAGATCGAAAAATGATGAGTTTTATACTCAGTTTTCTGATATACAAAAAGAGATTGAAGCTTATCTTGAATACGATCCAGATACCTTTAAAAATAAAGTTATTTATAGTAACTGTGATGACCCTTATGAGAGTAATTTCTTCCGCTATTTTGTACTCAACTTTAACAAGTTAGGTTTAAAAAGACTTGTTACAACCAGTTATAAGCCTTCTCCTGTAGCAAACACCCAATTAAAGATGCTTGGGGATGATAAAACACTTGGGCAATCTAAGGGTCGCCCCAAAATAACAGCAAATAAAATTGTTATAAATGAAGTAGGCGATATAGACGGTGACGGAGAATTCAATTTGAAAGATGTTGCAGAGCAATTGAAGGCAAACAAAAACAATGACTGGGAACCACTTGAAGGTAATGGTGATTTTCGGAGCAAGGAATGTGTGACCCTTCTTAAACAATCAGATATCGTAGTAACTAATCCGCCATTTTCACTGTTTCGTGAGTATGTCCAGCAGCTATTTGACTACAAAAAGCAGTTTTTGATTATTGGAAATATCAACTGTATAACTTATAAAGAAGTTTTTCCAAAGATTAAAAGCAATGAGGCATGGCTTGGAAACGGAATGGGAAGATGGATTTCTGGTTTTATAGTACCCAAATCCTATGACCTGTATGGTACAGAAGCTCGAATTGATGAGAATGGAAATAGAATTGTATCCACTAATAATTGCCTCTGGCTAACAAATCTTGACCATGGACGTCGTCACCAGCCATTATCCCTTATGACAATGGCTGACAATAAAAGATTTAATAAAAAGATAGCAAAAAATGAAAATAGCTATAAAAAATACGACAATTATGATGTAATTGAAGTACCATATACAGACGCTATTCCTAGTGATTATAATGGTGTAATGGGTGTACCTGTTACTTTTTTGGATAAGTATAATCCAGAGCAGTTTGAGTTAATTGGTATGGCTGAAGATAATGGGCGTGGTTATTCTGGAGGAGTAATGATTGATCCAAAAGGTAATCCTCATGCTACTGTACCTAGTGGTAAGCATATGTACAAAAGAATTTTTATTAAGCATAAAAAATAGTAATATGAAAACAACTTTAAAAACCAATATAACAATACAAGATATTTGTGAAGGATTTGTCTATAACGAACTTGAAGGCAAGGGCTTGTTCGGTCTAGCTGGGAAATTAACTATTCAGCCTGAGTATCAGCGTAACTATATCTATGCCGAGACTAATAAAGAAGCACCTGTGATTGAATCGGTTCTTAAAGGATATCCATTAGGGTTGATCTATTTTAATAAGGTAAGTGAAACTAATTTGGAAGTATTAGACGGGCAACAGCGTATCACTAGCCTCGGTCGATTTATTACTAATAAATTCGCTATCAAGGATGAGAATGGGATGGAACAGTATTTTAGTGGTATGGCAAAAGAAAAACAGAATAGAATTTTTGAAACACCACTACTCATTTATGAATGTGAAGGTACAGAAAGTGAAATAAAAGAATGGTTTAAAACTATAAACATTGCTGGAATTCCACTCAATAATCAAGAGCTTCTGAATGCTGTTTATTCCGGGCAATTCGTTACTTTAGGAAAAGAGGAATTTAGTAATAGCCAAAATTCACATATCCAAAAGTGGAGTGCATATGTAAAAGGGAGTGCAAATAGGCAGGATTTTTTTGAGAGAGCATTGGATTGGGTAAGTAAAGGTAAGATCGGGGAGTACATGAGTCGGCATCGTAACGATGACAACATCAGTGAAATTAAGACCTATTTTAACAGTGTAATAGATTGGGTATCTAGTGTATTTACAGATGTAGAAAGGGAAATGTGCGGACTTGAATGGGGGCGGTTGTATGAAGAGTATCATAAAAACTCTTATAGCTCCGCCACGGTGGCAAA
Organism: Candidatus Dojkabacteria bacterium; assembly: GCA_016932045.1. Classification (GTDB taxonomy): domain Bacteria; phylum Patescibacteriota; class Dojkabacteria; order JAHIVN01; family JAHIVN01; genus JAFGDO01. Next base: position 730 of record JAFGDO010000021.1, on the reverse strand, counting down.
ACAAGTTCAAAAACTTTATGCTGACCCCTACGTTAAAAATCGTAAAGGTGTTTTTGAATACATTCTCGGGGGCTCTACGGATACAAAATTACTAGATGTTCGAGTGTTTGATGAAGCAACCAAAAAATCAGTCTATGCTTCTCAGACGAAGACTGCAAAAGGGAAGGGTATGTCAAATTGTTCTCTTTGTGCCATAGGACACGATGCTAACAAAAACAAAATTTGGGATCTTAAAGACATGGATGCCGATCATGTGACTGCTTGGAGTAGAGGTGGTGCTACAGACTCAAAAAATTGTGAAATGTTATGCAAGACTCATAATCGTGCAAAGGGTAACAGATAATCTTGCGTAAAAGTATGGCCAAGTTGAGCGACTAGAGACGATAATTTCCTTAAAGGTAATCAGTGATCTGTAGATAGATGGTGATAGGAGTAGGATTTAAGTAAGTACTTGTACAAGGGTGAGCACGGTGTCTTTATATGTTGGTATGGCTTGTGCTTTAAGGGAGGTGGAAGTGGTATGGGATAAATTAAGGGTAATTTCTCCAGCCTGTGGTTCTCCAGATATATTTGCATGGTCAACGACATTACCGATATCTATGGATTTAGTTTTTGGTATAAAAGGTCCGTCTGGGTACAAGGCATATTCAACACGAAATTTAGGTTGGTGGCCAGAATTATCAAACAATCCAACCTGATCTTCGCTTTGCCCCTTCTTTAGACTCTTCTT
>JAFGDO010000020.1 GCA_016932045.1 Candidatus Dojkabacteria bacterium | reverse complement strand
CGACTCTGTTTCTTATAAATTCGTTTGATTGTACGAGCGTCATGCAATAGAATAAAGTTAAAAGAACTTTAATTTAATCTTGATTTACCTTATGAAGAATGCAATCATATTACATGCTATGGAGGATTCTCCTAAAAATCACTGGTATCCATGGCTGAAAGACCAACTTCAACAGAAAGGATATGAAGTATGGGTTCCTCAATTGCCAGACACAAAAAATCCTCAATTATCAAAATGGGTTCCATTTATCATGGAAAATGGCAAGTTTACAAAAGACACCGTTATTATTGGTCATTCTGCAGGTGCAGCAGTTATTTGGACTGTACTTGAAGAATTGGATGTAAAGGTAAGTCAAGCAATACTAGTAGCAGGATTTTCATTTTATCCGGGAGGTGATGGTATCTTGAAACCGGCATATAACTGGGAAAAAATAAAATCCAATGTAGAAGAGGTGATAATTATTAACTCAGATAATGACCCCTACGGACATGATGAAGTAAGAGGCAGGATAATGCTAGAAATGTTAGCTTTGGACGGAAGCATCCAAATTATCCTTAAAGGGCAAAAGCATATGACTATTGATAAACATGATTCTCGATATAAAGAATTTCCATTCTTATTAAGACTAATCAAGTAAATTAGACGCAAATTATTTTTTTAAATTCAACTTTAAAATGGCACTAAAAATAATAGATAGAAAGAAAACCTTAAGCCTAATGGATTTCCCCGGATTAATAAATTCAGCTTCATTAGCATTCAGGTCTTTCTCTGAGGGAAAAAGTTCTCCCCCTGCTTATATCAATATTCCTCTTGGTGACAATTTTATTCATTTTAAGGCCGGTTACAGGAAAAACAGTAAGTATTTTGTTATGAAGTACTCGGGAGGATTTTGGGGAAATGCAGAAAAGGGTTTACCTGTCGATTATGGTTATGTCATTGTACATCTAAGTAAAACAGGAGAACCTATTTTTATGTTTTACGATTTAGGAGCTATTACAGACTATAGAACTGCTGCTGCAGGGGCATTGACCTGTAAATTGCTTTCAATAAAGGACAGCAAAGTGGTTGGAGTGATCGGAAGCGGAATTCAGGCAAGACTACAAATAAAGGCTCTTCTAAATGTTAGGCCTAACATTCAGATAGTAAAAATTTGGGGAAGAACCCCAGCTCATGTGACAAGATACATTAGTGAAATGAGTAAAAAATTCGATAAAATTAATTTTATTAAATGTAACAAACCTAAAGATGCTGTGGTTGATGTAGACATACTTCTTACAGTATCCGCTTCAAATTCTCCTATAGTTAAAGCAGAATGGGTGTCAAAAGGTACTCATATTACAGCAGTTGGCGCTTGTACACCGACTATGCAGGAACACTACCCAAGTGTGCTTAAGATAACCGACAAATTATATGCAGATTCAATAGAAAAGTGTTCACAGGATGGAGAAATTCACCACGCCCTTGAAACAGGTGAAATAACTAAAAAGAAGATAACAGGAGAAATCGGACAGCTCATATTAAAGAAAATCCCAGCAAGAGAAAGTAACAACGAAATAACTTTTGTTGATCTAGTAGGACTTGGAATTCAAGATGCAGCTGCGGCGGAGTACTTACTTGGTAAGCTAATCAAAAAGTAAAGTGAGGTCAGACGCTCTCTGAATTAGAGTCCCAAAATTGTCTTATGCCTTCAACTCTTCTTTAATTTTTTAATAATCATGCGCAGTCACCTAACAATTTCGATTACAGCAACTCTCTTTAATATCCTTGCCGAATATGCAATACGAGGCATACAGAACCTTTTCGACATGCCCTTGCTTCCTTTTATGTTATTTTTAAATTACTTTCCATACTTCTTGCTACTTGAACATTTAATAGTAAGATACAAATTAAATGATCTTGAGCTTGCTCTAATTGCAAACCTTTTTGGGATGTTGTGGATGCTTGTAGGACCTAGTGTTATCTGGTTTCCACCTACAGTACTAGGAATAAACTGGCCACGGTTATTATTTGTCAACCTATTCTGGTGGGTAACCATACAGACAATAATTGGATTTCACATTGCAAATCGGCTTGTGAAAAGAAACTGGGAAATAACTCCTTTAAGTAAGAAGAGTTCATTATTTGCATTTTTTTGGTTTGTAGCCGTATCTTTTTCATTTAGATTCTTTGCTCAGGCTCCGATGAATATCTTGGGTTTCTTTATCCTCCTGCAACTGATAATTATAAATCTATTTATAATGAAGTTCTTTCTAGATAAAACTAAAGAGACGACCAAAAGAATTCCAAAATTTAAGAAGAACCTACTGGTTGATCTTTTGTGCGCATTCTTAATTTTATATCTTTTTTTTGCAGCTCTATGTATAAAGGATAATAGTACCTTAACTTATGTTACATATATAAATCAAACCGCAATGCATACTACGATTAGAGTATCTTTTCTATTTGTTTGTACTCTTTTTATATATAGGATTTTAAGTAAGAAGCCTATCCCCATATAAAAGTTATCCATTGAAATAACACACCAATGCTGCTATAATTTTCAAAGCTTATTTTTTTCTTCATAAAATGGCTTCTGAAATAGAAACCTCAGAAACACCAGAAAGTGCTGAACAAGGACTTACTGGTGGTGACCTAAAGGAGTTTGTCCTTGATAGATTAAGCAGAATATACTGGCCAGGAGTACAGGAAACCGCATGGAAAGTCGGAGGAGTCACAGCAGTAATTTTAAGTACCTTAGCTATAACTATCAAATTTCGAGGTGATGCTCCATTTATTCCAGCATTGGCCCTAACCGCTTTAGCACACTTGGGTTCACCACTTGGATATGCTGAATACCTTATTGTTGGAGGTCCAATTGGAGTCGCAATAGCCGCTGGAGCAGAAAAGTTAGTCGAGAAATTTATTCCACCAATACAAGAAGAACTAGATACAACATCTCTAATTGATCCTGACCAATTTCTTATAGAAGATATCTCATGAACTACTTAAGTAAGATAAACAAAATAATTGAATACATAGTAAAGACTACCAAGTATTCCTCAGAAAAAGAAAAATCCCAAGTAATGGCACAGCTTACAGATCTTTTTATAGGAGAATGCTTGCTTGAGTACGCTGAAATTATTAAAGACAAGAAAAAATCACTCCCCCAAAAAACAATAGAAACTACGCAAGATTTTCATGAAATTATGAAAGATATAATAGAAATTGTTGGTGAAGAAGAATTTGCTAAAGTTATAATCAAAAGGTCAGAATCTTTTCTCAAAGACCTTGCTGATTTCATTGGCAAAAAGGCAAGTCCAGAATACATAAAGGCATACAACAATTTTGTTAGGGAAACATTTCAAAGTTAATCTCAAAAAAAGTTAGCTACCTTCTCCTTTTCTTGCCATGATAGATATTGTACCTTAATAGTTATAAAAAATATCATCCATGGTTGAAGAAGAAATTGTCCCAAAAAGGAAAATTCTACTTGATATTGCCGGAAGCGGAGAAAGAGGTGCTATACTTGCTCAAGGAAACCCAGATGCAACTGTTATTAGTCTAAATCTAAACTTCGAAACTAAAAGAGCAGTCACTCAGCAAGATTTAGACAATCACACACTTCTAATCAGCAACGCAGAAAGAATTAATTTGCAAAGTAATTCTGTGTGTTACGTGGAAATAAATGCATTATTACAATCTCTTCCAATTTCCGACGAGCTGCGACAAAAGGTAACTCGAGGTGAATTGAATGTAGCTGACGCACAATATGAGGAAGCAGCACGAAGTGATAGACTTACAAGATACGAATTAATCCTTCAAGAAGTATATAGAGTTTTAGAAACCGAAGGTAAAATAGAGATACTAGATGGCTTTTTTACACCAGATAATGACTTCCATATTGAAGGAGTACCTGCTATAGTAGAAATATTAAGAAAGATTGGGTATAGAGATGTTGAGATTATTGATTACTCAGAAGATCAAAATTCGACAGAAAGAAGAACAGCATTCGAATCCAGATATTTTATCAATGGTAAAGCACAAATAATAAGAGCTTACAAATAGTCTTTGATCTTAGAATTCTTTCTTATCTTTTACTTCAATATTTAAATGAGCAAAACTCAACCTTTAGATGAATTTCTCAAAGAACTCGAAGGTACTTCCCCAAGTAAAAGAGACAAGATTCTAGAAGAAAGAGGCAGGTCGTGTATCGGCAAATCATTTTTAAAAAAAGCACAAGAGGCGGCAAAAGGCACTAAGAATGACGAAGAGATCATTGACAACCTTGTTGATTCAATTCAAATGCTTTCAAGAGAGGGAAACATCCTATACATGATCTATCCAAAGTGCTATTGCCACCATGTTAAGAAGTACAAAGGAGAGATTCCTGAATATTACTGCGATTGTTCAGCGGGTTGGATTAAAGAATTATTTAAGAATGCACTGGGTAGAGAGGTCGATGTAAAGATCGAATCTACAATACTGAGGGGAGGAAGTGAGTGCAGGTTTAGGATAAAGACATAGTTAGATAGTCGAATAAATAGATGGTTACATTATTTCATTGTCTCATTATTAATTCTTCATTTTGATTTTTTAATTAAATCTTTGGTTAACGGTTGGATAATCAAATATTCTATAGTATGATTAATTAACTCAGATAAGAGAATTTTAAGAAAAGACAATGTATCTAATAAAAACTAGAATTCAGGAATCAAAGATCCATGGTAAAGGTTATATTGCCGATGAAGATGTGCCTATTGGGACAATTATCTACTTTTATGGAGAGAAAGATAAAAGAATTTCAAAGGAAGAATTTGATATATTGCCACAAAATAAAAAAGAGCACCTAACTGAGTTTGCTGTGGAAGACGAATTCGGTAACTGGGTTGAGACTAGCACAGGACCTTATACAAACCACAGCTGTGATCCAAATATTATGCCGCTGTTTATCGAGGGTTATTATACAGATATAGTTGTGAAAGACATAAAAAAAGGTGATGAAATAACAATTGATTACGCACAATTCTTTAGTTCAGAAAAGTGGACCATGGATTGTAACTGCGGTACAAAGCGTTGTAGAAAACATGTTGGTTTTGGCCTAAAGACCGATTGTGAAGCAGAATCATATTATGAACAACAAATCAGACATGCAGTAGGTAATCTGAACAAAGTCAATCAGCCGATTCATGATTCTTCCGATAAATACGCAAAACAGATAAGTAACATCCTCAAATCATGCAAAAAGCCAACAGTTGGAAAATATGTGAAGTTCGGTTTGATTAAGTCCTAAAAGAAGTACTATTACTTTAATACATATTTGAACTTAATCAACTTGGTTCCAACCAGAGATTGGAACCGAGTTTTCCTCCTTAATGACCGACCTTTAAACTTTTTTCACTTTCATCAATCTGGTTCCGATCATCCTTCAAGCCTCTGTTCCCAATAAGCTTCTCCAATCTTGCAATATCACCAATTATTGTCTATTATGTTTAATGATTAAAATTAACTGCCAGGTTCATGGATTTATTTCTGCATGAGTACCTATTCTTTGTAGTTGCTATCTTTGGTTCCCTTGTTAGCGTATCAGCTGCAATATTGTTTTTTACAGTATCCAAATACGAAAAAAAGCTTCAATCCTCCAAACGTGCTCTTGGGTTCGGAGCCCTTGCCATTTCACAGATTATTATCATTCTTGAAAGGAAATTCCCAGCACTTGGACTTGGTGCCGTTCTAATACAAATGGTTGGCTTTTTCATCATAATGTTAGGAGTCATTGCTGAACCTTCACTGACCCATCTAAATCTTAGCGGTAAAGAAAGCATTATGCAGCAGGACAAGCTAAAGCTTGATAGAAAAGACTACCTGCAGATTACTGTTATACTCCTTGCTCTTGTATTCCTTACACTGCTTTTTACAACACTAGATATACGCTTCTTAGCAGATCAAACCACACTATCAGGTTATATAAAATCTGGTTTTCAAATTATCGGCACCTTATTCATACTTGTAACTATATTTTTCCAGATTAAAAGATATCTAAAGGAAAAGGAAGATCCTAGAACCAGGCTGCAAAACTTATACCCGCTCCTTGGTTATGTCTTTCTTTTTGTCATGTCAAATTCCGCTACTCTTTATAGATTACCTGAATTGGATATAGTAATTTTGAGGCTCATCACTCTAAACTTCAGCGTTGCCTGGAAATTATCATACTATGCCGCTTTTGTCGGATTTGTGTTTCTTGCTATTTGGGCTTGGAACTTCATCAAAACCCGATACTTCTTGCGTGTATTTACAGTCTTTCTTACTGTCGGTATTGTAATTGCTACTCTTGGATCACTTATCGTTATGTTTTTAAATTTTGCTCTTCTTGAATCCGATAATCTGCGAACACTTGATGACCAAGCCGAATCAATCGATGTCGTAATGGAAGAAAGGTTAAATTCTGCTCATTTTGTATCAAAACTTATAAGCGATAATCCTGAATTGCTAGCGAGAGCAAAGCAGAATGATTTTGAAGGCCTTCAAGCAAGCGCGCAGGAGCTACTCGAAGAAGCAGAGCTTGATATTATAAAGGTGTACGATTCAACAGGCATAGTAATAGCATCTCCAAGTGATCCCCGGGAAATAGGAAGATTTTATCCGAACGACGAGCTTATCAACTTTGTCTTGCAAAACAAAGAATCCGTGAAAACTTTCGATATTACACCGGGAGTTCTTATCCCAACTGTTATAGGAAGAAGCCTGTATCCAATTGGTGAAGGGGAGAATTTTTCAGGAATTATAGAAGTAGGTTATGAATTTGATACCGCATTTGTTGACTTCTTAAGCAGAGAAACTACTTTTGATATTACAATATTTACTGGGAATACAAGATCAGCAACCACAGTCACAACAGAAGACGGTATCTCACGGTGGGTAGGAACAATAGAAAAAGAGACTATCGTCATTAATACTGTGCTTGAGCAGGGAGAAAAATATCAAGGCATGACAATAGGACTTGACGATATTTATTATAGCGCTTTCTCACCGATAAAAGGCCATGATGGTACAGTTGTCGGTATGATATCTGCAGGATTCAACACTTTTGAACTTTTTGACAAAGCAAGGCAGCAGTTGCTTACTTCATTTATGCTCATATCATTAATTTCCATAGCTCCTACTCTTCTTGGATATATCGGGGTGAAAGGATATAAATTCGAAAAAGAGGAAAGAGAAAAAATCGACATAAATAAACCAAATTAATTCTTTTATATACTAGAATGCAGGAAAAATTGAAATTTATAAATATCAGATCCCTATTTACTCTTATAATTGTACTTTTGCTTTCTTTACTTGTCTATCAAGTACTATATAGAAATCACGAACAAGTACTAGCAACAGAAGAATGTGCATGTGAAAAGGGAATGGTTGAACTTACAGTTCGTTACAATGGTCCGCAAAACGGTGTCACTGTCGATGTTTATTCCAAGGACTATCCACAAGACCATATCGGTCACTTTGAGAATGTACAGAGGGATCAACTCCTTACTGTTTACGGACCGAATGGAGGCAGATTGGAAAACACTACCAAGTATTATATTAATGGAGTCTACAATGCTCAATTTCACACGTCATGCTCAGAATATATTTTGAATCAAACACACGGAAAGTTTACAGTAACCGGCTGGAAAGATGGAAAAGGGAATATATGTAATCCGCAGCATCCGCCTGAACCTTATCCAGACAGTGCTGAACTCTGCGCTGGTGGTTCGGTTGCTATAGATGTACTGGCGAATGACTCTGATCCAGATGGGAATCTCGATCCTTCATCGGTTACTATTTCCTCTAATCCTAGTAATGGCATCATAACTGACATAAATCCTGTAACCGGGGCTATAACATATCAACCGAATCCCGGTTTTGTTGGCAACGACTTTTTCTCATACCAAGTCTGTGATACAGATATCTTATGCGGAACTGCAACAGTTACTATCACAGTTTCTTACTGTCCTGAGTGCGGGAATGGTACAGTGGACCCGGGAGAAGAGTGTGACGATGGTAACTCTAACAACTATGACGGATGTAGGAATAATTGCACTCTACCCTATTGTGGAGACGGTATTATAGATCCTGGCGAGACTTGCGATGATGGGAATTCAAATAACAATGATGGATGCAGAAATGACTGTACATTACCTAATTGTGGTGATGGGATACTTGATGCAAATGAGGAATGTGATCCACCAGGCGATTCGGATCTCTGTAGCTCAGGTACATGCGACCAAGATTGTACCTGTACACCACCTCCAAGCTGCGGAGATAACAAAGTGGATATAGGTGAAGAGTGCGATCCGCCAGGAAACACTTTCCAATGTACCTATGGTGTCTGTGAGAATAACTGTACTTGTCCATCATCGCCATCCTGCGGGAATGGAGTTTTAGAATTAGGTGAACAATGTGACCCACCAGGTACTTCAAATCAATGCGAATCAGGAGTGTGCTCAGGCAATTGTACCTGTACTCCTCCACCCTCATGTGGAGATGGAATACTAAATATTGGTGAACAATGTGACCCACCAGGAGTCACTGCACAATGTGCCTCAGGCTTATGTTTAGGAAACTGTTTGTGTTCTCCGCCACCCGGATGTGGTGATGGAACAATAGACGCAGGTGAAGAATGCGACCCGCCCGGCGCTTTGGCACAGTGTGCAAACGGAGCGTGTCTTGGCAACTGCTTATGTCCAGTACCTCCTCCAACAACAGAAGCAACACCAAGAGTCAGAACAAAACTTACGGAGGAATGTGGCCTAATATTTGGAGCGAATGAATTTGTCTTGTCTGCTCATGCCTCACCTATTTCAAGTCATGGAATAATTCAATTTACAAAAGATGATCCTCAGCAGTTCTATCTTGAAGCAAAAAATGCTAACAAAGCAAAAGTAGTAAACATAGATACTCTTGCGGAATACCCTCTTAAGTATAATGAGGACTTAAAGCTTTGGACCGGTGAGTTGACCTTTTCTCAGATAGGACAGTTCAGGTTAAAAGCCGTAATCTCCAATGAGAAATGTGAGTACGAAAGAGAGATAAATTCTGTTTATATTTTTGAAAAGTCACAACTGACCGATTCTACAACTGACAAAGTAATCACTGAAGCAATAATTTCTATCTATACAAAGGATCCAAAGTCAGGAAGCTTTGAACTTTGGAGCGGAGCTTCGTATGGACAGACAAATCCTTTCTCACCATATAATGGAGAATTTAGCGTTATCTTACCAAGAGGAGAGTACTATATCTCGGTAGATGTGCCCGGGTACAATAGTATAAGATCACTCATTACTAAGATAGATAACTTCAGCGTAGTAGGTGCTGATATAGAGGTAAAGCCAAGAGGCTCTCTTCTTGATCAGTTGATCTCCTTATACACAAAAGATTACGGGTCAAATAACTTTCCGCTTACGGTAACTCCTATGGTAGGGATGTATCTTATGCCAAGGGAAGAAGAAGTTCCGGATATTACTTTATATGATGCTCAGAGGAAGCAGACTAGTCTTTTTAATATGTTGTCAGGGGATAAGCCAGCTGTAATATTTGTTTATAGTAGCTGGAATACCCTAGCGAATGAGCAGGTTGAAATCTACCAATCTGTTAGAGATGAGTTGGGAGACAGATACGACTTTATACCTTTAACTACAATGGAACCGGATAATGTAAATAAGATTTTCCTTACACGTGGTGAGTATGATATGGAATTTTATAAACCTGATGATGTATTTTTTCATGATTACTTTATTATCAGTCTGCCACAATTCTTCCTGATCGATGAGAATAAGGTCCTGAAAAATATCATTACAGGACCCTATCCAAAGGAGGAACTTGTGAGGAGGATAAACCTGACACTAGAAGCAGAATAAAAAACACTTTAATTAATTTAATAGTAAAATTCTGATCGTTTTAATATTAGTATGTACTAATTAAACTTATTTTTAAAATATTCAAATGGCAAATATAACCAAAAAACTCACATTAAGGACTGTTCTAACAATCCTTATTCTCTTTTTAATTCCCTTTTTAGGTTTCAAACTAATAACTCAAGGAAGAAGCGATGTACTTGGCGCTACTATACAATGTACACCGCCGCCTCCGCCAGAATGTGAATGTGAAAAAGGTATGGTCGAACTTACAGTTCGTTATAATGGACCTCAAACCGGAGTAACTGTAGATGTATATTCTAAGGATTATCCAGAAGATCATATTGGCCACTTTGACAACGTCCAGAAAGACCAGTTGCTTACAGTCTACGGACCAAATGGTGAAAGAATGAACAATACTACAAAATACTATATTAACGGCACTTATAATGCTCAATTCCACACATCATGCTCCGAATATATTCTAAACCAAACGCATGGAAAGTTTACCGTAATCGGATGGAAAGATGGAAAAGGTCATGTATGCAATCCCCAGTATCCACCGGAACCATATCCTGATAGCGCGGAATTATGTGCTGGGGATTCAGTAACTATTGATGTTTTGGCAAACGACACTGATCCTGATGGAAACATAAACCCTTCATCAGTTTATATCAGTGTGGCCCCGACTCATGGAACAATTGATAGCATAGATCCATCAAATGGCAATATTCGCTATACTGCCAGTCACGACTTTGCAGGAATCGATGTGTTTACCTACGGAGTATGTGATACTCAGGGTTTATGCGCAACTGCTACTGTAACAATTACCATTAACTATTGTCCATCTTGTCCTAACGGAGTTCTAGATCCTGGCGAGGAGTGCGACGACGGGAATTATAATGATGGTGACGGATGCTCTTCAAACTGTACTATAGAATACATTTGCGAAACCGGAGACCTTGTTTATATTAACTTTGATCAGTATCCAAGAGGAACAATTATCAATAATCAATACGTATCGGATGGAGTCGTTTTTTATGGAGATAATAATAACGGTCCTGACGCGACAATTATCTTTGATACAGCAAATCCCTCTGGTAATGATCCTGATCTTGTAACCCCAGGATATGGTTATAACAATACAGTGGCAAGAAACGAAGTCTTGATCATACCTCAGGATGCAGTTGACGCAAATCATGACGGACTTATCGATAATCCAAATGATGATGCAGATGGTGGAAAAATGGAAATTTTATTTTCTACACCTGCAGAAATTTTAAATCTAGGGCTTCTCGACATAGATGAGAGTGGAGGAGCAGTTAGACTTTATACTGTGGGTGGTACACCGATAAACACTTATCCTGCATCCAACTTGGGTGACAATTCTTTCCAAAGAATAAACGTCAATCAAACAGGCGTTGGAAAACTAGAAGTTGAACTAGTTGGTTCCGGTGCTTTAACGGACATTTCTTACTGTATTTACTTACCTGAATGCGGGAACGGAATAGTTGATGATGGAGAAGAATGTGATGACGGTAATGATATAAATGGCGACGGTTGCTCAAACGAGTGTACGATTGAACAAGTTGATGGACAGTGCTATCTAATTGCTGATAGCGGAGGACATAATGGAGGTGATGATTTATTAACAAAAGTTGATCCAGCTGATTTTAATCCGCTAACAAATGAAATAAACATCGGGACAGGTACTGGTACACATAATATGGAAGCAATTGCTTTTGATCCAGATAGTGGGACTTTATATGGAGCAAATGCAAATCAATTAGGTACTCTTGATTTAAACGCTGGTGTTTTTTCGTCTACCTCGAGTACTTTTGGAACTGCTAGTGGAGCTGATGGTGATGAAAATATTAACGATGTCGATGGATTAACCTTTGATTCTACAAACGGCACCTTATATGGTTCTGAAAGAAGAGGTGGTAGTGATCTTTTAATTCAAATTGACCCGTCAACCGGTGCTCATATCCCCAATGCCTTTGGATCAGGAGTAGACTATGTTGTTGTTGATCCTATCTCAGGATTAAATGACGTTGATGACATTGCTATTGATCCTGTAAATGGTCAAATGTATGCAACGGTAAACAACGATCAGAGATACGACAGATTAGTTCTTGTTAATAAGAACAACGGAGATACAACTGACATTGGACCTCTTGGTGTTGATAATATTGAAGGATTAGGATTTGATACCAACGGTAATCTTTATGGAACAAATGGTGGAAGTAGTAGAAAATTATATGAGATTGACAAAACTACAGGCACAGCTTCAAATCCCAGAGTTATCGATAATGCAAGTGATTATGAAGGGTTTGATTGTTATATTGAACTTCACGAACCTACTTGTGGAAATGGAATAGTCGAAGAAGGAGAAGAGTGTGATGACGGCAATGACAACAATGATGATAGCTGCAGAAATGATTGTACCCTTCCCTTCTGCGGTGATGGAGATTTAGATGAGGGGGAAGAATGTGATGATGGGAATGATAATAATAATGATAGTTGTAGAAACGATTGTACTACTCCTTATTGCGGAGATGGAATACTAGATCCGGGTGAAGAATGCGATGATGGTAATAATATGAGCGGTGATGGATGTTCAAGTCAATGTACAAGAGAGCAAACTACAATTATTTCCCATAAGATCGTTTGTGATTATGAAGATGATCTTCCTAACTGGGGATACGGAGGTCCAGATATAACATCTGAGACTGCACAGCAGTTTGTAAATGAACATGAGAATTGTAGTTTCGCAGAAGGCTGGGTATTTCAATGGGGTGACAGCACTGTTACCAATCCTGGAGATATGGTCGGTGAAGTTGGTCCTTCAACAGGTTGGAATTCTTTTGGACCTACAGATGAGAATGGAATGGCATCAGTTACTATTGAAAACTTTCACGAAACCTCAAAAATAAAAGTTCGAGAAGCTTTCAAAGCTGGTTATATACCTTTTACTTATTCTAATGACAATTCAGATGAAAGTGCAGAATTTTACTGCCATAATGATGTTGAGTACTATGATAATTATGATTTCATTGAAAATCCTGAGTATGACGGAGATGAGGGATGTTCTCAAGAAGCAATTGATGCATTAAAGGATGCTGGCAAGGACAAGGGAAATGTTAATCTTTGGTGCTTTGAATTTGCAGATGGTTGGAGTGGATGTGGTACTTCTCTTGAAAATAATGCAAATATTCACGACATGACTGTTCATGTTTCCTGCTCGGCTGATTATGACGAGAACGGATATCCAAACAAAGAGCAACCTGATCCGGATCAAGGTGATCCTGCTGTAGTTAAATATTCAATCAAAAAGTGGTCTATTGATTTCGGCAAAGATAAGTGTGATAAGGTACACGAGTGTGGAATGGGTTCTAATGGTGGTGACGGAGGAACTTATTACTGTGTTGGTTTCAATGTTCACGAACCTTCCTGTGGGGACGGCATTCTACATCCTGGAGAAGAATGCGACGATGGCAATCAGAACAATGATGATGAATGCAGGAATGATTGTACTATCCCTGAGTGCGGTGATGGAATACTTGATCCCGAAGAGGATTGTGATGATGGTAATCAGAACAATAATGATAGTTGCCGCAATGACTGTACGATTCCCGAGTGTGGAGATGGTATCCTTGACCCTGGTGAAGAGTGTGACGATGGTAATCAAAGTAATGACGATGATTGCAGGAATGACTGTACAATTCCTGAATGTGGAGATGGAATACTTGACCCCGGCGAGGATTGTGATGATGGTAATCAAAATAATTATGATGAGTGCAGGAATGATTGTACTTCTTCATATTGCGGAGATGGAATCGTTGACGATGACGAAGAATGTGACGACGGCAATCAAAATAATAACGATGACTGCAGAAATGACTGTACATTCTCATATTGTGGTGATGGTATCGTAGATGACGATGAAGAGTGTGATGATGGAAACCAAAATAATGACGATGACTGCAGAAACGACTGCACATCACCTTACTGTGGAGATGGAATCGTAGATCCTGATGAGGAATGCGACGACGGAAACTTAAATAATTATGATGATTGTAGAAACGATTGTACAACTCCTTACTGCGGCGATGGCACAGTTGACCCAGGTGAAGAATGCGACGATGGAAACCAAAATAATGATGATGATTGCAGAAATGACTGTACTTCACCTTACTGTGGAGATGGAAAAGTAGATCCTGGTGAGGAATGCGACGACGGCAATCAAAATAATGACGATGACTGCAGAAATGACTGTACTTCACCTTACTGTGGAGATGGTGTACTCGACCCAGGTGAGGAATGTGATGACGGAAATACAAACGATAACGACGGCTGCTCAAGCAACTGCGATAAGGAAAAAGTGAAAATCATAGCACACAAAATTGTGTGTGACTTGGAAGCAGATCTTCCGAATTGGGGCGAGTCTGCTGGCCCGTATATAACCGCAAGCACTGCACAGCAATATGTAAACGATAATCAGAATTGTCATTTTGCAGAAGACTGGAGCTTCCAATGGGCATACAATACTTCTTCAAACCCAGGTGACAATACAGGAGAAGCTGATCCGTCAACAGGTTGGACAAGTTTTGGTCCTACAGATACTTCTGGACAAACCTCAACTGAAATTGAAGACTTAGAAAATACTCCTCGGTTAAAATTAAGAGAAGTATTTAAGGTTGGTGAAGGTTATGTAGAATTTGCATCAGCAAATGATTCAACAGATGTTAGTGCCGAGTTCTATTGCGACACCGATACTTTCCATTATGACAACTATGATTACATTGAAAATCCCCAATACGGATCGACTTACTATTGTATAGGATTTAATGCACTAGAACCTTATTGCGGAGACGGATATGTCGATGAAGATGAAGAATGTGATGATGGAAACGATGACAATGAAGATGGATGTCGTAACGATTGTACTACTCCCTACTGCCCTGATGGTATAGTTGATAATGGTGAAGAATGTGACGATGGTAATATGAATAACTTTGATGAATGCAGAAACGACTGTACGAATCCATATTGTGGAGATGGTATCATTGATCCTGACGAAGAATGCGATGATGGTAATACTAATAATAACGACGATTGTAGAAATGATTGTAAAAGGCCCGCATGTGGAGACGGTATACTAGATCCAGGAGAGGAATGTGATGATGGTAACACAAACAATAGCGATGACTGTAGAAACGACTGCACAGTACCTTCATGTGGTGATGGTGTAGTTGATTTTGGTGAAGAATGTGATGACGGGAATGAAAATAATGATGATGACTGCAGGAATGACTGTACTCTTCCATACTGCGGAGATGGAGTTTTAGATCCTG
Source organism: Candidatus Dojkabacteria bacterium (assembly GCA_016932045.1). Classification (GTDB taxonomy): domain Bacteria; phylum Patescibacteriota; class Dojkabacteria; order JAHIVN01; family JAHIVN01; genus JAFGDO01. The sequence goes on along the minus strand of JAFGDO010000020.1, from coordinate 10,861 downwards.
GTGAAGCATGTGACGACGGGAATACTGACAACAATGATAGTTGTCGCAACGACTGCTCAATTCCTTCCTGCGGCGACTCAATTTTAGATCTAGGAGAGGAATGTGATCCCCCTGGTGACTCTGACATATGCGAATCAGGAACCTGTGATGAAAGTTGCACGTGTACACCACCACCAACTTGTGGGGACGGATCTATTGATCCTGGAGAGGAGTGCGATCCTCCAGGAAATGCAATACAATGTACTTATGGAATCTGTGATACGAATTGTACATGTCCAGCTCCCCCGCTTTGCGGGAACGGTCTAATAGAAGCAGGAGAACAATGTGATCCGCCTGGAGCCTCGGGCTTGTGTGAATCAGGACTTTGCTCAGGGACTTGTACCTGCACTCCCCCGCCCTCATGCGGAAATGGTATACTAGAATTTGGAGAACAGTGTGATCCGCCTGGTCTTAGCGGACAATGTGCTTCAGGTCTATGTCTTGGGAACTGTACTTGTACAACTCCTCCCACTTGCGGAGACGGTAACTTAGATCCCCTAGAGGAATGTGATCCTCCTGGATCTACCGATATCTGTGTCTACGGCCCATGTGGCACAAATTGTATTTGTCCTTCACCACCACCTATACCTGCTGCACCATCACGTGTAAGTACGGGTATAAGCGAGGGTTGTGGCTTAATATTTGGAGCAAATGAATTTATCCTATCATCTCATGCATCCCCGATATCCAGCCACGGGATAATTCAGTTTACACGAAATGATCCTCAAAGATTCTATCTTGAGGCAAAAAATGCTAATGAAGCCAAAGTTGTAAACATTGATACACTTGATGAGTATCTTTTGGAATATAATACAGATCTGAATCTGTGGACAGGAGAGCTTATATTCCCGGAGATTGGAACATTTAGGCTAAAAGCTGTTATCTCGAATGAGAAATGCTCGTATGAAAGAGAGATCAATACAGTATATGTATTTGACAAATCGCAAATTACTGATATTGAGACAGGAAAAATCATTACTGAAGCCCAAATTACAATTTACGCGAAGGATCCTCAATCACAGAATTTTGAGGTGTGGAATGGTTCTTCATATGGTCAAGTGAATCCTTTCTCACCATATGGTGGTAAGTTCAGTTTAATATTACCTAGGGGTGAGTATTATCTAGAGGTTGACGTGCCTGGATATAACACTGTTAGATCCCTAATCACTGAAACACAAGGTTTTAGTGTGATAAATGCTGATATTAAACTCAAGCCGACAGGGTCTTTAGCTGAACGAGTTATATCACTATTTACTAGAGATTATGGATCAAATAACTTCCCGTTGACAGTTACTCCAATGGTTGGAATGTATCTTTTGAAGCTTGACGAGCCTGTTCCTGATATAACGCTTTACGACTCTGATAGACAACAAAACAACTTGTACAGCATGCTGTCCAAAGAAAGACCAGCTGTGATATTCGTCTATAGCAGCTGGAACACGCTTGCAAATGAACAACTAGAAATATACCAGTCAATAAGAGATGGTTTAAAGGAGAATTACGACTTTATACCCCTTACTACCATGGAACCGGATAATGTGAACAAGATATTTCTAGAAAGAGGAGCTTATGATATAGAATTCTTTAAACCTGATGATAAGTTCTTCGATGATTACTATATTATCAGCTTGCCTCAATTCTTCCTGCTAGATAAGGATGGCAATCTGAAAGGTATCATAACTGGCCCACAACCTAGAGAAGAACTAATTCGGAAGATTAATCTGGTGTTTGAGGATTAGAGCTGATTGAATAGGGATCTGAATCAAAACTCTTTACTGAGAGGTTGTAACTTGGGTAGTTTTTCTGGTAGGTAATACGGAGATAAATCTCTTAGATTCTCCTAAATAATAATAAAAGATTGCATTTACTTTTGTTCCTCATGTGAATGAAAGGCAGCGATAATGATCTCCGAAAAGGAACACTACAATTTTTATCCACCAACACTTAACTGATCTTTAGCCTTTTCTACAACATCCTCAAGTTTCCAATCACTCTTTATCAGATATCCGCTGACACCAACCTGTACGGCTTCAGATATCTTGTCCATATCACTTAGAACAGTAAGCAGAAATACCGGCACATTCTTTCCCCACATGTCTTCACGCAGATTCTTTAGCATTGTTATGCCATCCACCTTTGGCATCAGGATATCAAGCAGGATTAAATCCGGTTTCTTCTTCAGGGCAACCTCTAGTCCATCCTCCCCGTCAAATGCCTGTAATACCTCAAACCCTTCACGCCTAAACTTATCCGTTATAGCCTTTGAAATAGGAACTTCATCTTCAACTACTAATATGGTCTTTTTGTCTTTTGCCATGAATAAACGGCTTAAAATTTTAAATAATAAAATTTATCTATAGTATACTCTACTAAATTTTTAAAGTTTAGTAAATTAATTTTGACCAGTTACACGGGCAGGAGTTAATTCTCTTGTTCCCTCTCTCTTTTTCATGCCTTTTATGGGAAGCTGAACATAAAATGTTGTGCCCTTATTCTCTTCTGATTCAAACCATATTCTACCATTAGCCTGGTCAACTATCGACTTCACAATATAAAGGCCTAATCCTGTTCCCGTAGTATCCATAGCCTTTACATTGTCGGCCCTAAACAGTTTCGTAAATATTTTATCTTGCTGATATTTGGGTATACCGAAGCCGGTATCTGAGACACGAATGAAGTGACCTTCAAATAATCCTTCACTTATAGATCCTTTTTTGTTAGCCTTCTTTGAAATCTCCACAGTAATATTCCCGCCCTTAGGCGTATATTTGACCGCATTTGAAAGTAAGTTCTGGAAAACTATAAAAAGAAGCTTTGGATCTACATTTATATGAGGTAATTTTTCATCGTATAATTTATTGATCTTTATTTTCTTACCTTCAATATCAGGCAACAGTTCCCCCAAAGCATCATCGGCTAATTTTCTAAGATCAGTAAGTTTTGGATCAACTGCTAGTGTCCCAAGTTCAATCCTTGATACATTTAAAAGAGCATTTACAAGATCTATCATCCTTTGATTGCCATCGTAAATCTCTTTCATATAATTCCCCTGGTCACCACTTAATTTGCCGGCATCACCAGCTATCAACATTTCTGCATACCACTTAATAGTAGAAAGTGGTGTTCTTAGTTGATGTGAGGCGATAGAGACAAATTCTGTTTTTGCCTTATCTATCTCTTTTTCTTGTGTGATATCACGAAATACTTCAACATAACCAATTATTGTCTCACGGAAGACGATAGGCGTTCTCATGATGCTTGCCGGAAATCTAGTTTTATCTTTTCTAACATAATAATAGTCACTAGATTTCGTATAAAATGTACCATCAATTGAGGTTACTTTTTTACCCGGATACAGAAGTAAAGGACGAATTCGCTCTTTTTCGGGAATTTCCCGTCCGTCTTCATCCTCCATTCTCACCGTTTTGGAAAAGTTTTTACCAACGACTTCAGCTGCTTTGTATCCAAGCATAAATTCAAATGCCTCATTTACTATTTCTATTCTGTTCCTTTTATCAGTTACTATAAGGCCATCTCCAATAGCCAGTAAAACAGCTTCGTTTCTAGCTTTAGCCTGTTCCAGATCATTCTTCTCGATTTCAAGATCTTCCAGAAGATTTAGTACTGCTTGTTTTGTTTCTGCAAGATTTCTATTCTGTTCCAAAAGCTCATTTGTCTTCTCAATTAGCAACTTCTCGCTTTTTTTCCGTTGGGTAATATCTCTAATGATCAATGTATAATAACGACGGCCTTCACCCGTCCAGCTTGCTATAGATAGGCCTATATTTATAACCTCTTTGTTTTTTGTGAAAGCTGACAACTCTGCAGTCCTGTCTACAACTACTTTACTCTTACCAGCTTCATTTAAAAGAAATCGAGACATCAGATTATCATAGATTTTCTTAGATTCTTCATCAAAAAGAACATCAATTGATTTATATAGCACCTCCTTCTTTGTATACTCAAATATCTTTCGTGCAGTATTGCTCCAAAATACAATTTTGCCTCGTCTATTGATAGTAATAATCGCATCACTTGCTGTATTCACAATCGCATTTAGCTGCTCCTTTTGCTTTCTTAGCGTCGCCAGACTGATTTTCTCTAGCCTGGCCCGATGCCAGGCAAAGATAAGTATAAGCGCTGAGAATAGAAGGATAAAAGAAAAGACTCCGTAAAACACTTCTTTATATGAGAGATGATAGTAAACGATGGGAAAGAAAAATGTTACTAAATGCGCTACTAGAACAACAACAACTAAACTTTTGAATGAAAGGAATATCCCTGCAAATATTATCGGTAAAACCATAAATGGTAAAAATTCTATGTCTGTAACAGCAATAAGAGTGACTAATGCAATAAGAGCAAAAGACATAATTGTCGTAGCAATCTCCACCCTACCAATTCGATTGAGGAAATAAAGTACAGCAGAAAGTAGCAAAAAAAGAAAAGCTATCTTCTCAAGATCTACGTAAAAAGGGAAATCTCTTAAAACCAATCTTTGAGCATAGCTACCATAAAAAAGGGCAAAAAAGACAAAGATCAAGATAATAAGAGAAAGAAGGCTACTTGTCTGCTTTAACTTGGCGTCTTGAACAGATATTATTGGATCAAGCAAATATTTATTAAATTTTTTTATCAACTGTTTGAAAGCTAGCATCTTAAAAAAATCAAGCTATTATACTCTTCTCACTTTTTAGTCTATCAATTTCGTCCTTAAGCTCCCTCATCCTTATTTCACGCCCAATCATTAATTTGTTCAGCCGTTCGAGTTCGTCAGTTCTTTTTTCCATCTCATCCTCAGAAATCTTCCTTGGGGTAATATTTTTATTAACTCCCCTATAACCGATAAGATTTCCTTCATCATCAAAAACGGGAACACCATTTGTTAAAAGACATAATTGCCTGCCATCCTTTGCTATTACCCAATTCTCTAAATTCACAATTGGTTCCTTTTTACTAGCTAGATCCGTATAAATCCTTTTTACTCTTTCTCCCTCTTCTTGTTCCATAAAATCAAATGGCGTCTTATCAAGAAGTTCTTTTTGACCATACCCAAGTATCTCTTTTACTCGACCGATAGCAGACTTGTATCTTCCTTCGTTGTCACTTTCCCAAACCCAGTCTGCCGAACTAAAAGCAATATCTTCAAACTTTCTTCTCGAGTCCTGTAGTTCTACCTCGTATAGTTTCCTCTGTACTGCCGCAGAAAGCCGAGATGAGATACTAAGCATTCTCTTTACATCAGATTTAGTAAATTTATCATCACTAGCTGCCCCCAGTAGTCCTATAGTCTTACCTTCGGATACAAGCGGCATAAGCATGATTGATTTGATATCAAGAGTTTTTAAAAGTTTATTCGTCACCTGCTGATACCTTGCGATATCAATATTCTCACCGATAATTCTGAGAATATTGTCATACCCGCTAACCTTCTCATGCTTTTGACCTTGTAAAATCCCTGAAAGTAAGGTGCCTTTTTTTATACCAATTCTGATGTCAGGCAATTCTTTGCCTACTAAACTCTCTACCTCACCCTTCAAAGACTGCTTAAAGGCAATACTTTCCAGCGCTAAAATATCTCTATTTCTGTCAACCAATAAGATTCCTATAATCTGGTAAGCAAAAAGATCACTCATTTTCCTGCAGAATTTCTGCAAGATGTCAAAAAGACTTTCACCCTTATTAATTGATTCGTTTATCAGATTTATAAGATGCAGATCGTAGTTTCTCTGATGAAGAAGCCTCTCAGACGACTTACTACTTGTAATGTCTCTCATCAGTGTAATGATTTGTTTTACCTGCTTATCCTCTATAACTGGTATCCTTCTTGTCTCAGTATAAAATTCCCTATCTTCGAGAGCTGTCTCTTCTTCAGTCACTATTGTCTTGCCCTCTGCAAATACCTTATCATACTGTTCTTTAAACTTCTCTCCAAAAAAACCAAATACTTCAAATAAATTCTTATCCTCAACCTCAGTAGGCATATTTAGCTCTTTTAACAATTTCTTGCATGCTTTATTTACAAGTATTATCCTATAGTTCTTATCTATAACATAAATGACATCGGCTAGATAATTTATCGTCAATCGATACTTCTCTTCAATTTCTCTCCTGCGCGTTTCCTCAGCTTTTTGTTCTGTTATATCTCTACCCGAACTAATAGTTCCAATTATCTTCCCCTCCTTATCCCTCAAAACAGTGTTATGCCAGCGTATAATCCGCTGCTCACCTAAAAGATTTACAATGGGATTTTCATAATACTCAACAAACTCGCCCTTCCCTTTCATTAGATCTTTATATACTTGATGAATATTTTTACTTATATCTTTAGGTAGGAAATTGAGAAACCAGTTTTTGCCCAAGATTTCTGTCCTTGAGTACCCCAGCATCTCAGCTCCCCTTTTATTTATGTATACAATCTTCTCATCAGCGCTTATAACCACAATGATCTCACTAACCAAATCTAAAAAGTATTTTGGGTTATTTTTGAGTTCTGATAAAAGTTGAGTATAAGTGGTAAATTCTTCACCCTCCGTAAAAGCAGAAGAATTCTCACCAGGAGAAATACTATTTGAGCTTATTTGGGCAGTATTCATGAATCTACAATATGACTTATTATCTCTACATTTTAAACCATCCTGCAAAAATAATAAAGTTACGCTAATTTTATTTAGTCATAAAAAAAGGCCCGCACATGCGAACCTTCTTATATCTTGGAAAAGACTAGTTAACCTTGGTAATTCTGAATTATTAATTCTTAATTGTTTCTGTTACCTTGTCACACTTATGGTTTCTCCTTGTTCAGCATCAGGAGCAACAACTGTTATACGGCCACTAGCTGTACGGGAAATCTCATACCCAGCACCGTTTGTTGTCTCACCTACCGGATCGGTTGGAATTGCAACAAGGTAGACTTCATTCGTAGTAAGCACAGATAAATCAACAAGTCCTGTACAGGTTCCTCCCGTTTTACATATCTCTGTTTGGGTTGTAGTAATATCAGAAGGGATAGCCCCGTCATTATCAATCGAATATTGATAAACACCATTTAAAATTGTATTTACATCCGACCATCTCTGCGCATTTCTTGTATCACCAAGCTGTTTCCCTGGATTTAGTGCTAAGATAACAATTCCAGCTAAAATTGCAATAGCAGCGACAACTAAAAGTATTTCAAGGAGTGTGAAACCTTTACATGAATCTTTAAGATTTTTAAATATTGCTCTCATCATGGGCATTTTTATTAAATTAAACTACAAAAGATAAAACCTATATATAAGATAAAATATAACTCAGTAGATGTCAAGTCTATAAGGATTCGAGTTTTTTGCATAAATTTTGATACTTTCCACAATTAATTATGAGAATACTATCTATTTCCAGTTCGTCTTAAAAGTCGGCTATTTCCTGCCATGAAGTAACATTGACAGGAGAAACCTGGTTAATATTTACCTTAACTTTTCTCACAATACTATCTACTGTTCCGGTAGCTTGTATTTCTCGATTAGATCCGCCTAAATCCGTTATGGTATACGCGCAACTTCCATAGTCAAACGTTAAGTTACCACTACCTGTATATGTCGGCAGTCTTCTTATCCTTTCCAAAGCTTCCTCGGCACAGGTATTTGCCAAAGCTCTTGATTGCAGAGATTGTTCAAGAGCAAAACTTGTTCGTGATGCTCCTAAACCTAGCAATAATAATGCTATTGAAACGACAAGCCCCACTATACCAACAACAAGCACACTAATAAGGGCTATGAAACCTTTATTTTTTTTAATTTTTTGTGTAAATTTCAATAAAATCATGTTTTTTAATGCAAACTTGCCGATCCATAGAAAGTTTTTGAATAATCGAATTCATTTCTTCCACTTTCATTTATATGAGTTATTGTAAATGTTACTCTCACTACGCCTGGTGTTCCACTTCGTGTAAGGTTCTCGAAAGTCAGATCTGTAACTACAACTTTTGAGTTTGTAAGATCAATCGCAGATCCCGCTCCCTCAGTTACCCTGACTGTATCATTTGATAAATCAAATGTAGTAGGGTCTTTTGCCGCTTCAACCACGTCTAGTGAAAGTGCAGCTGCACTTGAGCCAGCTGAAGGTGAATTTATGTCTTCCGAATTCCTTATGGTTTGTGTAATTACCTGCATAACCTGCACCCCTTGCTGTTCTACTTCACTAATTGTTTGATTTTTCACACGAGCCTGTAATAAAGTAATAAGAAAAGTCGAAATAACACCAAGCACCACAGAAACAATAGCTATGTATAACAACAGTTCAATAAGGCTAAATGCCTCTTGTGACTTTATTACAAAATTCAAAACTTTCCTTATTGTCATTTCAATTCTGTTCTTCAAAATAATTCCTCTTAAAATTAATTATAATTTACTCGAATTTCTTCAAGAATAGGAGTATTGGATCCATCACCATAAAGATATACTCTATATTGAACCCATTGATTTCCATTCAATACAAGAGGAACTAGAGTTCCTGATGAATTAATGAAAAAAGTCCCAGCACCACCAGGTCCATACCAATCTGTCCAAGCACCAGGACTTCCTCCTGAATCCGATGCCGCTCTTATCTGGAATTTTATCTCACATGCGGGAGAACATGATGGCGTAATTTCTGACCAACTGACAACCTGAATCGCAGATGGTGCACCCATGTTATATGCAGATGAAGTAAGATACCCTTCAGTTTGATATACACCCCCGCCACCCCCACCAGCCTCGTATTCGATTACAAGAAGTGGTGCTTGACTGGAACTTCCATTATATGACTCTGCTGTTCTTTCTCCAGTTCCATCGACAATTATTACTAATGAATTACCACTTGCCCAACCTGTCCTATCAATTATCTCTTGAATGACGCTAGATAAGTTAGGTGTTTGATGTGTTGCTCCGACGCTTAACCAAGCAGGAACATTATTCCACGCCACACTTGCTGATGTTTTTGTTCTATTTGTTATATCTCCACTACTGCCGGAAAATGTAGAAGCATCGTCGCTATCTTCTCCATAAAACGTTAGATTTGTTGTTCCTGAATCAGTTTCATCTGCTGTAAATTCTACATACGCATTTGTTATAGTTGATCCTGGAGGGACCGTTATATTCTGAAAACGCATGCCGACTTCCTGATCTATAGATCCATCGCTTACAAGCTCTAAATCTGTACTCGTTAAATACATACTGCCACCGGGGGGATTTTGTTCCTCTGCATCATCTTCACCGCTAGCGACGCGCACAGATAGACTTTCACTGCCTCCGCCTGTCCCAAAATATCCAACACTGACACTTTTAAGTTCTGGCGTATATAAACTATCATCAGTTCCAAAAAACGATTTATATTGAAAGAATTGATTATCAGCTACATTTACAAGATTAAATACTGGCAAACCAGTTGTATTATTATTCAGTTCGGAATAATATGTCGAACCGGTTCCATCTGGACCGACAAAACTTTCACCGGAGCAATTACTGTCATCGCAGGATCGGACTTGATACTGCAACCTCAAAGCACCTCTTTTATAGTGATCAGCAACCTCAGTTGGAGAAAGTGCTCTGTTATATACTGCTAGCTCGTCAATAATACCATTTAGCGGATAGCTTCCACTTGAAACATAAAATGGAGTAGCAGTTGTGCCTATAGCAGAGGAATAAAAGCCCTGAGCATTTAGCTGACCATTTATATATATCCTTTTTGTACTTCCAGATCTTAAAGCTACTATATGGTACCATGTATTCATAGACAGGGCCGAACTCCATAAGTCAACATTATTTGTTGAAAAAGTGAAAGTACCATCGCTATACATCCATATAGAATACGCCTCATTCCAAGCACCTTTTCCTACTATATCAGGATAATTGTTATAATTCCTTACATATAACCACAACTCAATAGTTATGTCTCCAGTAATATCTAAACTTGAACTATCTGGTACACTAACATAATCATTACTACCATCAAAACTTATCGCAGTATCAAGTTTTCCAGAAGCCCCATAAGTTACTCCTCCGCTCTGTGTTCCATTATTTCCTAGCCCGCTATAATCAGAGATAGTTCCGCTTGACTCATTCATATGCATAAGAAGCACATTTCCAGACATATTCGCATTTCCTTCAGTATAGCCGCTTTCTGCTTGGGCATTATTAGGGAGTTCCTTATCTATCGGTCTTTGAGGATTCCAAGATATAGTTTGCCAGGGAACAGGACTTCCAGCATCCTTTATAGAGGATGTATAATCACCACTTCCCCCTGTCTGACCGGCTGAAGTAAGTTCAATCCAGGAATTTCCTCCATCCCATTGTGTCAAATTATATATTCCTGCATTGAAATCTATCTGATCATCATCATCAAAGGTGGCAGGTGAACCACTCGTACATGAGACACTTACAGAATCAATTTGAATAAATTGAGATCCGTCGCTCTCTAGAAATGCTTTAAACATCAATTTAGCATTTGTTGCATTAAATGTTCCTATATTTGTATTAATAACTGATGCAGTATTGTAGTCAGCAGCACCAGCAGTAGCCCAGCTAGATCCATTCCAATAATACCAGGTTGTACCGTCATCATCAGATATTTGATAATATATTTCTCCTCCATTTTTATTTGCAGCTTCTATAAAAGAATCCCACGTATAAACCGAGACTGGATTATATGAACTTGTAGGATTAATTGTTGGATCATCAGAAGGATAACCAGCCGTATTGATCACAATTGTCATTAAATACCCATCGTCTCCCTCTCCTTGGTATGATATTGCATAGATATTTCCTGATATATATATTAGATCTGGGGTTCTTCCATTTACATT
>JAFGDO010000019.1 GCA_016932045.1 Candidatus Dojkabacteria bacterium | reverse complement strand
TATTATAGCGTATACATAATACATTGTATCTCTTTTACATTCTAGCCTGCCTGTCGGCAGACAGGCCAACTGAACTACTGCCGCATTTCCAAAATAACCGCTGTAATTATAATAGTTTACAGGTTAATTTTCAATTATTGCATAAAGAATATAAGGGGGAATGCTACCGGATAAGGAATTCGCTTATCAGAATATTAACTTGGGATTCCAGCTTTCTTCTTCACTAGTTTCATCAGGGTAACTAATCGCTTTTCAAGATCTTTTGTATAAGATTTAACTTTAATATGTCTAGCTGTCTCGCCACTTCCTTCAAATTGAGCAATTTCTTTTTCATTCAGACCAACAATTGAAAAACCAAAATTTACTTGTTTTTTTAATGCTGCTAAGTAAAATCTACCTCCATCATAAACAGGTACTCCCCACTCGAAACCATCTTTAATCCCTGGAAAGGTTTCAAATGTAAGCTTTCTTAATTTCCTGAGTATTTCTTGATGTGATTTTTTCTGCTTTTTTATGTACTCTTCTACCTTTTGTTTGTCCATAAGACCATAATATGAATAAATATTTTATATTGCAAGTATCATAAAGAACTCTTGAATTAATGATAATATTTTAAATATTGCATTTTCTTCTTTAACACGCTATCTTATTAGTAATATTTAATCAATTTTTATTTAAATTTTTAAGTTTTAAGTAATGGCTGAAAGAGTAATTTCAGAACGGGTCGTTTCCAGACGAGTAGTCGGAAGTGCTAACCCAATTCTGAAGAAATTTAGAAATTTTAAAGGAAGCATTACAGGAGTATGCGTTGCTCCAATCCTTATGATTATTGCATTAGGATTGCTCTTCTATAGTGAGAAGTTTGAAAGAAGCTCAATCACCGTTGAATCTCTTTCCCTCGAAAAGGCTACAGAAGTTACTGCCGATAGTGGTATGCATAAAATGCAGGGAAAAGTTGAAGTAACAGCTCCTGCTGAAGCACCAGAAATGGGTGATGTGCTTTATTATACCTATAAGAAACAACAGTATGAGGAAGTAGAGGAAACCGAAACTGAAACGGTTACAAAGGTTGAAAATGGGCAAGAAATCGAAGAACAAGTTGAACGTGTAAAACTTGTTGAGAAATGGGTCGATAAGGAATCGGAATCTAATTGGGGTGAGTTTAAGTTGGGAAAATATACAATCAAACCATCAGGGGCTAACTTGAGATTAGATTTAAATAAGAAAGAATATACAGAAGATTTCGGTATGTATGAAGAGGTTCCCGCAGGAAGGACAGTAGAGCCCGACATTGGTGATAGACGGCTTGTTGTTGAATATCTTGATTTAGATACAGAACTACTTGTTGTAGGAGAGATATCTGGAAGTACGGTTTCAGGAGGCGAAGTTTTCATCATCACTACCAAGGGGGACTCAGAACTTTTGAGTGATATGAAGGGTGAAGAAACTGCTATGTACTGGATAATGAAAGGTGGATCGTGGTTGCTTCTAACTTTGGGGATGCTTATGATACTTGGTCCGATCCTTTCACTTCTTGATTTTATACCTATTGCCGGTCAAGCTGCTAATTGTGCTGCAAGTATAGTTGCAGGGATAATTGCTGCTGTAATTGTTCTTATGGGCACGATCATAATCAAGTTCTGGTATGTGTGTATAGCTCTTGCTGTACTCGGTGTTGTAGGACTTGTAGCACTGCTAGTATTCCTCGTTGCTAAGAAGGGGGGGAAAGAGGAGGAGAAGAAATAGTTATATAGTTAGGTAGTTGAATAGTTAGTTTAGCTTATTAGTCATTTCTAATAAGCAATTGTATATTCGTATATTTGGATAATTGACGATTGTAGATTGAAGCTTGAGTATTGCTATATGGCTTCTGTTTCTTCTTTGTTCAGAGCAATGCTTTCCAATAGAACATTTGGGGTTTTGTGTATATAATTCTCTCATGATGCCAAATAAAAGTAACCAAAAGTACAAAGAAAGTTTTGATAGGAGATCAATTCCTGGAATTATAGCCTTTTTTGCTCTGCTTTCTATTGGATTTGCAGTTTTTTTCTATTTAAGGTCATCAAGGGAAATAGGTAAACCAGAAGAAAAGATTACAGTTGCCGCTACTATCTTCCCACTTTATGATATAACAACTGGCATTGCTGGAGACAATGATTATGTCGATGTTGTGCAGATTATCCCTATTGGTACAAGACCAGAAAACTTCGACCCAACAGACGCAAAAGAGGCAATTGAGGTAGCTGATATCGTCTTCAAAGTAGGTCTTGGAATAGATGACTGGGTAGATGATTTTGCTATAGAAGATGGTACAAAGGTTGTTGATCTGAGTCAGTATGTAGATCTTATTACGATTGAAGATGAACAAGGGGCAGTAGATTACAAACAGAAATGCGAGGGAAAAGGCGGTATTTGGACGGAGGAATTCTCTGAATGTACAGAAATTTCAAATGAGGACTGTGAAGATATTGGAGGAGTGTATGATGAGTGTGCTTCCCCATGCAGGCATAATCCAAATACTGACTATTGCGTTCAGATGTGTGTTCAGATTTGCACTTTTCCGAAGGGAGATATCCTGAATGTTGTCAGTGAAGCTGATACAGGATACAATCCCTACTACTGGCTGTCAACAAGTAATGCAAAGAAGATTGGGGAAAGTATATACTCTGAACTTGTTATCCTAAAACCAGAATATAAGAGTGTTTTTAATAGAAATCTTGGAGTTTATTTATCTTCCCTTGATGAGACAGAAGGCTATATAACCGATAAAGTAAATTATCTCGAAAACACAGATTTAATTGTTCTCGGTGGTTTTTTCGACTACTTTGTAAAAGACAACGAGCTTCAGATTGCTTCAAAAATTACAAAGCAGGATGAAATAGATGAAGAATATTTAGAAAAGATAGAAAAAATTCTTGCAGACTCTAATTCCAAGGTGATATATGTCGGTTCTGATGAAGATAGAAATTACGTTTATGATCTTCCTCTTGATAGAGTAGTTACAGTTTGGATATTAGAGACTTATGGAGGAAGTGAGAATACCCCAAGCTTAATTGACTTACTTAGGTATGATATAGACCGGATAGCAGAGGAATAAGCAGCCCTGTGGTGGTTCCAATCTTTTGTCGGAACTACATCGATGTTCTTCTTGTGAATATCTAGGTAGTTGAATAGCTAGATATTTGCATAGTTTTACCCTATACCTTTAACTCTCGCCCTTTTTCCCTCTTACGATGAAGCGCTTTCATATCGTTTAAGTCCCCATTTCCAAATCATTTGCGAAAGGATGAAGACTACTGAGACTACTAAAACTGATGAAAAGAAGAGATTTATATTTCCTTCACCAAGTAGAAATTTTGTAGGTATTGTTGCGAAAGCTGCTATTGGAAGAAGATTTACTACGAACCACAGAAGTCCTCGAAATATATCAGAAGGACGGTCTGCTAAGTTCTCAATCTCATTTATGATAGCGAAAAGATTCCAGATTCGAGGTTTCCAGAACACAATGCAGCTTATTGTAAATAGCAGACAATACATACCAAAAACTCCTATAAGAATTAGGATTAGTGGGAGTATTGCTGTAGTTATATTTGTGTGAGGATTTACGTCGAAAGTGAATTTTATAAGTAACAAAAGGTAGACTAGTAATCTTGGAATTTGTTCGAATTTAAAGTATCTTGTGGAAACTAGAAAACGTGCATCTACCGGCATAGAGAGCACAAAATCCATTTTCCCTTCACGGATGTAACGAGGTATTTCATTTACGTTTGGATAGAGAGTTGCTTTGTGAATTGTATTTGCAAAGCCTGCAACAGTCACTAAAAGCAACATTTCCTCTTTGTCCCAGTTACCGATTGTGTTTACGTGACTATAGATTATAAAAATTCCTGCATAAGCCAGTGAAGCCCAAACAAAATATATAATTGTACGAATAAAGAAATTCAATCGGAATTCCATTTCTCTGATGAGACAATTCTTTATAAAACTTCGATATAACTTAAGATAACGTAGCATAGCTATAATTATTAAGAACCGAATGATGAGTATTTTCTTAAGCCTACTTTCCACATTATAAGAGAAAGAAAACCAAAGAATAATACCCAGAATGAGCCGACAAGCAGTCCACTTATATATTCTTGTCCAGTAATTTTTCCAAATAATAATTCTGCTGGAAGTGAAAAGGTAAACCTGAATGGATTAAGATATATAATTTTTTCTAGCACCTTTGGGAAAAGTGAAAGCGGGATCATAGAACCGCTGAGAACCATGCTCGCAATCCAGTGAAAATCGGCCATAAAATGGGATTCGGTCCAGAAAAAAGTTACGCATGCAAAGGAAAAATGAGTTAGAAAATTTATCCCTATTCCTATAAGTATTGCAGGTATCAATTTTAAAATAGTAGCTGGATCGATTGAGATAACAAGGTAGTCTTTTATTGCGATCATTATGATTATCCCAACTACTATATTGGTTACCATATTAATTACTTTGTATGAAAATTCGTGAATAAAAAGATATCGGATGAAGCTAAAGGGTTTAAGTAGATAGTTTGAAAGCTTGCCTGACATAATAGCTTCTCGTACATCCCAAAATACCCACCATCCAATGATTTGAGTAAATAAATAAATTATAAAGTAGTAGGAAACTAATTCTGATTTCGTATAGCCGCCTATTACTGCCTGGTCGCTTGCCAGCCATGCGACCATAACACTTATAAGCCCTATCCCTTCAGCAAGTGACCAGATAAGAAGGATTTCTTTTTCCGCGAAGATTTCCATTAGACTGGTTTTTAGGATGGTAATAGTCTTTCTCATTATGCCTAGAATGATAGCATGTTTTATTTTAAGTTAGTAATAAGTGGTTTGTTTTTTTAATCTGGGTTGCTGATAATATGAAAAACGACATGTTAATTTTCTTGTACTTTCGACCGCCATCCATCTTTCTCAGGACAGGCATAAGTACCACCTGGCTTCGCCGTCGGCTACGCCAGGGCAAGAAACTGTTGGGGTGATTAAGTCCTTCAGTATGCAATCTTAATTCAGTAAACAACCGGACGTAATCAACCCCACACCCCTGAATATTACATTTTGGGTGCAGTAATCTCATGATGTTACATACATTATACTTACTCCTTTGTGTGAAGGAGAAAAGTTAATCAAATATCTTGGTCTGGAGGTTATACTTGAAACCATTTCTGCTCCAAAACCATAGAGGAGAGTGCATATCAATTGGGTCAATCCCGCTTCCTCGAAGAATCATCCTCCAACGCTTGGATACTTCTTCACGGGTGATTTTTCCCATTTCCTGATCGGAAATCACTCCAAGGACTTTAGAAGCTTGAAGAACATGAGTGTCAGGGGCAATCTCGATAAATTTTTTATTATATAATTGGATTCCTCCATATTGATCAATGATAAAGCTCCAATAATGGAATATCTTTGGACCCGATAAATACGGGAAGTCCTTTTTATATTTTCTCTGTACTATGCTTTTCAGTTTTAGAAAGTCATAGTCTACTGCTTTAAATAATTCTGTAAAGTTCCCCCAATTACTAAAAATAGTTTCTGAAATTCTTTTCCATGTAACTGTGTGCTTTTTAGGCTGTAAAGCCAATTTATGCTTCAAAAGTTTTGATCTCAATTTGTGTTCTGGCATTTCTGCCGCACTTTCGACTTCAAATATATCTTTAGCTGAAGCGTCTAAGAACGTCTTTGCCGCAGCCTCCCACAATTTATAACTATTTCTCTGATAGTTGAGTGCCATTGGAAGTGAAAAGAAAGCAATGCGCAGGTGTAGTGGAACGTTCTTAAATGAGGGATGTGCATCTTCAGGCATTTCTTTCTGACCGAGCTTTCCCCCTTTATATGCATTTAATAATTTCCGACATTTTTGAACTATTTTACTTTTATTCATTACGATTCTATTTTTTCTATTATGGTTGAATGTTAAACATTCAACCAGCATGGAGAACAACATTTCCAATAATGTCGAAGGTTTACCCTTCAACTATAAAAGGAACAAGATACATCAGTAAGCAATGGTAAGAGTACGGTGGTATGGTTTATCATCTTTATTTTTTGTTTGTGAAGCTTTCCAGAGCATACTGTCTATATGAGATGAAGTTATAAAATTGTATTTCTTCTTTAATGCATTTTTAATTTTCTCTACGGCCCATATTGTATTTGCTCTTATTTCGACTTCTATGGCTGAGTCTTTTTCTATTAGTTCAAAATTATCAATACCTTTGGCAAGCTTGTCTGAATAATTCAAAATTCTTAACTTTCTTAAGATCTGCGGTAATTTGTAATCTGCAAAAGCTGTAATTTTGTCCAGATTTGTGAGTCCTTTTTCTCTCTTTGCTTCAAGTATATCATTAACCATCTTCACGTTACATTGAGCTCGTTTGTAGAATGCAACTTTCTTGCCTTTGTATGTGGAATAATCATTAAACCTAGGAAAATTTTTTACTAGTAATTCTGTTATCTTTACAGCATCTTTTCTGCCAAAATCAACTAGGATCTCCATTACATTCCCCCTGAACTTCTTTGCTAATATTGAACCGAATTCGTTTAGGCACTTTAGCCTTTCATTAAACAAGGGGATTGTAGTATTACCTTTTAGAATTCTTGATAAGTCTGAATTTCCTAACGACGAGAGGTGTTTTGCATTTATGAAGCTTGGATTTCTTTTTGTTTCTTTTTCTAGTACTTGAAATAGACCAATGGCACCATCTAGTTCCTCATCATTGATTTCGACAGTCCATTTGTCTTTTCCCTTTTTGGCCCAGTAACAGAAGTTAATGCTATTGAAAATAAAGGTAAGTGCGATTAGGTCTTTAGTATTCCAGTCAAAGCCGGATATGTCTATCTCTGAAACAAGTAGGTCTTTCTTCCTGATATCTTCAACAAAATTTTGGATAGCTTCATCGTTTATCCAAGCATTCTGTGAATTTTTAGCTACGTATTTTGTTGTATTTAGGATGTTTAACATTTTTTAGATATTGTATTAACTTATCTTTACTGATGACGTTTTGGACCAAGCTCCTTACAGCAACATCCCCGATAGGTTCAGATGAGAATATGGTTTTTCCTTTCGAAAAAGAGTATCCGACTTCCATACTTACACTTTTTCCTACGTAACCACCATTAGCTAGAATATAGATTATGTCGGCGTTGTCTATCTTTTTAAAATGTTTAATAGTCATTTTTCTTGCTTCAGACAATCTTTCTTTTTCGGGCATTCTTTCAAACTCTTTCTTAAATTTCGATGGGTCTTTTATTTCTCGAAATTTTCTAGTAGGTTCAGGGATTAAACACATTATCCCTTCTTTTTCTAATATTTTCTTTATATCTAAAAAATCATAATAGAATCTAAAGCTTGAGCAGATACATATTGTCTTCATATTTATCATTATTAATTTATGTTAGAGTAGGCACATGCAACAGCCTGTTTAAGCAGGTCTTCTCTTTTCACTTTACCGTGACTTAGATATAACGCAGCATCCTTCTCTTTTAAATTATACTTTCTTTGGAAATAAGGCCCTAGTTCGTCTTTTGTTTCGATTATTTTTTTCGCAATTACACTTGGGATCCGAATTCCTGCTGATAAAGCAAGTTCCTGTCGTCCTTTTTTATCTTCGATGATGCATAGGCCAAGGTCTATATATTCTATTCCCTTGTCAATAAAAACAAGCCCGCTTTCTATTGACACAAGATATTCATATTTCCCTTTTGACTGTTCTTTTAGGTTTTTTAATCTATTTATTGCCCCTTCATAAATCTCATTGTAGCTTAAAGGTTGATTGGAAACAGAAGATTTTGTCTGTACGCCTAAAACATTTGCCTTGAAACCTGATTGCCTTAAGCCAAAAGATACAGAATTAATTTTGATTGTGCTTTTTGATGATACATAAACTTTCGGGAGATTCTTATAATACTTAACGACTTTGTTGAGATTCTTATTGATAATCATTGGCCGCATAGCTTTTATTTCAGCTGTATATGAATTTGAGGGAATTGGATTGTAAAGAAAGATGTCTCTGTTGTTGACGAAAGCAAACCCCATTTCTAAAAAAGTATTTCCTCCAATATAGTTCTTCATCCCATTCTTATCCAAATTTACTATAAAAATTCCTTCGGATTCTTGGACTTTTCTGTGATGCTCATTGATAAGGTCAAGATTTATCTTTCGCTGTGCATCTTCTTCGAGAGTCAAAGAATCTTTTATCTTCTCATCATCTTGCGATGTTTTACCGAAACCGACGGGGATGAAGGTTTCAAAACCAAGTTTATTGAGCCGTTGCTCAACTTTTCTAATTGTCTTGTAAAATGAAATGCTCCCGCAAATTGTTATTCTCATTAGAATTTGTCAGTAATATGTTTATGCTCTTTAAAAGTAATTTGTCCTTTTCCAGAACTTAGTAATGCATAAATCTCCCAGAATTCTTCAAGAGGACGTGTAATCTTTTTCCTTAGGTCGGTCGACTTAACCCACTCAAAAACTCCCTCTTCATTTCCTTGAAGCTTCCCTTGTGGATTTTCAAATTTAAAAACATACATTATCTTATCTTCAAGAAGATCTCCTTTGGGCGAAAACACTGTGTAATGTCTTACTGCCACAGGATTTCCTTTACCCTTAAGGCTTGTTTCCTCTTTTAGGCCTCTGCATGCCGCGTTGTATATTGCTTCTCCAAACCATACTTTTTCAGTCGGAAAACCCTGACATCCATAGAACGGATTTTTCTTTCTAGTATAGATTAGATATTCATGGGGTCTTTTCTTTGTATTTACACAACAGAGTACAGTAGTTATCTTTGCCTGATCTTTCATACGTGAAGATTTTGTGTGCATTCTGTTCGCATATTCTTTGCCCTTGGATGTAAGCAAGTAGGTACCTTTTTTATCTTTTATGACGAGGTTGTCACTCATAAGTGTATTCATATGATGTTTAAATTGACTTCCTTCCATATCATACGGTTTAATCTGTGAATATCTGAGAGATTCTGAAAATAGTAATCTATGTAGTATATGAAGTTGTATTTTATGAGTTTTTTTCATCTCTAAATGAATTGTATAAATATAAAAAAATAAAATCTAGTGAAGAAAACTTTACCAGTACAAATTAAGCCAGCAATGAACGTTGCATAAATTCATAAAGCATTCTAAAATGTTTCAATTATTAATATTTTTGATTACATGCTTCAGATTTTAGATAAATACAAGAGAAAGTTTGTTACTCGAAGAAATCTATTACTAGTTGGTTCAATTATATTTATACCCGGTTGTTTGTTTGTACTGTCATACTTTTTCTTTAAGTTAGATGTTCTTGACTTGCAAGATCGAAAAACTAGTTCTTCCAGCCCAGATTTTTCTTTTATTCAACATAATGGAGATATTTTGGGAGTTAGTGAACCGAGTGATTACACTTCTGAAAGTGAAATTGGTTTTTTGGGTGAAGGTTTAAAGGAAAGGTTGTCTCAAGATATTCCTGAAGTGGATGAAGACAAGAAAGAAGACGACGGTGTTTCTTTAAAAAATCTCACCGAGTCGAGTGATACTCCGACAGGTGGAGAGAGTCCTGAACAGCCAGCCCCACCACAACCGCCACCGCCAAGCGGATGTCCTCTTACTAGGATGAATTGTGTCCCATGCTTTCCAGGTGAGGCTTATTGTAGGTATGAACCAGGGGAGACGACTGGTTTTCTTGGCTGGGCATGTCAAAACAATAATCAAAGCAATATTCGTTATAGTGAGTTTAGAGTAAACATAATCCGACAAATGGGGGGACCAGCACCATGCGGAGAAAAGGGGAGTTTTATGGTTTTTTCAACATATAATGACGGATGGAATGGGACAAAAGCCTATCTGAGAGGGATAAGTGCAGGTCTTCATTTTATGTACGCATCATGTGGATATGGAGAGTGTACACTGAGAGAATTCTTTTCAATATATGCTCCAGCTGCCGATCAAAATGATCCGAATAGCTATAGTGAATATATGGCTGCAAGACTAGGCATTGCAAGTCCTGATAGTGAAGAACAGGATTTCGGCTGGTGTGTTGCAAATAAGCTAGATGCTATGGTAGCTGCCTTTGAGTACAAAGAGGGCTGGTTTACTGATCCTCCGAAGTATTATTACTAGAGAGCTTTTTATTCTCTTGTGAACCCTTAATATTAGGGAGAGCTCTTGCGGGCTATATTGTTTTAGATAACTAAACTCGAAATAATAAGCGTAAAATCCCAAACATGAGCTTTTTTTCGTATTTTAAATTTTGTTATCAAGATCTGTTTAGGATTTCGATATTCGTATTTAGAATTTTTCTATAAACGAGTATGAGAAAAAAGACATTTAGATCGCTGCAACATTACTTTGGCTCTAGAGAGTTTAAGCTAAACAGAAATTATAATCTCAAGTAAATCAGGGAATTCTATATACCCAGTGTCCGTATTCAAGTGTCCACCTTTTGGATATACTTTTGGCTTTACTTCTAGACTGTCTGCTAATGATTTTAACGTTTCTTGCGGTACATATGGATCATCGTCTCCATACAAAACAAAAGCTTTCTCAAGATTTTCTTTAACCATGCCGAAATCTACAGTTCTTTCTTTTAGGAAGTAGCTATTTAATTCGGCACCGTAATCTAAAGCGAAACCTGATACAGAGACAAGTGCCTTTATCTTTCTTTCCGACTGTTGAATGAAGTCTAGAGCCGTTGGGACTCCTAAAGAATGGGCAACTATTATTAACTCATTATCAATTCCTTCAGTAACTTTATTTACTTTTTCCAACCATTCTTTTCTAATCGGATGGTCGGCTTTGGGCATATCAGGCATGAGTACGCGGTAACCTTTCTTTACAAGCTCATTTCTCAGCCACATTTGCCAGTGGATTCCTGCATGTCCTTCAATACCATGGATTATTAAAACTGTCATAATAATCTAGTTTGTAAAATGTTATGTCTATAAATTTTTATTTCTATTGACGACGACATGATCCATGTTTATAGAGTCAGATCTTTCTAATATAAAAACGACTATCTCAGCAATTTCTGCAGGATCCATAAATTTTGAAGTGTCTTTCTTCAAACCTGCTTTTTTGAATAGGGGTGTGTTCATTCCTCCCGGATAAAACCCAAAGATTCGTATATTCTTGCCTTCCTCCTCCATCTCTTTTTTTAACGTTTCTGTAAACCCTGTAACACCAAATTTACTAGCAACATAAGCACACTCTTCTGCATGACCACCTGTTACAAGTCCAGATGTGGAGGATATGTTTAATATGATTCCTGAATTTTTTCTTTTAAATAGGGGAATTAATTCTTTTGTTACGAAGATTGCTCCCAATAGGTTTACATCTATAATTTCTTTTATATTCCCAGGATCATGTTTTTCTATTTTTTCATAAGCAATTATTCCAGCATTATTTATGAGAATATCAATATCTTTGACCTTTTTCAGTTCCCTTTTGATCTCCTGGTAATTTCTTAGATCGCACTTGATAGTTGAAATATTTTTGCTTCTTAGATCATTCTTCACATTTTCTAATTTACTTTCATCCTTACCCAGTATTGTAACATGATACTTCTTTCTTGAAAGCTTCTTTGCAATTTCTAGACCAAGGCCGGAGGTCCCTCCGGTTATGAGTACTTTTTTCATTTTAATCAATTGATAATTAAATTCATTTTGATACTTTGCGCTTTAATCATTGAACAAGAAAGGGTATAGCAGCCATTCCAGTAAATAAGCCCAGGCCACTTAGCAAAGTAAAAGCAAAAAATACCATGATCCCGCAGAATATTAGACAGAAAATTACTCCAAATACTATTAAAAAGTACTTCATGAAAGTCCAAAGCATTTTTTGGTTCTTTGTGGTTTTTGAAACGTATTCTTCAAGTTTTTCTAAATCAACCCAGTATTTATTATCCTTTGTTTTTCTGATGAACTTATATGTTTCTGTAGGTTTTGTCCTCAGCCCTAGACTTATCCAGTCTAATTTGTTCATGGAAAGCGCGCTTTCAGGACTAATAGCTTTCTTCTCTCTAAAGTGTTCTGCAATTTCGGGAAGCGGGTCGTAGTAATAATAGTATCCTGGTCTATTGAAGCCCCAGAACATACCTCCTGACCGCCTGAATGATGAGCGATGAGAGTGACGCATGAGTTTATTCTAATAAGTATAGTTGTATTTTATAATATTGTGGTATTGCCACACAAATCTATAGGGTTTTTACTTAAACAAAGAGAATTTTTCTGTAAATTTTTTGAGAATATTTGTTTCTTCAAAAAGAACAATACCGTAATATTCAAGTTCTGATTCCGGAGTTTCGGCAGTCTTGTCCTGCTGCTCTCGTGAAGTACCTATTGTCATAGTGCTTGTAAAATCAGTAAATGGAATATTTCGCTTTATTGCTTCATTTCGAACGGTTCTTATTTTATTCGAATTGTCTGCCTTTAATACTATAAATGGGAAATGTGATATTTTTGGGTGTATAGTTCCATCTTTATCTTTATACTGTAAAAAGCACATTTCATCCGACTTATCTGATCCTCCAGCAAGTCCTGCTGTCATATGTCCAAGTGCATTCATTAATCGGCCTGTCTCTATCTTTTTATTAAGAATTGCAATAAATCTTTTTAAGTTTTCGTCTGGTAGCATAAGTACATGTAAAAGAAGTATGATTTTATTGTATAACATTATTATATTTCTAGACAAGCAAAAAGAATATTTATCTGGAATAGTGGGGGAATTTACAATTTAGTTAATTTTATATAGTGTATATATTGGGGATAATTGATAATATTATGTATAATATAATAAGTTTACTTCCTCTCCTGATATGAATACGAAAAAAATTATAAAGCTATTTTCAGTTGTGTATCCGAATCATTATGCTAAAGATCTCTTAGAGAGATTTAGTGATATTGTCAATAGATATAAAAGCAAACGCCCTGATTATCTTAAAAATTATGATAGGAAACTACCAAGTTATTGGTATAAGAAAAGTGACAATATAATGTATGTGCTGTATGCAGATTTGTTTTGTGCTGATGAACCTGATGGGGGGAAAATCAAAGGAATTATAAAGAGACTGGATTATTTTAAGCAGCTAGAGATTACAAATCTTCATATTCTTCCAATACTTGAAACTTCTGGTGATGGTGGCTTTGCGGTTGATGATTATAGAAAAGTCGATCCAAGGTTTGGAAGTATGAATGATCTTAAGAAATTATGTAAATTTGCTCATAATTCTGGTATAAGAATTACATTGGACTTGGTACTAAATCACGTTTCCGATAATCATAAATGGGCAGTAGGTTATAAAAAGGGAATGAAGAAGTATAGGAAGTATTTCATAATTGATGAAACAGGAACTGGAAAATCCTGGGGGAAAGATGTAGCTGATGTTTTTCCAGAATTCGCACCGGGCAATTGGGATTATGTCCCTGAAACAAAAGAGTATGTTTGGGCTACTTTTTATTCGAAATATCCTAAGGGACCTTTAAAAAGATATAATGATTTTGCGCAGTGGGATTTAAATTATAAGAATCCAGCGGTGTTATTTGCTATGATTGAAAATATTCTTTACTTAGCAAATATTGGCGTGGATGTATTTCGCTTTGATGCAATACCACACATGTGGAAAGAAAAGAGGACATGTTGCTTTGCACTTCCACAGAATTTATTGATAGTGAAACTTTTTAGAGCTGCTTTAGACGAAGTTGCCCCGAAATCTGCAATATTAAACGAAGCCAATGGAAGTTATGACGAAATTGTGAGTTTCTTTTCTGATGGAGATTCAAACCAGATCTCATACAACTTTGTTATACCCCATAATCTTTTCTATGCTATTGTTACAGGTAATATTCGTCCGCTTATGATCACGCTCAATTCGGTTCCTAAAATCCCGCAGAATTGTCAGTGGGTTGTTTTTGATGTAAATCACGACGAACTGTCACTTGGGAAAATTGGAGCAAAAGGAAACAAGAAAATATCTAGGTTACTAGTTAAAGAATTCTCGAAAGATAGGAGAGCTCTTCCTTTTGGTTATGATCCGGGAAGAGATGACTTACCTCGCGGTATGGCTGGGACAATATGGAGTATGCTTGGAGGAGATTCAGCACGAAACGGTAAGGAAATGGAAGCCGTTCTTCGAAAGATATTCCTTTTAAATGCTTTTAAGTTATTTGTCGGAGGAATTCCACAATTTTATCAAGGTGAGGAACTTGGACTGTCAAACGACTTTTCTTTTCAAAAGGATCTGGTAAAGAAAAATGATAACAGGTTTGTAAAGAGATCTTTTATAACCGATGCAGTAAGGAATAAAGTTTTTAGTAAGAATAGTAAGGAGGCAAAAATTCATAAAAAGATTAAAGAGTTGATTTCATTAAGAAAGAAGTACCATGAGTTTATTGATACGACATTGAGCGAAGTAAAATCAAAAAAAA
Organism: Candidatus Dojkabacteria bacterium; assembly: GCA_016932045.1. Lineage (GTDB taxonomy): Bacteria > Patescibacteriota > Dojkabacteria > JAHIVN01 > JAHIVN01 > JAFGDO01. The sequence goes on along the minus strand of JAFGDO010000019.1, from coordinate 34,455 downwards.
CAGCTTTGATTTTGGTAAAGAAGACGAAGAAAGGTGCATTCTTTTCAATATTTAATTTCGGTAAGGATAAGGTAAATCTTACATTAAAAGGAAGATGTGTTGATCTAGCATCTGGACAAAGCTTAAGTGATAAGGTGAACTTAGATGGGTACAGTTTTATGCTTATAAAGAGAAATTAATTTCCTTTGATCTTGATCAATAGACTATATTTTTTCATCATATCTTCGTATTTTTGTTTCTTTTCTGGAAGTGAAAAGTCGATATAATTTACTCTAGGGTTAGAGTTATCAGTATAAGCAAGTACTGTAGGGCTTCCGTTAAGTACCGGATCAATCGCTAGATCTCGACAGACCTTCAGTACTTCTTTTAAAAATTCTATTAAATCTTAAATACTTTTCTTTGTTTTTGGGGATGATTGTATTTTTATTATAAAGGATGATTTATGAGTCGTAAAATGGCTCGAACCGATTCTAATCTTTTAAAATTGCCTGCAATGACTTCGACAAGCTCAGTCGAACGAGCGAGTTCAGCAAGGCTGAATGAGTCGAATTGCGGGACTTGGATTCCCTTCAACTCCGTTCAGGGTAAACTTCTCATCCAAGAAGATAGTTCAACGAACTCACCTATGGTGAGTTTATCGAACCATTGCGGGACTTGGATTCGAACCAAGATCGAGCGCTTCAGAGGCGCTTGTCCTACCATTAGACGATCCCGCAATCTTTCGTTTTAACTTTATACTAAAATTGCTTATTTGATGCAATTTTACGCTTTACAATACTTGTCCTGAGCTTGTCGAAGGAGACGTTCCCGCATTTCAATTCTCAATTATACAATGATCAATATGCAATTGTGAAATTATTGTAAAAATATTATATTAGATTGTACTCAAAGTTTTCTATTGCTTATATGAAAACACTCAAATTCTATAAAAATCTCTGCAAATTAATTCTAAAGGGAGAAAAAAATATAACCTGGAGATTATTTGATGATAAAGATTTACAAGTGGGTGATGAGGTTTTATTTGTTGTTAAGGAAACAGGGAGAGAATTTGTAAAAGCAAGGTTGGTAGATATTAAGGAGAAAACTTTGGGAGAAATCGATGATAGTGACTTTGATAAACACGAGAAGTTCTCTTCAGAGCAGGAAATGTACGAAACCTATTCAAAATATTACAATTGCAGGGTTGATGAAAATACTCCAGTAAAAGTAATTGAATTTCAAGTCTTAGAAAAAATTAGCTAACCTTTACTTTTCTACTTCTTATGTAAATAAGTAATTAAAAAAGAGTATGCAAATGTCTTGACATAAGGGGATTTCCCTTCTTCCTTGTCCCTTAAACCCTCTACCTTGTATAATACAAAAGTCCATGTTAAAGTTAGAAATAGTATATTTGAGGTGCGAAATAGAGGGGAAAGAGGGGAAAAATACTTACAAATAAGCATTTTTATATTTAAGTTGCAAATTTATTATGTCTTTTATAAAAATCTATACAGATGGCGGTGCTCGTGGTAATCCTGGTCCTGCTGCTGGGGGAATTCTTATATTTGATGAGAATGATAAGCTTATTAAAATAAATGCTAAGTATTTTGGAAAGATGACCAATAATCAGGCAGAATATGAGGCATTATTGACAGCTTTTAGGATGATTCAGGTTATGGATGTTAAAAATGCGAAATGTTACCTTGATAGCGACCTTATCGTTAAACAATTAACAGGTATCTACAAAGTAAAAAATCCGATTATTAAAAGGCTGAAGGCAACTCTTGATAAATTGGCTGTTCAGCTTGGAAAGGTTGAGTATTTTCATATAAGGCGTGAGGAAAACAAGTTTGCCGATAAATTAGTGAACATTGTACTTGATGCGAAAGAACAACGTACGGCAAACAGATGACTACAAACTGAAAACTTACAACTTATAAATAATACTACTTATGTCTAGGACATATTCTGTAACAATTAGCGACGATAGAATGAAGCGTAGACAGAAAAGGAGGAGAGTAACGCGTGGTAGTGAAAAGAGGGGTAGAAGAAAGGTTTTTTTCCTTTTTTTGATACTACTTGCTTTTTTGTGTGCTGGTGGGTATTACATATATAAACTAGCTGCAGAATGTGAAGGAGAAGGTTGTAATCCGATTCTGGGTTCCATCTCTGCAACTATTGATCCCAAGCTTAAACAGGAGGATGGGCTTACAAATATCCTCATTGTAGGAATAGATACTCGAGAGGACAATCCAGGGCTTATGAATACTGATACTATGATAGTTTTGTCGGTTGATTATGAGAATAAAACAGCAGTGATGACTTCTATACCTCGGGATCTTTGGGTAAAGTATAAACTTCCCAATGGCAATTCTACTGGTTCAAAGATAAATAGTGCCTATGCTACTGGTGAGTGGCAGAAGAAGGGATCAGGAATCGATACACTAAAAGGAGCAGTTGAGGAAGTTACCGGAGTGAAGATTCAGTATTACGTTAAAGTTACTTTAAAGGGCTTTGTGGAAATAGTTGACACAATTGGAGGAGTTGATATTGACATTCCAGAGTACTATAAGGATGCTTACCCATATGAGGAACTCCCGGATAATCTTCAAGCTTCATGTAAAAATTACTATCACGATGGGCATTACTGTTTATTTGAGTTTAAGGAAGGCGTTGAGCATATGGACGGGCAAAGAGCTCTAATATATGCAAGATGCAGACTATTAAGTCAGAAAGGTGATTTTGATAGAGCCGCACGACAACAGAGGGTGATTAATGCTGTAAAGGATAAAATTCTGTCCTCAGAAACACTGCTTGACCCAAATAAATTGTGGGATATGTATAATATAATTAAAGCCAATGTAGAATCCAGCCCCTTTACCATAAATGATATTCGAGCGGCTATTAATTTAAGAAATGAGATAGATATAGATACAATTGGTCAGGTTGTTTTGGATCCGTATCTCGGGAATGAAATTAATAAGTATATATATAGACCGACAGATAATCCGTCCAGAGGCTATTACATTATTGCAAAAGATCAAACTTACAAACCTATACAAGAATTACTAGCAGATATTCGTAAATATCCGGGAATTTACAACGAAGCTCCAAATATTTCTGTTTATAATGCAACGGGTGTGAATACTTTGGAAAAGGATTGGGCGGATATGCTTGAGCATGATAATCCACTCATAAAGATTATTCATTCTAACAAAATAATTAAGAACCCAGATAATCAGTATACAGGCTTAAGAATTTACAAATTTACCGATGCGGAACAGCCTTATACAGAAGAATATCTGAAGAAATATTTTGGTGTAGAGGAAATCATCACTGATATAACTGATGGCACGAAGGCTATAAGCGGAGAGAATTACGTAGTGATTATTGGACTTAATTCTACTGGTGGAGAGTAGTACCTCGTCAATCTTTACTTACGGAAGTACTTTAGAGTAACTTAGGAAAAAACATTCCGGTTGTTTCCTGATATTTGGTATATTCTTCCTTAAACTCTTTTACCAAGTTTTCCTCCTCCCATTTAGATTCACTCACAAGAAAAATAGATGCAACGATTGCAGCAAGAAGGACAAGATAAGAATTGAAAAGCAAAACAAGAGAGAAGCATATCATCATTAGTGATAGATAAAAAGGATGTCTTACAATACGGAAAGGTCCGGTAGTAATGATTTTATTAACCTTTCCATCTTCAGATAGAGCTTGTCTAAATGCAATGTGTGCTATAGTAGCGAAGCTTCCTCCTAAAAGCATTAGTGCTAGGCTTACAATGAGTGTTGCAGTTTCGATACTGCTATCAGAACGCAAGAACTTTATCTGGAAAATCTCAACAAGATCTGTTTGCCAGATTACGAGCTGCACTACTACCGCGAAGGACATGATTACTGAGATTAGAGTTCCTACATTACCAAAAGTTTTGATGATTTTTCTCATGATTTCTGCCTTTAAATATTAACTATGTGTATCATTATTATTTGGCGGTCTTAAATATTTCTCGTATTTTTCAATCATAAACTGAAGGTCATTAGTGAAGATATCCGGTTCAGCTTTGATTTTCTGTTGTAGATCTTCCAGGGAGAAAACCTCGATGCCAGAAGATTCGCCATCTCTGAATTGAACAGGGCCATCATAATAACCAATGAAAAACGAAGCAAGATAAGGTTGCTTAAAGAGACCTTTTTCTGTTTTTCTTGTTGATATATAATTTCCTATATAGTCGACCTTTCGGAAAAGTCCTAATGACTCTAAATTAGTTACTTCAATAGCATTCGTGAACTCTTGTCTCGGCAGTACTACAGCGGGAAATCCCAGCTCTTCATAGCACTCCTGCATTACTGCCATAAACCAGCTGTGGCCAGCCTTCACATGACCGCCAACTGTTTTATCATAAAGTCCTGGATTTTCCTTTTTTAATTTACTTCTTTTCTGGATAAGTATTCGACCATTTGAATTTAGCGAAATTATCCGGACCGATTTTACCTGACGTGTAATTCGTCCTTTATCTTTAAATTCTTTGCGTATCTCTTCGTAAAATTCATCCCGGAGTTGATTACCGAGAAAATTTCCTTTTAGATCGAATGTTTCCAGAAGTTCTTCTTTTATCTTCATGAACTATCTTTATTATAAAAACTACTAAATCATTCTATTATCTTTTACTAGTTTGGTCAAAGGGGAGGCAAAGTTGCCAGATGCTATAGGGTATATAGAAAATTGAAAATTGTAGATTGAAGATTGACAACTAATCGGTAATAAACAGCTCATCTATCAAAACAGAGTTCTCGTTGTATGTTCTGAGTCTAAGTGATTCTTTATACACCTCGAGAACACAGTAATTATAAGATTTGCTAAATACTTGCGAGTAGTCACTTGATCGGGTCTGGTCATAAAGAGGAGCGCCTCCACCCCCTGTAACTATCTAGTATACTTCATTATTTATCGATCTTTCATAGTTATGCTCATGACCGGAAAATACAATATCAATATCATTCTCTTCAAATAAAGGAACAACACTCTCCTTTAGTCCTTTTTCATCTTCTTCGTGAGAGCCTGTATTGTATATCGGGTGGTGAAAAATGACTGCAGTAAATTCTATCCCATCTTCCTTTTTCTTGAGATCGTTTTCCAACCAAGAGTATTGCTCACTGTCAATATCCAAATTTGTATTAGTATCTAGAACTATGAAATGAATGTTATCAAATTCAACAGAATACCATTGCTCATTATTTGGCAGCTCGAAATTTTCATAATAACGATAAGCGTTTTTTTCGTGGTTTCCTAAAGCTGGATAAAAGTCAGTTGTATTCCGAAGGTCAAGAGTTATGTCATTAAATATGTTCCAATCGGTAAGATCTTCTCCGTTATTTACAAGATCACCAGTATGAAATACTGCGATCGGCTTTTTTTTCTGTATTTCAGCGATAATTTTTCTGTGAATTTCATGGCCGCTTCTTGAATCTCCATAAACCACTATCATTTCTGATTCTTCTTCCAGAGTTGTACCTGCAGGCAGCGTTTCTGTAAAGGTGACATTCTTATAGTTTTTAGGTGAGGATCTTACAACATAAAAGAGAAGGCCAATGCTGAGCACTAAAATTATGATTAGGATGATAAGTCTTGTTTTATTTTGTTTCTTTGACATATTTATGACGCTCAAGAGAAAAAAGGCTTCCTCTATTGAATGCCTGACCTAATTTAACGCCTGGTTTTAGATATTCTATGAAACTTTCTGGGGTTTGAATTGACCTGATTTTTTTTCTAATTTATCTCCAACTTTAAATTGATTGTATTCTTCATAGGAAACACCAATCTTCAGAGTCTTATCTTCTTCAGTTTTTACAACTAAAGTGTAATAGTGGACATCTCGGCCATCATCATCTGTGCCTACCTTATGTAATTTGTCAACGATTTTACCATTCCACGAGCTTTTCCTGCCTTTATTCAGTAGATATAAAACTAGAACTGTAAAGGGTGCAACGATTATGAAACCTCCAACTAGACAGCATATTATTGGCAAGGAACCAAAGAGTTTATCCATGAGTGATAGTTGATAAAAAATCTAATTATAAAATACTAACATAAACGACAAATGATAGGAATAATGATCAATGGATATGGGATAGATCATTTTTTAACATTCAGGATGGCTCGAGGAGTGAAAATTCTTTTTATTTTATAGAGGATAGGTCATCTGTTTAAACTAACCTGTAACAATCTCAGAACTAAAGTTCAAAGTTTTTCGTAGAGCGGAGAGACAGGGATTCCCGCTTACGGCGGACTAATTCGACTATGGATTTTTCTTCTCCTTCGATTTTCTCAGGATTGAAAAATCCAAGGTCTCACCTGCCTGCGTGATGCAGTCAGGCAGGTTGAGCGAACCCTACGGGTTCTCATCTTATACTTTCAATACTTCGACAGCCTCAAGCACTCCGCACTGAGCTTGTAGAAGTACGGAAGGGGTGGGATTTGAACCCACGGTCCGCCAATGGCGGACACTGACTCTCCAAGTCAGCGCGTTCGACCACTCCGCCACCCTTCCTTTCAAAATGCCATATAATATTATATCATTATTCGAATTCACACAAACTTGTAAGCACTATATAGATGTTACAAAGACATCCGAAGACCAGTAAACAAAAAAGCGTGCACGAAAAAGTTGATATAATATTCTTCATCCTCCTTCCTATCATTGCCCCAATCATTGCATTGATGTTAAAATTTTCCTTTCTTTTTTCAATATTACTATTCTTTGGAGTGCCTTCACTTTGGTTGTCATTTAGAAGTCAAGGGAAGATTAAACGCGCATTTCTATTTGCAGCTGTCTTTTCTATCCCTGTGAGTATTATTGCGGATTACTTGGGGATTCTTAATAAGGGGTGGTATGTACCACATACTATTTTTCCCTTTCGAGTCCTAAATGGCATGCCGATTGATGATTTTTTCTGGGGATTTTTTGGTGTATATGGCTGTGTGATGTTTTATGAACATTTTTTTGATAGAGGAAAGTCTTCAGCAGGCAAAAGAGAAAAGAAGTTTTTGGCTATTTTTACAATTTTGTTAACAGTTTTTTTTCTAATACTAGGTTTTAAACAAGATCTATTAGTGAGAAGTTACTTTTTCTTTTGGGGAGGCCTTTTCCTATTTATTCTTCCTATGATCTTTTTTATTCTCAAGAATCCGAGGCTACTTTCAAAATTTATCTATCCAGGTATTTTTTATTTTGTCATATCTATAGCATTTGAAATTACTAGCCTTAAATTGGGGCACTGGTTTTTCTTTGATTCGGAATTTATCGGCTGGGTTGAACTTTTTGGACAGAAGATGCCTTTTGAAGAATTTATCTATTGGTTTGTCATTGGAGGGCCTGCAATCCTTGCTTATTATGAGTACTTTATTGATGACAATAAGTAAAGGTGCCTCATGTCCTTATCTTTCTCCCAAAATTTGCATTTACTTTTGTCTTTGTGTAGAATAATTGTGTTCTAATATTTGTTCTATTAGATTGCAAGTCTCATTATTTACTTCTAACATATCTGCTGGTTTTCCTTCTCCAGCTGATGATTTTGTTGAGAAGAAATTAGATCTAAATGAATATTTGATCAAACATCCGGCAGCCACCTTCTTTGTTAGGGTTAGAGGAAGCTCCATGCAAGGTGCTGGCATAGCAGATGGGGATCTTTTAGTCGTTGACCGTAGCTTAAAGCCCGCAAATGATTCCATCGTTGTTGCTTTTCTTGAAGGGGAGTTTACGGTTAAGAGGGTAAAGATTAAAGGAAAGTGTTTGTGTCTGATTCCGGAAAATAAGAGGTATGCGCCAATAGAGGTTACTGAGGATAGCGACTTTTTAGTGTGGGGGGTGGTTGTCAGTGTTATAAAGACGTTTAACTGACTACTAGGCTAGTCAAAGGTTAAAACTTTGACTAACTAAATCCAACGCTGGTTGGAGGTTTAACCTTCAACCATAAGTTGGGATAGTTACCGATGAAAAAGAGAATCTTTGCACTTGTTGACTGCAACAACTTTTACGTTTCCTGCGAGAAAGTTTTTAAACCTTCACTTGAGGGGCAGCCAGTTATTGTTCTATCAAATAATGATGGGTGTATTATCTCGCGATCGAATGAAGCCAAACAGCTCGGCATAAAGATGGCTCAGCCTGTATTTCAATGCAAGGAATTAATTGCAAAACATAATATACAGATCTTTTCTGCAAATTTTGTTCTTTATGGAGATATGTCGCAAAGAGTGATGAATACACTTCGCAGGTTCACTCCTGAATTAGAGATTTATTCTATAGACGAGGCTTTCCTTTCGTTTACCAATTTTATTCCTAAGGATATTATTAGGAATTCAAAAAAGATTCGTGACGTAGTGAAGCAATGGACAGGGATTCCAATATCAATTGGCATAGGCCCGACAAAGACTTTAGCTAAAGTTGCAAATAAAATTGCCAAAAAACATACGGAGTTCGGTGGGGTATTTGATATTACTAATCATCCACGAAAGAAGGAACTCCTGAGTAATCTTGATGTTATTGATGTGTGGGGAATTGGAAGGCAATTCGCCAGATTCCTAGGAAAACACAGGATAAAAAATGTACTTCAGTTTATAAATGCTGATGAAAAATGGGTAAAGGAGAATATGACCGTAGGAGGTTTGCGTACTTTACTTGAGTTGAAAGGTGTACCGTGTGCTGATATAGATGAGGTCCACGATTCATCTAAAACCATTCTTTCTTCTCGAACTTTCGCACAAAGCATAAGAGAGGTTTCTGATTTAAAGGAGGCCATTGCCAGCTATGTTTCAATTGCGGCAGAGAAACTCAGGGCTCAGAAGCTGGTTGCTTCAATGATACATGTTTTCGTTACTACCAATCGCTTTAATCGAAAGAATTACTATTCAAATTCCTACTATCTAGAACTTTCGGAACCCACAGCTTATACTCCTATCCTGATTTCCTATGCCTCAAGGGCGCTCGACGAGATATTTAAAAAAGGTTATGAATATAAAAGAGCTGGAGTACTACTTACGGGATTATGTCCTACTCATTCTGTACAGAGAAGTATGTTTCCGGGAATGACGTCGGAGTTACAGGAAAAAAAGAATAGGTTAATGAGCTTCATTGATAGGTTAAATTTTAGGTGGGGGAGGGGAACTGTAAAAAGTTGCGCTGCTGGCATTAATAAAGTCTGGGATACTGTACAATCTCAAAGATCACCGAGATATACAACGAATTGGGATGAGCTACTTACTGTAGGATTCTAATTAGAGAGATTTATTTTTGGTCTTCTATTGGTTCAACACTAAGTGGTATTCCGTGCTTATGTCCGCCCCCCTGGGCTTGAGCTTTATCCATAGCCTCGACAGCGTTGCTCGCTCTAACTTCACGTATTAATTCACCTGATTTTCCTGCTCCTACATGTCCTTTAGGAAGCACAACTTTAAATAGTCGTTCGGGGGTTTCTGGTGTTTCGGGTCCTCCACTCATTTGTGAAAATATTAATATTTAATAGTTTTCGCTTTTGACCTGATAAAATGAGCGAGGGTGGTCGCATGATGGGCATACAGTTGGCGGTTGTTTACCAAAATGTACGTATCCGCATTCTCTACAAACCCACCAAACCTTTTTGCCTCGCTTAAAAACTGTGTTGGTTTTGATATTTCTTAGAAGTTTTGAGTATCTCTCTTCGTGGTGCTTTTCGGCAATAGCTATGGCTCTAAGTCTTTTTGCAATATCCTTAAAACCTTCTTTTGCTGCTACTTTTGCAAATTCTGGATACATACTTGTCCATTCGTAATTTTCGCCTTTTATAGCTGCTTCAAGGTTATTTTCTGTCTTTCGCAGTTCGAGTGGAGCAGCTGCTTCTACCGTTATCTCACTCGTGCCTTTACCTCCTTTATGCTTATTGATAAGTTCATATAGTCTCTTTGCGTGTTCTTTTTCTTGATCCGCAGTAAGTTGAAATACTTCGGCAATCTGCTCGTAACCTTCTTTTTTAGCAATTGATGCATAGAAAGTATATCGGTTTCTCGCTTGGGATTCGCCAATGAAGGCTTTGGTGAGGTTCTCTAGTGTTTTTTTCATTGTATTGTTAAAAAATGAAAAATAAGATAGTAGTCAAATTGTACAGGAAATGAATGGAAGATGAAAGATCCAGCTTGGTTCCAAGCTCAATCTTGGAACCACAGTGGATATTCATTGTAAAATAGTTAGATAGTTGGAGAATCGGATGGTTAAGTTTCTTGTGGCATTGAGATTCCAAGTGTCTCGAGACGTTTTATTACCTTTTTCATTTCACGTAAAATATAGGGATTGACACTTTTAGCAAGAGGCAGATTCATCTCAAAGATTTCTTTAAGATGTCTTTTGAATCTTGCACCTCTATCGACTCTATATGGCATACTCCTCATGTTATCCAATCTATCAACAGCTTTTACAAGTTTTATTTCAGCTGACTTTTTCATCAATCTTTTGTGTTTTTCTATCTTCGTTTCTTTCTTTGGGTCTCTGGTAATGATCTCTACAATTGTAGAGACACGTTTGCCGAACTTATTCTGAATATCATTTATCGTAGTTTCGCTGTCTTCAACGACATCGTGTAAAATTCCAGCAATTATAAGGTCTGGGTTTTTGGTTGAGAGTTCGTTGATTAAACAGTTGGCAATTCTTACTGGGTGAATGAAGAAATCTTGTCCTTCGTCTCTCTTTTGTCCTGAGTGTGCTTTCCTTGCTAACTTGAGGGAGGAAATTATGTTCTTTTGAGAGGAGAGGGTTCTGATCGAACGCAATAATTTCTTGTACTGATAATCAAGATCGGTAAACCTATCTTTCTTTTTCATTCTTGATATTAACGGAGGTCCAAATATAAAGAATTATCACTCCCAGAATTTTTATTGAATGGTAAGGGATGACAAAAAATGCTGACAGTTCATCCGGTTCTATGGGTACATTATCACGAAATAAATACTGAAGTGGAAATATGGTGGGTAGGGCAATTAACAGAAAGGAAAGAATTATTAGCATATGCTTTTTGGTTAGTAGATTTTTTATATAAAGTCCCAGCTGAGATATTATAAGAGCAAAAGCAGGCATGAGAAGTACATAATGATGCTCCCAGACATCTTTATAAATTAAGAAGTAATAACAGATCCATAGCGTAAACCCAAAAACTTTATTCTTACTTTTAAATGTGAGGTAGAGTGTTAGTAGTCCAGTTACAAGCATAAATCCAAAGAACCAAATCCTTGGCCAGGGAACCGAGATATATTTAATTGCAACAAGATAGTACAAGCTTTTGAAACCGAGGTTGCCTCCGTGTGAATACCAGGCATCTTGGAAATTCCTCAAAAAAACACCCACATCTTCTTTAAAGAAAAGGAAATATGGTATTGAAGTAAATAAAATTGATAGTCCAGTGAGAAAAAGTAGTTGTATCTTTTTATGCCTTAAGAAAAGTGGTGCGATAATCAATGCATTCGGCTTTATAATTGGAGTAATCAAGAAGGAATATAAGAACTTTGAATTCTTCAAAAGACCGTACATTGAATAAAAAAGAAGAGAAGTAAGAAGAAATGTCCATTGTCCCATAAAAACTTCAATTAAATATGGCGTGAACAGTAGCCAGGGAATCGATGCTATGAGAAAGTAGGACTTTTTCTTGCAGAGCTTCCATGTCAGGTAAATGTTTATTCCCAGTAGAATCTCGCAGCATAATATCCATACGTAGTATGCTGTAAATGGTGAGAATATATTCGCGACTACTCCAATTGTATAACCAGTGAAAGGGAGATATCTAAATGGATAGGAATATGGTGTTGATTCTCCCTCATTATCAAGATAGACGCTTTCTCCCTCTAGCATATTGCTTCCTGCTTGATAAACAGCAAAAAAATCAGCGGCTTTTCCCTTACGAAGGGAGGCGTCATTAAAGAAACAATCTAATCTACTGGTTAAGGCTAAGATGACTAGGATTAAATGTGACAAAACTAGTAGAACAAATATTGTTTTATTTCTCTTATTCATTGTGTTTCAAGTTTACTTTCATTAAAACTAAATAGCAAGAATTTACAACTCATCCTTCGGCTCAACTTGATCAGCAGGATATGTTTCCTTCCCTTCATTACATTCAGGATCAGGACAGGCAGGACAAGTAACTCATATCTTGTGGTTAATGTGATCTTTTAACTTCTTACTAATTATGCTAACCTTAATTTATTATGAATAAAATTAAGTACATTTCACTTGAGGATCTACAAAAACATGTAGCCGAGGTCGTAAAGGAGGTGTATAAATATGGGACAGAATATATTGTGATGGTTGATAAGGAGCCGAAAGCCAGGATAAGCTCACTCATTGATGGAAGAACAGAAAAGAGTATATTGCTCAAAGAGAAAGAAATGGAAGAGAGTTTAAAAGGGTTTGTGAAGTAATAGATATATTGTTATATGGTTGGATGGTCAGATAACTGAAACAGTGAGCATTATTCGTCGAAGTTATAGATCTCATTTGTGCGTGGCAGACCATATCTTTCTCCAAAGTCGTTTATTCTAAACACATAGTAGTTTACACCTTTTGCCCATTTCCAGCCATACTCCATGCAGTTTGGCCCGCAGTATGTTCCCTGAATATCCTTGGCATTCATTCTCCTGTTCCCATACCCATTGATCATCCGGTGTGTAATGATATCAATTGCCTCTTCAAAGGTATGAAATTCCCATCTATTCTTACCTGCACCACCCCAACCCCAACAGTTTTTCTGTTCATAGGATTTACCGGTTTGACATCCGTTTGTTTCATTTATAGCGATTGCAGGAAGAAGTTGCCAATTTTCAACGCCGTATCGCTCACAAGCTTCGATCATATCGTCGCTATGTTCAGCTAGTGGTGAACCATAAAAATTAAAAAAATCTTCGAGCGTTAGGACACGAAGGTCAACAAATCCAACATCACTTTGAACCTGAAAAGTTCTTGTTCCGGTAGTCGCCCCTTTGACGTTCGGTCCATGTTTTTCAGATACAAGTGCCTCAATACTTTCTCTTTCAACATTTCCTGAGTAGGCCGCACTTGCCTGAGTAGATAAACCTCCAATTCTTCTTATCAGAAATTCACTTATAGAAACCCTGAAGAAAATTGTAAGGATAACAATTACAAGAAATACAGCTGAAGTATACAAGCGATAAGGATGACTGCTTCTCACCTTTGTATACCAGGTTCTTATAGGATGGTATACTTTTTTTATAAATTCATATTGTTTTTTGGAGACTTTAACTCTAATCCTGATTCTCATTGGATAATTTTTCAAGTTCGCTACTTGCTTTTGAACTTATCATGCCTTCTAAATCTAGATCAATTGCTCTTTCAAAGTTAACTTTTGCCTCTGAATAATTTCCTATTTCGGCATAAATTATTCCAAGGTGATAGTATGCACTTGCAAAAGCAGGATCGCTCTCAAGTGACTGCTTTAAGTACTTTATAGCATTATCCTTTTCGCCATTTTTCGAGAAAGCCCAACCAAGAGTATCGAGTGCTTGGGCTTTAGTTGATTTGTCTGCAGATTGAAATCCTTCCCAATCCTCAACCACTTCTTTAATAATAGTCAGCCCTTCTTGTGGATTCTCAAGATGATCAATCTCTATCTTTGCCAGTTCGATTTTGTAAAGAAAAAGATTGTCGGTATTTAGATCGATCAACTCTTTATATTCGAGACTTGCCTGTGTATAGAGCTCGAAACTAAAAAGCGTCCGTGCATAATCAAGACGCACCTCTTCGCTATCCTTTTCAATATTCAGGGCTTTTTCAAATGTGTCAATTGCATCTTTCTGATTATTTTGTCTTGTAAAAACCTGTGCTAGAAAAACGAGCGGTTGGATCTGCTCCGGATCTACATTGTTTGCCTTTTCTAACTGCTCACGTGCCTTATCCAGATCGTTCATATGAATGTAGCAGATGCCCATGTACATGTAAGCAGCATAGTATTCATCATTTTCAGATATAATTTTTTCGAGAAGTGGAATAGCGGTTTGATATAACTCTGCGCTTATTATTTCATATGCTATGAGGGTGCTATTCTGAACAATATCGTCAGGATCGGATTGAACTTTTTTTGCTACCTCAAGAAAATTTGTAATTTTTGTTTTTAATTCCCCCTCGGTTATTTGTGACACCTCTTCTAAATATTCAATTGTTTTTGAAGAGTCATCGTATGAAAGAATTGCCAGGTAGTAGTTGCGCCAACCATAGCCTTGATTATCGTCTTTATTTATCTTGTTTAAGGCCTCTAGCATCGAATCTTTCTTGTCTGGGAAATATGAGTATAACTTTGTAAGGTCTATGGTGCATTGCCAGTTTTGTGGATTTTCCTCGTGTGCCTTTTCAAGGTATTCTAATGCTCCTGTTAAGTCATTATTATCAAAAAGAACTTTTCCAATTTTATGATGGACTTTGTCAGGGTTCGCAACTATCGTTTCCCCATTCTTCAAAAGTTCTACAGCTTCCTGATCTTTACTTTTTAATACATAAATTTCTGCAGCACTAATGTATGAGTCGGTATTGGATGGATCGGCGTTTATAGCTAACTTATATTGTTCTAGGGCTTCGGAATAGTACCTATCTTTTAATAGCTTCTCTGCTTCTTCTATGTAATATGAGGCCGGTACCTCGCTTCCCTTATCTTTTGTTGCCAAGTAATATATAACTCCGCCAATAAGTAAAAAACTGATTATAAAAACAAGAATGAACTTTTTCATTTTACATTGAATTTTTTCTTAAATAATTCTTGAGCTTCTTTGATAACATCATGAGCTTTCTGTTTTCCTTCCCACTTTTCAACTTTGACTGTTTTATCACTTTCTCCTTTATATTTAAATTGCAGGTCCTTGTATCTTTCGAAAAAGAAGCCGATTTCATCCTTTTGGTGATCGGTTAAATCAGAGATATCTTTCACATGTTTAAATCGGATATCGTCGGTCGGAACGGCAAGTATCTTATCATCCTTTTCACCACTATCATTAAAAAGCATAACTGCAACAGGTCTAACTGAGATGATGCAGTAAGGAAAAGTTGGGTATGTGACAAGACACATGACATCGAGAAGGTCTTCATCCTCGTCCCATGTTTGGGGGATTGCTCCGTATTCTATCGGATATGGCAGTTTTTCAAATAAAACTCTGTCGAGTTTTATAAGGCCTGTATTTGTATGAAATTCATATTTATTAATACTACCCATGGGGGTTTCAACAAGCATGTTAATTTCTTCGGGAGGATTATCTCCTACAGGTAAGTTAAAAAGCGGATTAAATTTGTTTTGATAGACTTTATCTTCTAAATTGCCAATATCTGTCATCGTTCTATTATTAAAAACTTATTTAAAAACAGTAGTCTATGGTATCAAAGAATCGGTTGTGCTTCAATACATTTGCTTTAAGATTTTCAAAATGGCTACTTCTTGATGAATAATTGATCAATTATCAGCTTACTTTTGATTCATTAGATTTCCTTTCAACAAATGTCGCAAAATCATTGGGTTTTTTTATAATCAAATTTATAAAAAGATCCACAGTCTTGTTTACTAACTTTACGTCATAAAGTGCATAAAGAGCTATAAAGCCGAGAAATATTATAGTTGCAGCCCAAAATACTTTTTTCTCATTTATCCAACTAAAGTATATGCCCAAAAAGGCGGCATAACATATTATCATTATGACAAAGATAAGCCCTCGGAGAACAAGTTTCCTTTGTGGCGCCAGTTTTGTTTCATGAGCTTCTTGAGAGGTTGGCTGAATGGAAGATTTTATACCAGCAATTTGCGGGTTTCCCTTTTCGTCAAGTGCGAGATAATACTCATTTACTCCGTCAGTGCCAATCGCTCCGATACCGCGGCAGTTTTCGCAGACGTTATTTGTTCCCGGAGTAAATCCTTGCCCACCACATTTTTTGCATATCTCTGCTCTAGCTTGATTTTGCATGAATATTCTTTTAAAACTCAAAGACTGTTATAACAGTTTAATTATTTCAAAACCATATTTCAATAGTAATAATCTTCGCATTACGATTCATTCTCAATTTTAAATTCTTGATTTAGCGTTGTGCAGCTTACTCCAATGTATGGAGTCGGATCTAAGGGTACCTGCTTTGTATTTGTTATATCATATACTCCAAAGTGTAAGTGAACAACTCTGTTTTCAGGCGACCAATAGCATCTATTCCCTTGGTGTCCTATGAGATCTCCTCTGTTTACACGTTGTCCTTCATGAACATAGATATATACCTCGTCTGAAAATTGATCGGCCATGTGTCCGTAAAGTGTTTTAATTTTTAGTGAAGGAACTACTTCTTTGTAGTACTCATCAAGTGTGTCGCAAATGACTGTAACATCGCCATTGTCTTCCCAAACTTTCCGTACATAGCCTGAACAGGAGGCATACACCGGATTTCCCTTGCCATAAGTTTTCCCATCCATACCAGCCCCATTCAGGTTAGTCCAAATGTCAATACCCTCGTGCCCACCGTCGTCTAAAGGCCCAGTAAACAAAAATGCTGATCGGGGAGCTATCCCTTCAGAAGGAACAAGAAGAGCAGGGGTACTACTTTTGTCTACGATTATCCGCTTGTCAAAGACATCCAGTACACTTGCTTCTTTTTCTTTATCCAATTGAGTATCAGATTCTTTCTTACTCAAGAAAGGAATGATCTTTTTGTAATCTTCTTTATATGTTTTGAAATCAAACAAAGCTTTAATCGACTTTTCGGTTTCTTGCGGTCCTAAAACTATACACACTATAATAAGCAGGACAAACAAAGCAAGAGAAGCTGCAAATACGATTGTCATACATCTACTAAATACTTTTTTAAAAGAGTCTCTCATGAATTATCAGTTTTACTAAGTATTTATATATCCTAATCGATCTAGCAAGACAGTTACCTTAATATTTCCTCGACAGTTGCATCTGCAAATATTTTCATTGTGTCGAAAATATTCAAAGTTGGATGCTTAGGAATTAAGAGTTGTAGATCAGTACATGCAAGAGCTACACAATCAACCTTATGTTTTTCAAAGTCATTTATAATTTGAATAAGCTCTTCCCGGTCTCTGTTTTTTTGTTGGCCTAGTACAAGATTTAAAATAAACTTACCCATTTTGGCCTGTTGTAATTCGTCTGGTGTAACATAGGTGATGTCATTTCTTTCAAATGCTGTCTCATACAGTTTATTTTGAATAGTCGCTGATGTTGATACTATTCCAACTTTTTTGTACTTATTCCTTTTGATGAATTTCACAGTTTCTTCAATAATGCTCAAAATAGGTATTTCTACTGAATCTCTAATCTCTTCAATAAAGACATGAAGAGAATTACACGGCATTACAATGAAGTCCGCACAAGCCTTTTCCAATCTTTTTGCCTCGTTGATAAGAAAGGGAATATATCTTTCAGCTCCTTTATTCTTCATTATTAAATCTTCTTCTATTTTATAAGGTAAGGGTACACTCGAGATTATGATGCCGGGTCTTGCTTCCTTTATCTTTTTATAACAAGAGAAAACAATGTCCAGGTAGAATTCCGATGTTGTTTCTGGTCCAAGACCTCCAATTATCCCTACTGTTTTCATAATAAAATTATGATAAATAAAAGTATCAAGGTACAGTTATGAAACACCTTATATACTGAACTATAGATTCAAAACATCACCATCTTTCACCTCTCCACTGATGATCTTTCTTGCCAGTACATTTTCAATATCTTCTTGAATAACCCGGATCAATGGTCTTGCTCCAAAAGCGGGTTTATATGATTTTCTTGCTAGTTCTTCAAGTTTTGTATCTGAAATATTGATACGGATATTTTTGTCCTCAAGTCTCTCTTGTATCTTATTGATCTGTTGCTTTGCTATTATTTTAAGCTCTGCTATTCCAAGAGGATTAAATATCACAATTTCATCAAACCTATTAATAAATTCTGGCCTAAAGTAGTGCTTTAGTAGAGGAAGAATTTCTTCCTCATAGAAGCGTTCTCTTTCGAATCCGACCAAAGATTGTTTCTTTTGAGATAGTTTTAGCAGAATTTCCTCAGAGGCAATGTTACTTGTGGCGATAATTATAGTATTCTTGAAATCTACGGTTCGGCCCTGACCATCAGTGAGACGTCCTTCATCAAGAACTTGCAGGAATATATCAAATACCTTAGCATGCGCCTTCTCTATTTCATCAAGTAAGATAAGGCTATAGGGTCTTTCCCAAATGGGATTTGTGAGCTGTCCCCCCTCTTCATATCCGATATAACCTGGGGGAGAACCAATGAGTCTTTGAACTGTGTGCGGCTCTCCAAACTCGCTCATGTCAAGTCTGATCATGGCATTCTCATTATCATATACAATTCTGGTTAAATTCTTTGCAAGATACGTTTTTCCTACACCTGAAGGTCCCAAAAAAAGAAAAGAACCTATTGGTTTTTTGGGGTCTTTGAGGCCTGCCCGACTTCTCCTTACCACCTCGCTTACTACATGTACAGCTTCTTTTTGTCCAATGACTGCTTGGTTTAAGATTTCTTCGAGTTTTATCAATTTTTTTTGCTCACTTATTGTAAGTTTCTCTATAGGTATTCCTGTCTTTTCAGATATAACGGCTCTTATATCATCAACTGATATGAGCTTTTTGTTTTCAAGGACTGCTTTTGAACTCGCCTCATCAAGTAGGTCGATTGCTTTTGAAGGTAGAAATTTGTCCTGTATGTATCTTTTGGACAAAATTACAGCAGTTTCAATAACATCATTAGGTATTTTTATCTTATGATATTTTGATAACTTTTCTGCAACATTCTCTAAAATCCTAAGAGATAGCTCAAAAGATGGTTCTTCTATTTTTACTGTCTCAAATTTTTGACTAAAAGCTTGTTCCTTTGTAAGCAGTTCTTTATATGTGACGCTTGTTGTAGATAGTATTAAACGCACTCCCTTTCTTGTCGATATTGATTTCAACATGTTTGTAATAAGTGATTTTTCAATACTTATTTCTTTTGTACCTAGATCAAAGTCTTTCACAAAAATGATGACATTCCCTCTGCTTGTTAGTTCTTCAATAAAAAGTTCTATAATCTCATTGAAGTCCCTTGACACAAGCGCGGATGTTAGTCCCGAGAGGTTAAGTTCAAGAATTTGATTATCCTCAAGTTGCTGTGGTACTTGCTGAGAGGATATTCTCTGAGTGAGCAGGTTTACAAGAGAGCTTCTTCCAACTCCTACCTCACCAAGCAATATGACATTATTCTTTGCTTCTCTTACTAGAATTCTTGTTATCTGGGCTAATTCTTTCTCGCGATCTACAACTATATCCAGCTCACCTTTTTGTGCTTTTTCTATAAGATTTATGGTAAAACGCGAGAGTTGGCTGCTTCCATCGGTTTTTGGACTTGGGCTGCCTCCTTTCACAGTATTTAGAAAACTTTCAATATACGAGAGGTCGAAGTCTAGCTTTTTTATGAGGCTGAAAATTGGAGGGCTGTATATTGTTGCAATAATTAAATCTTCAACACCAACTATTCCGTTGGGGATTGCTTTTTCGATTAAATAACTTCTAAGTATGGTGGCCCTAAGATCCGGTGAGAAAACAACTACACCACTTTTTGTGCTGGCAGGGTACTGCAAGTTCTTTAAAAGGTCAGGTACCTGGTTCAGAACCTGAGTATAGTCAAAATTTATCTGGCCCAGTATTCTTTGTACATTTGGATCTTTACAGAGGACCTGGAACAAGTGGGCTGATGTACATACAGATCTTTTGTTTTCAAAGGCAAGCTTGCAGGCTGCTAGTAAAGCATTAAGAGCACCTTGAGAGAATTTATTTGTTATATCGTTAATTGGGCTTTTGTTATTCATTTACTCCCGAACTAGTACCAATTATTTAAAAGTCTTTTAAAACACATTAATTCCTCAAGAAAGTAGCTATACTATAATAATTATTGAGGTAACTAAGCATAAAATTATAAATGTGGTAATAGCTATAATAAGGATATTCCTTGTAAGTGCAGCCTTTCTTCTTATGCCAAAATCAACAAAGCTTGGAGTATCGAATATCTTTATGATATTTTCATCTTCGATGTAAACTCCTTTCCCATTGCATTCTGAGCAGGGGATATCCATTTGCCCTTCTGATACACCCCATCCTTGGCAAGTTGTACAGGTCTTGATTTTAGAGTCTAATTTGAACATTTTTAAGTTGTCAGACTATATAATTCGTTCTTTAATATATTACAAGTAATTGCGGTAAATAGCAAAAGAGTTGTTTGTAAGCGGTCTTTTCATAAAACTTAGTCTTAATTGTAAGTATGTGTTAAAATTATTAACTAGTTGTGTAGGATAATCGAAATGATCTAGATGATCTAAATTATTTATTGATCGTGAGGGGGTCAGGGAAGGAGATCCCGACAGACAGCGAAGATGATTAATTTGATCGAACTGATCATTTAGATCGTGTGTATTTCCTAGACCAACAATACCATTCCATTATTTGTGTCTATTTTTGCCATGAGTAATATTAGAAACTTTTCAATAATTGCCCATATTGACCACGGAAAATCGACCCTGGCTGACAGAATCCTTGAGAAAACAGGAGCAATATCTACTCGGCAGATGAAAGATAGAATGCTTGATACATTAGAGCTTGAACAGGAAAAAGGAATCACTATTAAGCTACAGACTGCTAGGATGGAATGGAAGTATACAGGTAGTAATGAGAACTTTTCTCTTAAGCCTTTTACGTTAAATCTTATTGATACACCTGGCCATGTGGATTTCTCGTATGAAGTTTCAAGGTCGATCGCTGCTTCTGAAGGCGTAGTACTTCTTGTTGATGCGACGCAGGGAATCCAGGCACAAACAATCTCAAATTTCTACAAAGCCCTAGACAAAGATGTTGTTATCATACCTGCGATTTCAAAAGTTGATCTTCCAAATGCAGAAGTTGAGAAGACAAGAAAGGCGCTAGTTGAAATACTTGGATTTAAAGATAATGAAATTATTCTAACCTCGGGGAAAACCGGGGAAGGTGTAGAACTATTATTGAATACAATAGTTGAAAAGGTTCCCCCTCCAAAACTGGATAAAAAGGATGAAGAAACAAAGCTTTTAATATTTGATTCTTTTTTCCATGAACATAAAGGTGTTGTGGCTTTGGTAAAGGTTGTTTCTGGTGACGTTAAATTTCCTGAAGAATTATTTGCTATACAAACTGATGTCATAATCCATACGGTAGAAACAGGTTATCTTCGACCAGGACTTGAGAAACAGGCAGAACTTAAGACTGGGGAGGTAGGTTATATAGCAACAGGGCTAAAAGATATTAAGGACATCCATGTCGGCGATACGATCACTAAGTTATCACAGAAAAACATAATACCATTACCTGGGTATACACCCCCGAAGCCCATGGTATTTGCAAGTTTATATCCTGTAGATTCAGAAAAATTTGAGGAGTTCAGTGAAAGTCTTGAAAAGCTCGCCTTGAATGATGCAGCATTAACTTATACAAAAGAAAAATCTCCAATCCTAGGATCAGGATTTTGTTGTGGCTTTCTTGGACTTCTTCATTTAGAGATAACTCAGGAAAGACTCTCGAGAGAATTTGACACAGAGGTTTTTACTACTACCCCAAGTGTTTTATATAAGCTAAAGCTTACAACGAAAGATGATTCAAAGATTGGGAACCTGATACAGCCTAAATTTGATAGTGAAGGACTATTACTGGTCAGAAGTGCCGGTGAATATCCTAGACAGGAGGTTATTGAACAGGCGTTTGAACCTTGGGTTAAACTGGAAGTAGTAACTCCAATGAGATATATGGGAGCTGTTATTGAGCTTGCAAAAGAACATCGCGGAATTTATAAAATGACAGAGTATCTTACTAGAAAGACAAAAACAGATATTACGGATTATGTGATTTTAGAATTTGAAATTCCGACGGCAGAGATTATTACAAATTTTTTCGATAGATTGAAGTCTCTGTCTCAAGGGTATGCTTCTATGGATTACGAACATATCGATTATAAAGAAAGTGAAATCGCAAAGGTTAGTATTTGGGTCAGTCATGAGGCGGTTGAGGCTTTATCATTTATTACTTTCAAAAGTTTTGCTTCGAAACGTGCAGGGGCCCTTGTTGAAAGACTAGCAGAGGTGATTCCCAGACAACAGTTTGAGATACCTGTTCAGGCTGCTATATCAGGCAAGATAATTGCAAGAGCGGATATAAGGGCGTATCGGAAAGATGTAACAGAAAAATTGTATGGCGGAGATGTTACTCGGAAAAAGAAGTTGCTAGAGAAGCAAAAGAAGGGGAAGAAAAGACTTAAAATGTTTGGAAAAGTAGAAATTCCCAAGGAAGCATTTTTAGCTGTTCTGAAAACTGACTGAGGTATATTTGTATTACTAGCTAAACTTGTCTATTTGGAGACTCCTCTTAGTTCAAGTCTTATATCAATGTCATATCTTTTTGCTTGGTTTGATCTTATGAGTAACTTGGTGTCATGAATTTCTTGCGGAGAGAGTAGTATTGTGACTTCCTTCCTGTTTTCACCATCAAATAGCAAGAAGAAATTCTCTCCTGATTTTAACTCAACTACTGATCCTTTTAGCGACTCTACATTTGTAAATAAATTTGCTGATACAACTATGTCCGTATTGCCCCTGTTGACTATTTTACCTACTTCTAAAGTCTGTAGGAAGTTGTTGCCTTTTTGAAGAGAAAAGTTAATTGTGTATTTATTTTCTCCACAATTTGAATCAATGACGGAAATCTGGTCAGTGGCTGATATTGATTCCTCTACTAAGAAATAGCCTGGGTCGTATTGAGCTGAGGTATTTACGCCGGCAACTTGCGGTTCGCTTGCTCTGCTTACTGTCGGGTCTAAGTTGAAGGAAACCAGTAGTGGTAATAGCAATATTAATATTAAAAAACAAAACAATATTGCATCAGTTGATACTTGGAGCAGCTTTTTCATGTAGACATGCCAAATCTTAATTCCTATAATAGAATATCCTATATTGTAGGATGAGTCAAATATTTGCGGTAGTTTGAGCGGAATTTTATGCAAGCAGATTACGCCCGCTCATTGATCCGGGCTTTCTGATGCCTAAAATTGCGAGACTCGTCGGTGCAACGTCCCCAAGAATTCCAAGGCTTAATTCACGAGGTTTTGCTTCTTCGGATATAAAAATAAATGGGACTGGATTGGTTGAGTGTTCGGTATCCACCTTACCGGTCTGCAAATTAATCATTTCTTCAACATTTCCGTGATCCGCAATGATTACTAAAGCTCCCCCCATCATGAGCGTTGTATCTACTATTTTTCCTGTACACTCATCTGTCACCTCTACTGCTTTTATCGCTGCTTCTAAAACACCTGTATGGCCGACCATATCAGGGTTAGCAAGATTAACAATTATGAAGTCGTACGTTTGTTCTCGAATCTTTTGAGTCAAAATTTCTGTAACCTTATAGGCGCTCATCTCAGGCTTTTGGTCGTATGTAGCCACATCTCTAGGTGAAGGAACCTCAAGCCTATCTTCTCCGGGATATGGAATTTCATTACCACCATTAATAAAGTATGTAACATGGGGATATTTTTCGGACTCAGCAATACGGAGCTGTCTCATGCCTGCTTCAGATATTATTCTCCCGATTGGGAGTTTGATGTCTTCTGGAGGAAAAGCTGTAAGTTTGGGAATACCCTTTTCATATTCATTCATACCAACAAAAACTATATTCTCCATTTTATTCCCTCTATCCCATTCTTTAAAATCTTTTTGAGTAAAGGCTTTTGTAAGCTCTATAGCTCTATCCGGACGGTAATTGAAGAAAATCACGGCATCGCCTTGTTTTATCTTTGTTAAGGGTTCTTTTTTTTCATCAACAATTACTCGTGGTTCAATATATTCATCCGTTTCGTTTTCACTGTAGGCACTTTCAATAGCTTCTTTCCAATTTGAAAAGGGTTTACCGGATCCTTTAGTAAGAAGATCATAGGCGAGCTGTATTCGGTCCCACCGTCCATCACGATCCATGCCGAAAAATCTACCACAAACTGAAGCTATCTTTCCTATTTTTTGTCTTTGACATTCTGCATCCAATTCTTCGAGGTATGTCATAGAACTTCTAGGAGGCGTATCTCTACCATCAGTAAAGGCATGTATATACAGTTGTTTATGTCCTAATGCCTGTTGTCTTGCTAGCTGGATGCATGCAAAAATATGTTCCATGGCTGAATGGACACGCCCTCTACTTGCAAGACCAATGAGATGTAAGTTGGCACCTGTTTTTTTTACATGTTCCGTTGCTTTTAAAAGTGTCTGATTTTGAAAGAAAGTTTTGTTGTCGATAGCATTGTCAATTCGAGGCAACTCCTGAAATACTACTTTCCCAGCTCCGATATTCATATGTCCTACTTCGCTGTTTCCATTTGTTCCCGAAGGTAAGCCAACCGCGCTACCTGAAGCATGCAGGTAACAATGAGGATATTTGTACCAGTAGTTATCAAGATTTGTAGTTTTAGCTAAAGTGACGGCATTGCCTGGGCCTGGTGGAGCAACACCTAAGCCGTCAAGGATCATTAATACAAAAGGCTTTGGTCTTTTATACTCTTGTCCGGGCAGCATCTTCTTTGCAAATAAATAAAATAATGCATTCTTATTCTAGTGTAATTATTATGAGGTGTAAAGAACGGCTGAACTCTCAACTAAAAATTATTTATAAAGCTTATTAATATGGTGTTAACTTATATAAAGAATTTTTCCTAGGCAAATAAAAAGAGAGTGCACCTTTACGGCACACTCTCAACCCCACCATTCACTCTTATAGTAATGAAGAATTTCTCTTCATCACCCCCAGAAGATAGCAAAGAACCTTTCGGTTGTTTGCCTTTAGAGGAATAGGTACAAATTAGATTTAGTTAACGGAACACTTCTGTGTCAAAAACTTGGAGCTCTCTTGAAAAAACAGTCAGATCTACTTTTGGATCTCCTTTCTTTGTAAGATAGGGTTTAACTTCTAAATCTCCAACTGCACGGATAAGATTACCTTTATCAAGCTTTTCACTTTTTTCAGCCCTAACTCCGAAAACTAAAAGATCATAGTAAGTTACCTCTTGCTCCTCTTTTTTTGTTTGATCTTTCCTTTTTCTATTAACTGCTACTCTAATTTTTGAATAGATTTTGTCACCCTTTGACTTTTGTTTCTTAGGTTTAACTACTACTCTTCCAACCAATTCTATTTGTTGTTTGTTCATATTTATATGAAAAGAAATTATATAAACTAGAGCTCTTGATTCTATATAACATAGAACAATACTCGATATCAAGTGGAGCCTGTTAAATATCTTAGAACATATAGAGAAAAAGAACCGAAGCATGAAACAATTGAGAGTTTTATTTATCATCTTTACCATTTTGCAAGATTATAATCATAATTCCACGTTTTCCTTCTGGAGTTGTTAGTTAGGTTGCCAATAGTACTTTTTTGTTTTGACCTTCTTACACTATACCGAATTTTCATCTTCTACTCCTTATGCTATACTGATTACAAGTGATATGTTTATTTTTGATTTCAGATGATTAAAAAGACGAAGATAGTAGCAACAATTGGTCCAGCAAGCTGGGATAAAAAGATAATGAAAAGTATGATAGATAATGGTGTTAATGTTGCCAGGATAAATGCTTCATTTGCAGATTATGCAGAATTAAAGAGGGTTTCAACACAGGTTAGAAAACTTTCTAGTGCTGTAGCTATAATGATGGATACCAAAGGTCACAAAATTCGTGTATCAGATTTTAAAGAAGAAAAGGTCCTTGAAAATGGAAAGAAGTTTTCTCTTTTTACTAAAAAAGTTACTTCAGGAGTGTATCTAGTTACTGAAACAGATATCAACTTAGCGAGCCAAATACCTACTGAATCAATAATTCTTATTGACGATGGTCTTCTGAAACTTAAGGTTATAGAAGTGAAAGAAGACGAGTTGGTTTGTGACGTTTTACAAGGGGGAGTTTTAAAAAGAAGTAAGACTGTAAATATTCCTGGTGTACACATCGAATTTCCCGATCTTTCTAAGAAAGATTATGAAGATATATTATCAGCGATGAAGCTGAAATTTGATTTTATAGCAGCATCCTTTGTAAGGAATGTCAGGGATGTAAGTGCTATAAAAAAGTTGACAGGTTCAAGCAGTACGAAAATAATAGCAAAAATTGAAGATCTGGAGGGCGTAAACAATTTTGATGATATCTTGAATGAGGTGGATGGAGTGATGATAGCAAGAGGCGACCTAGGCGTTGAGATACCGGCTGAAAAAGTTCCAGTTTTACAGCAGCAATTCATTGAAAAGTGCAACAAGATTGGAAAACCTTGTATAGTGGCAACTCAGATGCTTCAATCTATGACAGAAAATATTACTCCAACAAGGGCGGAGGTAAATGATGTTGCAGATGCAATCTACGATGGAACAGACGCGGTTATGCTTTCTGCAGAAACAAGTACAGGGAAACATCCGGTGGAAGCAGTCAAAACTATGAGAAGAATAGCTCTTGAGATTGAAAAAAATATTGAACCGATTAGTAGACTGCCTTCTCCCTCTGCAAAACCTACAACAAATGCGATTGCTAAAGCTGTAATGGATACATGCGAAACTCTGCCTATTGATAAAATACTTGTAGCAACTGCAACAGGAACAACGGCAAAGACAATAGCAAGATTTAGACCAAGACAGTTAATTTTTGCCTTTACAAAGGACGAAATTTCAAGAAGACATCTGGCTATGTCCCGAGGAATTATTGCCGATGTTATGGAGGAATCTTCGTCAACAAGAGATACTGGTGTTCAATCACTTGTAAGATCGGCAAAGAACAAAGGGTATGTATCTGATGCTGACTTTGTCATTGTTGTAGCTGGTGCGAATATAATGAATCAGGGAGAGACGAATATGATTGAGATAAATAGAGTTGAGCAGATAGTTAGTTGAATTCATTTTATAATGAGGGGTAATTCCGTTTTATTTGAAATTCTGCCTAAATGAATAAGCAACTGCCTAAATCAAAAAAATTCATACTTTGGTTTAATGAACTAACAAATAAAGATGTGGCTTTAGTTGGTGGAAAAAACGCTTCACTTGGTGAGATGTATCAGAAACTGACTCCCAACGGTATTCTTATCCCAAATGGTTTTGCGTTAACCGCTTATGCCTACAGGTACTTCCTTATCCAAAAACAGCTTGATATCAAGATCCAGGAAATTCTAAAAGGGTTAGATACTTCCAATGTGAGAAACTTAGCAAGAAAGGGGTATGCAGTCAGACAGGCTATCATGGAAGAGGAACTACCAGATGAATTGAAGGATGCTATTAGAGTGGCTTACAGGCAGTTATCAAAGGAGTACAATTCTTACGGAGTTGATACGGCAGTTAGAAGTTCTGCAACAAGCGAAGATCTACCAACAGCTTCATTTGCTGGGCAGCAGGAAACATACCTGAATATCCGTGGTGAATACGCACTTATTGAAAGCTGCAAAAAATGTATCGCTTCATTATTCACGAACCGAGCTATTTCTTACCGTGAAGACAAAGGCTTTGATCACTTTAGTGTAGCTTTATCTGTTGGAGTACAAAAAATGGTTAGGTCGGATAAGGCTAGTGCCGGTGTGATGTTTACTATCGACACTGAGTCAGGGTTCGAAAATGTGATTCTTATAAATTCCGCATGGGGACTTGGGGAGAATGTAGTAAAAGGACGTATAACTCCAGATGAATTTATAGTTTTCAAGCCTATGCTCGGCACTAAGTTCAATCCTGTCATATCGAAAGAATTGGGTTCTAAAAAGTATAGGATGATTTACTCTCTTGAGGGTAGCCAGACAACTAAGAACACTGTGGTTTCAAAAACGGATCGTGAAAAATTCTCCCTAGAAAATGGTGAAATTGTACAGCTTGGCAAATGGGCAGATCTAATTGAAAAGCATTATAAGATGCCTATGGATATAGAATGGGCAAAAGACGGCCGGCTGAATAAATTGTTTATAGTTCAGGCAAGGCCTGAGACAGTGCACACTCAAAAGAAGCAGAATGTGTATGAAGAGTATAAGCTTACAAAAAAAGGTAAACTAGTTCTTGAGGGTACTGCGATTGGTTTTAAGATAGGACTGGGCAGAGTACAAGTGATAAGGGATGTGACCGGTATAGAAAAGTTTCAAAAAGGAAATGTCTTGGTAACTGAGATGACAGAT
The DNA here is from genome assembly GCA_016932045.1 of Candidatus Dojkabacteria bacterium. GTDB lineage: Bacteria > Patescibacteriota > Dojkabacteria > JAHIVN01 > JAHIVN01 > JAFGDO01. The sequence goes on along the minus strand of JAFGDO010000019.1, from coordinate 6,220 downwards.
CCTGATTGGGAGCCGATTATGAAAAAGGCAGCAGCTATAATTACAAATTCCGGTGGAAAAACTTGTCATGCTGCAATTGTATCAAGAGAACTAGGTATCCCTTGTATTGTCGGATCGAAAAATGGGACGAGTATCTTGGCAAAATATAAAGATGTTACAGTAAGTTGTGCAGAGGGTGAGGTCGGGAAAGTATACGATGGCAAGGTTCCGTTTAAAATATTAAAAACTAATCTAGCAAAAATTCCAAAGACTAAAACTAAGATAATGTTGAATCTTGGAAATCCGTCGCTTGCTTTTGAATACTCATTCTTGCCAAATGATGGCGTTGGTCTTGCCCGTCAGGAATTTATCATATCAAACTATATAAAAATCCATCCAAATGCTTTAATCTATCCAAGAAAAGTGAAAGATCCTGAGGCTAAATCCAAGATAGCGGAACTAACTGTAGGATACGAAGATGGTAAAGACTTTTATATTGAAAAGCTGGCTCAAGGTATATCAAGGCTTGCAGCAGCGTTTTACCCAAAAGAGGTTATAGTCCGGCTGTCAGATTTCAAAACAAGTGAGTATAGAAATATGATTGGAGGTGAGTATTTTGAACCACAGGAATCAAACCCGATGATAGGTTTTAGGGGCGCATCAAGGTATAATCATCCGCGGTTCAAGGAGGCTTTTAAACTAGAGTGTGAGGCTTTGAAAAAAGTTCGTGATGAATTTGGACTTTATAATGTAAAAGTAATGGTACCATTCTGCAGAACCATTGGAGAAGGTAAAGATGTACTGAAACTAATGGCACAGAATGGACTACAAAGAAGCCACAAAAAACTTAAAATTCTTGTAATGTGTGAAATTCCTTCCAATGTTGTATTGGCAGATGAATTCTCAAAGATATTTGACGGCTTCAGTATTGGCACAAATGATCTGACCCAACTTGCTTTAGGCCTTGATCGCGATAGTGAGCTTGTTAGCCATTTGTATGATGAGAGAGATCCGACTATTAAAAGAATGCTGAAGGATCTCATAAAAACCGCTCATAGGTATCAAAGATCAGTCGGCATCTGTGGTGAAGCACCTTCAAACTATCCGGAATTCGCTAAGTTCCTTGTAAGGAACAAGATTGACTCAATGTCGCTTGAACCGGATAGTATTATTAAAACGAGAATGAAGATTGCGAGAATGAAGTAGGTAAGAAGTGAATACTTAAATAGTTGGATAGCTAGATCCTTAGACTACGCTCAGGACAAGTAGCGAATAGATTGGAGATTGTCCTTTGGTAATTCGGTAAACTCATTGCAAGCAGGCTCAGGATAAATAGATAGATGATTGTTATATCGTTGTATAGTTGATTATCGCTAAGCGTGATCTCATAACTCACAACTTCTACTTCTTTTTCTCCATCTACTATATTGAATAATTATAGGCTGTGCTGATATAATCTAGGTTGTATTTATTGATATATACATATGACACAGGAACTAGATATAGCTCTTCAAGGACCTGTTCAGAAGGTTGGGACTCGAATAGGCGAAGTTGTTCAAGGGATAACAGGATCGATGCCTGCAACGGCGGGTATTATGCCGCAAATTTTTGCTGCTGCAGTTTCTGGGACTGAGCTTGGTTCTAGAGATAAGTTACTATCCTGGCAAGCAGTAGTTTCAGTTGGGGCGACCGTTCTCCTGCTAGATGAGATATCTGAGGCATCTGATAATGCTGCATCATTAAATGATGGCTACAGGATGGGATTAGTCAAACTTGTAGATGGGCTTACAACCATTGGTATTTATAATGAGGTTTTCTTGAGAATCTATACATTATTTGAATCAAGAATAGGGCAGGTCTGGGATGCAATGCTAATTGAGGAACGACTTAAACCCGGAATGAGTGATGCAGGTATATTGATGAGGCTTTTGGACCAATACGAGTTTCCAGGAGTAGAAGTTGAGAGAATGGCTTCCTTCCCTCAGACTCAAAAATACCTAGCAATTGTCAACGCTTCTCAAGCTTTTGATATGTGTTGCGAAGGTTTAGCATTACAAGTAAATGAAGCGCAATATGCAGGAGTATTCTGGGATGTGGTTTCTGATGTAAATGTTTTAACACGAATTCTGACAGATTATAGGTCGATTGGTGATGATCTTGCGGAAGGAAGGGGAAATGTTTTAATAGTACTTGCACGTGAGATGATGAGTCAGGAGGCTGGTCTTCAATTTGATATGGCTTTAAAGAGAGCTATTGGATTGGTTAATGAAGTTGTCAATCAACTTACTGATTCAATAGAACAAAGAATTGAAGAGAGGGGTTTGGCGCGATTTCATACGGTTAGTTTCGCAAGAGGTGTGATGCGAGTTTTCAGGGGATACTGTGAATTAACCTAGTAACCGATAAAACGATTCTTCCTTAGTAGCCGAGAATTGCAGTACTTCTATGTGAAATTTACTATAGTATTTGGGTGTAAGATAATTATTCTGCTTCCTTATCTTTGCCATCCTGTAGTTCCATCGGTTGCCCGCAGCAGACTAGTTGTCCAGCCCCAGGCTCTAAGACCTTCACAACATTTCCGCAGATATTGCACTTGTAGACTTGGTCAGGCTCTGTCATAACGGTTGATTAAGAATTATTTAACAGTCATTGTAGCATAAAGGAAAAGTTGTGAAAATTGTAAAATGAGAATTGTTATATTTTTGTATGGGTGGATGCTATAGCTATGTGCATCTATAATCTTCTATTTCCAATCTGCTATATTGTCTTATTGTTGCATTGCTAGATAGAGGGATAGTTGGATAGTCAGATAGCCAGAAGCTGCGAGCTGATGGCTGAAAGGTGATAGGAATTCTTTTGTTTTTATTTTCCTTTCATTCTATTATATTGTGAAGAGTAAAAATGTTACTAATTAAGTATGAGTAAATGGCTAGAGGTATTAAAATATGATCTACTTCCCACGCTTTTATCACTTGACGAACCTGCTCTGAATTTCTTTGTGCGAAGAGATCTTAAAGACGAGAAGGATATTTCTGTAAAGGAGCTTTGGGATCTTCCTGAAGCAAGGCGAATCTTAAGAAGGCAGCAAAAAGACGGTCGATGGAAGTATCCTACTCCCCAGAAACTCCAGCGTGCCTACGATAAACTTGAAACATTTAGACAGATTGGCGTACTCATTGAAATGTATGGCTTTGACAGGAGTCACCTCTCAATAAAAAAGGCTGCAGAGTTTTTATTTACCTTTCAAACGAAGGAAGGTGATTTTAGAGGAATCTATGCCAATCAATATTCACCAAATTATTCTGCATCAATAGTAGAAAGACTTGTAAAGGCTGGTTATAGAAAAGAGAAAGAGGTGGTTAAGTGTCTTGAGTGGTTACTTACAATGAGACAGGACGATGGAGGCTGGGTGATACCGGTTCGTACTAGGCTAAAGACTCTTGGGGATATGTATGAGGCAAAAGAAACACTTGAACCAGACAGATCCAAGCCATTTTCACATCTTGTAACTGATATAGTATTAAGAGCCTTTGCTAACCACCCTGATTACGCAAGAAAAAAAGAGGTTGTGGAAGCAGGTAAACTCTTAAAGACAAGGTTTTTTAAACCGGATAAGTATCCGGATCATAAATCTGCCATTTGCTGGACAAAGTTTCAATATCCATTTTGGTGGTCACACCTACTTTCTGCATTAGATTCACTCGGTAAGATCGGTTTAAAGAAAAATGATCCAGATATTAGCAAAGGGCTAAGTTGGTTTATCAAGAATCAGGATAAAAGTGGTCTTTGGCCAACAGGTTATGGAAGCGACAAAAATCCAAATAGAAAAGCTGTCCCATACTGGATTGGTCTTTCAATTTGCAGGATGCTGAGAGTTTATTATGGATGACTATAATATTGCCTAGAGTTGTGTTTTCACTATTTATTAAATACTACCAATCTCTCTTTCCTTTTAGGAATTCTTTAGTACCCTTCTTTTTAAGTCTTCTCAAATTCTTAATATGTCCTTCATCGTGAACAGGTTTTAGATAATCGAGCTTCTCACACTTTTCACATACTTCACATTCCCAACAGCCTTCGATACCTTTTTTCTGACAACATTTCCTTATTTTACAAAAAGGTGGCCCGCCTCCGTTTTTACAACCCTTATGACATCTAAATCTTACCATTGACCCCAATACCTCATAGCACTTATCGTAATTCTTAAATGCTTTTCCAAAGCTGTTTTGTGAAAGGAAAGCTGCGAACTTCTTGTACTTGGATTGCCTTAATTCCTTACGCAAATCTCTTGCAAGATCAGGAATTTTTTGTTGATAGCCATGGCAGTCTAGGCAGCATAGACCACAGTAAGCTATTATTTTTTCATCTTTGTTCGCCATTTTTATAATAATTTTAATGTGTTAAGTAATCTTAATAAGAATACTCCATAATTAAGTGCTCGTTCGGGATAGTATACATTATCTTTTTTTATATAAACAGATTATTGTTTTAAGAGAAGTTTTCTTTCTTTAGACGTTAATTACCTCGGTTGGATTTTGATATAACCAGCAGTTGGCATGGCGATAAGGCAATTTTTCAAAGCCTAACTCACGGTATAATCTTTCATCTTCTTGATCGATAATAGCAAGAATAAGTCCTCCAGGCGTAAGAAATTTGTCTACCAGCATGAAGGTGTCTCTTATCAGCGTATCACCTGAAGGATGTACCAAGAAAAAGCCATTTGCAAGAGCTGTACCAAGTGTTGTTCTTATGCAAGTGGTGCAATTAGCTATTTCTCCTAAAACAAATCTATCTGGATCACCGCCAGCTAATAGATAATCTCTCCATGCTTTAGGATTTCTATCAATATGTATCACATCGATTCCAAAAGGAGCCATGCAGAGTTCTAGCGCTATTCCTGTCCCCGCGCCGGAATTTAGCCAAGTTCCGGTTAGAAATTCTTTGTACCCCAGTCTTTCTACGATCGGCAAAATATCTGTAATATTTAGCGCGCTTATTGCCTCAAAACAATACGATAACGGATCGAAATTTAATGTTATTTCTCTATGGACCTGTTCGGGTCTATATCTTACTTTATAATCCCAACCAATACTTGGGAATGGCTTTTCTCCTAACTCATAACTTCGCATATCGAAACTTAGCGAACCTGCTATATGACTTAGATAAGGAGTTGGATGAGGTATACCAGCAAGAAGCAGATGTGCAAATTGGACATTAAGCTGCATGGCCTCTATTTCATGTGATTCATAAATACCATGATGTAAAAGTGCTTTTTGAGCTTCTGTCTGGAAGTATCTACACCACTTATCATATGTAGCTTCAGGCTGTCGAGTAGAAAAGGTGATTGGGAATTTGTCTTTTTCTTCTGGTGTAGGCCTTCCTAACACTTTCATCCTGTTTAGTAGGTATATGGGAATACGATTATCTCTTATCGCTTGTTTAAATCCCTCATTTGATTCTTCAATAAGACCATATCGAGTCATGGAATGTAGAACAATTTCCTGAAGGATGAGTACAAGTAGGTGTTGTCGCGCATCCAGCTGATATAGTTTTCCTTTCCAGCCGTTTGGTTCATGAAAGCTTTCTGTTCTGCCTTTCCCTTCAACTTGTGACAGCATGAAGGCTGCTTGGTCTAGTGAAATTGTTCCTCTTGGAGCTGATCTCAGCTCTGCAAGAATTCTGACATAATTTGCTGCCAGTTCGGAATTACTTGGTAATGATTCTGGAAGAAATCCTAATTGAAAGTCAGCGACTTGCAGACCTCCTATAAGTGTAAGTACTTGTCCTGTAGTTTCGTCGCGAAAGAAAGCTACATCGTTTGATAGTTCTGAAGAAGCAGTAAGGAGTCTAGGGCTTTCGTGCATAAACATAGCCCCACTTGTAATTGCTGCAAGCCTGGAAAAAACAGCAGCTTGTATTTCAGTTGTCTGTATAGTCTCCATATGGCATGGTTAATGTCCTATAATTATATCAGAAGGGTGGGGTATATATAAAATCGAGGAATTAGGATATATTTAAAAAGAAAATCGGGGTGGTCGGACTTGAACCGACGACCTCACGGTCCCAAACCGTGCGTTCTAGCCAACTGAACTACACCCCGTACTTCGACTCCGCTCAGTACAAGATTATCCTAAAATTCTTTTTTTACAAATTAAGACCTGCTCGCCCTGAGCATGTCGAAGGGAACTACACCCCGTACTTCGACTCCGCTCAGTACAAGATTATCCTAAAATTCTTTTTT
>JAFGDO010000018.1 GCA_016932045.1 Candidatus Dojkabacteria bacterium | reverse complement strand
TCTGTGGTTGCTTCCATAACAGGATACTCATATATTATTGATGCTGTAATGGCTCTAATGCACAGTTAAATTTTGGAAATGGTATTAGCAAACTTTGGTCTTACTATCCTTGTCGCTGTATTAGGTGTATTTCCAGAGGGAGCACCTATTAAAAATCCACCAGCATTACCCCCACCATAAATGCCAAAATCATAATATGAAGGGTTAGTTGAAAGAATAGAATATATAAAATTTACGAATAGATCATGATATTGACCGGATGCAGAATTGCCGGCAAAATAAAGATAGTAAAGCGAGCCTGAAGGAGCAGTAAAACGCCTTATCTCTGTATTTGCTGAATTGAGGAGAAATATCGAATTTGGTCCGCCTTCTAAACAATAAATGACATTATATAAACCAGCATCCATTAGATTTATAAGAGGATTAAGCCAACCAAGATTAGCATGCTGACCAGATGTATTCTCAACAGATATAAAAAATGGCTGAACTGGATAATTATATGAGGCTTCCTTTGTTCCAAGAGTAAGGTTGGAATTAGCCAATTGATTGATTCCCGAATATTCAAGCCTCAACATACCTTTACTTGCAGAAATGTTTGTCTGCATGGAGCCATCGCCGATTTCAAGTTGGGTATGGGATATTTGCCACATATTTCCAAACTTCCCAAAAGCACCCCATCTGGGTTGTTGTATCTCAATAGTGTAATTTCCAGTACAGTCAATTCCTCCGGTATCTATACTTTTGAAAGCTTTTGTGGTGTTATATGTTCCGTTGCCCGTAATGAACACTGTCTCTGTTATATCGGCATTATTCTCATCTTTACCAGTCAGCATTACATTGCCGCTACTTGAGAAATCAGTGATAACAAGTATTAACTTTGTGGCGCACCACTCTTGAGGTCTTGGTTGCCACAACAAACTTAAATCACTGGATGCCGGTACAGGCCACATTAAGGTAAATGCCCCTAGTTTATCCCCCGTTACTAAATCATCAAAGCTACTCGCGCCTGTGATACGGGATTTCATATCATAATACTGAGCAGACTTAGCTTGATTTGCTCCTCCTTCTGTGATGTTATTATTAACGCCAACTATCCTGCAACGTATCCACAATTGCCAGCCAACTCCGTTTAAGTTGTTTATGTGTGACCAGTTATGAGCTATCGGTGGGTTAAATCTGAATCCTATATATTGAACCCCTGTTCTAGTAAACCCTTCAGAAGTGTCCTGCAACCTATCAGATGGAATAGCTCTCCAATTCGCTGGATTGTATGTGGAACTGCCTGTGTAATATTCCCAAACAAGATTTATAGAGCCGGCCGCTAATGGCGTGCCTATGTTTATCTTTATGGTAGAGGGGTAACCTTGACTAGCAGTCATCCCAAAATAAAGGCAATCTCCCACTTGCGCATCATCATCAAAATAATCAAATACTGCCTTTCCCGCTTCGTTAGAGCTGTAGGTGTTGGTACTAGCTTTGTATCTGAAAACAAAAGGAACATTTACGAGATTATTAAACGTTACCGGCATTTTTATCCCCTTCTAAGTCATCTTATAACCTATGATGTATATATCCGCTGGATTTGATCCAGAATTATCAATATATGATAGATGTACTTCATTTTTAGCGTCTTCATCCTCGTATGGAACGTCTAAGTATATGTTAGCGTTACCATTTCCCGATTCCATAATCTGTAACTCTGGAATGTTCGCATCATTAGCCAAATGCCCATTATTGTTTTGTAGAAGATACAAATTCCAGTCTGTTGATTGAGTGAACACGCGAATTAATTTGATCAATGCTTTTGATACACCCCAAGTACCGTGGGCAAATAGATTCAGATCTCCCGGGGATTGTGATAAGGCTTTGATAAAGATATAATTTAGGCGATTACCCAACGACAAATTAATAAGATTGTTAAATGGCGACATGGTTTTAATTCCTTATATTTTATCTATAGTAGCCATGATAGACAATGAAGTACCATCGCCGTTTGTGATAGCCGCACAACTAACCCGCATAAACGTAGCTGATATTGGCACAGATATGATAATGTCTGACGAATCCCATATTTCTCTGCAAACAGGTCTGTGTAAAGCAGTTATACATTGTATAAATGAGTATGCGCTTTCCTGATACCACTTGATCTTGTCTTTTGAGAATTCGATTTTGATCTTGCATCCTTCTGAGTTACCTTTAGTGAATGAAACCAGTAATTGCAATTGGTTAGCATTCATTATAACAAAAGTCTCCGATTCTACAAAGAAGGTTGTAAGTTCTGCTTCTTCTCTGATGGTATATGTCTTTATGTTAGACTCAGATAATAATTCATGAGCCAAGGCTTTCACCAACTTCCTTACGAGTCATTAGACTAACTCATAGCCAATTATATACATATCTATCGTGTTGTTTGGCCCAGATTTATCAACGAAATACAAATGTACTTCATTACTACCATCTTCATCTTCGTAAGGTATATCTAAATATATATTGGCATTTCCGTTACCAGATTCCATGATTTGCATTTCCGGGACATTAGCATCATTTGCTTCATGACCATTTCCATTTTGCAAAATATACAAATCCCAATCTATCGAAGTCGTCAAAACGCGTATGACTTTAATAAGGGCTTTTGATACGCCCCAGGTGACATCATCAGATAAATGTATGTCGCCTTCAGATAGGCTTATTGCTTTAATAGAGATATAAGTAGGGCATCCCAGGCTTTTCAATGTTCTTACTCCTGTATTAGCATCTGCAAAAATTAGATTGCCAGAACTATCAACATCAAGATAAGTGTTGGGGTTCGACAATCCAATGAGACCGCCGGGGTTAGTTGTTCCTATACCAAATCTTCCGTTTATATCAAATCTCGCTGATTCACCTTGGTTCGGCTTGGAATAAAATATCAAATTACCGCCACTACCGCCATTATACATACATAGACCAAAATTATTGCTTACCAAGCCATACCAACCCATGAAAACATTATTGTAATATACAGTCTGATATGAATGATTGCCTGTTGTCCCGTTTATACATAAATGCCCATAATTTGACCTGTGTGGGCCATTGATAGTGAGCAGGGAATTCGGCAGCTTAATATCGTTACCTGACGGGGTAATATTCAGATCTCCATTACCGTCTGTTTGAAAATCAGTATAACGGTTTCCTGTGACATTTGATAGCCTGAGCTGTGTTCCTAAACTAGGCTCCCGCGAAATAGTCAGTTGTCCTGTCATAGCGTCACCGGCAGAATTTACGTATCTGCCGTCTAACACGCCGTATGGTATTCTCATTGTCGGCATCTGAATAGTCCCTTTAAATTATGGAATATATAATTTCACATAAATAAATCAAAGTCTTATCGAATAAAAAAAGCCTGATAAATTGTGCCATAAAATTTATAATTTCCTATACAACTAGAAAATGATATTTTAAACCTTTGTCAACAAATCGTGCTTATAATCCCTATCGAGTTATAAAGAACAGGAAGTGAATTTATATTAATAATTTTATTGTCAAATAAGATATTGTTATGATATAATGCCTAATATAAAGAAATTATTGAGACTAATATCGTAATCTTTACCGTACACCGTACACAATACAATAACAGCAAATCTGGTAAACTTCGGAATCTAGGCGAAGAGTGAACGCATCTTTGGAAACGGAGGATCATTAATGAAGATCCTTTTGTTTGTTATAACCATAGTCTTTATCTTCCTAGCTAGCGGGTCATACTTTTGGTGGTGTCAATAACTCCCCGCATAAATGCGGAGGCTTGTGAAAGCCATGATTGACTAGCCTAAGTCTTAACTGACTACGTTAAGGGTGAATAAAAAGTTGAGAGTAAAAAGTATTCAAGACTTTCTACTTTTCTTAATAGGCACTTTGGGATATTCCGCACGTCCCAAACCCTGCGGCAAGCAATTAACCAGTTCTGAGGGTAGGAACAGTGTTGCTTGTGAATAAACCACCCAATAACATTGGCGATGCGGCCCTAACTTAACTAACGAGGTTATAAAAACAAATGTTAGTATATGTTATAAATAAGAATGGTAACCCTTTGATGCCATGTAAGCCAGCAAAGGCGAGGCATTTATTGGAAACAAACAAAGCAGTGGTTGTTAAAAGAACGCCGTTTACGATCCAGTTGACATGGGATTGTGAAGATAACAGACAACCGGTAACATTGGGCGTTGATAGTGGCTATGAGAATATAGGGTTGTCTGTTACAACAGACAAGGAAGAAGTCTTTAGCGCAGAGGTTAAATTAAGAACTGACATTGTTAAACTCAACTCTGAAAGGAGGATGTGTCGTAGGACAAGGCGCAATAGAAAGACACGCTATCGCAAACCTAGATTCCTTAACAGAAGGATAAAAACGGGCTGGCTTGCCCCTTCGATACAACACAAGTTGGATTCGCATATCAAGGTTATTGATATGGCGAAGAAGATATTGCCAATAACTAAGATAACAGTTGAGGTAGCCGCCTTTGATATTCAGAAGATAAAGAATCCTGATATAGAGGGTGTTGAATATCAGAATGGCGAACAGAGTGGCTTTAGGAATGTGAAAGAATACGTGCTTTATAGAGATGGTCATATCTGCCAGCGTTGCAAGGGCAAGTCAGGCGATAAGATACTGGAAGTTCATCACATTGAGTCAAGGCAAACAGGCGGCGATAGACCAGCGAATCTAATAACTTTATGCCGAACATGTCATGATAAGGTAACTCAGGGTAATATAAAGTTAAAGATTAAGCCAAGCAAAGGATTCAAGGCGGAGACATTCATGACAATGGTTAGGTGGCGAATTATTGATAAGTTAAGGGAATTGGGCAATAATGTTTCGCATACCTATGGGTATATTACTAAATCCAGGAGGCGCGAATTAGGCATAGAGAAGTCACATTCGAATGACGCCTTCGTAATCGCTAAAGGAACTAATCAAACGAGGCTTAATGGGTACTTGATTAAGCAAGCCAGAAGATGTAATCGCAAGTTATATAAAGGGATTAGAAGCCATATTAAAAATACTGCCCCGCGATTCGTACATGGCTTCCAGAGATTTGATAAGGTATTATGGAATGGTGTTGAATGTTTTATCTTCGGTCGCAGGTCAAGTGGCTATTTCGCTTTACGCGACCTTGTGGGAAATAGCTTGAACGCATCAGTCAGATATACAAATCTCGAATTATTGGAGTCGTTTAAGACGATGTTAATTGAGAGGAAAGGAGAAGCGGTTTCCTCTCCCGCATGAATGCGTGAGTATCCACCGCGATTTTCTACGAATACATGGACACTTTCAAGCAGTTGTTGGATACTTCTACAAATCAGGAGATGATGTCTGAAGGAATCGCCGATGGGAGCATACCCGTTCCGGAATAAATTAAGGAAGTCCTGCATAGGATACAAATCAAGCTCTGGCTAAGGTCGGTATTGCTTCAAAGAGATTTATTCTATTTATTTGTATCAACAAGGTGTATCCATCTGTGGTTATACTGGAAGGCTCTAATTTCGCCGTCTTCAGTGAGTATCGCTCTGGCCAAATGCCCCTGAGACGAAACATTTGGAAGCGTACAGTATCGCGCAATAATAGAAGGATGGTAGGCATCTATTCCAACCCACACATCGGCATTTGAGTCTTCAGGTGTTTTAACAGCCCTTACTAATAAGTTTTCGTCATATTCCACTCTTGCGTGTGTAGGAGCGATCTCTTTGATGTTGCTAACAGTAATGGTCATGAGAGGAAGGTAGCGGTTAAAGTCGGCTATCAAGCCCACAATTGCGTCATTATTGACTAAAATATCCCCGTGCAGACACAGAAAGGTTCCGCATATATAATCCTTTGCATGTGCAAGGGTTGAAATGGTGTTTAACGGGATTTTATAAGGATCTCCGCAGAACACAAACTTGAGATGTTTTCGATGAGAGGATTCATTGAAACAGGCTTCAACCTGTTCTGCCTTATGCCCGGTTAAAAGGATTATCTCTTTGATACCTGTTTGTATCAACCCGTTCACGCTCTGGCGTATCAACGGCTCTCCGTTCAACTTAATGGTGCATTTTTGGATATTTATATATTCCTCGCCCATTCTTGAGCCTTTACCAGCGCATAAAATTACAGCTTGTTGAATAGTATTCAACTTGGTTCCCTTTCGATGCTGAAAAAGTGAGTTTTTTGCATATCCCCCCGAAAAGGTATATTTCAGTCTTAGGGTGAATAGCAACCTCTCTAAAGCTTTCAGAATTATCCTTTATTTGCCCTTTAGAGCGTTTTCTTCTTGGTTTATAGGAAATTATGCCTTTTGAATAGCCAACGCCCCTATAAGCCATCCTGGTGGCTTTATGGAGGTCTTTAGAGCTACCTTTGGGTCGTATTTTTCCCGCTGGAATGCTAGTGTTGCATAATTGATACATGCCTCATAATACGCATTATGCAGAGCAATCGTTTATGTCAAATGCATGACGTAAAACCCCGATACCATTAACTCTAAAACCGCTTTTCAAAAAAATGCCAAAATTATCATTTTTGCCATGCCGTAAATTTAGCATAAACCGCTTTTTTCTGGCATGAATTAGGAAGCCTATACGGATTATTTTCCACAAATTGGCATGGAAATGTCAGATTTTCCCAAACCCTTTTTTAAGAATTTCGTTCTCTTTTATCCTGATCAATGTATCAGAGATAAATTCCTCCCGGATTTTCGGATCGTCCCTTAATTCAGCCAGGGCTAAACTTTTAAGCCTCTCCCGTTCATTTTGGTCCATGTTTTCCTTGTAAGACTCCATCTCTTGGGATTCCTTTTCAAGCCTTTCCTGTTCCTCTTTTTCTTCCTCAGCTAGTCTTCCTTTTTCCAGTTTTTCAGCTTCTCTTTTCTCTATCCCCTCTTTCTCAGACATCGCCTGATTTATGGTGTGTTCTATGATAGAAAAATCATATAGCTTCTTTTCTATGTTCTTGACTGTCCACTCTGCGGCAAATTTTATATCTTCCAGAGAATATCCCTCATTCAGTAATCCTTGAAGACAATTATTCGCTCTCTCTCTCTTCTTTCTGGTTATGTCTTTCTGGCCTATACAGTTATAAAAATGGTCAATGATTTCTTCTTGAGAGAGAGAGTCTTTTAAATTGTCTTCTTTAAATGTGTACTTATTATCAGTATACCTTTTATCGGTATAGTTTTGGATAATGGGCTTTGTAACAGGGTTTTGTAATGGTATATCTTTTATCGGTATACCTTTTATCGGTAAAGGGTTATAGTCACTATCGGTATGCTTATTATTGGTATACTCACCATTGGTATACCCACTATCGTTACACTGATTATCGGTATTAATTTTCTTGTTGCTGATATTTAAGCTATTTTCAGTTTTATTGTCTATACCGATAGTGGATATACCTTTTATCGGTATACTTATCATCAGTACACCTTCGATGGGAATATCTTCGAGTAATACACCTTCTTCGGTCTTACCATTAATAATTTCATTGGGGGTGATAATCCTATACAATGCTCCTGCTTGATCCACATCAGGATCACCGTTTTCTAATAGGCTCCTTACAATAAAATGTAATTCCTGTAAAGTATAAATAGCTCTTTGTGCTGTGCTTCTTGATTTTACCAATGTGTTATTTACAATGGTAGCATAGCTTATACGGCAGTAATTCCTCCCATAGCCCCATGACTGGCGCCAAAGATAAGTATATACTATTCCCGAGGACATTTCGTTCAATCGAGCATTCATAACTTCATGGATTTCATTGGGATACTTTGTAAAGTTTTTCGATGCTGGATTTACACCTTCACGCAGATATAGAATAATCTTTTGCTCTAATTCTTCTTCCGATTTTTCACATTCTATAAGTTCTATAGTTTCGATACCCATAAGAGCGCGAAGGTTTTCTGCCCCGGTCCGCTGCTCGGGAGGCTTTGATCTCAGTCGTTCAAATTTTCTTGATACCGCATCAGCAACCTGCTTTTTGTGATGTGTTTTTTTCACGGTTCAATACCTCTTTAGCAAGATTGACGTAATCCTGTCCGGCAGATGACTTTGGTCTGAACATCACAACAGGTAATTCATTAGCGGCGGCTGTAGCCACATCAATATTCATGTTTATTACTGTATCGAAAACCTTTTCGCCCCAATAATCCCGAAGTTGTTGTAATAGCTCGGTATGCAAAGTTGTGCCGCGTCTGAATTTGGTTACCAAAACGCCAAGAATTATAACTTGGTGAGAAAACAACTGCTTTGTCTTTTCTATAGTTTCTTGTAAACTATCCATACCATCAAGCGCGTATGATTCTGCTTCCATAGGAATTATTATCTCGTTTGATGCAAGGATTGCGTTTGCAGACAGCATTCCCAAAGACGGGGGACAGTCTATTATAATATGGTCATATTCATCCATAATATTTTTTATTGCAGATTTAAGTCTATGAGTACCTCCCATCTGGGTTGCAAGTTCCAATTCCAAAGATGCCAGTGATATATGTGCAGGAGCAACATATAAATTATCTATGGGTGTTGGTCTAATTATGCGAGATAATCCCTTGTTTGGATCATATAAGACATGACGCATATGCTCATCAGCATGTGTAAGATATATCCCTAAACCTTTAGAACAATTTGCTTGAGAATCTAGGTCTATTAACAACACCTTTTTACCTTCATCTATAAGCGCAGCACCAAGGTTAATTGCGGTTGTAGTTTTTCCTACTCCGCCTTTTTGGTTTGCGATAGCAATCACATGCGCCATCTCATAAACCCTCCTCTGCTGGTTCGTTTACTAGATCAGAATATTCAAGTGAATCAAGTTTTTCGTAGACCAAATACCTGATTAAAAAGGATTTTTTTAAGTCCATTTTATCGGCAAGTGTATTTAGTGCAGCTACAAAATCAGGGGGGGCGGCTAAAGATATACTTTTTGTGCCGCCCTTACTTGCTTTTTTCAAGGCACGAGGGTTTAAATCAGACATGTTTATTACCTCCTTCCCGGAAAAATTGATATTGCCAGTATACCATAAAATTATATAAAATTTCAAGAAAATTTATATAAAACTGTCCTAGGAATAAGAATGATCTTGAAAGATTTGAATAATTTCGTTTCTATATCATATATATCGGATGTATAGAAATGATTGCGATTGGTAAATTTTGTGAGATATTCATATTGAGCTATAATTATCCTTGCGTTCTTCACAATCCAAAATTCTCTTATTGGCGATCTCGATATAGTCAGGATTGGTCTCAAAGCCCAGATACTTTCGCCCCAGCTTCTTAGCTGCCAATAGTGTTGTACCTATGCCAGCGAATATATCCAGAACGATTCCATCTTCAGGACAACTGGATTTGATAGGCGTTACACACAGTCCCTCAGGATAATCATCTAAGTGTGCTTCAGTGGAAGGCTGGGCGTCTATCTCCCAGAAATCGCCCGGATTTACCACAATGGCATCTAAGGCGTAATAATACTGCTGGCTCTTAACGAAGTGAAATAGGGTCTCATAAGTGTTGGAAAGCCTGTTCCTTTCCGAGTAGGGCATTGCGTTGGTTTTATGCCAGACAATAGCGTTTCTCAATATCCAGCCTTCATCTATCATCGCCAGAGCCACTCTCCAGTGTATCCCGATGAGACTTTCTGGCGGGATATCTTTATGTGTGGCCCGTCCACTGAGGAGCCATACCGCTGGAGAATAGGAGTCTCTCAAGTTCAGATAGAGACTCCCCTCTTCCTTAAGAACTCTCCTTAATTCCCTGTATATCTCAAGAGACTTTTCCACATATCCCTGCCACGTGGGTTCTGAACCCAATTGCCCGGGTACTGTATCTCTATCTCCCCAAGATGGCGGAGAAGTCATACAGAAGTCAATGCTATCATCTGGAAATAACTTCAGAAGGCTCAGGCAATCACCATACTGGATGGTGTCAATCCATTCATCAGGCAAGGATGGGTCGTATGAGTATGTGAACTTTTCACCGGTTGATTCCTGTTGCATTTTACCTTTCGATGCCCTGATCTCCATCTCTAGCTCTTTCCGGGAAAGCTTTTTGGCTTTTTCCAACCATTCCCTATGTGCAACCGGTTGCACATTAAGGATGGGAAGCAATCTGTCCAGCTTGGAATAATCAATCGCC
>JAFGDO010000017.1 GCA_016932045.1 Candidatus Dojkabacteria bacterium | reverse complement strand
GTTTTGGAGACCGTTGTGCTACCATTGACACTACGCTCCTTCAAAGTTTTAGTCTTACAGAATCCTGAACATCTAATCTCACTTTGTGAGAAAGATTGCTCTAGGAGAGACCGTTATGCTACCATTAACACTACAGACCTATAACCGATTAGCAATGGACAAAGACTGAGTAACGAAGAAACTTTTATCTGCTAGATTTTGACCATATTATGCATTGTGTGGCTCTTGCATTGCTTACAGTGCTTTTTTACCTTTAACTTTTTTTCTCTTTGGTTGACCCTGTTTATGACTGTTGAGTAGTTTCTGGCCTTGCACTTTTCACATTCAAGCAAAACTACGAGTCTATTGCCTTTTTTTGCCATGATTATTAAATTAACATATTAAAATCGAATTCACTCATTCTAGAAAGTCAGTCCTTAGATTTTACTATTTCCTGACGTACTTTTTCAAATAATATTATTGCTGCAGCATTACTCATATTTAAAGAATTTATTTTACCTAATAAAGGTATCCTTAGTACTTTATCGCATTTTGGAAGTATAGATTTTGTTACTCCACTATGCTCACCTCCAATAACTATTGCTACTGGTCCTTTTAAGTTCTCATCATAAATTGTTTCTTTTCCTGTTGCCTCAAGGGCTATGATTCTGATCCCTTCCGCCTTGAGTAATTTCATTGCGTTGAACAAATTCTCTTTTATAACAGGAATATGTTCAGTTGCCCCCATTGAGGTTCTGATTGCATTTTCAGTTAGTTGTGTTTTCTTTGGAATTATAACTCCACTGCAGCCAGCGCATTCTGCCGTTCTGATGATTGCTCCAAGATTGTGCTGGTAAAGAACTTCATTTATGAGCACAAAAAAGGGGTCTTTATTCTCGGCGTATTGTTTTTCGAGTATATCTCTTAATGAGTTGAATTCATATCTCACACTGGCAATAATTCCCTGATGATTTTTTGTCTTTGTAATTTTTGCTAGGTGGTTCTTGCCGATTTTTCGGATGCGTATTCCTTTCTTATTGGCCATAGATATTATTTCACGAATTTTATCAGAACCCGTTGTGGTATTTTGTATGTAAATTACTGAAATCTTTCTATCTGATTTTAATGCCTCAGTAACGGGATTACGTCCTTCGATTTGCATGTTAAGTAGATATAAGGTTAAAGATTTAAATTTGAACTGTTCTTAATTTTACATTAATTAGGGGACGATGTGAATTCGAAAAATACTCTAGTACTTATGAGGATTAAGCCAATAAATAGCACACATCCCTCTGTCACCAGTTCCTGCTTCAAGAATAGTAAAGCCGTTTCTTTTGTAGAACTCATGTCTTCTAGCACCGGCTATCTTTGCAGGACCTACTTCGGCAATAAATGCATCAATTCCAAGATCAACTACCATTTCTTGAAGGGATCTTTGTATATAAGAGCCAATGCCCCGGTTGCGGAGATTTTCTCGGACAGCAAAATTGTCACCGACAAGGAATCTATAAATTTGGCCTGTTGGAGAACTTACAGCCGTTATATGGATTTTAGCTGATGCGAGAAATTGTGTGGGGTCTTCGGGATTAGGTATATATATTCGTACTGCTCCTGAGTCCCGCAAAACTGGAGGATCGCCTAACCAAGCTTCCCAATCATGCGGTTGCATTTCCAAAGTAAGACTTTCTGGGAGAGAAACGTCTGGAAGATCATCAATGTTTGGTGAAGAACTTCTTTTATCACCTTCTATTTCCGAGGTAATAGACTGATAAAGTCTTCGTCTTGGAGTTGGTTGTATCGTTTCCATTGCGCGTGTATAACTGGAGCCGAGACCGGGAATCGAACCCGGGACCTCACCCTTACCATGGGTGCGCTCTAACCATCTGAGCTATCTCGGCATTAGCCGCGATTTAATTTATCTGCTTGCCCCGTATATTCTGAAGGAATTTTACGGGGAGCTATCTCGGCTTTGTAGCTATGTACTTTGTGATTTAAGGAACAACACATTGAATTATATTATATTAGAAAGATTTGGCAAACAGTAGTCTGAGTAATTAACTGAGATTCTTTTCTATGCTATTCTTTATGAAAGTAAGTTCTTTTGTAAGTTGACCTGATATAAGAATTCGTATAGGGGTGTAAAAAAGTAGTGAGGCCAGTAATGACTTAAAAACATTTCCGTCATTATTCTTGTGGAAAGTTTTTAGTTTAAGAGTAATATAATTGGGAGAGTAATCTTCGTATTCAAAATTTCCATAAATATCAAGAAAAGAGAAGGGGCGAATAAGCCTAAAGATGAACTCTTTATCTTCAACTATTCTGATAGTCTGGAATTTGAGCTTAATAAATAGGAATAAAAATTTTTCCCGAGTTTCAAAAATTGCTCCAGGCTGATCGATCTTGCCTTTTTGTGGATAAATTCCTTGGTGTGAGTCGAACCTATAAAGCTCAGGGGAACTGCTTAGAGATTTAAACCACTTAACGACTGAATATTTATCTGCATTAATTTTTATTGCTCTTAGTATTTTCATTCTTTCTTAATAATTGTAAAAGTTCTTTGATAAGAGTTAGCTGTTTTGAATTTAAATGTACAAAGATTAATTTTGTCTTTAATTTCTCTTCTTGTATTAGGTGGCTAATCTTATACATTGTCCAGTTGCAGAAAGAATCAGATGGTCTTTGGGCAACTTTTATGACGGAGTTTTTTGATTTTGGTATAAAAAGTTTATACTTGAAAGGTCCTGTTTTTGATACCTTTTTATTTTTGTGAAATTGGTTAATTGCAACGGACTCATATTGTGAACGATATCCGAATTTTGCAACTCCAATTAAATAGTCTGGTTTCTGTTCTAATACTTGGCTGAGAAGTTTGGGAAGGTCATGAGTAAGTTTTTTCAATACAAAAAGATCTCCAAATAAGTCTTGAAGTTGTTCCTTAAACGGTGCAGAGTAGAATGTGTAGGCAAGGATTTTCATGGCTTTGTAACATTTTCATACAGGAATAAGCTGTTTGGATTGGTATCGTTCTATCATTTTACTGAAAGCAAGCTTTTCATCTTCAGACCAATTTTTGAGTTCTTCTTGTGCCCAGATTTTTGTCTTGTGAATCCATTCCTCTGGTATTTCATCATAGTAGGGACACTTCTTATTGAGATAGAATTTTGTTTCTCCAGCTTTGTAAATAAAAGCTAGAGGAAATACCCTGCAGTCAAATGGTTTTTCTTCGTGCCTCAGTGTGCAGCCTTTTTCTTCTTCAAGAAAAGGGCAACTTCCTTCAACCAGATCCATATATCCTGGGGGTGCTTTCATATCTTTCTCCATAGGGATCAATCTAAACTTTTCCTTATACTTTTCTAGTCTATCAATGTCTTTTTGAGTAAGGAATATAGTTGTTTTGCAGCATTTCCCCACACACTTTTTACAGATAATCTCAAAGATGTTCTTCATTTTTTAGAAATAAAGATTATAGAGGAATTATATAGTTTTTGGTAGTTATGGCAAATTTTAATAGAATTTATTTCTTCCATTTGTGTCTTCTAAATTAATCTCTTAACATTATTTCAAGCTTCTTCTTCCCGTTTCCACCTTTCAAATATAGCTCTCGTCGTTTTGCATCCTTTCTATAGATAAAAGTTTCGTAGTGGATAAGCTTGAAGTGGCTATGGTATTTCGTAGATCTTACAAATCCACCTTCATGAGCTTTTATTCGGCTTTGGAGATTTTCGGTGTAGCCAGTATAAAGTTTACCATCTTTAAGGCTATGAAGAACGTAGATACAGTACATGGTTTTTCTTAAAAAGTAACTATATGTTTTTTCTCTTAGTCTTTCTGGGTGAGGTTGGGGGAGTTGTCATGTTGTGTTGAGCGAGATCCTCACGTTCAGCGTAATCCAGGGGGCAGTATTCCCGCCTACGCGGGAAAAAATCGGTGGACTAATTCGACTTTGAACTTTTCTGTACTTCATTTGAAAAGTTCAAGTCTCATTGAGCGAACTCGTACCGGGTTCTCATCCTGCCAGATATTTACTGGCAAATCTTCGATTTGATAGAGTCCAGGGGGCAGGATTCGAACCCGCGAAGGCTTACGCCAGCAGATTTACAGTCTGCCCCGTTTGACCACTTCGGTACCCCTGGTGTCATTTAACTAATAATTATAAATGAACAAAGAATAGTTATTCATTTTGAGTTCTTGAAAACTGGTAAGCCGAGAGTGAAATTCAACCCACAAATAACATACTTTGTTTGTATTCGGGGCATGCTCACGGCCGACGCTTATCCTAGAAAAGCCGTCTCTCGGATTCGAACCGAGGACCGACGGTTTACAAAACCGTTGCTCTAACCACTGAGCTAAGACGGCAAGTTTAGATTTTCAGGACCCAGTCGAACAACGTTTTTTCTATGCAAGACAAGTTCTGATATGGGCAAACCGTTGCTCTAACCACTGAGCTATCTTGGCATTAGCCCTAGGTATTAATCTGCTTTCCCCGTAAATTCCGAAGGAATTTTATGGGGAGCTATTTGGTCTATTAGTTGTTAAAAAACAAGATCTTAAGCGTTGTCTACGTATTATACAATTTACACTTGTCAATTTCCAATTACAAGATCCGTTATTTATATCATAATCAGTAGCTATAAGGAAAATAAAAGTTGAGGTTCACTAGAAAGTGCCCTATATTACCGCGGACGGAAGTAAATTGGCCGTTTAGCCAAGTGGGTGTTCTCAACCAAATTATACAAAGATAACTTAGTTATCTAGAACTCCCTTAAAAAAGGTGTCGCCCAATTTTAAACTTCCGCTTAAATCGAATAACATAGGGCACTTTCAGTATACCATAAATTCTATAGATGTGAAATGGTCTACCAGTCCCACTTTATCCTGTAATACAGGCCTTGCTCGATTAGTTAAGATTGTAAGGGAACCCTTTCAAGTTTCGAAACCGAGATTATTTCTTTATGTATTTTTCACGATACTTTCACAATCTAAATAGTAACATGCATCTAATTATTTAATTTTTTATCATTTTTTATCATGAGCAAAGGTAGAAGAGCTGTTCTTTCTCTTGTGACAGTTGTATTTGTTGGTGTGGTAGGATTTTTTGGGGGCTTTACAGTCAAACAAGTACTTGCAAGTTCAGGTGAGTATTCGACAATAGTCGAAAATCTTGCAGGTAAATTTGGCTTAAAACCGGATGATGTTCACGCTGTCTTTGAGGAAACCCGTGACCAGCACTTTGAGGAAAGACTTGACGAAGCAGTCGAAGATGGAGATATAACAGAGGATCAAAAGAATTTGATCCTCGAAAAGAGAGGCGAGATTGAATCGAAGGCGGAAGCTATAGATGAGGAAAAATTGACTGCAAGTGAGCGAAGGGCAAAAATGGAGGATCTTCGGGAAGAGATCGAAGACTGGGCAGAAAAGAACAATATCCCAAAGATGTTTCTCAGAATGGGTGGTAAAGAAATGGGGAGAGGCAAAGGTATGGGAAGGGGTATGGGGTTTATGGAAGAAGAATAAAACCCGAATAGTAATTCTTCATTTAAAGAGCAACTTATGGTTCGCAAGTTGCTCTTTTTTGTTAGACACTTGTATAATAATTTTAACTGTAAAAGACTGTCTTGCTATAGTTATAAAATATTAATAGTTTTGAAATAAGCACATTTAATGGTCAAAAAGAAGAGGTATTTGGATGGTTAGAATTTGGATTTGAAGACATCCGACGTCTTCTTGAATATAACATTCATACTCACGAAGCTGGAAGTAATTTTTCAGTAATGATGTTAATACTAAGCCTGCTTGATTTTATATCTAACTTCGCCTATGAGTACATAGAAGAGATCTCACAAAGAGAGGAGCTTTATAAAAATTCAATAAAAGAAGTTGAAAAAGTAAAATTAAAAAATCAAGAATTTGTATTAGAGATACTTAAGAATAATAAGACTCTTGATATCGATATCGGAGGATACCACAATAGGAAATCCTTTATTTCCTTCCTATGTGACTTTTTTCCTAAAGAATATTCGGATAAGGCTGAAATGATTTGGGACTATTGTCGTCATGGACATACACACATCTTTCTTCCCAAAAAGATTTCCGAATCTCTTAAGATTTCAATTAAATGGGCTTATAAACTGGGAACAAATTCCAAGTCTATGATTGGTATGCCAAATAATGAAATTAGAAAGATTTCAATAAGTGAGATCTGGAAACAAACAGGACACTTAAAAATACTTGATGGGTGGTTATACATAATTCCCCAGTACTTCTATGGACATTTTAGATACATTGCCATTCCAACATTCAAGAAAAAACTAGATGGAATTAAGAAACAACAAACAATCTTTTCAAACTATTACAAAACTTGGCGGAAACAATTCTAATTCACAAATTGATCCTTCACACACAAAGATTTCTTCATTTTACCTTTGATTCTTGCCTAAAAACTTATAGACAAAATACTTTTCATCCTTCTGTTTTCTTTAATTCCTTATCGCCTCTACAGGACTTACTTTTGTTGCTTGTCCTGAAGGGATAAGCGACACGATAAGTGTCACTAGTAACAATGTACCAGCGTATATTAAAATCATCTGGTAATTTAGGTTAAGAAAGTCTGCCTGGCTAATATTACTTGATAGCACTATGGTTTCACCGATAGTAGAATTAATAAGATTTTGTGCTGAATTTACTATTAAATTACTTATTGCCCAAACCGCAGATATGCCCAAGAGAGCACCTAGGAGTATAGAGATAAGGGCGTAAGATAACGACTGCAATATAAAAAGTAATCTTATATCGCCTTTGCTTGCCCCAATAGCTCTAAAAATACCTATTTCTTTTCTTCCCTCGGAAACAAATTTAGCCATATTGATAAGTATAAACAGAGCCGTTATTACCATAAATATAATCGAAGCGACATCAATTGCTATTTTTAGATACTTTTCTAACTTTTCGAATTGTTTATACTTGCTATAATCTTGAAAGCTAAAGCCATTTGTGTTCAAGTCTGAAACGACTTGTTCTCTATTTGAAACATCATTAATTTTTACAAGAATTGAGTTGCTTATAAGGGGTAACTCTTGTGTAAAATCAAAGCTTGTGTATTCTCCTGTTAATTCGTTTGTTGAGCTGTCTTTTGCATAAACTAATCCCGGAATATTAAATGTGTCAGTTGATGTAGGAAATGATACATTTATGTTTCCTGCATTTAATGATTCGACACTACCTATAGAAATCATACCTGGCATTTGTGGAGGAGGGCCCCCTGCACGACGCTCGTTCGAAAATTCTTCTACTATCTGTTTATTCTGTTCATTTGCTTCACTGATTTGTCTATTTTGTTCTTCAATCTGCTCGTTGATCTCACTAAACTGCTCTTCAACCTGGCTACCCATTTCTTTTCTCATCCCTGCAAACATAATACCTGTTGTATCACTCTCAAGTGTAACGCCGTCATAAACAAGTCCAATATAAGTAGAATTCATTTCACTTTCAGGGATTTCAGACCCATTTCTAGCGGTGATTTCATAAGAAAGATAATCCTGTATAAGTTTTTGAGCAAATTCTAAAGGTACAAATGTTTTTGTCTTATCCTCGCCTTCAGAAATACCAACAATTATAAATTCATAAGTAAGAGGCATTGAAATCTTGTCATAATCCCAGTATAAAGAAATTGCATCTTTTCTTGCTTCAATCTCACTATTCAGTTCCTCTTGGGTTTTTACTGTGTAAACAAAGCCAGAACTTGTGCGGTCTTGTGTATAATCCGAAAGTTCGGAAAACCCGCCAAATTGTATTGTTATAACCTTCCCAATTAATTCATCTCGATCATAACTTAAAGCTCTTACGTTTATAGGGCTCTGCGATATTGCATTTTCAAGCTCGGTTTCATCTGCTCCTCTTGTCATACTTATCTCTATCGAAGTTTGACCTTGCCAGTTTTCATGAATTTCATAGAAATCATTCGCATTTAAAATAATTGGAATAGGTGAATCTTCGCTGTAATCAAATGATTCGTTTGTGTAAATTTTTGCGTACTCTTCATCAAGGCCATACAAACTGCCTACGCTTATAGTTTTGCCATCAAATGTGTCATTTGACCGTATCTCTTCAATTGGAAGTTCGGTTACAAGACTTGACTTTTCGACGTTCTCAATGTCAGTAATAGTGTCAACATCCGTATCTGAAAAGCCAGTTTCTTCGGTATCACGAGGCCCCATATTATTGACTTTTGTTAATTCAAGTATCTCATTTTGACCTTCTATTGGACTAAAAATGCTTGAATGAGCTACTTTAATAAGATTTTGTGCTTCGCTGGATGCAAGGACTATAAGGCCAACCATTAAGCAAATTGGAATGACTAAAAACAAAGATTTTCCCTTACTAAATTTAATTTTTTTAAGTCCTAGTTTTTGCGCCTGAAAAATATTCATAATAAAACTTTAAAAAAATTATTTTTTTGAAATTTTTCCATCTCTAATATGAATGATATTTTTAAATTTTTTACAAATATTTGGATCATGAGTGATGACAATAACACTTACGCCACTATCCTTTGTTATTCTGTCGAAGATTTCGAGTACATTTTGGGCACTTTCTTTATCGAGGTTGGCGGTTGGTTCATCGGCAAGAAGAATTTTCGGGTCATTGGCTAAACTTCTAGCGATGGCAATTCTTTGCATTTCACCACCAGATAGTTGTCGCGGGTAATAATTTTCCCTATCTGCAAGCCCGACACTTTCTATTAGCTTCTCTGCTTTTTCTTTTGCCTTTGACGGCTTTATACCAGCAAAAAGCATCGGTATCATTACGTTCTCGTAAGCCTTTAAGTATTCCTGAAGATTAAAAAATTGAAAGACAAATCCGATTGTTTGATTTCTAAACTTTGAGAGCTCCTTATCCTTCAGTCTTGTAATGTCTTGGTTATTAATTATAACTTTACCTTTGGTTGGTCTGTCTAGTCCCCCAATTAGATTAAGAAGTGTAGTCTTTCCGCTTCCAGAAGGCCCAATGATTGCCATATCTTCGCCCTCGTTGAGGCTAAAGCTAACATTGTCTAGAGCTACCAAATTTGCTCTGCCATTTTTATAGTTTTTTGCTAAATTTTCGACGATTATTCTTTTTTGGCTCATTTGTCGTATATTTTAAAATAAACTTTGGCCATCTTAGCTTAACTTGTGTGAAATTATGGTGAAGTTGGCTAAAAATACATGAAATTAAAAGTCTCTGTGTTTTGTGTCCTTCTTTGCCATATGCTATATGCTTCCTTCGAAACGTGAAGAAAGATGTAATTAACTCAATGCTTTGCCGCAAGGGTTCATTCGTCTTTAGGGGATTATTAGTTTCTGTAGATTTATTTGCCTCTGACCAAATTTCATACCAATTTCACAATTAAAATTATATAATTCAACTTATTATTTTATTTTTTTGATAAATGTTTTTATGCGGTTACTTTTGATTGAAGATGAACAAGATATTGCAAAACCTTTAGTTAAGGCTCTTGAGAGACGAAATTTTGCAGTTGATTGGATTGATAATGGAAAAAAGGGTCTAGCTCAATCATTATTAAATGAATATGACTGTATTATACTTGACTTAAATTTGCCGGATCTCGATGGGCTTGATATAGCAAAGAATTTAAGGAAGGATAAAAACACAACTCCGATACTTATCTTAACTGCAAGATCTGGCCATGATTCGCTTTTGAGTGGATTTGAATCTGGTACTGATGATTACTTAACAAAACCATTTGATTTAAAAGAACTTGTTTATAGGATAGGTGCTCTCATAAGAAGGAATAGTTATAATAAAATGGAAGTATTTAGAATCGGCAATGTAAAGTTTGATGTAAAAGCATTAAAAGTAACTGTTAATGGGAATCGTGTTGCTTTAAATAACAAGGAACTTGGCATTCTTGAATATCTTGTTAGGAACCGGGGAAGGGTAGTGAGCCAGGAAGAAATACTTGAACATGTTTGGGATAGAGAAATTGATCTTTTTACTCAAACTGTTAGGACAAATATTAAAACATTGCGTAAGAAAATGGATCCCGATAAAAAAATAATTAAAACAATAAAAGGAAAAGGATATGTCATCGAGAAATAAACCCAAATTTTATAATTCTCTCAGATTTGAATTGACACTTTTTTATTCGCTTATTCTGTTTTTCTTTACGTCACTGTTTGTTCTTGGGATAAATATTTATCTTGATCTTTATCTTAGGAAAGATCCGCCACCAATTACTATGAGCAATACAGAGTTTCATGGAGTACCACATGGGCCTGTTGTCTATACAAATCTTACCCAAGAGGAAAGGGATAGAATTAGGGAGATACGATATAAAGATTTGAAAAACGTCCAAAAACTTAGTGTTATGTCGCTTATACCACTTGCATTTTTAAGTTTTGCTATCGGGTATTACGTTTCAGGCAATTTTTTACGCCCTCTTACTAACCTAAAACTACAATTGGATAATTTAAAGGATAAACATTTGGGCAGGCAACTTAAAGTTGATTCAGATGATGAAATAGGAAGTCTAGTAAAAAGCTTTAACGAGATGTCGCTTAGACTTAAAAAGTCATTTGATTCCCAAGCTCAATTCGTTCAAGATGCATCACATGAGCTTCGAACACCACTTACAATTGTACAAACAAATCTAGATGCAGCCCTTGATGATAAAAACTCATCAAGGAAGGAACTAAAAGAGTCAATTAAAAAGGCTCTAAGAGGTATAAAGAATTTGACTCGGTTAACAAATTATCTTTTAGAATTATCAGGACCGGAACAGATCCTAAAAAAAGATTACGATCTACGTGTTGTAGTAAAAGAACAGGTTAGATCTTTACAAAACTTGGCTCATAGTAATGGTGTAACTCTAGAAGTGAAACTACCAAAATATAAAGTCATAAAGAAAGTAGATAAACTTGCTTTTGGAGAAGCTATATATAATCTCATAGATAATGCAATAAAATATTCAAAAGATGCGAAAAAACCAAGAGTTGTAGTAAGTGTTGTAAATTCTTTGACGAAAGGAAAAGAAGGCAAAGCAATAATTACAATAAAAGATAACGGAAGGGGAATTCCAAGAGAACATCAAAAGAAAATATTTGAAAGATTTTATCGCGTCGATAAGTCAAGGAGCAGAAAATCAGGAGGTTTCGGCCTCGGTCTTGCAATAACTAAAAAAATTATCGAAGAATATAAAGGGACAGTTGAATTCTCTAGTAATTCTCACGGTTCAACTTTTTGGATCAAGTTATAATTGAGTAACAAAGAATATTTAGCAGTATAAAAGTTTTTACGATTTAATTCATTTTTGAATATAGATTTGAATTATTTGTTTATGTGTTATAATATACAACGATTTTCAAGATTTATTTTAGTTTGATCACAGTTATGAGTAGGATCTGTTTTTTCTGTGAAAAAGGTGTAAAAGCTGGTGGTAATCGCAAGCATAAATACGGCGGTGGTTGGGCATATAGAGCACAGCGAACTACAAGGAAATATAATCCGAATCTAAGGAAGATAAAGATTGAAAAAGACGGAAAAGAACTAAAGGTTGATGTTTGCATGAAGTGTTATAAAAAATTGAGAAAACAAACAAAGGCCTAAACTCGTCCTTTCAGGATTGTAATCATCCTTCTTTTTTGTTTTTTTGATGAAGGGACTTTAGTAAGTATATTTACCCAAAATCCAAAAGATACTGAAGTTTTCTTTATTTCTCAAATATTATCATTAAGTAGTATAATCTTCTTGAAGTGGCTGAGTGTTAAATATTACTTCTTAAAGTAATAGTGCATGAGCTTTATTGATTCAATTTGGGACTTTTTTACTAATGACATCGGGGTAGATCTGGGTACAGCAAATACTATGGTTACAGTAAAAGGTAGAGGGATCATTATAAAAGAACCATCTGTTGTTGCTCTGAATAAAAGGAATAAGCAGGTTCTTGCTGTTGGGTCAGAAGCAAGAAGAATGATTGGTCGTACACCAGCAAATATTGTAGCTATTAAGCCTCTTAGTGACGGAGTTATTTCCGATTTTGACACTACGGAAGCTATGATAAGGTATTTTATCAGGAAAGCTCATGAAGGAGAGAGTAGGGCTTTCAAGATTCCTCGTCCTCGTGTAGTTATTGGCATACCTTCAATTGTTACCGAGGTTGAGGCAAGAGCAGTTATTGATGCTGCACTTTCCGCGGGTGCAAGGAAAGCATATGTTATTGAGGAGCCAATGGCTGCGTCAATTGGAGCAGGACTTTCCATTGATGAGGCATCGGGAAATATGATAGTCGATATAGGAGGGGGGACTACTGATATCGCAGTCATTTCACTTGGAGGAATTGTTGTTGATAGGACGATAAGAATTGCTGGAGCAGAGATGGATGAGGAAATTGTCGACTTTGCAAGACATAAGTATAATCTTTTGATAGGGGAAAAGACTGCTGAAGATATAAAGATAGCTATCGGTTCAGCATCATCTTTAAAGAAAGAAAAGGAATACTCAATGAAGGGGAGAGATCTTGTATCAGGACTACCCAAGGTGATACGTGTAACCAGTGTCGAGGTCAGGGAAGTGTTGATGAGGCCGCTTGGGCAAATAACGGACGCTATAAAAGATGCTATTGAGTCAACTCCTCCTGAATTGCTTTCTGATTTGCTGGAAAAAGGAATCACACTAGCTGGTGGAGGGGCACTATTGCGCGGTATAGATAAGTATTTCACAAAGAAACTTAAGACGCCGGTTAATATAGCTGAAGACCCTATCTCCTGTGTAGTACGAGGTGCAGGTAAAGTATTGGAAGATATTGAACTTTTGAGTAAAGCTCAAGTTGCAGGAGATGATCTGATTTAGAAAAGATTAACTTTTGCTAAACTGCACGGGCATTGAAGTAACCTATTTGATAGTTCCTTTAAATATTCTTTATGGACCTCCAAGATTTTAAAAACAGGTTAATTGTGCTAATTGTGATTTTAGTTTTGAGTTTCCTATTGCTCCTATTAGATAGCATAGGAGTAGTTAAAGGTATATACAGCCTGACCTCCCTGGTAAGCGTTCCAGTTAGGCTGGAATTGCATAAATTATCATATAAAGTGAATGACCTTTTGGGGGTCTTTGCTCAGATATCTGATTTCAAAAAGGACAACGAAGAACTTCGTGTTAAGAATCAAGAGCTTATCGAACAATTATCAGAATTAGATGAGTTAAGAAGTGAAAATGACTCTTTAAAGCAGGAACTAGGCTTAGAGATAGAAAAAGAAGACTGGATGGTTGAAGGAAGAGTTATTAGTTATGATCTATCACATGAAAATGTTTTGCAAATAAATGTAGGAACTGATGATGGTGTCAGAGAGGGGGATGTGGTTATCTATGGGAAGTATGCTATAGGTATAGTAAAGAAGGCGGACAGTCACTTCTCAAAAGTCTTTTTGATCACATCTCGTGCGAGTAATATACCAGTACGAGGACAAAAGAATCGCGCTGTTGGTCTTATACAGGGAGATGTAGGTTTGACCTTGAATATGATCGATATATTACCTGACGAAAAAATTGAGGAAGGGGAATTAATTGTTACTTCGGGGGTGAACAGTAACTATCCGTCGGACTTAATTATTGGGATTGTGAGCGAAGTAGATAGCAATCCTGCAAACACCACACAGGAAGCTCATGTGGAAATTCAATTAGATTTTAGTAAATTAGATTATATTTTTGTGATAAGAGGACAGCAGGAATGATCGTTTTCGTTACTATTCTAACTATATTCGTAATACTTTTTGAGATTTCACTTAGGGAAATTTCGATTTTTAATCATATTGCTCTGCTTTTTATTCTTGTAAATTTATTTTTTTGGTTCAAGAAATATAGATATGCTGTAGGTATAGGAGTAATAGCTGGATTTATCATTGATTTAGTAATGCAGAATCATCTTGGCGAAACATTACTTGCAATATTTGCTCCACTTTTTATCCTAAGTTTATTTGATAACATTTTAAAAATTGAGAGCAGAGTAAGCAGGATAATGTTTTCTGCTTTTAGTACAGGCATTTCTATTTTTATTTCTGACTTTCTGGTTCATTTAGTATATTTAAATAGTGTTTTTGATATTTCTGCACTTGTGAAGCGGATTATAGTTTCAGTTATAGTTGTTGCATTTTTAGGCTTGGCCTTTGGTAATTTACTAGTTCAAGATAATAAAACGTCCAGATTTTCATGACCAATTTATTTCTTAAAGGAAAAAAGGATCTTCATACTAGGTTTCCATTTGTGTACCTGATTATTGTTGCATTATTTGGCATCCTTATAATTAATCTTATCAATCTACAAATTGTTCGAGGGAATGAGAATTTATTTTTGTCTTCAACGCTAAAGACTTCTGAAGTTGTAGTGAGGGCTCCAAGAGGGCTGATATATGATAGAGAGGGAAATCTTTTAGTTGTGAATCGGCCGTCTTTTAAACTTATCCTTGATCTGACTCTTCTGCCGAAAGAATCAGAGGAAGAAACAATTAGTTTGCTGGCTGAGATTCTTGAGGTTGATTATGATAAATTACAAGGCGACTTTAGAAGTAGAGTATATGGGGAGGGTACAGAAAGAACAGCTATCTCTCAAATCACACTTCTGAATGACGTAGACCGTGACAAGATTGTTTCAATATATTCCCGTTCCGAGGAGCTTCCCGCTGTTTTTGTTGAAGTGGGAACTACAAGAGAGTATATAGATAGTTCAGCACTTGCTCATGTTATTGGTTATGTAAGAGAGGTTTCAGCAGAAGAACTTGAAAGTGAAAGTAATTATTCTATTGGTGACATGATAGGTTCTATTGGTATTGAGCAGTACTATGACTCAACCTTAAGAGGAGTTAATGGAAAAAGAATTGTTGAAACTGATCGTGATGAGGTACAGGTACGCGAGCTTATGCCAATTGAGGCAGAGTCGGGAAGAAGTGTAAGAATCTCAATTGATACTAGTATGCAGAAGAAGATGACTGAGGTCTTAGGTGCTGGCATAGAGAGAGAAAATGCAGATGGAGGGGCAGCTATTATTATGGATGTTCATACTGGCGAAATAGTAACACTTGTCAGCCTTCCGTCTTTTGATTCAAATGAAATTGTCAAAGGACTTACTTACAGTCAGTATCTTGAGTTGAGCAACGATGCTAGATTGCCTCTCTACAATAGGGCGATTTCCATGACTCAGCCGCCGGGATCAACTCTTAAAACTATTATTGGAGCAGTTGGTCTTGAGGAAGGGGTTATTACACCATCTACACTTATTGAGAGCGAAGGCTGTATGGATCTTGGCGCGGGTTACGAGTTTTGTGAGGTTGGAAAGGTCGCTTTCGGTCAAATCAATATTTATAAAGCGTATGAAAGATCAAGTAATATCTATTTTGCTAAAACGCTTATGAAATACGGAATTGATAAATTAAATGAATATACTGACGACTTTGGGCTTGGACAAAAGACCGGGATTGATCTTATAGGAGAGCAGCCGGGTATTATGGCGTCAAAGGAGACTAAACAGAATATGCAGTGTGAGCCTTGGTATCTTGGAGATACTGCAAATACTGCAATTGGTCAAAGCATTACAAGGGTGTCACCATTACAAATGGTGTCATGGATTGCTTCCATCGCAAATGATGGGAAGTATTATAAACCACATTTAGCAATGGCAGTTGTAGATGAAAATGGAGAAGATATTGAAGTTTTCGAGCCTGAAATAATTCATGAAGTACCTATTAGCGGAAACAATCTAACGATAGTCAAAGAAGGGATGCACCAGGCTGTGAATGGTTCTTGGGGTAGTGCCTGGCCTCTGAGGGGGCTTAAGTCTGATCCTGCAGCTAAAACAGGTTCTGCAGAAGCTTGGCGGAAGGTGGGAGATATCTACGAAACTCAGGGACATTCTTGGATTACAGGTTTTTACCCTTACAAAGATCCACAGTATGCATTTGTTGTGTATTTAGAATTTGGAGGTTGGGGATATAAATCGGCCGAGGTTATGAGGGATTTCCTTCTTTGGTATGATGGTGAGTATAATTGATGGATGAATGATCTGGTTGATTTAAATGATCTATACAACAAAGATGCTCGAATTAATCGACTAGATTGATTAATTCATTTAGATCAAATAGATAATCTTCTTCCCCTTTATTTTCTCTTATGATATAAATAGCTCATCTTGCCTAAGGATCAACAAAGTCCTAAATCTTCCCCAGAAGAACGTTTAATGACCCTGGTTTTGTCTAGGATTGAGGGGTTAGGTCCGCGCAGTTTTCTTCAATTACTTGATAAATTCAAAAGAGTAAGTAATATTTTTTGTGCCCAATTTGAAGAATTATCTCAGGTAGTACCAGCCTCTTTAGCTCGGGAGGTGAAAACTCTTGATCCTCTGAAAGATGTGAAAGTGTATTTGGAAATTTTAAAGGAGAAAGAAGTAGCATTTAAGACTATATTAGATCAAGATTATCCAGAATTACTTAGACAGATTTATGATCCTCCCATTGTCTTATATTACAGGGGAGATTTTCGTATCGATGATTTTAAGAGATGCTTTTCAGTTGTAGGGACAAGAAATTGTACAAGCTATGGAGAGGAGGTTACTAAGAAGCTTGTGCAGTCTTTGGTTCACGCAGGATTTGTGATTGTTAGTGGCATGGCTTTTGGCATTGATAAACTTGCACATGAAGTTAGCATGAAGAACGGCGGGAGAACGATTGCAGTTTTATCCAGAGGGGTAGAAGAACCATGTCCAAAAGCGAATTACAGAATCTATGAAAAAGTGCTTTCTAATGGTTGTGTTGTTTCCGAATATGATAGTGATAGGAGCATAACCCCTGGAATGTTTCCTTCCCGAAATAGAATTATTGCTGGACTTTCAGTTGGAATTCTGGTAATAGAAGCTGGTGAAAAAAGTGGAGCGTTGATTACAGCTTATCAGGGTCTTGAGCAAGGAAGGGATGTGTTTGCTGTGCCGGCTAGCGTTTTTAATGAAAAAGGCAAAGGGACGAATTCTCTGATTAAGAAAGGCAATGCGAAACTTGTACAAGAAGCGAGTGATATTTTAGAAGAGTATGGATTTAAATTGGATATTGGGTATCAGTCAGATAAGATCAGATACAGTTCTGACGAACAGAAAATAATTGACTGCTTGTTGAGAGAACCTGCGACAGTTGACGAGATTGCTCTTACTCTTGATTGGAGGATTACACATCTCTTACAGGTTTTGACTATGATGGAAATCGAACAAAAAGTTGCAAAAGATAATAGGAACAAGTATTTTATAGTGAAGTGAAGACTGAGAACTACAAACTGAAAGCAGCAGATGGTGAGAAGATTGTAGATAGTAATTATTAACATACAGTACAAAGATGAAACTTGTCGTTGTCGAATCACCTGCGAAGGTGAAAACAATAACAAAATATTTAGGTAAAGGCTACAAGGTTGTAGCCTCAATGGGCCATTTAGTTGATCTTCCGAAAAAGGAGTTGGGTGTTGATATAGAGAAGAACTTTGAACCCAAATATGTTGTATCGAATCGGAAAGCTCTAAAACAACTTACCGATAATTTTAAGGGCATTGATACTTTAGTTATAGCTTCTGATCCGGACAGGGAGGGAGAGGCTATCGGATGGCATGTTGCTCAAAGATTAGGCGTTATAGACAAAAGGGGTAGGGTGAAGAGCAAAAAGTTGGAAAGAATTGTCTTTACTTCAATTACCAAAGAAGCCATCGAGGAAGCAATTAAGAATACCCGCAATATAGATTTAAATCTTGTAGATGCACAACAAGCGCGTCGCATTCTGGATAGACTTGTCGGATATAAATTGTCACCACTTCTTTGGAAAAAGATAAGATACGGTCTTTCTGCTGGAAGGGTTCAGTCAGTCGCTGTAAGACTCATTGTAGATAGGGAAGAGGAAAGGGACAAATTTAAACCCGAAGAGTACTGGAAAATCTTTGCAGATCTGTCTGTTAAGTCTATTCAAAGGAAGATTGAGAAGATAATTTTAAAGAGCGAATCTTTAGAAAATTCAAAATTAGAATTTAAGGGAATCAAGTTTGAACTTGCTAAAATTCTTGATAAAAGAGTAAAAATTCAAAAGGAGAGTGAGATAAAGAAGGTTCTTGAAGATGTTGGAAGAAAGAAGTGGATCGTAAGTAATATTAATAAGAAGGAAACGAGAAGATATCCCAAGCCTCCGTTCATTACAAGCACCTTACAGGGAACAGCCTCAAACATGTTTGGATATAGTGCCAAAAGAACTATGAGTATAGCTCAGAAACTTTATGAATCGGGGCTAATAACATATATGAGAACGGATTCATTTAATATAGTTAAGAGCGAACTTGCAAAAGTAAGGGCATTCATAAAGTCTGAGTATGGAGATAAGTTTTTAAATTTAAAAGAGGCTGTTTATAAATCGAAATCCTCAACCGCTCAGGAAGCTCATGAGGCTATTCGTCCAACGAATATTAAAATGAGTGGAAATGCCATAAAGTTAGGCGGAGAAGCAAGAAAGCTTTATGACTTAATCCGGAATCGTACTTTAGCTTGTCAGATGAGTCCTGCAAGACTTGAAAGTACAACACTTGATGTGCAGATAAAGCAATATTTGTTCCAATCACATGGTCAAATTATTCTCTTCCCAGGATTTTTGAAAGTCTATCATGAGAATATTGGAGAAAATATTCTGCCCGATATAAAGCTAAATCAGGAATTATATCTTCATAAGATAGTCGGACAGCAGAATTTTACTTCTCCTCCTGCCCGTTATACGGACGCAACGCTAATTAAAACGCTTGAACAATATGGTATTGGTAGGCCATCAACTTACGCTCCAATTATTTCTACAATTCTTCAGCGTAAGTATGTTGTCAAAGAAGGTAGATACTTTGTGCCGACCGATACCGGAAAAGTAGTAACTAAACTTCTGACGAAATATTTTGAAAAAATAGTTGATACAGGCTTTACTGCTGAAATGGAGGAAGATTTAGATAGTATTGCAGAAGGCCGGGAAAAGGGTGTCGAAGTGATTAAGGAATTTTTCAATCCGTTCATTAAAGATGTAGAGAATGGTGAGAAAAAAATCGAAAGAGAGGAGTTTACTGTTCTCGGAAAAAGTGAGCATAAGTGTCCGGAGTGCGGCAAAAGAATGGTAAAGAAGATCGGGAAGTACGGAGTCTTTTTGAGCTGTCCGGATTTTCCTAAGTGTAAAGGTATGCGCTCTATTGAAGGTGAAACTCAAGAGGAGAAAAGTAAGGAAATCAAGAAGGAAGTTAGATCAGAAGAGTTTCAATCAAAATATTTACCCGCTCCAGAAGCGTCTGATGGTACAGAAATGATACTGAAGATTGGACGATTTGGTAAGTTCTGGGCACATCCTGATTACCCCAAGATAAAGGAAGCTCGGCCACTTCTTTTGAAAAAGAAATGTCCTCAATGCGGTGAATATCTTGTTGAGAGGCGGGGGAAATGGGGTAAGCCGTTTACAGGTTGTTCTGGCTATCCGAAGTGTAGGTATATTGAAGGCAGGAAGAATGGGAAAGGTAGAAGGCAGAAGGTTAAAGGTAGAAAAGCTGTTTGATATGATTAAATAAAGATGGTGATCGATACGATCAAAGTGGTCAAGGTGAGCAAGTTGATCATAACTAATTTTCCTCATAGAAACGGACTACAGGTAGGTTATACTCAAGTGAATTTAGTTGCCAATAAGGATAAATTAGGACTCAAGTAGAACTTAGAGCGTTGTTCTATAAAAAGGATTTTTATACTAGTTAGAAAGATACTTCAGTAATCGTCTTCTGTGTTTACACTAGTTCCGCCTTGCCCTAATATAGCTAGTGTTCCTTCGTGAGTAGCTCCAGAGTCCATTGCCGGTCTAGCTCTTAATGTAATGAACCTGATAATTCATCCAGACAGACTATTTTATCTTCTGTTTGATCTTGACCTGGATCTGGTACTTCCTTAGTCAATGAAGTATTTATATTATTAGACTACAAGGGGTAGCAAAAAATAAAATTTATGCTATTATGTTATAGGAAATACTTCTAATGAAAGCTTGATGAAGACTAAACATCTTATTTTTATAGCCTCAGGGTTTATAATTACAATCTTGATAGTTGTAAGTTCGCTTGTTGTTATCTGTGGTGATCGGGAGTGTATCAAAAAGGAAGAAGATTCCTCAGAAGTTGCAGTATTCTCACAAGAAGGCTATGGCGATCTTCCGGAGTATCCGTCATCTCAGATTGAACCAACCAGGGATAAAGATGTGATTCCTGATGATATAAACAATGTTTTCTACAATAGAGAGAAAAGTATAGTCAGGTATGTTACGAATGATAGTGCTGAGTATGTATCTGAGTGGTATGATAACGTGATAGAGGAGGGGGGCTTTAAGAAGGAAAAAATTTATGATTCTGGGGTAGTTGTATTTGTTCAAGAAAAAACGAATACGCTTTATGCCCTCTATATCTCATCATTTGGAGAAATCTTAACGGGCGAAAAGACAAGTATAATTATAGCCTCAGGCCCGAAATAACCTTATACATTTCCTTGAATCTCCTAATATGTTATTCTTTTCCTTGATATTTCTTTCTGAGTAGTATTATGTTATACGGTCCAACTCTTTTTAAGAACAGAGAAGAGGCGGGAGAAAAGCTGGGGGAGAAGATGAAGAGCATGAGTTTAATGCGGCCGATTGTTCTTGCTATTCCCTCTGGCGGTGTGCCAGTCGGTTATAAACTTGCTGAAGTTTTGAGGGCTCCTCTGGATGTTATCATTGCTAAAAAAATAGAATTCCCGGATGACCCCGAAACAGGTTTTGGTGCAGTAGTACTTAACGGGGAAGTAAAAGTCTCTTTGAATAGGAAGTTATTGAATTATTCTGACTTAACAAAGGAAGAGATAGACTCACAGGTTGAAAAAGCCATAAAAAAAATAAAAAAAAGAGAGAAGAGGTTCAGAGAAGGAAGGTCTTTTCCAGAGCTTGAAGATCGTGATGTGATAATTACTGATGATGGACTTGCTTCAGGACACTCAATGTTTGTAGTTGCCAAATTGATTAGGAAATATAATCCGCACAGAATTATCGTTGCTGTTCCGACAACCTCAAAGAGTGCCGTTGAACTAATCGCTTGCCAGGTCGACAAGTTGGTCTCTCTTTATGTTCATCCTGCTAATCTTCCATTTGCAGTAGCATCTGCTTATGAAGAATGGCACGATTTAAGTGATAGCGAGGTTTTGAGATATCTGAAGGAGAAAAAGCAGCCTGCCGCAACTTGCAAACGGATCAAAATTAATCGCAGATAAAATTAGAATTGAAGATTATAGATTGTGGATTGATATATTGCTGGATGTTCTGATAGTTGTTATTTCCTTGTAAGCGGTGGTTATTTATTGTTGAAATTGAGATAAGAGATGGAAACTCTGGATGCTCGAAGGGAATTATTTGCCATAACGCAGTACTTATGGTATTATCCATATGTTTTACATTATCAATTACGCACACTTTCTTCTAATGTACATAAACATCTAGGTTTTGTACATTTATGCTTCCTTGTTTCGTATACTACGAGATACAGAAAGTGGAGGTTGGTAAAGAAGTTATTTCTCTTTAACCATTTAAAAGGAGGTTAGAACAATGTCAGACATAAAAGCAAAAAAAGCGGCCAAAGAGCCGTCTATTAAACTCCCCACTGTAAAAGAATTACTCGAAGCTGGAGTTCATTTTGGCCATGAGACTAAAAGGTGGGATCCAGAATTTGGAGAATTCATATACACAAAAAGGGAGAATTTCCACATTATCAATTTAGAAAGGACTTTAGAAAAGTTTGAAGAGGCCTTGGAGTTTCTTGCAAAGACTGCTCAGGGTGGGGATATACTCATAGTTGGTACAAAAAGGCAGGCAAGAGATGTCGTAAAAGAGGAAGCTGTAAGGTGCGGAGCACATTTTGTCATAAATAGATGGGTTGGTGGGCTTATTTCGAATTATGATACTGTCCACAAAAGTATTAAAAAACTTCAGGATTTAGAGGAGAAACTAAGTGGCGATATAAAAAAGTATTCTCAACAAAGACTTGCTGTTATGAGAAGAGAGTGGGGAAGACTTGATAGGCTTTATCAAGGGATTAAAAAACTTAACAAAGTGCCTGATGCTGTTGTGATAATTGATGCAAAGTATGAAAAAATTGTTGTACGTGAGGCTCGATCGGTAGGTCTACCAATTGTGGCTTTAGTTGATTCGAATACAAGTCCACGAAGGATTGAATATCCTATACCAGCCAATGATGATGCTATTAAGTCTGTTGAACTGATGGTAAAGTATATAGCTCAGGCAATACTAGCAGGTAATAAAGGGAAGGGAGTAAGGCATGTCTTCAGGGACTATTCTCATGTTGGTATAAAACTAGATTCTGAGAGTGGAAATGCCCAAGCAGAAAAGGAAGAAGCAAAAAGTGCAAAACAGGAGGGAACAGAAGAGAAGGAAAAGAAGGCTGAAAGCAAAGTACGCAAAGCAAGCAAGACTCGGACTGAAAAGAAGCCAAGAAAGAAGACTTCAGTGAAGAAAGAGAGCACTAAAAAAGCAAAGGCTAAAAAATAAGCCTATCTTAATCTATAATATTAAAATTATGGCAAAGATAACACTAGATGAAATAAAAGAACTGAGAAGTAAAACAGGGATAGGTATCGCGGATTGTAAAGAGGCTTTGGAGCAGAGTAAGGGAGATTTTGAAAAGGCGGTTGAGTTCTTGAGAAAGAAGGGTATCCTTAAAGCCAAAAAGAGGGCATCACGAGAGACGGCTAATGGTTTTATAGGATCGTATGTTCATAACGGTCAGATAGGAGTTTTAGTAGAGCTTGTGTGCGAGACTGATTTTGTATCGAGAAATGAAAAATTTCAATCTTTAGCTAAGGAGATTTCTCTTCATGTCGCAGCAGAGTGCCCACTATACCTGTCAAGGGAAGATGTACCTAATGATGTTTTACAGAAGGAAAAGGAAATTATTGCGGAAAGGCTGAAAAAGGAAGGAAAGCCGGAACATATTTTAGCCAAAATAGTCGAGGGACAAATGAGTAAGTTTTATGAAGAAGTTTGCTTGCTTGAGCAACCATATGTACGCGACAATAAAAAAAGAATAAGAGATCTTGTTGATGAGGCTGTTGCATCATTTGGTGAAAAAGTTGAAATCTCAAAATTTGTAAGAATAGTACTTGGTGAGGAAGATTAAAAGATCACGTAGCTTTGTTGATACAAGTTAATTGAACTTTAAAAATATCTAAAGTAATACTTAATTGATAACGATAAATGTGAAAGCTCTCTTATTGCTTTTATTTTAAAGCACGTTATCATCAATAATTTATTAACTATAGACGTATCAGATGAATATATCTAAAGCTCGACAAAAGGTGCAAAAGACAAAGGATTATTTTTTAGGAGAATTAGCTAAGATACGGGGAAGTCGGGCGAATCCTCATTTAATTGAGGATATATTGGTTGAAGTATATGGTTCGAAGTTACCGATTAAACAGTTAGGAACTGTGAATGTTGTTGATCCGACTCTGATAACAGTCCAATGTTGGGATCAGAATAACGCAGATGCAATCAGCAAAGCGGTTGAGAAAGCTGATCTAAATGTTGTTCCATCTGTTGATGGAAGTATAGTTCGAGTTCCCCTGCCTTCTCTTACCGAGGAGAGGCGAGAGGAACTTGTTAAGATTGTAAAAAAGATAGCTGAAGATACAAAAATTTCTATGCGTAGAATACGAAGAGATTTTCTAGATCATTTAGAAGAGGAGGGCTGTTCTGAGGATGAACTCGAAAGGGGGAAAAAGGATATGCAATCTTTAGTAGAAGAGTTTAACGACTTTGTCGAAGATGAACTGGAAAAAAAGGAAAAGGAACTGATGTCTATCTAATAAGGTTCAGGAAGTAAATGTTATAGTCAACTTGAAATAATAAGGTGCAATTTAAACAGTAGAGGATATTCTCGAATATTAGTTAAGTTATAGTTCTCTAAGCTAAACA
This sequence comes from Candidatus Dojkabacteria bacterium, assembly GCA_016932045.1. GTDB lineage: Bacteria > Patescibacteriota > Dojkabacteria > JAHIVN01 > JAHIVN01 > JAFGDO01. The sequence goes on along the minus strand of JAFGDO010000017.1, from coordinate 8,660 downwards.
GATGTTAATATTGCTAGAAGCAACACTTTGGTTAATTTTGATTATTGGGCTTGTGATCTTTATACACGAGCTCGGACATTTTGTTGCTGCTAAACTTGTCGGAGTAAAGGTTGAAGAGTTTGCTCTTGGGTTTGGGAAGAAGATATTTTCCAAAAAGTTTGGCTCAACAGAGTATAGGATAAACCTTATACCCTATGGTGGTTATGTCAAACTGTTGGGAGAAGAGGAAGAATCAAAGAAGCTGGGTAGTTTCGGAACAAAGCCAGTTTGGGCTAAGGCTGTTGTCATTGTGGGAGGAGTAGTGATGAATTTTCTTTTGGCAATTTTTACGTTTTACATTGTTTTGATTTTAAACAATTTTCAAATTCTTTTTCCTAGATATGCAGATTATAAATTTATTGGAACCGAAGTCGAGGTTTATAATAAGCCGTTTGTAGCTGGTTTGATTGAGGGTACACCAGCATATGAAGTCAATTTTCCCATTAATTCTATAATTTGGGAGATTGGTGGTGAAGAAGTGAAGAGTGCAGAGGAATTTCAAAGTTCTTTATATGATCATAAAGGAGAGGAAATAATAATAAAGGTATTGACAATAGATACTGAAACCGGGGGAAGCGGAGATTGGCAAGAAGTTAAGGTGACACCAAGGGAAACTAGTGAGGAAGGGGTCCTGCTTGGAGTAAAGTTTGATTCTGGCGTGGCATCCTATTATAACCTTAACTATTCTAAAACGAGGATTTTTTCGGGGTTGTTCCATAGTATAAACTTTACGGGGTACAATCTTGAACTTTTACAGGAACTTATAAGCATCTCAATTGCCGAAAAGACTGTAAAGCCTGTAGCCGAAGGAGTAGGAGGTGTAGTTGGACTAGCAAATACCACCATAGACATTGTGAAGATTGGTGATTTGGGTGAAATGCTTAATCTACTTGGGATGGTAAATATTTCTATTGCAATTATGAATATTTTGCCGTTTCCTGTTTTAGACGGAGGAGCATTACTAGTTATAATCATAGAGAAGATAACAGGGAAAAAACTGCCTGAAAAGTATCAGAATTGGATGATAAGGATAGGCTTTGTAGTGCTAACCTTGTTTGTTATTTTGATAACCATAAAAGACATAATCCAGTTTGATGTTTTTTCGAGAATAATAAACTTTGTAAAAAATTTATTTTAGAAATATTTTTATATGTCAATTATTGTCCATAAAAACGAACCAATAGATAATGCCCTGAAGCGATTGCATGCTGAAGCAATTAGAGAGAACGTTTTTAATACAGTTAATGACAAAAGGTATTTCACGAAGCTGGCTGAAAAGCGGAGTGAAAGAAAACGAGAATGGAAAAAGAGGAAGAAGAGAAGTAGATCGGCTAAAAGAAAAATGAGAAATAAAGGTTTATAAAATACTATCTTTTTTTATATCTCCACATGCTACTCCAATTGAGTCTATAGGACCGTCTGTCGCAGATAAATTTATGTAATATTTAAATAACGAAATCCTAGCGCATCTGTTCTAATTCTTTAAGCATTATTTGCCTATTGCTCGTTAGTCTGTAGGGGGTTAAGGGGTCCTTCTTGGAGTGTAATCAAGAGAATGTGAAATATATTCGTTAATGTTGAGCGTACTATGGGGTCTAAGTGGAAAGTATTTGCAGTTTAAAAAAAGGTTGTCTATAATGAATCACTTTCACTTGTATAAACAACTATGCAGACTCTCTATCGTAAGTACCGACCACAAGATTTTAAGCAAATTTTTGGGCAAGTCCCAATAGTTAAGGTGTTGAGTAAGCAAGTAGAGGACGATAAAGTTGGACATGCTTATATGTTTGCGGGACCTCGCGGTACTGGAAAGACCAGTGTTGCTCGGGTTCTCTCAAAGGCTGTCAATTGCAAAAGAGTTTCTAAAGGGAATCCTTGTAAAAGGTGTGTTTCCTGTAAATCTATAGAACAGGGAAGATTCTTAGATCTAATTGAGATTGATGCTGCCTCAAACCGTGGGATAGATGAGATCCGGCGACTGAGGGAGAGGGTAAATTTTTCACCAAGTGAAGGTAAGTATAAGGTGTACATTATTGACGAAGTGCATATGTTAACTAAAGATGCCTTCAACGCCCTTCTGAAAACTTTAGAAGAACCTCCGGCACATATAATATTTATACTTGCAACAACCGAGCCTGATAAGGTGCCCACGACAATTCTTTCCCGTTGTCAGAGGTTCAATTTTAATCTCGTCGACGAGGAAACACTTTCCAAAAGATTAGAATATATTTGCAAGCAGGAAAAGGTGAAGATTACGAATGAAGCACTACTTGTGATTAACAAAAATGCGGGAGGCAGTTTCAGGGATGCTGAGAGTATACTTGAAAAAGTGCTTGGCGGAATGGGGGTTTTGAAGGACAGGAGAATTGATCTGGAAGATGTAAAAGAAATATTGGGGCTTGCGGAGGATACTGAAGTTAAAAAGTTTGTTCAAAAATTGCTTAAGAAGGATGTGCATTCATGCCTAAAAATCTTTGATAAAATTGTTTCTTCTGGTGTAAATCTTTTTCAGTTTCTAAGGCAGACATTAGAATATTCACGGCTGCTTTTGATCCAGAAGGTGTCTAAGGCCGAGGGGGATTTTTCTTTAAAGGACCTATTAAGGATAATTACTGAATTATCTGAGGCGGAGAGTAAACTGAAGTATACACAAGTACAAAGGCTTCCTATTGAAGTAGCAATTGTAAAGATAACCTCAAATGAAGAAGGTTCGGTTTATACTGCTCATGATAATCCAAGAAGCCAGGAGGTGCAAAAGAATATCCCGAGGATTGTGACACGTGCTATTAGTCGGCTTCCGAATAAGATAAGGTCTTCTATCAAGGAGAAAAAAGAAGCAAGAGTAAAGATCGGAAATGTAAGGGCTAGCTGGGATGAAATTGTTGAAAAGGTGAGACCGTATAATCACCACCTATTTGCATTTTACAAGAAAGCCCAGCCAGTAGATGTAAAAGGAGAATGCGTGTTGCTAAATGTACCATTTAAATTTCATAAGCAGAGAATCGAAAGTTCAGCATCCCAGGAAATTTTTTCACAAATCTCAAAGGAGATTTTTGGTCAGGGTCTTTCCTGCCTTTGTGAAGTAAAAGAAGAATTTATAGAAGGAATTGATGATGAAACTTCGTATGAGAACAGTAATATTGTTGTTGAGGTGCTTGGTGATATGATCGAGTAGGAAATTTTTAAGCTGATTTTTTTCCCAGATAGTATATTACGCACGAACTTTGATGTTTGTTTCAAATTAAGGTGAGATGACTTACAACAGCCAAGGTGTCAAACTTTCCAGATATCCAATAATCAAAAAATATAAACATGTCTCTCCTTGTAATTTCATAAAATAATTGTTTTAATTACATTTCAGAAGATTATATTTAAGTTATTATTTAGCAAAAAATGGCATTTAATTTAGGGAAGGTAAAGGATATATATAAACTACAAAAAGAGGCAAGGGCTATGCAAAAAAAGATGAAGGCCCTTATCATTGAGGGGGAGTCAAAAGATGGTGATGTAGTTGTACGCATCAATGGAACAAATGAGTTAGTAGACATGGATATAGAGGATAGTTTGTTATCAAGTGATAACAAACTATCTCTAATTAAGGACATTAAGCAGGCATTAAAGGTGGCGAATAAGAAACTTCAAAGGGAAATGATGAAGGACATGGATATGGATAAGATGAGAGGAATGCTAGGAGTGTAGTGGCTTGTTATTGATATCTGGTATTTAGTCGAGTAGAGATTTAAAATTATATTGAAGAGTTCAATTTCCTAGATTTAGTTGGATGGCCGGATGGTTAAGTAGCGATCCAAAAGTACTGTTTATACTATGAATATTCTTCCTTCAAACGTTCAAAAGTTGATGCAGTTGTTACAGAGGATCCCCGGACTTGGACCTAAATCTGCTGCAAGAGTTGCCATGTTTTTGCTCACGAGTCCCAAAGGATATACAAAAGAATTAGGCGAGGTCATTGCAAATCTGAAGGAGGAGATAGTTTACTGTAAAATGTGTTTTAATATTGCCTCTTCAACACCGTGTGAGATATGTGATAGCCAAGAAAGAGATGAGTCAATAATTTGTGTAGTGGAAGATCCTCTTGATGTTCTTGCATTTGAAAATGGGACTGATTTTAAGGGAAAGTACCATGTGCTTGGGGGGGTCATATCTCCAGTAAATGGTATTGGTCCCGAAGATTTAACAATTGCTCAGCTTATAAACAGATTAGAAGGTGGCAAGGTGAAAGAGATTATTATCGCAACTAATCCGAATATTGAGGGTGAAGCTACTGCTATGTATATCAAACAGGAAATTTTGAATCTCAGTTCTCAAGCCTTAAAAGTTGGAAAAAGAGATTTGAAAATTACCAGGTTAGCCAGGGGATTGCCTAGTGGAGCAGATTTGGAATATGCAGATAAAACAACCTTAAAGAAGTCATTTGAAGGCAGAACTAATTTTTAGAATTTATTCAAACTAAGTAAAGAACATTGATAGGCTTTTATATTTTAACTCCCATGTGTTTGAGATATTTATATAAAACTGGAGGATTGGATAGATAGCCAAATAGTAAAGTATCTAAGAATAAACGAGTGGCGAACTGTTGATGGCAACTAGCTTACAAGTTGCATTCCTCACTTTCCTCTGTAATAATTGCTTTTGATTATGGATGTTTCTGAAATTAAAACAAAAATTCCACAGTATATTTTTGATGTCTCTCGTATACTACAAAAAGAGGGATATGAAGCATATCTGGTTGGTGGTGGGGTGAGAGATATGCTTATGGGGCGAAAGCCGAAAGATTATGATATCGCTACCGATGCACACCCTGAAGTGATCTCAAAAATATTTACAAAAGCAGTTGCTACAGGGGCAAAGTTTGGGTCTATCATTGTTCTTGTAAAGGACAGTGAGGGAGAACCGCATTCGGTTGATGTTACAACTTACCGAGCCGAGGAATACCTAAGCGGAAGGTGGCCAAGTAAGGTTGAATTTATCACGAGCATTGAGGGAGATTTATCTCGTAGGGATTTTACGATCAATGCCATTGCAGTGGATCTTGTAGCTCTCCAGCATGAGAGAGAAGAAGTCATTTTCGATCCTTTTAGTGGGCAGGAGGATATAAAAAAAGAAATTATTCAGGCTGTCGGTGATCCTGAGGAAAGATTCAAAGAAGATGCTCTTCGTGCGCTTCGTGCATGCAGATTTGCTTCAGTATTAGGTTTTAATATTGATTCAAGAACAAAGAATGCGATAGAGTCAGTACTCTCAATGATTGACAATTTATCAGCAGAAAGGATTCGAGATGAATTCCTGAAAATTATCCATGATTCTCCAAAGCCTTCGGTAGGACTAAAGCTTTTGAAAGACACGGGAATACTTAAAATATGGATCCCTGAGCTCCTAGAAGGTGTTGGTATTGAACAGCCTGAATATCACTATTTTGATGTCTTTGAACATTCACTGAGGACTGTCGATAGAGCTGAAGACAGTGTGAAGCTAGCTGCACTTTTCCATGATATCGGGAAACCGAGAAAGAAGGCAGGAGCTCATTTTTATGGTCATGACATTGAAGGAGCACTGATGACTGAACAAATAATGAAACGACTTAGATTTTCAAAGAAGGATATAAAAGATACTGCAAATTTGGTTAGATGGCATATGTTCTATTTTCCCTATGACGAAGAAGACCTATTAAAGGGTAAGAAGATCATTCGTAAAAGGAGTGAAATAGGGAAGTGGGGAGATTCTGCAATTAGACGTTTTGTGAGGAATGTTGGTGGTGAAGAAGCAGTTGATGAACTTATAAAACTCAGGATAGCTGACGCAACTGCAAATCCAAGGGGAAGTTTTGACGAACAAGAGATTGTTGCTTTGCAGAAAAGAATAGCAGAAGTAAGAGAGAAGGATATGGCGCTTAAAATCTCTGATCTAGATATAGATGGTGATGATCTAAAAAAAGCCGGGATTGATCCCGGTCCCCAAATGGGTAAGATATTAAATGAACTTTTAGAAATAGTGATTGAAGATCCAACTATGAATGACAAGGAGAAGTTGTTAGGTGTTGTAAAGGAGAATTATTTGGGAAGATTAAAATGATTTAGGTGATTTATTCGATTAGGCCGATTAATCGATTTAATCGGCCGTCTTAATTGTCTTTTTTACGTTTTATAATAGTACATGAAGATACAATTTTTAGGGGCAACGCAAGAGGTTACGGGGTCGTGTTTTTTAGTAAAGACTGATTCTATGCAGATCTTGGTGGACTGCGGAATGTTTCAAGGAGTAGAGGTGGAGCATTTAAATTATGAGGAATTTGCATTTAATCCAAGAGAGATTAATTGTGTTTTCTTAACCCACTCACACCTGGATCACTGCGGACTTTTACCTAAATTATATAAGGAAGGGTTTAGGGGAAAAGTATATATGACACCACCGACCAGGGCAATTATTGAGTTTATGCTTTTAGATTCAGCAAAGGTTCAAGAATTGAGGTTCAGAGAGAGTCGGGAGGGGAAGAAGTATAAAGGATGGACTCTTTTGGATGGTGATTTAGCGGAGAGTAGCATAAAATGGCCTATTTATGATACAACAGATGTTCTTGGGCTCTTAGAACTTTGTACTACAGAAAAATTTGGGGAAGAATTTGAAAACAATGGTATTCAGGCTAAATTCTTGCGTGCAGGTCATGCACTTGGTGCAGCAAGTGTGCTTTTAGTCGTTGAAGGTAAAAGATTTATATTTTCAGGAGATTTAGGAAATCCAAGGTCAAGACTTGATAGCGTTTTAAATTTTCCTAGGAAGGCTGAATATATTGTAATGGAATCTTTATACGGAGGAAGGTTCCATGAGGATAGGACATTAACAGAGGAGAAATTCCTAAAGGTTATAAATAAAACACTCTCAAGGGGCGGAAATATTATAATTCCCAGTTTTACCTACCAGAGATCCCAAGAGATACTTTTCTTATTGAAATCCCTAACAGAGAAAGGGAATATTTCTCGAGATGTAAGGGTATTCTTAGATAGTCCTCTAGCTATAAATATTACAGGAGTTTATAAAAAATATTTTAAATATCTAAATCCAAAAGTTGTCCGGAAGTATAAGAGTGGCGAGTCCATCTTTTACTCTCCGAACTTTGTTTTCGCTGAGGATAGTAAAGCTTCGAAGCGTATAAGGAAAAGGAGGGGGTCAATAATCGTTGCAGGCCATGGAATGTGCGCTGGAGGTAGAATAGTATATCATTTGAGAGATAATCTTGATGATAGAAGATCCTCTATAGTATTTGTGGGTTTTCAGGCGCCTGGAACTCTAGGACGGGAAATCATTGATGGCAAAAAGGAAGTGTTGATAGAGGACAAAAAGGTTAGGGTTAAGGCGGAAATAGTAAAGCTGTATGGGTTTTCGGCTCATGCTGATCATGAAGGTTTACTAAATTGGCTAAGCCATACGGATAAGAAAGATGTTAAGCAAGTATTTCTAGTACATGGAGAAGAAGAAACGTCAAGAAATCTAAAGGAATCGTTGGAGAAAGATGGCTATTCTGCTATCATACCCGAGTGGAAAGAGGAGTATGAAGTGTAGTAAACTATTATTGTCAAAGATATTTGTATTTATTATCAGTTATACATGGGTGCAAAAGCCTTGTCTAAAATAAAAGGAATTGTAAAGGATATAAAGTCAATTCGCATTCAGGGTGCCACCAATGTAGCGTTTGCCACGCTTGAAGGAATAAAACTCTATTCTGAATGGTATGTCGGAAAGGTGGCAGGATATAAGAAAGAGTTAAAAGAGATTGGAGATATGTTAAGTCTGGCAAGAGATAATGAGCCCTTAGCAAGGAATGCTGTAAAATATGTTTTACAAGCTTCCAGTAGTATAAAAGCTTCGGAACTAGATGAATTAAGGGGTAAAGTAGAGACGGCATGCTCAGCTTATGAGAGTATGCTTGCCGAAGCAAAGGTTGATATGATCAAGTTTGGAACAGAAGCTTTGGCAAAGGAGGATGTTATACTGACTCATTGCCATTCAAGCAGTGCTATAACTATTATTAAGAATGTAGCCCAACTAAAAACTATTGAGGGCAAAAGTTTGAAGGTAGTTGCTACTGAAACAAGACCTTTGTATCAGGGAAGAAAGACGGCAAAAGAGCTGTTTGAGGCTGGACTTGATGTTACTCAAATTGTCGACTCTGCGTGTGCTTCATTCATCACAGAGGATAAGTATTTACCTGTTGGAGCAGTTATTGTTGGGTGTGATGAACTTCTCAAAGACGGTTCATTTATCAATAAGGTTGGAACTTTTGCAATTGCATTAGCAGCTCACGAAGGGGTTGATGAATTCTACGTTGCTACAACACTACTGAAATTAGGCTTAGAAAGCCACCCTAAAAAGGTGGGGATCGAGGAACGTGAGTCTTCGGAGGTTTGGGATAAAGCTCCAAAGGGACTGAAAATTATTAATCCTGCATTTGAACAGGTGGATTCAAAATATGTAACCGGGTATATCACTGAAGCTGGAGTATTAAGAAGAGAAGAATTAATAATTAAGGCTCGAGAGGTCTACCCATGGCTGTGGGAGAGGTAGATTAGAGATGAAAGATTAAGAATTAAGAATTAAGAATTAAGAAT
>JAFGDO010000001.1 GCA_016932045.1 Candidatus Dojkabacteria bacterium | reverse complement strand
TTTTTTACAAATTAAGACCTGCTCGCCCTGAGCATGTCGAAGGGAACTACACCTTGTATCTATAAGCTCTGATTTCTAACTCCGAATTTAAAAGATTCTACTTATATGCGCGGGGTGGGAATCGAACCCACATGGGAGGTAAGTCCCACTGGATTTCCTGCCTGCCGGCAGGCAGGTAAGTCCAGCCCATGCCGAGAGTGGGAGTCGAACCCACACGGGGGATAAACCCCATCGGATTTTAAGTCCGACGCGTCTACCAGTTCCGCCATCTCGGCAAAAAAAGAAAAGTATTTATTTTGAAAAGAACTTTTTACCTGATTGTCTACTCCCGATTCGACACGTTCACTCCGTTCAGTGCAGGCAGGCTCATCGGGACTAATTCGGGTAAACTCAGACTTCTCCCGCTTAGCGGGATTGTCTTCGTTAACCCCTCATTGAGCAGTTCCGCCACCTGCGCATTTTGTATCATTTGTTAAAGGATTATTATCAAAATATAAAATAAATTATATCACTGGATACTATTCATTGTACATTAAGCATTGAGAATTGGATGTTGAAAATGGAGGTGACGGCGGGACTCGAACCCGCGGATAACGGTTTTGCAGACCGTTGCCTTAACCAGCTTGGCTACGTCACCATCTATTTTAAGGGACTAAAAGATTATACACGATGATTAAAAGGAGCAGCAAGTATTTAATATGTATCCTAGAATGATCCTAAAAATATTCTAACTTATTTTCTATTTATGATATATTATTAGCATACTTAATATAGTAGGCACAAATATTATGAAATCCTTAGTTGTTTATGATTCGGTTTATGGAAATACAAGAAAAATTGCTGAAGCAATAAAAGAAGGTCTTTCAGAGAAATATGAAACAAAGATTATTCAAGCAAGTGAGGCAAAAGCTGAGGATACAGGAAATATTGATTTACTTGTTGTGGGTTCACCAACACATGGAGGATGGTTTACTGAAGACGTTAAAGGCTTTCTTAACTCAATACCAGAAGAATTGCTGAAAAATACTGCAGTAGCTTCATTTGACACCAGTATGCCTCAAGAAGGGCAGAGCTTTTTTGTTAAATTGATAACCAGGATATTTGGCAATGCAGCACCAAGGATACTCAAAGTTCTAGGTAAAGAAGGTGCAAAAATAATTGATTCAGAGATATTCTGGGTTTTGGGAAAAGAAGGACCTCTAAAGGAAGGAGAGGAGGAAAGGGCGAAGCAATGGGCGGAGAGTCTTTCTAATAAAAAAGTTTAATCGTTATTTGTTGTATAATTAATAACACATGTGATAATTGCTTTTGTTAACATTTTTTTAATTGTAATACTGTGTGATGGACACTAAGAATTTCCGAGAAGATAAAGACTCAAGAATTCAAAATGAGCGGCATGCCGGAATTGTCCTTAAGGATTCGAAAATTCTTCTTGTCTTTAGAATTAAGGATGGGTACAAGTATTATGTTCTACCGGGGGGACATAGGCGAGAAGATGAAAAGAAAGAAGAGACTGTCATTCGCGAGATCCGCGAAGAGACAGGTATTGAAGTAGCTGAGCCTGAACTGATGTTTGAATTCAGGAATTATAAGAATAAAAATCTCGACTTTTATTACCTTTGTAAATGGAGAGCAGGTGAAGAGCCTTTTTTAGATGGTGAAGAAGCTATCCGAAATTCAGATGAGAATTTTTTTGAACCTATGTGGGTTGATTTGAATGCAATATCTGAAAAAAACATTCTTCCCAAGTTTGCGAAGGAGTGGCTTGAGATGAATCTGGTGTGGTTGAAGAGTGAGTAGGGTGGTTCAATTAATGACGAATCAACCCCTTAGTACAGTGTCAGATCGTTAGCCCTGATTCCCTCCACTAAAGCGTCAACTTGTGTGTCAAACTCCACTGGACTAAGTAACCCTTGGTATCTTACAGTAACTATGCCTTGGTCAGTATCTTTGGGATTACACTTTGCATAGGTATGAATAGGTATTGTGTGGGGTTCTGTTCCATTTCCAAGTGTTGGTAATTCAATAGGAGCGTGCTTTATCCAGAAACATGTTACTCTATCATTTAATAATTTTGCTCTAATAGGACAAAGTGTTTCTTCTTCTGTCATATAATTATTATATCACTTTGGAGAGTTTTTAAAATAAATTAGAGAATATAAATTAATTGTGAAAAATGATAAAAGTAGAAGATTGACTAAGTTACATATCTAGATAGATAAAAATAAGCAAGTCTAATACTGTCTTTTTTAATGTAAATTGATTACTGTAAATTGGGAATTATCTGGTCGCAGGTTAGCTGCTTGTCCCTGCCTGTAGGCAGACAGGCGCCTTGTGCGGATATGGTCGGATGGTGAAATAGTTGTGCTGGTATTCTGTTTAGTCGTCGAGTTCAACTCCTACAGGGCAATGATCTGAGCCTTTTACATCCGTAAGTATAAAAGCCTTTTTAATTTTTCTCTTTAGCGACTTTGAGGTAAAAATATAGTCAATTCTCCAACCAAGATTTCTTTCCCGCGCGTCATTAAAGTATGGCCACCAGGAGTAAGTTTTTTTACGTGGATTAAGATATCTAAATGTATCGATAAAGTTGAGCCCTATTAGTTTATCTAATTTCTGTCTTTCTTCTTCGGTAAACATAATATTATCAAGGTTTTGTTTAGGTCTTTTTAAATCGATTTCTTCATGGGCAATATTGAAATCACCGGTGAGTATTAATTTTTCTTTTTTAAACCTCTTTATATATTTAAACAATTCCTCGTAAACTTCGAGCTTATAGCTTAACTTTTCCTTTTTCCGTCCACCGTGGGGAATGTAGAGATTTATAAGTCTAAAATTTTTGAATTTAAGATTTAAAATTCTTCCCTCTTTATCGAATTGGTATTGACCGAGAGTTGATTTTACAATACTAGGTTTTTCTTTCGTGTAAATGGCAACGCCACTATAACCTTTTTTCTTTGCTGAATTGAAGTAGGTGATATAACTAGAAAGTGATGTTAAGTCAAATGGAAGTTGATCTTCTTGTGCTTTAGTTTCTTGAAGACAGAGGATATCTGGCTTTGCTTTATGTAACCATTCTAAAAACCCCTTTTTGTAAACAGCGCGAAGTCCGTTTACATTCCAGGAGAGAATTTCCATTGTTGCTCAAAAATATATATGTTTATTATAACATTTTAGGATGGTAGAGGCTATAAAGATGATTAAATAGATCTAAACTTTCTATGTGATTCTCTAATTAGATCACTGGTTTTATGGGCACAGTATCATTGTACATATGACTGAGCCGCTTGCGCATGTGCATGTATTGCATCCATCTGTTGATGGGAATGAGGAGCCACTAGCATAATAGGTATCGTTGTAATAACAGCAAGTTAGCTCAATTGTACAAGCCCAGCTTCCTGAATTGCATGTGCAGTGTTCACATCCGTTTGGAGAGTTATATGTTGCGCCATTTCCATATTCAGCATCATCTCTATAGCAGCTTGTAGGATCTGTGATGCAAACTGGATTTACTGTACAGTCCCATCCACCGTCATTGCATGTACATGTTTCGCAGCCGTCTAAGGTTGTATATGATTCACCATGATCATAAGTCCCGCCGTCAAATTTCGTTGCTACACAGCTTGATGGGCCTTCCCATATATCCGCTGGCGTGGTTGTTTCTTCCTCCTCTTTAGCATCTTCTTCCTCTGTTTCGCTCTCTTCACTTTTATTTTGCTCAAGTGAATTAAAAAAGTCGTTTAATATTCCCCATCTTTCTGTTCTCTTGTTTTTTATGACTGCATAAGTACAAAAAGATAAGCCGCAACATAGCATAAGCAGGAGTAGAATTAAGATAATTATAAGTAAGGACTTATTACTTGATTTACTTTTAACTTCACTTGTTTGTGTGTTTGGATCCTGTATTTTTTCCTGGGAAGTTTGGTTCGTGGACATGTTTTTTTGATAAAAATTAATTGCTACTAGAAAACATTGTGAATGGAAGAGATTTAAATGTCAAGATTCTTTGCGAAATAGTTGAATATATTGTAATCTATTACTTACATTTGACATAAGTTTTTACTAAACTGCCGATGAGAAAACCACTTGTTGTAGCAATTGCAATTACTTTTTTCATGTGTCTGCTTGGTCTTTCATTCAGAAAGGGTGCTTCGGCTGATGTCGGAGAAGCACCTAGCGAGGGAGGAATTATCGTCCCTGGAGAAAAAACAGATAAAGTTGAAATGATTTATGAGAAGGTTGTATATGACATTCAAGAAGAGACCAAGGATAGTCCCTTTTACCAAGGCGATTTTAATGAATCCGATGTGTGGGTAAGGCATTATGCTCAGGTTAGCGCAGAATTTAAGATGAAAAACACTTCCTCAAAGGACGAAGTGATGGATCTTATGTTTCCTATTCCCGCCAATTACATTGATCTTGACTATTTTAAGCCCGAGGATAAGATGAATCCTGCAATTAATTTTATGGTTTATGTTGATAATAAAGCAAGTGACTTCGAGTATGAGGTTTATGATATGTATTCATTTATGAATACACCAAATTTCCCCGAAGAGAAGGTGATTGCTATAAAATTCCCGGTTACTTTTAAGGCAAACTTAGAAACAAATATAAAAGTTGAATATGACGCAAGACTTGTGTTCGAGCCGAAAAGTATTTACGGAACTTTTAATTACATAATGGAGACTGGAGCTGATTGGTCGGGAAGCATTGGATCGGGAGAGATAATATTCAGCTTCCCAAGTGACATCTCAAGCTCAATGTTTGATACTTACAACGAAGGTTTTAAAATAGAGGGAAATGAGCTGGTCTGGAAATTCTCAAATCTTGAGCCCGGCCCTGAAGATAACATTAAAGTGTCGTATGCTCCTTCGCTTTTAGGTATCTGGGATCAAAGAGACGAGTCACTTGAAGATCTTGTGTCAGGAGGAGACATGGATGTTCAGTTGGATAAGGTAAAAGCTCCAGCAGGCTATGATTTCGGGTTTTATTATATGAGGGAAGGAAACGTTGTTAATCTTTTGAGAACAGAGAAAGAGGAGGAAGGACCAAGCGATGGGTGGTTTGCAGATCTAACCGGACCCGAGGCGCCATTTGTATTATATGAATTTGATGCAGTATACAGAGTTGATACTCTAAACGTAACTCAGGCTATATCTCAACCTGTATTTGCACTTGACGGTTCTTCTTATGGCTCGCGTTATGACATATTCAGTACAGCAAAAACACTTAAATTAACTTTCTCTGATGGATCGTCAATTACACTAAATCTTGAAAACTTGCCAACCGAAGAGCAGGTACTCGAGTTTGAAAAAGTCGAGACTTCTTCAGTTAAAGTAGAATTCGTCGGTGTTTATCCCAATCATGCAGGTGAAACAGACGTTCTTGGAATTGCACGGATGAATCTTGATGTTGGAGGATATGTAAGGGCAAAAGAAGCAGTCGAGGATAAAGACGATCAGGTTCGGGACACAGGATCAACAACTGAAGATAAGGAAGAAGGGAACTTCTTTCAGAAGTACTTTGTGGTTTTCACTGTTGCGGTAGTGATTGTGGCCGGGACTATCCTCATAGTTGTTGTTTTAATTTTAGTGAAGACAAAAAAGAAAAAGACTGGTAGTGAGAAATCTGCTAGTCATGAAGGGAGCTCGCTTACAGAAAATAGAGAAACTCATCCGGAATCAGTCGGAGTGAATATGGGGGGGACAAATTCGACTAGTGCAAATGAACCAGGTAGTAATTCTACTACTATAAATACATAGTTACATAGCCGTGTGGTGTTTGGTCGGATGGTTGAAATTGTCCTATGCTCTTATTTTATTTCTGATTAGCAAAGCTTTTCCCTCGATAAGAGCTCTAGTTATCTTCTCCATGGTTTTTGTGATATCACGCTGGTACTGGCTTTGGGAGATTTTCATTGTTTTTGCTGCCTGTTGCTGATCCAGTTTTTTGATGAATCTTAGGCGAAGTGTTTCTAATTCCTCATCAGTTATCTCTATTTCATCAAGCTGTGTTAGAGGAATACCACGTGGTTTGAAATAGTAATCTCTGAAATTGTATCCTAGCATTCTACGTATTCTGTGGCGCATGTTTAAAAATATAAAAATTTATAAACATAAGGAATGGTATCATATTTCTGCAGTAGGGACCAGATATATCTGGTCCCCTTCAATAACAAATTATCTGCAGAATGCTCCTCGCATTGGTGTGCCACACTTCGGACATTTGATCTGTGAACAAGGGATTCCTCTTGTATGGGGCTCTTTATTTCCGCATTTCGGGCACTCACATTCAGCTGTACCCCCAAGTCCTCTTCTTCCTGCACTTGCTCCGCCTCTGCCTAAACCTCTCCCAAGTCCCAAACCCCTTCGTGGCCTTGTATTCTTTGTTGTCATAGTATTATTTTAAAAAATAATATAGTAGTGGATGATAACTCATTGAAGTATAGCATGTAAAACAAAGGGGGTCAATACCCATTTGGACTGCAAGTTTATAATAAAGTCAAACAAAGGCATCCAAGCTGGAGACATGAAGCACTAGAAAGTTCTATTTTGTGCCTATTTAGTAAAGGATTATGAATAATATCTTTGAGTTTATTCTTATAAATATTTCCAAGAAAAATGTCTTTTCTTAAGAAACATGGATAAACATTTCCTTCAGGATCGAGTACAAAATTGTTAATTCCCATATTACACGTTTTTTGTTGAGGCTTTCTCATTTTGATTAAAGCCATTATACTATCGGCATAAATCTTATTTTTCTCATTTTGATTTAATTTCAACCACTTTTTTATATTCTCTTTTAACTTTCTCGCTGTATTTTCTGATAAATTTAAAAGAGACAATTCTTCTGTTGAACTACAGGGTTTTATATCTACTGGATTAATCCATAGACTAAGGTCGTGGCCTTTACAGAAGTCGAGCATTGGCTCTAGGGAATCAATATTTTTTCTTGTTAGTGTTTGTTGTATTTCAATTATAGTTTCCTGTTTTTTATTTGATATTAGTTTTAGAATTCCTTTTTGTACGACTCTTGTGCTACCACGTAAATAATCATTAGTTTTTGTAATTGGTGAATCAAGAGAAATGGAAAGTTTATCAATTCCTGAATTTAGAATTTGATTGGAGAATTTTTCAAGTAATACGCCATTAGTAAGAAGTTGAACAAACAATTTCATTTCTTTGACTTTTTTGATTAGATTGAACAAGTTTGGATAAAGAAGCGGCTCGCCCCCTGTGAATATAATCTTATCGAAGTTTTTTGAAATATCATTAATGATAAGCAACGATTTATAATAATTGGCTTCTTGAAGTACGCGTTTCTCTATTCCAGTATTATAGTAACAATATCTGCAATTTAAATTACATCGATTTGTTATGTTCCAAAAAAGAGTTCTCATTATTATCTCAATGATTTTCTAAGATTAGTTCTGATTTAAGTACGTGGGGTTTATGGTTTTGGAGCAGTTATCACAGATAAGATATTGGAGGAGATGTTTGGCTGGTAGGGAAAAGGTGCTTTCGAGACTCTCGTATGGGTTCTTGCAATCAGAGATGTTTCCCACTTTCCTTTCAGTACAAACACATATACAGATATCCCCATTTTCCCTTACAGAAAACATGTGTGTTGCTTTTCTACATCTATCCTGACCATAATTTCTACTCCATGGATGAATCTGAGTAGATATAGCAAATTCCTCTTTGTCAATTCTCTGAAGCTCTAAGAATAATTCAGCCAGTTCTTTTCCACCTAATGCTAATTTCTTAACTATTTTTTTATCTTGTCCAAGCTCTATAAATGCTTCAAAGTATGGAATTATGTCTTTTTTCCTACAGAATCTGAGTAGGTCTGGAAGATCTTTATAATTATCTCTACTAATATATGAGTCTATTGCAAGTGTTACTTCGGGTTTTTCCAATTCTTTCTTTGCGTTTAGCAGGAATTCTAATCCTTTGAGTGCAGACTTGTATGCTCCCTTACAACTAGTGATTTTGTTGTATTTTTCTTCATTGAGAGAATATAGTTTCCCAATAACAGGTCCTGATTTTAAGTATTTTTTTGCTTGTTCTTTTGTTTTCAAAGTTGTCAGGTTGGTAAAAAGAACAATATTTAGCTTTTTTGAGGAGATGTAGTTACAGATCCGGTCAAACTCGGGGTCCAGTGTTGGCTCACCTGCTCCAGCAAAAACTATTGATTCTGCTCCTCTTCCCTTTGCAAAATCCACAATATACTTTATTTCTTTATACGCAAGTCTTTGTGTGGGTAATTTACCCATATGAGTAAAACATCCTTTGCATCTAAAGTTGCAAATTGGTGCAAGATGTATGTAGGCTCCGGTAAATACAAGCTTTCCTTTGCCCGATCGTATCTTATATAGGTTGTTTCTACCAATTGAAATACTCTGATCTTCAGAGTATTTAGGAATTTTGTACCTATTGCTCTTTACCATATATTACTATTCCATACATTATGTCTTAGAATTTTAACTTCCTAAATTTCTCGTTGCTTGATCTTATACCTGACGTAATCTGACCTTGGGTGACAAGAGCACTTGCGTTATGATAAAATTCATCTATGGCGGACTTTTACTATCCGCTGCCCCCGGAAAAACTCAAAAAAAGATATTCTCCTTTATTTGAAGTTGTCAGAAAGAAACAATCTGGAAGTTTTATCGGTCTTCCTGAAAGTGCAAAGAGTGGATATTTACAATTTTTATTGCAGGAAAAGAAGATAGTTCGTTCGTTCTTACCTGAGTATGAGAGTGTTTACAAAATTCTTTACTTTGAACCAATTCCGGTTATTACTGATAACCCCTATCATTGGCTGTTTCAGCTAAGCCTAAAACTTGAGATACAAGATCAGTCTTATACTCACGTACAAACTGAAGATCCGATTGTCCTGCTTACAAATATACAAAGATACTTACTTAATCTTGCCTCAAGAGATGAGCACTTAACAATTTTTATTTCAAGGCCTGAAATTTTCTGGGATTTACCAAGAGAAGCGGGAGAAGCTCTTAAAGCCCTCTGGGAGATAAGGAGGCAGCCACCAAATAATCCCTTATCACTTGTTTTTCTACTTCATTCAAAAAGTCCTCAAGAGGAAACTTTTCCAGCCTTCTTTGATCCCTTACGCACAGCGATGAATGAGAACGTAATCTACTTTTCAATACTTGATCGAACTGAAACAAATTATACAATTGAAAGATTCTGCTCATACTTTAAGGTTAAACTAGAAAAAGATACAAAGAAAAGAATTTTTGAGCTTACTGGAGGTTATTACCCTTTGGTACTGAATACAATTAAACTTCTAAATTTGGCTGATGTGGAATTCTCAACTAGCATGCTTGAGAAGATTTTTGAAAATAAACTCATTACTAGAGAAATAGTTAACCTGTGGAATTCTTTGGATTTTGATCAAAGAATTGAAGCTACAAAGGCCTCAAAACAAATTCTTACTAAACAAAAGCAAAACTCTACACTAGCTAACCTTGGACTTATATCGAGATCAGGCGAGATCACATCCGAATGGATAAGCTCTTTTATTCTGGAAAGACGGTTTAAGGAAGTGCAAAGCATTGGTAAGGTTTCAGCCCTTGAGGTACTTAAGGGAAAAGAACTACTTGTTTACAAAAAGTTGCAGACTAGAAAGGGGGAAGTGGTTACAAGAGATGAGATCGCAAGGATTTTGTGGAAAGATGCAGAAGATGAAAAATATTCTAATTGGGCAATTGACAAGACTATTTCGAGAATTCGCAAAAAACTGAAGAAACACGGCGCTGTTGTTTCAATTATTACAGTTAGAAACCAAGGTTATGTTTTACTATCATGAGTCAAGAAGAATCACTTACAAATAGAGCAAATCCCCTTGATCCCTCAGGGGGCACTCAGGTTGCTTTAATGCGACTTAGAGGCGCAGATATGGATCCAGCAGCAATCGGGACTGATTTGCCGCTGGAAACAGGGGATAAAATTGAATCTCTAGAAAGACTAGACGAATTTCACAGACCGATGCAGGACATTAGGGAACGAACCGTAAGGTGTTTTGGCGACTCTGTTAGAGGAGTCTTCTTAACAGGTAGGGCAGCTCTTGTTGAGCTAGGACAACTTGACGAAGAAGTTTGTGATCTAGATCTTCTGATTGTTGGATTGATCGAGCAAGATCTACTAGATCAGAGATATTTAGATATTCTTCGAGAAGAGTATAGGGTAGAGGTTGTCAGAAGAACAGACATTATTTACCTTAAGATATATGATAAGACTACCGGAGATTATCTTGCTGATATTGATGTACCGTACCGTCCTAAGTCTTCAACAGACGTTTTTTCTGCTGTTTTTGCTTTGCAAAGGATGGCTACGGCTATTGTAGCTATTGAAATATTACCAGATGGTTATAGAAGTGTATCTGCCTATGAAGGAGCACTGGATGCGATTGGTGAGAATTGGACTGCAATTGCCTTGCCATTTGCACCTGGATTAAATGAAGCTAGAACCAGGTTTGCATCAAGCATGCTCAGGTATCAGCGTGAAGTAGCCCGAACACCCTTTCTTGCAGCAACATTAGTAGGTTTAAATGCGATAAGAGCATGGTGGTTAAGTTTTAGAAATACGGAACATACATTAGAAGAAGTCAGGATAATCTCAGATTCAGCAGAACGAGTATTACGCCAAGGGTTTGCTGATGCGAATCGGCATGGGATGGGGGAGATGTTTTTTATGCTCCTTGCTCACACTGGTTCTTTACATGCTTTATTTCCATATTCATGGCAGTGTGCAAGCCACAGACTTTTTGGTCCAAAGGGTGATCCTGACGGATGTATGCTTGAATTTATGAAGAGAGAAGGGTTCTCTCTAGATACATTAAATGCAGCTATTGCCCGATTTATCGATCCAACTGCATACGAAAATATATTAGGAAGAATGAAAGAGTCACAGGTATCATTACCTGGGAATTGGTATACTTCTTTTCTGTATAACTGCTTAATTGAGTATAATTTAGTTACGCGTTTGTTCCCATTAAGAGTATTTATTCACGGGTCTTTAGATAGTATTGCTGTTCATGAATTGCTTGGTGCAAGGAGGCCTATTCCATTAGTCAAAAATGATGAACAAGAGGCTAGGTATTTATATTGGAATATTGTTGGACCTTATATGGAAAGCTATGTTTTGGCAGAAGTTTTAAGACTTGAAGCTTTATTGGGACAAGCAAGTATTATTAGCGGTGTAGAAAAGAAAACTAGTACTTTTGATAGAGTAGGTATAATTTACCAAAGAGTCCAGACTCATGTTGTACGTTTAATTGCAAGAGGAAGATTTGTTCGAGAATGTAGGGCTGCGCTAGAATTCAATAGAGGCATTGCTGGTGATGAAATGGAAACGGAAATGGCTTGGTTAAGGCAAATTGGTGTGCGTGTGTTGACAGAAGGAGAGATGGAAAGAATTGCGAGATTTTCTATAATGTTTAAACAACATCTAGCGCGATTTCACAGTGGCTTAATGCATGGACTTTCGATAGATGAGTTTACACAGAGAGTAATTTTAAATATGTTTGAGGTGATGCTTCCGAGGTATCACTTTGTATTTGACTAAAGATTATTCAAACATCAGTTTGATTTCATTAAAGGATTGTTCCGATTCATTCCATTCATAAACCACCATCTCGCAATCTATGATTAAATATTTGTCGAGTCGGATTCTTTTCATTTCTTTCAATTCCTCCTTTTTTGATATTTCAGGATACCAGCAGGGAAGTATTATTATGTAGTCGGGCTGCTTTTCCTTTAAGTATTGCCACAATGGAGCTTCACGCTCCTCCTTTGATAAGCCGTCAGTAACTTCCAAAACATCTGGAGAAACCAAACCTACCAGATCAATTATTTCCCTTTGTGAATAATATGTAATTGCTCCTATATCATTTAGAGCAATTACGCTATCCATGGGTGTATTCTCATTAATCCACTTTCCTAAAGTTACATGCATATCGTTGATATTTTTGACATTCCAGGCGTAAGTTGATGCCCAATTGAAAAGTAGGATTAACTGTAAAATGATCGCAAAAATATATATGAAGAGTTGGGGATTATTTTTTATTAACTTATTCGGCAGGAACTTATTTGCAATTGCACCGACTCCGATATTAAACAGAATATATGTAGTAATTATTAGAAAGAATGTTATCTTTGAATCCACATTTAAAACTGTCAATACTTTATCAAAGACTAGGACAATTATAAGTGAAGCAATAGCCATAAGGAACATCCTTGTTCTACAAGCAAATCTTCGTACGGAAAAGTCTGATAATGGATTGCTATAGTATTGCTTAAATCCCTCAAGCGCAATGATCGTATAAATTGGTATGAATGGGATGGTGTACCTGCCATGATGACGAAGATTTGGTGCCGCAAGACTTGCGATTATTGGAAATCCGATAGCTACCAGAGCCAAGAATCTATATTCCCCCCTTCCTCTAATCGCACTTTTAACAATGTAATAAAGTCCAAAAGGTAATGCTAGAGCTATAAAAGGATTATCAATAAAGACCAGGTAGAAATATCTAAGTATATATAAGATAGCCATTTTCACCTTAAAGAATAGGGTAGTTGAGGCTATACTTTGTGCTGTAAATGTGTTTGGTAAAAATGAGCCTGTTGTTTTGAAGCTGAAGATTAGGTAGGGAGCGATTATTGCCATATATATTATTCCTGGTACTAGCAGGTCTTTTATGCCTGTAACTATAAATCGACTTAGTAATTTCGATTGACTTGATCTAGATGATTGAAAGGAACTAATGGATTTTATTAGTAGAATCAGGAAGTAAAAGATTGTTATCAGATATCCTTCGGGTCTTACGGTTGATGCTATCCCAAGCACTCCTGCTATAAGGAATCGGCTCTTGTTCTTTAAATGTAAAAACAAAGCCAAACTTAAAAGGAAAGTAAATAGGCTAACCTCCATTCCTGAAAGTGCTGACCAGGCAAAGCGACCTGTAAGAAGCGTGAATATAGAAGCCATAAAAGCCCACTTTCTTGATTTTAGAATCTCTTTTCCTAGAAAGTATGTAACAGTTCCAGTAAGAATGTAGAATATGACACTGAAGGTTTTTGCAATCAGTAAGTGATTCTTAATTAGTAAATAGGGAAGTGTTATCAGCAGCGTCCAGGCTGGTGAGGTTGAGCCTGGGGTAGGCTCATTCGCATTAAAGGCAAAACCTTTTCCTTCTGCAAGATTCTTTGAGAATTGAAAGTGAATATAGACATCATCAAGAGGCGCTCCAAGGCTGCCTTTATTAACTATGTATTCAAATATAAGTAAAAATGAGGTTATTGTAATTGCAAGAATACCTATTAGAATAAGGTTCCAAGAGGGGATTCTAAAACTCCAGTACCCATGCGGTTTTATGCTATTCGCAGATTGCTTCATATAGGTCATTATAACTGCAAAAAAAAAATGTTCCAAGTATATGAAATATAAAGTAGCACTTCGTCTGATTTGTTATATTTAGTGTTAAATGCAGTTATAATTTCACTTCGATTATTACTGTGTGCTATATTGTTAAAGTGTTAATATATTAAGATTTTATAATGCAAGAAGATTTACCTAATCATAAAGATGAAGTTGAGGTTAAAAATCAAGTTATGGAGAAACAGAATGTTGACTTACCAGGTAAGAAAAGAGATAAAAAGAAATTAGTAATAATCGTTTTAGGAGTTTTTGTTGGTTTGTTATTCCTTCTAGGTTTGTGCATTGGCATTTATTTTATCTACAAGAGTCAGATCGAGGAAGAGGTAACTGAAGAGGAACAGGAGGAAACATCAGAGGTCAAAGAAGAATCTAGTGAAGAGCAAGAAAAAGATGATGCCGAGGAGCCATTATTACCCGCGGTAAAAAAGATAGCTTTTGTGCGCAGAAAGGGGGAGGGGAGCGAAGATGATGAATTGTGGATCTCAGATTGGGACGGAACAAATCAAAGATCTCTGGGAATAACAAGCGTTTCTGAAGTGTTTAATGGTCCGAATGAAAAGTGGATTTTCTATAAGAATTATGAGGAGCATATATTGCTTGCTTATAACTTAGAAACTGGCAGAATAAAGGAGATCGTGGAAACTGATACATTAGAAGCAAGAGCTGGTATACAGGGGAATAATACTATCTCTATATCCCCGAAGGAAGATGTCATAATATATGAAGTCATTTTTTTCCAAAAGGAGGATTGTGTAGATATATGTATGGAAATGGATCCATATCCTGAAAGGAAAGTCGGGTTCTATGCTTATAACATGGTAACTGATAAAAAAGTTTATCTGGGAGATTTTTTGATGGTTGCGAACTGGGATAAAGATGGTCAGAACATATATACGCATGCGGCAGCTTACAATTATCATGAATATGGACTTGGAGAGGGCATTTACAAGATAAATGTCAACACTGGTGATGCTCAATTAATTGCCACTTCAGATGAAGAAGTATATGTTTATCACTTTCTTGAAGAGAAGAATATTACCTTTAGACATATTGGGAGTATTGCCGAGGGTACTGAACTATTTGTGGAAAAAGGGGGGGTCGAAAAAAAACTTGACGAAGGTGAATGGGCTGTACTTCAACCATTTATATGGATTTCACCAGGTAGAAGATATGTTTTATACGAAAGAAAAAAAGGAGAGGTCGTTCCCCATCAACCGCACTTTGAGCTTATACTAGTAGACTTAAATACTCTTGAGAAAAGGGTTGTAGCATCACCTGGGGCTAATGAAAAGATCGCTTCCAGAAATTATTGGATAGATGATGACTATTTCATTACTTTATTTGAGTATGGAGACTTTAGTGATTGGTATTCTGTAAAAGAAGATTTGTTGCTTGTAAATATCCATACGGGGGAAACGACTAAGATTACAGAGTTTGGGGATGTGATGTTTTTCTAAAACTCATATCTCATATCTAGTATCTAATAACAAACTTCTGGTAAGAGAACTTGATCCAATAAAATTTAAGTAGTAAAATTCGTTTCGTATGAAAACAGGTTTGATAACCAAAATCTCATTATTTATTACAGTGCTTCTGTCACTTTTATTTGCGCCCATGGGAGTTTTAGCAGAAGGTGAGAACGAAAGTGTTGTGTTGTTTGTAGAGGAGGGATGTCCGTATTGTGAGAAGGTAAAGGGCTTCATATCCGATAAGGGATTAGAGGGTATTGAAATTCTTGATATTCGTGAGGATCCTTCCAATGCGGATTATTACAGCAAAGTTTGCGATGAGGCAGGAATTGATATCCTCGAGCGTGGTGTGCCTTTACTTTATGATAGCGGTCAGATTATTAATTCTGCTGATCAAATAATTAGCTATCTGGGTGAAAAGTATAATGTATCAACTGAGGGTTATGAATTTGAGAACGATGATACTGCAAAGAATCGTTCAGTTAAAATAGTTCTTCTGATCCTTGGTTTAGGACTGGGAGTTTCAGTTTTATTTTTATTACTTGCTCGGAAGAAAGACAAATGACAGAGCTTACTATTCCTCTTATCATTCTAGGTGCTCTTGGGGATTCCATAAATCCATGTGCCATAGCAGTTCTTATATTCCTTGTCACTTTTCTTATCTCTGTAAAAAAAAGAGGAGGGAAGCTTTTATCAATCGGAATTGTGTATATTCTTTTTGTGTATCTAACCTATTTCCTAGCCGGGCTTGGATTACTTGCTTTTGTACAGAAGCTCGAAATTACAAAAATAATTTATAATATTGCTGCTATTGCTGTAATTATTGCTGGCCTTATAAACTTAAAAGATGTTTTCTTTGAAGGTCACGGATTTTCTCTTGCGATACCCGAATCCAAAAAACCCATTATTCAGAAATATATTCAAAAAGCATCAATTCCTTCTGCCATAGCATTAGGCATTATAGTTTCTTTTTTTGAGCTACCCTGTACAGGAGGAATTTATATTGCGATCATAGGACTTCTTGCAGAGCAAGCTAGTTTCATACAAGGAGTATTTTATCTACTTTTTTATAACCTGATATTTGTTTTTCCTTTGATCATTATACTTTTCATTGCTCACTTCAGTCTTTCCTCTGAAACCTTAAATGCATGGAGAAAGAAGAATAAAAAAGGAATGAGATTTATCATGGGGGTTGTCATGATACTACTTGGGTTGTTGATGATATTGACGTAGAATTCAATCAGCTGCATTGCTTCATTGTTGATTCTCAATTGAATAATTGTATCATTTGATAATCGGATAATTGTTATATTGTCATATAGTTACTTGTCCGCCTTGGGCGGGTATAGTCGGATAGTTAGATAGCTACATAGTTGTATAGTAACCATCAACCTTTACACTTCACCTTCGGCCTTTGAATAATACTACTTATTCTTGTACAATTTAGTAATTAGATATTAAGTTCGAATTTATGAAAAGCTGTTTTTCTGGTATTCGTTGGATACTTGCGGTTATTCTAGCGTCTATACTTTTTTCAGTGATTACCGTAGGTATCACTGTAATCTCAGTGACCAAGGTATTAACTGATTCTCAGAACATAAAGGACTGGCTTTCACGCGGTGGAGTTTATGACAAATTAGCTTCAGTCTGGGTTGAAATAGCAAAGAGTGAGGCAGGAGAAGAATTGTCTGAACATGTGAATCTTGATGAGGAGACGGAACTTGTTGAATCCATTAATGAAGTCTTCCCGCCTGAATGGTTAAAAATGAATGCAGAAAAAATTATTGACTCCGTTTATGTGTGGCTCGAAGGTGAGACTGAATATCCTGAGTTTGAAATTGATCTTTCCGACAGAAGTGGAATCATGATCGATATTGTGACCAGTTCCATTCTTGATCAAATCAAAGCTTTACCGGAGTGTAGCCAGGAAGAAATCGTTTCAATGGAGGGACAGGATATAAATCCCCTAGAACTTGAATGTCTGCCACCCGATTATAACTTAGATGAGATTGATGAAAGAATGGCTGAGGAATTTGAGAAGCAGGAATTTTTTCAAACGGATGTCATCAGCTCGAAAGAGTTTTTTAAAAAAGAGGACAAAGACTCAAATGGCTTTGATAAATTAAATCAACTTATCAAGGCAAACTATCCAATCATTAAAAAGTTATACATATATATCCCACTAATCATACTTGTATTTTCGCTTATTCTGTTTATTCTCGTTCCGAAATTATCAAGTAAACTTATGTTTATTGGCATTATATGGGTGCTATCCGGGTCATCTCTTCTCTTTGGGAGTCTATGGGGGAAAGCGAAGATTGATGGTTTGTATCAAGAACAGATGGGAAAAATATCTGGCGAATATGTTGAGGAATTGATTGATCTTTTCAGGAGGCCGGTTGAACTTGCTAGTGCTAGTTTTCGAGGAGAGGTCCGACAATATGCTATGATTCTTGTAGTTTTGGGTTTTATACTTGCTTTGGGCGGTTTCATTCTAAAATTTTCGAAGAGGAGATACTATATTGATGAGGAAGCATTAAAAGAGGCTTCGAGTAAAGAAGAGTCTTCTCCTGAAAGTGGACCTGAGGTTAGGTTGAAATAGTTTTTTGGCTCTCAGCCTTTGAGCTTAAAACTATTAGAATTCAGTTTTTGTTTTATTCCTTTCCGGCTGAACTTCCTTTTTGCGCCCACCTTGTTACCGTAGCAACAAGCATAACAATTAGTGACCCGATTAAGAGTGAAAGGATCTGATCCATTCCCTTGATAACTGGTGTAGATAAAAATCCAATCTTTAGTCCCTGCAGTGATCCTGCACCAACGTTAAAGTCCTGAAGGAATAGCGAAGCAAAATAAAGTGAGAAGAAAGTGATGAATAATCCTATGACAAAGAAGAGAAGCATGCTGGATTTTTTCCCTGCTTTAGTTATTACCCATTCTGCAAGATATATGCCAACAACTATAAAAAGGATAACAAGGAATACAGTGATTGCTCCTCCGTTAAAAGTAAAGCCCGATACTAAAAGATCGACAAGCCAAATGGCACTTATGCTAGTTAGAAAGTAAAGAATCAACTTCTTCATTAAGGGTATTATTAAAATATTAGCACAGAAATTATACGTGATATTTTATGTGTTGTCGAAATAGAATGAAGAAATATTTACTAAATAGAAGTAAGCTGATATTTATATTTACACAATTTTTTATAGCTGCGTGACTAACAGCAGTCCTCGAGGCTCTTTTCCAGTTTTTTGATTGCCTCTTCCTCTTCATTTGAAAAGTTTTCCTGTTCTTCGTCAGCCTTTTGTTTTCCTTCTTTTACTTTTTGTTTGTTTTTAAAGATAAACATATATATTGAAATAACGATTATTAATGTTGCAATACTTCCAATAAGTATCATTGGAAAATTCTCGATCGCAACTGAGTAAGCAGTGTAATAGCCGACAATAACTATTAAAAGTCTGAAAAACCAAAACTTTTTTATCCTATTACTCTCAAAATAATCCTCAACAGTTTCTTCGATTCCTACAACACTTCCTCCCATTAGAACTCCAACTAGAATATTATCAACGTCAAGAATTTTGAAACTACGCAGTATGAGAAGAGTAATCCAGGATAAGCTACAAGCAGCACAAAGTGCACATATCTTTATACCAAGTAACTTTTTGATGTAGGGAGTTAAGATGAGTGCAAAGAGAAAAAAAAGAGTTGTAATTGATAGGATAACAATATAGATCATACTTAAAGATTGGACTTTTCTAAAATCTTATCTATTTGTCCTTTAACCTTCGGGTCAGGTCCCGATACACTAACAACTATTTTACTATTTTTGATTGTTTCTTGGAATGACTTTCTTATATCGTTTATTGTTGTTAAGTTAATTGTATTTAGTATATCATCCAGGTTTTTCTTTCTTCCGGTAAGTAACTCAAAACGCGGTAGATTTGAGTAATCGGAACTGAAACACACGAATTTATCAGAGGTTTCTTGCAAAGAAGCGAATTCTGTCTTCATGAGGTTCTTGGCACGGTCAAGGAGAGAGCCGTTTATATTACCATCTAAAACTCTTTTAATTTGTTCAAAAGAAATATTGCAGGCCTTTGTAATATTGTCATTTGAAGAAATAAAAAAAGTAAGTAGTAGGCCATCTTTAGTAAAAGAAATAATTTCGGATCCTGTTGCTGATACTAAGGGATTCTGGACTTTTAAACTTTGATTTAGAAAGCTTCCTTCGCCTTCTCCAAGTATTGTATTCGCAAGAGCCAGTTGATAATAGTTTTTTTTGTCGATTGGAAATCCATTGATACCTATGTATACATAGGCTGAAGATATATCCATCTTGTGGAAGGTGCAGTACTTGCCTGATGCTTTTTCATACTTAGTTTCTTTCTTTTCCGGTCCCTTGGGAAGTTTGAACTTTCCTAATACTTTAAGGACTTCGTCAAACTTTATATTTCCTCCTATCCAGATAAGCGCATTATTGAAGTGATAATTTTTTTTAAAAAAGTTAAAGAGCATATCTTGATTGAATGAGCTTACTGTCTTCTCGCTTCCTATATTTATATGGCTTAAAGCAGGTGATGCAAATATATTTTCTGAAAGAGCATCCCAGGCCACGATATTTGGGTCGTCTCGGCGCATCTTTATCTCTTCAATTATTACTCTCTTTTGCTTCTGGACAGATTCTTCTCTAAACAAAGGATTTGTTATCTTGTCGAATAAGATATCTGCGGCCTTTGAGAAATTCTTTATTGGAGACTTCATCCAATAACAAGTGGCATTTTTTCCTGTCCATGCATTTTCCACAACGCCTAAGGTTTCAAGCAGGAAATCCGCTTTTTTCTTGTCAGGGTAGTTTCTTGTACCATCTCCAGTAGAATGCTCAATAAAGTGAGCAAGCCCATATTCTTCTGGCTTTTCATCTACAGGTCCGGTTTTAAATAGTATACATAAAGATACAGAATTGGTAGTTGGCAAGTAATAATGAAGAATTCTGACCCCATTTTTAAATTTAGTTCGGTTTATCTTCATGATTCCCATTTTAAATCATTCTCTCTTTCATGTGTAATTAAGGTTAAATACATGCCTTTTCCCAAGTGTTTTCTAAAACTTAAAGCTATATCTTCCTTTGAGACAGCTTTTACATTATTTAGTATGTCTCTACTTTTCTCAATTCTTCCCTTGTACATTAACTGGTTGCTGTAAAATGAAGCAAGTTCTGTACTTGACTCGTTGAATCCTATAAGCATCCCTTCATATAATCCCTTTGCCCGTTCTATTTCGTCTTGTGAGAATTCGCCCTTTGATACTTTCCTAATTTCCTCCCTAGTCGCATAAATTGCATCTTTCAATTTTTGTCCTAAAACGCCGGATATTCCTCCGCACATCCCTATGATTCCTGTTGGTGCAAAAAAAGAGTATGCATAATATGCTAGATGTAACTTTTCGCGTATTGTTTGGTGAAGTTTTGATCCCGTTCCGGTACCTAGTATCATTTTGCCGATGAGGAAATGATAGTAGTCTTTAGAAGTATAATTTGGAGCAGTTCCCCCCAGGACAAAAACTGGTTGTGCTATCTCTTTTCTGATGAATTGGAGTAGTTGTTTCGGTCTTTTAAACTTTACCTTGGTTGGTCTGTAGAGATTAAGTTTAAATGCGAAGTTCTTTTCTAGGAGGCTTAAGACCTTGGCATTTTCAAGATCTCCGCTTACTGTAATTAAAGCTTCGCTATTAAAATACTTTTTTCTGAAAAGCCTAATATCTCTAATATCTATCTTTTTTAAGTGAATGATACTCCCAAGTGAGAGATTTTCTAGCTTGGTGTCCTTATAAACTTGTTGTGTAAATTTTATCAGGGCATATTCCATCGGATTATCTTCAAGTTCTTCTATTTGAGAAGTCAGAATGATTTTTTCT
This sequence comes from Candidatus Dojkabacteria bacterium, assembly GCA_016932045.1. Taxonomy (GTDB): domain Bacteria; phylum Patescibacteriota; class Dojkabacteria; order JAHIVN01; family JAHIVN01; genus JAFGDO01. The sequence goes on along the minus strand of JAFGDO010000001.1, from coordinate 47,176 downwards.
TTCTTAAGGTCTTCTGATTTATCTATAGGTGTCTCTATAACTTCAGCAAGTAACTTTATGACTTGTGGAAGAAATTGTTTCTGGGCTGTTATGGCAAAAGAGGTTATTTCTTTTGTAGAACTGGAAACTAGGCTTGCACCAATCTTTTCTATTTCCAGATTGAGTTTGTAAGTGTCGGGGATTCTTTTTATTCCCCGCAGATTCATTCTGTGAGTAAGAGTGCACAAGCCATTTTTCCCTTGTGGCTCATTTATACTTCCTACATTTGTCTTAAATATTATAGTCGTTGTTTGTAACCCCTCTTTGTTTATAAGTAGCACCCTTAGTTTGTTCTTCAGTCGCGACTTTTGAATTTGTTCTTTCATGGTCAGGTAAGTATATTATAAATAGCGCGAAAGTGTAAGGCTATCTTGATAACTGATAACTTATATCTCAAATCAGTCATCTAGTAACTACTTACTATCTAACTAACTATTTAACTACTTTACTGCCTATCTATTCCTGTCGTCTTACTACACCTACCTGTAAATCTTTCATATTATATGATATAGTAATATGTGTTATATAATTAAGAATTAAGAATTAAGAATTAAGAATTAAGAATATGAATCATTGAAGGAAGATTGGAGAGCGGAACTCAAAACACTATATTAAATTTTATGAACATAATAATGCAGGATAAAAAAATAGGTCTTCAGATTAAAAAAGCCAGGGCAGAATCGCAGTTGAGCCAATCGCAACTTGGGAAAAAAATTGGAGTAACTTGGGAAATGATATCAAGATATGAGAACGGGAAAAGTAGTCCGAGAAAGAACCTTGAAAAAATTGCAAAAGCCCTTGGAAAACCTATTCAATATTTTTTTGGTGTAGAGGAAGTTCCTCTATCGGATGAAATCAAAAGATTATCTGAACTTCTAGAGAAAAAGGGCAAGGCTTTACAGAAAGGAGCCGAAGTGCCGTTTGTTGAATCTCTAGAGGGGTTTTCACTTCCAAAAGCACTCAAACTGACAAATCAAAGTTATACTTGTCCCGGATGGATCTATAGTAAATATAAAAAAGTGTTTTCATATAAATTAGATGAAGTAGAGTCAAATGTTGTAAGTGTAGGTAGGGGAGATATAGGCTTTTTTTCATCCAGCCTAAAAGCAAAGCTTGGTAGTTATGTGTTAGTCAAAGATGTGAAGAATTTTAGAATCGAAAAGTATTCTAAAACTTTGTCAAAGAAGATACATGCAGTCTTGCTTGCAATAGAAAAAAGATATTATTCTGATTAGGCTAAGCAACCAACCATCTTGAATTTGAGGCTCATTCCTCAATATTTTTAGTTAGACCTTTGTAGTCTTATCGTAAAACTCATTATATAACTGCCAGCGCTTTTTAATGTGCCCGCAGGTGTTTTCCGAAGGTTTAAATGACAAAGAATTTAGATCAGATGAATTCCCTCCGGCAGTAATTGAGTTTTTAACTCCAAGCTTTTTAAATGTTCCACGAGCAATAGCAGTTAATGCTAATTCAGGGTAGTTCGGATTTATCAGTTCGGGATCATTTATGTCTATGATTTCACTTAGCATTAGGATGGCTAGATCCAACCAAGGTTTTGAGACATTTATAGCGCCTGTGGTTAAGAATTTATTTCCTAGCTTATTGCCTGCTTCTTGTTGCGCTTTTCTTACAAGTAATACTCTTTGCATCATATTAAATAGAACTCCTTCCTTAATAGCATAATAAAGTAGTATTTTATCCTTAGGCTTTTTACCTAAAATTCCTGACCTTCTTGGGATTCCATCCCTTTCTCCAAATTCAAAAGGTAACTCAATTCCAACTTCTCTTTTTGATGGTAGTCCATTCTGCATCAACTTAATTAGTTCTTCATCAAATTCTTCTAATTGTTGATCACTTAACTCAGGAAAATAATGTTTTATTGTATTCACTCCAGCATTTGTTGTAGCTCCACTCACAAAACAAGTATCCGTCCTAGAATCCTTGAAAGCAACATTCCAGACACCAGGAAAACCTTTTATGAGTGGTTTATTATTAAATATTGGATGGCTGCCCATTACCCTGATTGCACAAGTAGATTCTATCTTGAAGGTTGATAAATGCTCGCCTATATAAGCCTGTGTTGCCGGTCCGTCTGTTCCAAAACAGTAAATGGGAATTTTGTGATTGTTGGGTATTCCATATTTTTCCTTTAAATCCATAGAAAGATATCCGCTTGGCCCTAAAGTGAATTTAGGGAACGAGCTCTTTTGAAGGCCAAATTCTTGAAAAAGCTGATCTAAGTATTTAAATCTTTGGATATCAAGTAAGCCGTTGTAAGAAGCTTCGGGATAAGTCCAGTTTTTGATTTCTCCTCCTAGACTTTTGCACAAGATACTTGCAATGGATGAGAAGTAGGGATTCTCGGGTAAGGCCTTGTCTTTCTTTAACTGAATGATCTGTTCCGGCGTAAATTGTGAACCAGCACCAACACCACGGGCTTTATACAAATTCATTCCAATAATTTTTCTTATACCTGCTTGAGCAGTCTGGAAGTTGTAGTTTCTAACTTTTAAAAGCTCTCGATTCTTGTCAAATATAGCAAGTGATGGACCAACTGTAACAAGTCCAATAGCGTCAACAATCTTTTCTTCAAGAAGAGCTATTACTTTTCTAAGACATTTCCTTGTGGAAAGTATAAATTCTTTATGATGAATTATTCCTTCTTTTAAATCAAAACAATGAGATGATGTAGTCCTTACAACCTGCGAAATCGGGCCGTTCTCGTCATACACTTGGGCTTTAATAGTAGAAGTACCTGCATCAATACAAACGACTTTCATAAGTTACTTATCTGAGATTTTATATGTTGGAGTTATGGAGTATTTTGCTCCCCAATTAAAATGGTGAGTATAAGAATCACTTATCTTTTTGAAAGTATGAGCACCAAAAAGATCTCGTTGTGCCTGGGTAAGATTTGCTGGTAAATTTTGACTTCTGAAACTATTTAGGTAATTTAAACTTGATGTTGATACAGAATAAGGCAAATCCATAGATATCGATATTTTTACCGCCTCTTTCCAGTTCTTATAAAACTTTTTGAAAAGAGCAGTTATCCTTTTACTTAAGAATAAATTATCCACTTTCTCCTCTTTAAATACCTTTTCAAATAGCTCCAATAGATTTGATCTTATGATGCATCCAGATTTCCACACGTTAGCAATTTTAGCAAAATTGAGTTTAGTATTTAGCTCTTCTTTCTTGTAATGGCTTAACTTCTCAGCAAATGCTCTATGTGGCGCTGTATAAGTTAATTCATCTGAAGCTGCCCTGAGGATATGAAAGCCTTGAATGTATGAAGTGAGAATTGAGGCATAAAGAGAATCCTTTGCTGTTTCTTTTATTTTTTTCTTTGAGATACGATTAACATCCAATTTGTTTTTCTTTATTAACTTACCGATCCTCTCTCTTTCTTCTTTCTTATTCGATAATTGCCTGGCTTCCAGCGCTGCATATATATTTCCTGTTGCAATACCAAGATCTGCTGCAATTTGAGTAGTCCACTTGCCTGTCCCCTTGGCTCCAGCACTATCTAGAATTTGGTCTAGGATATATTCCTCATTGTCATTATGGGTATTTAAAATATGTGCTGTTATCTCGAGTAAGTAGCTTTTAAAGCTTCCCTTATTACACTCACTGAAGAATTCGTGTAGCTCTTTGTTTGAGAAACTGAAGCCTTCCCTAAGCAAGAAATAACATTCAGCGATAGCTTGCATAATGCCGTATTCAATCCCGTTATGTATAATTTTAACAAAGTGACCGGCCCCTCCAGGGCCCATCCAATCACAACAAACTGTCTTACCTTTTTTTGCTGCTGCTGATTTGAGTAACTTTTCTGCAGATTTATATGTTGAGTATGCTCCTCCTGGCATGAGAGCTGGGCCCTTTAGTGCACCCATTTCACCGCCACTAACTCCCATCCCAAGGAATTGTATTCCAAGTTTCGAAAGTCGAAGATCACGGATGGCTGAAGCATATGGATGAGAATTACCTGCATCTATAATTATATGATTTTTGCCTACAAGTTTTATCAGAGGCTTTACCCTGAAGGTCTTGCCATTTTCTTTTATTGATTCACTTCCATTGAAGATTACATCATCTACAGGAGCGGTCGATTTTCCTGTCACGAGATCTTCTTGGGGATCGCCCGAGGGAATAAGGAGAATAAGAGGTCCTTTTACATCTTTTACAAGATCAGAGATATCTTGTGCTAGGAAAATGTTTTTTGATTCTTTAAATCTTCGTATTTCTTCTAGTGCTTTTTTTGCTTCAATTACTGTCCGATTGGCTACTACTACTTTATATCCTTTACCTGCAATATTTCTTGCTAATGCAAGACCCATAACACCTATTCCATATATGCCAATGTCTGCATGCCGGGCCATATATAATCGATATTAAGGAGTTATATATGAATGATATTATCACAACAGGAAAATAAGTAAAGGTTTTGTAACTATTTCTATAGGAGTTTCGGATAGGAAGTTTGTGTGTGAGGGTAATGCTATAAGAAAATTCACTTTTTTGGATCGACGGGGGCTTATGTATTTCTAGATATATGAGTAAATATATCATTTGCTGCTATTGATCCTTCTGCGCAAGCAGTTATTACCTGCCGAAAACCATTCGATGCTGTAGTTATATCTCCTGCTGCCCAGACACCATCTATGTTTGTTCTTTGAGCAGCATTCACTATTATATATTTCTCGTCATCAGTCTTTATGTTGAGCTGTTTGATGAGCGTCTCATTTGGTACTGAGCCGATCTCAACAAACAATCCATCAACTTTAATCTCCTGTCCTCTATCAAGGATTATCTTCTCGAGATTATCTTCTCCTATAAGCTCTGCTATATTGGAATTCAGTACTACTTCGATCTTCTCATTCTTCATCACTTGATCAGCCCATGTCGGGTCACCTCGAAGTTTGTCCTTCCGATATATCTGATAGACTTTTGAGGCAAGTTTCGCAAGATAAAGTGAAGCTGTATTTGCTGCGTCGCTTCCCCCAACTACAGCAACTATTTTATCCTTAAAGAATCCTCCGTCACATGTTGCACAATACGACACTCCTTTTCCAAGAAATTTCGCTTCGTTCGAAAGATTTAACTTCCTGCGTTTTGTTCCAATAGCCAAAAGTACACTTTTTGCATAATATTTCTGGTCGCTTCTTGTTGTTATTGAGAATTCACCATTACTCTCTTTTACTTCGGTGACCTCGTCATTTACCTCTTGTACACTTAGCATAGATATATGTTCCTTAAATTTTTGCGTAAGCTCCATTCCTGTTATTGATTGAAATCCCGGATAGTTACAAATTGTGTGGGCCTCAGACACGAGTCCTCCTGAAACCTGACCAATAAGAATAAAATCAAGTTTATAGCGCGAAGCATATATAGCTGCAGCATAACCTGCCGGTCCTGTGCCTATTATTGCAAGATCGTGTACTTTTATCATTTTGTTTCGATAATAAGATAGCTGTTTTAATTTTAGGCGAATAAGCAAGGAATGGCAAATAGATAAGCAGCAAAAACAGAGAGGCAGAGAAACAGTATGGTATTTAAATGGGTTGATAGTTTGCGTAAAGCTGTAAGTTTGTGGCTGGATAGCTAGATCCTTCGACTACGCTCAGGACAAGTAGCGAATAGATTGAAGATTGTCCTTCGGCAGTTCGGTAAACTCATTGCAAGCAAGCTCGACTCGCCAAAGCTAGTCGCAGGCAGGATGATTGTAGACTGATGATTGTTATACTGTCGGATAGTTGGATAGCCAGACAGCTTGAATGATTATATTTACAACTATTATACTTGCCAATATAATGCTTCGTATGAAATCTAAAGTATCCCTTGTTAAAAGCGATGATCACTTCTATGGTGTGACAAATTCGTTAGAAATTCTTGCATCAGATATAAAGGATGCTATTCAAAATGTCTCCCAAATAGTTGTCAAAATTAATTTTGTGTCGACTAATTATGAGCTTGCTACTACGCCTGTTGAAGCTGTACATGCGTTTGTAGATTTTGTGAGATCGTTCTATGGGGGGAATATTATAATAGCAGAAGAAGCTTCTGGAGGAGATACTAAGAAAGCTTTTCTAGATTACGGCTTTGTTGATTTATCACATGAGTACCCAGATGTATTTTTATTTGATCTGGCCGATGATGAAACAATTCTTAAGAATATTAAATGTCCCGGTGGTGAATTGGCATTACATTTAAGCAAAACATTAGTTGAAGCTCCATTTCTTGTTTCAATCACTCGCCCAAAAACTCATGACACGGTTGTTGTGACGCTTGGCATTAAAAATGTTGTAGTCGGTGCTATTAGCCAGAGGTTTAGGGAGCGTGTTATGATACATAGGGGAAAAGCTATTCACGATATTATGAGTAAGATTGCAAATACTGTTTATCCTAATCTTACTATTCTTGATGGAACTGTCGGAATGGAAGGGGATGGTCCGGTTTTTGGCACAGAGATACATTCTGGTTGGACACTTGGCTCTTTGGATGCATTAGCAGCAGATTCTCTTGCAACGTATTTAATGGGATTTGATATCGAAGATGTCGGCTATCTAAATATGCTGAGAGAAAAAGGAACTGGTCTCTTATTTCCAGAAGATAAAATCAAAGTCTTGGGAGAAAATCCTCAGAGGCTTTTAAGGAAGTTCAACCCTCATGCTACATTTGAGACTCAACGGAAGTGGAAGTAATTAAACGGATGAAGCCTGTTGAACATCCTTCAAAATTGCACATACTTGTGTATCAGAAAGTAAGCCTGTATCCTGAGAGTTGTTAAGATTCCAACCATGTTCAAAATCCCAAATTACTTTTATATGATTTGCAATTCTTCCGAGCTGTCGTAAGATGTAGAGTTCAATTGCAAGGAGTTTTGTTTGTCCCGCTAACGTGATAGAAAACTTAATCTCATGAAGCGGTTGAGGATGCATTCCACCTGCTTGTACAGTATTACCTCGGTTATGTGTTAAACAGATTAGTGTTCTTCTTATTTGATTAGAAAGAGCGGCATTTTTTGTAGATACGGATACAGTTTGTTGATTTGCATTCTCCTGTAAAACGGAAAATCCCCAATGTTGTGGAGAATATAAAAGGGTACACGCGAGTACCCGTAAAGTTGAAGTTGACAAGCCGGGATTATCCGAAAAAGGCCATGTCTCAAATGCTTGAGCAATTTGATCCTGTATTGGTGCAATAATTGGTTCGGTTTCGGGCGACATATTGATTATCCAAATAGTATTCTTTCTAATTGTTTATGAATATTCTTGTCGTAATAGGCCTTCAAAAAATCAACTTTTATCTCTGTTCCTCTAAACTTATCTTCGACAAAGAGTTTAATTAATTCGTCAAGGCTAAGTGGCCTTACTTCTATTCTTTCTCCTTTATCGAGCTTTTGATTAGTTACTTTCTTGCAGCCTTGAGCAATAAAGTAGTAAACCATGTAGTCCATCTTGCTCGTTGGTTGTATCTCTTTCCACAGTTTTAACTTTAATGAAGAATATCCGGTTTCCTCGCTCAATTCTCTTGCTGCTTCTAAGTCGATATTTATTGGATCACTTACTCGTCCACCAGGAAAGGATATAAATTTTCCCTTGTGTGGCTGTTCTTCGTATTGAACGAGAATCTTGCGGTCAATAGTTGTCGGAATCACCACCGCAGTATCCGGTCGTTTCAGCATCTCAAAGGTTTGAGTGCTTCCATCAAACACCTTTTGATCCCAGTGATACACATCAAAAATTACACCCGAAAAAACCTTTTTTGCTTTTTTAGGAAGAATTTTCTTTCTGTTAATTCTTATACGGTTCATAAATTTGTTTTAAAGAATTAATAATTCAAAAAAATTTATCTTTGTCATAGTTATGAAATCGAATATTTTTCACAATGATTATCCATAAGGATTGCAAATATGTTTTATATTATTACACATAAACACTTGACGAATATAGAAATAAGTTCTATATAAAAATGAATAATCTGTTATCTTTTATGGTTGAGTAAGAATTATTTTAACAAGTTTCTTCGCATAATACTATTTTTTATAGCTCAAAGTGTTTTAACGTCGCTGATTTTTGCCGTTAGTCAATCTTATGATGACGTTCAAGCTTCTTCTCAGCTGAATCTTACTCCTGTTGCAGATGCTATGGCAAGAGAAGGATTTGAGAAGAATTATGGATCCTGGAACGATATGACTGTCGGAAGAAGCTGGAATCTAGGTAATTATTTTTCAAATTCATATGCGTACATTAAGTTTGATTTGTCTATGCTGAGTTCTCAGTCAATTATCGAATCTGCATATTTAGAAGTTTATCAGTATGTCCGAAGTGATTATGCATCTGGAGATTACCTAGTCAATGTAGCGAAAGTGAATCAAGATTGGTCAGAGATGAACGTTAATTGGAATAATAAACCCGATTTTAGCGGCATCTATGCACAAAGTTGGATTTCGGGAGGGGCGGGACAGTGGTTTAATCCTCCACAAAAATACACTTTTGATGTTACAAATCTTGTAAGGGAGTGGGTACAGGGCATTTCTAATTATGGTCTTGTGCTATATAAGGACCAAGGGAATGTTGGAGGTTTCTGGTGTACTCGAAATTATAATAACTCAACCTGCTTTGAATCTAGTCAACCCCGACTCGTTGTTAATTACTCTGCAAATCATGCTCCAAATATACCAAATCCTACAAGTCCGACAAATAAAGCAGAGTTTGGAGGAGATTCTTCTTGCCAAGGATATGAGATTACTATGAAAGTTAAAGATCTTGGGGATCCTGATGGTAACTTTGATGGTACTTGGTTTTACTATAAAAGGTTAAAAGATAGAGACTGGGAAATTTCACCGAAGCGTGACGGTCAAAAAACCGCGCAGTTTACAAAATTCTTACCTGATGGTATCTGGGAGTGGAAGACAAGATCAAAAGATCAGATGGATGTGTGGAGTGACTATTCGGCAATATACACATTTATTATAGACACCACTCCTCCGTCATCTCCTGAAGTTATAGGGGAACCGGAATTTTCTCAAGGAAATCAGAATACAGTTAGGTCAACTTTAAGTTTTGATTCATTACTAAAAGAAGTAAAATACAAATTTGGCGTCTTTGAAGGCGAGAATTGTAACACTTATTTTTATGAAGGCGACTGGCAGGAATCTCAAGAATTTACTATAGCGGATTTGTACCACGATGCTACTTATTGCTATCAAGTAAAGTCAAAGGATAAGTTGGGAAATGAGAACGACTGGAGTGAATTTGTAAAATCCCGTCAAGACTCTATCCTACCGGCAATTTTAAATGCTCAGGTAAGTGAGGAGGTTATAAGTCCGAATGCAGATGGGAGATTTGATAGCACTGAACTTTCTTTCGAGGTGTTTGATGAGCACTTTGATCATTGGGAAGCAACCATTCTTGATTTATATGATGTGACAATTAAAAGTTTTAGGGGTACTTCGTTAAGCGATCTGGTCATTTGGGATGGTACAGATAATTCAGGAAATATAGTTCTAGATGGCCTGTATACATTTAAGTTACGTGCCTTTGATAAAGCTGGAAATTTTTCGCCAGATTCAGATGTCTTAGTAGTAGTGGATAATACTCCTGCTACTGTAAATATTTCTAAACCTATTGATGGTGCCTGGCTTAACACTGATACAGTCTTTATTTCAGGTATAACTGAGGAGACAGCCTTGCTAAGCATAAACAATAGGTTACTTTTTGTAGATCACTATGGAATTTTCGAAGTGGAAGAACAATTAAGTTTGGGTGAGAATGTTTTTACTTTTATGGCAATGGACTCTGCTGGGAATATTAGTACTCAATCATTAAAAGTGAATAAAGAAATTGATGTTCCTAAATTAGAAGTAACTGCTCCTATTGGTTTGATAAATGATCGAACTCCAAATATAAATCTCAAGTTATCTGATGAATATAATGAGATTTTTCAAAGTGGTATAGATTCGCAAAGTATAAATCTTTCTCTACTTGAGGGAAGTAATAATGAACTTGTACTCGTGAGTGATGGTAAGAATATCCAAACACAATTGGGTCATATTGAAACAAGTTGTTTAAATGTTGAAATCGAGGGATCATTCGAATGTATTTATTCTTATTTCTTTGATAATCCGCTTCAACCTGATGGTGACTATACTATTAAGTCTACAGTACGAGATGTTGCCGGAAACCAGTCTGATATTTTCAAGGAACTATTTACACTAGATTCGCATACTTATTTACAAATTGAAACACCTTTACAAGGAGAGTTAATGAACCATTCCAAGGTTACCATTAGAGGACAAGCGGAAAGTAATTCAAGACTTAATGTAACAGGCAGTGAAACCGAAATTATCATTAATATAAATCCGGATCAGCAAGGTATATACAATTGTCATCCGGTAGAAAGTAGATTTGGTATAGGCTGGGAAGGAGTAAAAGAAGTGTGTGATTTTGAAATTGAGGAATTTCAGTTGAGGGCGAATCAGGTCAATGATATTTACGTTAAAAATAACATCAGTTTGGAACTTATTGATAATGCAAAAAACATTGCAGGAGTGGAATTAAATGTAGAAGTGAATTTATACGCAGTTAATCTATCAATTGAAGGGAATAATGAATACATCTCTCCGAATGGCGATGGCAGGCAGGATGGAATTGATTTTACTTTAAAAGTGTATAACAGAGATAGCCAAGAAGAAGATGTGCAAGTAGAGGTGTGGGAAATTCATATAAAAGATATAGGTGAAGATATTGTTGCATTATTAAGTGGGTCTGATGGACTGCCGCCGAATTATTACTTTAATGGAAAGGATAGTAACGGGAGCTGGCTTTCAGACGGCGAGTATACATATTCTTTATGGATAAGAACTACTGATGGGGTCGAGTTTGGCACCGATCCAGTTAAGTTTTATGTTAAAACAAAAGTTGATGGTGAAGTTGTTATAACTAATCCGAAGAACCACACGGTTACTGCAAAGGGAGTTATAAATGTACAGGGCCAAGCACCTCTTGATACTGTAGTAAGATTATGTGTTGACCTGATTGGCATTGATGGTGACTGTAATGATGAGCAGGTTTTGGAGGTTAATGAGTACGGCTTTTTTACAGGGATAGTTCCACTTACCACCAAGGAGTCATATCTTTGGGCTTATGCTATTGATTTTTCTGGGAATGAAACTTCCAAGAGCAATGTAGTAAAAGTAATCTTGGATTTTTCAGATCCTTTGTTGAGCGTGCGAGCTCTACCTTCGCTTACAGGGGTAGATCAGGAAGTAATTCTAAGGAGTCTTGTAACACAATATACAGAATATGTTGATATCAGTTTTGCAGATTATTCTAATCTTTCTGAGTTGCCTGATGGTTCATTAGATCGGTACAAAATAGGACGAGTTGATGGTTTTGGAAGGGGATGTACCCAAAACGAATGCACATGGGATTATCTATGGACTACTCCAGACGTGAGCGGTGGAATTTACGAGATAGAGTTCGTGGGAAGGAAGGGGGAGACAGAGAAGACCATGAGTATTGGCATTCGAATAGATGGAACTATTCCAGTTGTGCCTACTATAACAAAGCTTATAAAGGAAGACTTACTGGTAGATTTAAAAAAGTTTAGGGAAGATTATTATACAAATGATGAGAAATTGATAATAAACGGTATAGCGGAGCCATTAAGTTATGTACACATCCTTGTGGATGGTGTTGAAGTTTATGTCTGTAAAGCAGATCCTACAGGGAAATGGAAGGCAAATATCAAGTTACCCTTTATAAGTAGTTATAGGAAATATGAAATTTCTTCTGTTAGTAGCGATAATGTAAACAATAAGAGCGAAATCTCTTTTCCTGTAAATGTAGTTCTTGATAAAATTGCGCCAGAGTTTCGAAATATCACTACTTCAAATTCATTTCATCAATCAGGAACTGCTGCAGACATCTTTATTCAATCCAACGAAGCACTGACTTATGTTACAGTAATAAGGCAGGATTCAGCTAGGTTTCATTTGCTCGGAGATAATTCGAGACAAAACTATCTTGGAGGTTTTGTCATTGAATCTGAAGCAGATGAAGGAAATTATAGTATTGACATTAATATTGAGGATTATGCCGGAAATGCCGCAAATGGTGAATTTACCTATATTATTGATAATACAAAGCCTAATTTTTCGGATATAGATATATCTGAATGGGGAAAATACAACGGTATTTATGCAAAACATGAGTTGCCGGCAAAGGGAAGAATCCTGCCAGAATATGTTATTCGCGGAAGGGAGCTGGAGATTAAAGGTAAAGCAGAAGAGAACTCAAAAGTTGAAATCTGGCTTAGTTCATATGAGATCGATGAAATTTTAGTTGGTAGCGACAATTGCGAAGGTAAAACTTTGGCATATACTGGTGTTTATTATCCTCTTTGTGACTGGAGTTTTAATCTTAACATAGGTGCTTTCGAACAAGGTTATATTATTCAAACTAAGGTGCAGGATCGTGCAGGGAATAAGAGCTCTATTTCAAAAGGAGAATTACTCTACTATGATAAAACCGCTCCAGGCAAACCGAATGAAGTCAGATCGGCTGATTACTGGGATGATGATGGTTTTGGTAATATTACTAATAAATATAGTGTTCTATTGAAAGGAGAAGCTGAAAGACTGAGCGATATAGAATTATGGGTTACAAATCCAAAGGGGATTGAAGATTACTGTACTTTCCAAAATGAGCCTCGAAGTATATGGCAGGAGAATGTTAACTTTGGTAAGAACTCAGGACCTCAAGAGGATGGATTGTATATGATTAAGGTGAAATCTACAGATGCTCCTGGAAATAATTCCGAAATACTTACATATGAAGTCGAACGTGATACTGTGCCGCCTGCGAAACCAGAAGTATTTTTCAACGGTAATCCTGCTCAGAGGAAATTATCCTTAGAAATAAAAGGAGAAAAGTATTCTAAGGTAAAAGTTCATATTTATAGAAGTGGTATTGATTTAGGTGAACAGGAGTATAAAATAGATGAAAATAGGCAGCTAAAATTAAGTTCTTTTACAAGTTGGATGTGGGGGGCAGAATACAGAGTTGATGTCCAACTCCAGGATCGTGCTAGAAATTTCTCTGAAACTGTAACTGGAATTTACCATACGCCGACTTGGGCGATAGGTGATGTTGAAGGAGAAGTTTCTGAGAATCCATGGGGGGACAGATATGGGAGTTCTTTGTCAGATGTTAATTTAGATATCAGTATTAGCTCAGATGAGAACTATAACATCAACGGAGTATTTATTCCTACTCCAGAGTTGACTACAGTATATACAACTGAAGATGGATTAGTAGAAGTGTATGGTGTTGCAATTCCAAAGGGGCATTCATTAACTGCAGATATAAAAAGGGAGTATAAGACTTATAACGAAGCGGTTAAAGAGTGCGATGTAGGTTATTTCATTGATAATGGCGAGAGACGTTGTATTGAAGAAAAGATGGGGATAGAAAGACTTAGTTCCTGGATTTGGGAAATGGATAAGCAGTGTTTCTTTGTTCCGTGGTGTCTTGAAAATAAAAAAACTACATGGAGAGAGGTAAAGGAATATAGAGGCAATAGATTCCAAGTTGAACACGTTATGATCTCCTTTCATAAAGACAATGGGGAAGATACTGAAGTCGGGCATATTTGGAATGATGATTTGAGCGGCAGATTTCAAAAAGTCTTTACTTTGAATAGCGAGCTCAATGTGAATGATTATGTAAAGGCAAGAACAAATATTTTCGGGCAGTTTGAATTTCAAGGTGTGATAATCGACTACAGAGGTAGAAACCGGCAAGAAGCACAATGGAATTTAGGGCTACGAAGTGAATATAGTAATTTAAAAAGTTGTACCTGATAAACCATTCATTTTTGATGTTGCTGTGAGTCCGGTTTCAGATCCTAGTTGTGAAGGCTATTATATTTCAAGTAATTATGGTGAAAGACATGATCCTTTTACCGGGGAGATAAAATTCCATACAGGAATTGATCTTGCAAAATGGGGTGGTTGTAAGATAGTGGGAGTGTACAAGGGGGATGCGTCAAGTGGCTGGTATGCTGGCAATACTGTCTTTATCAAACATGAAGGAAACTATGAAACTAGATATGGACATGCCAAATATTATACAGGTATATATCCAAGGAAAACTAGAAAAGGAGAAGAAATTATGTATATGGGTCAGTCGGGGAAGGCGACTGGAGTTCATTTACACTTTGAGGTTTGGGAGAATGGTCATCATGTTGATCCTTCCAAGTACTTTAATTTTAAAAAGTAAGCCATGAGAAAAAATAAGATTATTCTAGGTGCGATAGTTATTCTGATGATAATAGCTGTAACAATAGTTACAGCTATTATATTGAGAAAAAAGTCTGAAGAGGGGGAGAGTTTAAAAGATGAATCTAAAATAACTCAGGATGACTGCTTACTACTGGCAGAAGATCAACTTATAGGAGAATGGAGCAATAAAAATACTGATTTCCCAGCATATTTAAAATTAGTGTTACTAGAGGATGGAGAATTTCATTATTTTGTTGAAGAAATAGAAGGGGATCGTGAATATGAACTTTCGGGAAAATGGGAGTACAAGAAGGATTCAAGTTCAATTAGATTCAATTTTAACGAAATAAATGAAGTATGGAATAATATCCTGTCTGATGAAAGTTTAGTGGAATCGTTCACTGGTGTAGTGAGTTATAGTTTAGAAGATAAAACTATTGAATTTAAGGTTGATTATGCAGAACGCGAGAATTACCAAGGTTGTGAGGAAGGTAGGTATTATATAGATTGGTTGAATGAGTATTTATATAAAAGTTCAGAAAGTTCTGAAAGGAATCAAGGTTATGATACAGGAGGAATCTGTGGACTTATAGATGAACAAAAAATATTTGGGGAATGGATATTTGAAGATATATCTCATGAGATTTCAGATGGAAAGATGGTTTTCGATAGTGATGGTTCATTTACATTTTCAGGCTGGAAGAGTAATGATTTTAATTCAAAGGGGACTTAGAAATATAATAAGCAAAATAATGGAATTAGCCTGGAATTTACTTCGGAAACTGATTGTTGGAAGTCTTTTATACAAGAAGATGATGTGAATACATTTGAAGACATGGCTGAGATAGATCAAACTGTTCCTTCTGTCTCGTTTACGATTAGGTATACAACAAATCCATCTGCTGATATTTGTTTTTTGTATATAAACTTTTTTGGTTGGAGTTTTCAACATCAAGTGTGAGCAATTATTAAATATGATGTTTGTTATCCATAGTTAGTTCAGGGCTCCTGCCCTGAATTTAAAAGTGATGATATGTCATCTACAAGGATTTCTGCATGTCTAAAAGATCGAACATACTTCTTAACATTTTCTATTATGAAATGGTTTAACCTTTTTTCTCAAGACAGGTATTGCGAGGTAGTTATTCGATCTTTAAAGTTCTATCAAAGGAAGCTGGATTTAAAAATTAATGCCTATGTGATTATGTACGATCATATTCATATAATAGCGCAATGTTCTGATATGATTAAATTTGTTCGTAGTTTTAAAAGTTATACGGCAAAAGAGATAAAATCCATTCTCGAAAGAAATGGGAATAAGCTTTGCTTTAAAACATTATGTGATTTAGGAAGAAAGGTTGGGCAAAATTTCAAGGTTTGGCAGAATGGTAATTGGCCAGAAATCGTTGAAAGTGTTAATTTTTTTGAACAGAAGTTAAACTATATTCATGAGAACCCAGTTGCTAAATGGTATGTTGAAAAGGAGGAAGATTGGAGGTATTCTTCAGCGAGAAACTATATAAATAACGATAATTCGGTAATAGATGTGGTTGTAGAGTAGTAGGATATGGTTCAAGGTGAAGGCCCTGATACAACAAGTAGCAGAACTGGTTCAGGGCAGAGGCCCTGAACCAACAACTCTGAACTAACAGCCCTGGACTTTCCGATATAGGTATAAGAAGTTATGTACATTGTTGCCCAGAGCGGAGACATTGAACAAACAGTTGAGATTAGATTTGCAAGATAATATTACTCATACGCCGGTTTCGCATCTTTCCCTTTGTATCTCTTCAGTGTATATCTTTCTGGAACAGGATCGTATCCTCCTTTTGAGAAAGGATTACAATCTATAATTCTTTTAAGTCCCATTATTGAACCGGGAATTAAGCCATATTTTAGGATTGCCTGGCTGGTAAATTCTGAACAGCTTGGTTTGTATGTGCATATTCTAAATACATCCGGTCTTGCCCAAAATGCATGGTCGGTGGAAAAAAAGAATTGATATATCTTTATCAAACCTACTGCGATATAGTCAGGTATTTTTATGATAAACCTAAGAACTTTCATAATAATAGTACTTTATAATCGATTTGATCACAAAGATCGATTAAATCGTTTTTTCTGGTTGCATAAAAAAATCTATTGGCCTATTATATCCGGCAGTATCTAAAATGTTAAATCAATAACTATGGGTAAGTGGAGGATTTTAATTTTAGGAGCTGCTGGGCGTGACTTCCATAACTTTAATACTGTATATAGAAAGGATCCAAACACTGAAGTCATTACATTTACTGCAGCTCAGATTCCGGATATTACAGGTCGTAAGTATCCCTCAAGTCTAGCAGGAGATTTATATCCAGAGGGTATTCCAATTCAAGATGAAGCTGATTTAGTACAAATTATTAAAGAAAGAGAGATAAACGAATGCGTACTATCTTATAGTGATCTTTCTTATGATTTTGTTATGCATTTAGCATCAAAAGTTATGGCAGCCGGAGCAAAATTCTCAATGCTCGGTGCTGACCAGACAATGTTGAAATCGTCAAAACCAATTATTTCTGTTCTTGCTGTTCGAACAGGCTGCGGTAAAAGTCAGACGACAAGGAGGGTAGTAGAGATATTAAAAGAAGCTGGTAAAAGGGTCGTATCAATCCGACACCCTATGCCTTATGGAGATCTTGAAAAACAGGCGGTACAAAGGTTTGAGAAGATCGAAGATCTTCAAAAGCATGATTGCACAATTGAGGAAATGGAAGAGTATGAACCTCATATTGCTATGGGAAGTATTATTTATGCCGGAGTTGATTATGAAGCTATCTTAAGAGAAGCTGAAGAGGAGGCAGATGTGATTGTCTGGGATGGGGGCAATAACGATATGTCGTTTTATAAATCTGATTTAGTAATTGTTGTTGCAGATCCGCTTCGCGCTGGACATGAAATTCGATATTATCCGGGTGAAGTGAACTTCAGACTTGCCGACGTAATTGTTATAAACAAAATAGATTCTGCAAGTCCAAAAGAAATTCAAATTATTGAAAAAAATGCGAAAGAGTATAATCCCTCAGCGCAGATTATAAAGGCAGAGTCAGTGCTAAGTGTTGACAAGCCAGAAGTCATTCGAAACAAGCGTGTACTTGTTGTTGAAGATGGACCGACCCTCACTCATGGCGAAATGAAGATTGGTGCAGGTACGGTTGCGGCCGAAAGAAACGGAGTAGCTAAAATTGTTGATCCTCGTCCATTTGTAACTGGTAAGATCCAAGAAACATTTGATCATTATCCTAATATTGGTATAGTACTTCCGGCAATGGGGTATGGGAGGCAGCAAATGAAAGATCTTGAAGAAACTATTAACAAAGTGGATTGCGACTCAGTCGTGATAGGAACCCCTATTGATCTAGCTAGATTCATAAAGATTGACAAACCTTCAACAAGAGTAAGATATGATTTATCTGAGGAGGCCAAGGGGCAGATAAATCATATAATAGAAAGCAGGCAATTGATCTAGGTGTAATTTTTTCTAGGGCTATGAAGTTATACGTGTGATAGTGGATCTAGTTTTACTACTGCATGATGTCCCCTGAAATACTACCACAAAACAGAGGAGGATTATCAAATGCTCATCTTTCATCAATGCACCTAGCTGCAATTTATATAGAGGAACACGGTGATATACCCGTAGATCAGGCTGTGGAAAATGAGCTTTGCATGGGTTGCTTTAGGATTAGTCCTGAAATGGCTAGTGTTATAAGATGGGGACTAGCCTTATATTATGATACACAGTATTCTCAAGCAGCATTAAGATCTATTCAGACAGAGGAATTAACTTGGTCTCATTGGGAGTTAATTCAGATGACGGCACTATATGTAGTAGTGCATGGTTCTAAACCTTTGGTAGAAGCTGTTGAGGAGGAAGAAACATTATGCGGTTTCAGGATTGATTTTGATTTGGCTCTCATGATTGCAACGGGTTATAGTATAGTGGACGAACTTGCTGATGGGAGAAGGCGGCCTAAATTAGAGCCATGATCATTCCGCTTCTTTTTCCTCTTCCTGCCTTTTAAAGTAGTAGCCAATTATAAATCCAAGAGGACCAGAAAGTACTCCTGAAATAGCAAGTACCAAATCTGTGATGTTTTGCACCTGTTCTGTATCTGAAAGGTATCCTAGTATAGAAACTATAATTATTATTAAAAATAATCCAATTACAAAAACATAGGCTAGCTTTTCTCTTGTTGCTTCTCTTTTCTTCTTAAGTGTAACTTCAAATTGTTCTTCTGGTTCTGATTCTGGGAGTTCTTCTACGACCTCTACTCCCAGATCCTTTCCAGGATCAAGATCTTCAATCTTGTGTATTGTTGGTTCAATTTCAAAGTCACTTTTAAATTCGATCTCTTTACTCATCTGTAATTTTTTAGGCAGTAAATTAGTTCAGATATAATTGCTTAGTTCTCCTTATCAGGGAGTTCTTCGACTTTTACACTCTGCTTCAAACCTTGCAGTGATTTTATTTCTAGCGTTTCTTTATCATCCTTAAGCTGCACTTTACGTCCCATTGACAGTTCAAGTAGTGATAGAGCTTTAAGTATAACTTCGCCGGGAGACTTAAGTCCGAGTTCCTTTTGAAGTTTTACAACTGTTTCTGTTAATTTTTTGGGGAATGCTACTGCCAAGTTGCCTTTCATAGGAAGCTATTACTAAATCAAAAACTTATGACTTTAGTATATATGAACTAGTGCCAATTATCAAACATGTTAAAGTCCAGCTTGTATCCGACATAATACTTGTTAAATTCTCTATTATTTCCTATACTGTTAAAAAATAACTTTTTATGTTTTTATCCAATGGCAGAAAAAGCACAAACAGCCAAGAAGAAATCTTTGGCAACACCTCTAATTATAATCGTTGTTGTAGTCCTCTTGTGCTGTATTGTATCATCGTGCAGCGGAGCTTTAATTTGGTGTTTTGTTCTTAGACAGACCCCGGAGAAGGCCTATCAGAAAGCGACTACCTCAGATTTATTTACAACAGAAAAATATGTGCAATACAAATCTGAATCTGAATATACTGAGGGTTTTGCTGCACCCGATTATCCTGAATATGATGTAGAAGTAGTAAATAACTATGATGTTTATGATGGGCAAATCAATATTGAAAAAGATTCCTACCATGAGAAACAAACACTCGAGATGGTTTCAAGCGTGGGAGGGAAGGAAACTGTCGACTCTGAGGCATGGGAGGTTGACGGAAAAGTCTATATGCAATGGGGTGATAAGGATGTCGAGGAGTATGAATCACATGAAGAACAGGAAGAAGAAAGCTCGATCTTTTATGTTACTGAAGTAGAAGTATTAAAAACTTTATCTGGAGATGAGGAGTATACAGTATTGGAAGATGAGAAAGTGGATGGAGAGGACTGTTATCACTATGAAGTCACTTTGTCTAGAGAAAACTATGAAATATTTGTAAGGTGGTTTAGTGTTGCTACAGTAGAGGACTATTTAGATAAGAAGATAAATAGGAATGATGTGGAGGTTGAAGGTGTAACTTGTGAACTTTGGGTTTCCAAAAAGACATCAAGATTTGCAAGAGTAAAAGTTGAAATAGATAGAATTGAATATGAGACTTCTTATCAAGGTGCAACTTTCAGATTCTATTATAATGATTATGTTTCTACTACTTCGTTTATGAAGTGGGGCGAGGAATTTGAGATAAAAGCTCCTATTTAAAATCATATCCGTTCGTGAATGAAGAATAAGAAGCCCATTATTTTTCTAATCGTTGGTGCTATCATACTTCTTTTCTTAGCTTTTTTTTGTTGTTGCTCGGTGATATGGTTCATATCACAACTTGACAATGCTGGTTCTTCATACAAAAAATCCATTGAGAATTTGTCAACTGCAGATTATTATGAGTATGAGCTAACACGACGCTTTACCACAAGTTTCGTGGTTCCACAGTATCCTGGAAATGATACGACCTATGATATAACCAGCTTAATGATAGTAAAAGAGGATAATAAGAATGATAGAATGCATTCTCAAATATATCTCGAGACAGAAGAAAAAAAGAGTAAGGCAGATTATGAAATATTTAGAGATGGTGATAAGTACTATTACTTGAATGAAAGTATGTCGGATTTTAAGGAGGCTAAAAAGGAGGAGGGGGAAGACTGGGGCTTTGAACCGTATAAGATGTTCTTTAACTTGCGAGCAGATCAGGAAGTTGAGACGCTAGAAGATGAGAATATTGACGGAGTAGAGTGTTATCATTTAAAGATAGAGCTTACTAAAGATGATGTCCAGGAACTTATAGATAGTCTTGAGGGAGATATCCTGAATAACGTCATAGCACTTGCTGGTGAGGAAGAAGCAATCGAAGGAGCATATGCTGAGGTTTGGGTTGATAAGGAGAATAAGACGATAATGAGATACGCTTTGAGTATAGATCGCATAACTGTTGGGCTAAGTCTATCCACAAGTACTGCACAAGGAATCGAAGGAACTTGCTATTTTGAAGATGTAAAAATTGAAGTATTATTTTCCGCTTGGGCCGAGGAGAAAGAGGTAGAATCACCGCTATAAATATTCATAAAAAACATATTTGTATCTAGTTCATAATATTACTATTTTTCCCCTGAGAAAAGAACTAGTTTCTATGTTTATAGAAATATATTTATAAGTATACGCTACTTCCTTTGTATTCTTATTATATTGATGATATAATATAAACACCTATTGAAAATCAAGTCTTTCTATTCGGATTCAATAAGAAAAGTCTATCCCCTTTTCGAATCAAATTACCGAATAAACAGCACTAAAGAAAGAATTTAATACTTTCGGGTTGAAAAAACTCTGCTTAGCCCAGCTAATAAATCATATTAATTTAAGGAAAGGATAAAAAAACTATGAATGCCAAGATGCAGGTCCTAATTTTACCTGCTCCTGTAAAAATCGAAGAGATAAAGAAGGATCTAGGTGAAAATATTGAAATTTTTCGAGGTAGATTTAGTGATATTGAATTCCGCTTCAATTGCGAACTAAGAATATTACATAATGGACGTGATATCAAGGAGTATGATTTTGTCTGGCTATCTTCACTTTTTGGTGCAAGGGATATCAGTAGGGCAATTTCGGTGTATCTTGACTATCATGATGTCCCACACACAAAGGTTAATTATGGTGAAGGAACCTCAAAGTTAGTTGATTTGACTTGGTTCGATTTACATAAACTTCCTATTCCAAATTCTTTTTTTCAAAATAAATGTAATAAGAAAGAAAAAGTAGACTTGATAGCAGACCTTTGCGGATTCCCGGTTATCGTAAAGGATACACAGGGTTCAAGAGGAAAGAATAGCCACTTAATTCATTCAAAGGAAGAGTTGGTAAATATACTTGATAAGTTGCCCGAAAACAAAGGTTTTATTTTTCAGCAATTTATCCCAAACGATTACGACTGGGGAATATTAGTTTCAAATGGTGAGGTTATATCTGCCGAGAAAAGCTATAGATCAAAAAGCGAATTCAGAAATAATGCGTGCTGGGGGGCAAAAGAGGTTTTCCAGGATATAAAAGATGTAAGTTCAGAGGTAAAAAGAATCGCAGTGGATGCATGTCGGCTTTTAGACCTGGAGTGGGGGAGAGCAGATATTGTGATCGATAGAGTGACCAGTAAACCTTATTTATTGGAAATGAATAGATTCCCCGGAATGACTATAAATTCTCCGGAAGTGAAAGCATTCTCAAGCTTTCTAAAAAATAAGCTATTTTCAACACAAACTGCCTAGAATTATATTACTAGATGTGTTTATCTCCATTTTAAGCTTTGATTTTGGTAAAATTAAAAGTATAAAAGCTAAACTATCCACGACAACATGGTACAAACAGAACTTCCACTGCCAGAGATACAAGTATCAACAGAAGTAGCACTTGTTATAATGGTTAGGTATATCAATTCTCAGCCTTGTATCTTAATTGCAGAAAGATTACTTGGTCCAAATGCTGGGCAGCTTACATTCCCCGGAGGAACTTTGGAATCAGGTGAGGATCCGGAAGGATGTGCGTTAAGAGAATTAAGAGAAGAAACTGGGCTCACTGTTAAATTTGATTATCTAATTGAAGCCGCCCGATATCCTTTCGCGTTATTTGTTAGTAAAGGATTAGCAAGAGTAACTTGTTTCTTTACTTACTGGGACGAAAGTACTGGAGAAATTGATCCTGAGAGAAGCGAGCCGGGAAAACATAAAGATTGGATGTGGGTGCCGATTCCTCATGCTGTCAGGTTGGCGTGTGCTGGTAAATTACCGTTGCAGGTTTTTCAAGGATGGTGGGTTGAAGAAGTATATGATACTCAAATGCAGCTATAGTGTTACGATCCTAGATAGTGTCTCTTACCTTTTAAAGACAAGTCGGCCTTCTACTTCTCTTTTAATATTCTGATTATTTCTGAGAAATTCCTCTAAAACTTCTTGTGCGGATGTGGTTACAACTTTCGACTCTTTTGATTCGGTGAGTTCTTCACTTGTCATGTTTAAATATTCTTTAGAATTCTTTATATGATAACCCTGAAGGCATATTGTATAAAAATTAGTACTTGTTACTTTGACACCGTTTATAGTTAGAGATTTGAGGCTTTTTGTAGAATCACTATACACGGCACGGATAGATCCGTTTACCTGGTAACATTCGCCTTCGCTGTTTCTGTTTTCTTTCCTCATGATGTGATTGAACATTTTTATTAATCTAGACCCGCTTATTGAAAATCTTGATAAAGAATCATCAAAGGGAAAACAGGCAAGTAGATCCTTGAGAGTTACCAGTGGTCCAAGATTTTTTAACCGGATAGATCCGCTCCCAACAAGCATGACATCACACTGTGCTGAATCAACAAATGAGTCAGCTATTAAATTCCCAAGTGCAGTTTCTGTTTCTCTTTTCGGATGTGTTAGCTTCTTTGCAAGTTTGCAAACAATTGTGTTGTATTTTCTGTCGACTTTTTTCTTAAATTTTTCAATGAATTCCTCTAGTTTTTTGTCGGGCTTTGCAAGCTTTTCATTTATAGGTATAAGCTTCCAATTGTATTTAATAATACTATTCGTATCGTCGTCAACTGTGATATCGAATCGTCCTATTTGATCGGTCCCTACACCAGCCTGTGTGATCAAGATATTGTTAACTTTCTTTGGATTATCAAGAATGGAATGAGAATGTCCGCCGATAATCATATCAACGCCCCATTCTTTTTTTAGTAGCCTTGCTAGCTTGATATCTGACTCAAGACCGATATGGGTTAGCAAAATTGTTAGATCTATATCATCGTTCTTATATGCGTTACAGATCTTTCCTGTTTCAGCACTTGCTTCTTCAAGAGTTATAAAGCTGCCGACAAGTTCGTCAAGTTTTATACTGTCCATGACCTTTTCAGTAATTATCCCTGTAAACATGATTTCAAATCCAGCCTTTTTTATAATCAGATAGGGTATCATCAGACGTTTGTTGTATTTTTTTATATAAAGATTTGCATTTACAATCGGGAAATTTGCAACTCTTTCAAGAAAGAGCAGGTGAGGTAGGCCGTAATCAAACTCATGATTGCCGAGTGCAACAACATCAGGGGCTAGATAGTTCATGATTTCAATTGTTGATATTCCTTTGTATTCCGAGTCGATGATCGAACCCTGCAGCATATCTCCGGAAATTACATATAATACATTCTCTTCTTCTTTCCTAACTTTATTGATGTAGCCTGATAGCAATGCTAACCCACCGATGAGTTTACTTTTTTTACCTTTAGCACTTTTTTGCACCTCTGCAAGAAAGTCACCGTGCATATCATTCGAGTGAAGAATTGTAAACTTTTTCGTTTTCATGGACTTAGATTATTTAAGCTTATTAGTTAGATCATATCTGCAAAGAATATAAAAAACAAACTGATTGATAACCTTAATATTTAAATTATCAATCTTAATAATCATATCGGAATCGAAAAGGGAAGAGTGAGGATTTCAAACTAAGCTTTCTGGAAAAGCTTCAACAAATATTTTGTTGGTTTTTTTAGAATTGTCTTTTTGGGTGCTATGCACGAGAGATAAGTGGTTATTGGGACAGAAACAACTAAACCCATGCTTCCTACCAAGGTTCTGACTATTTCTGTTGCTATAAAACGTTTGTTGAGAAGTAAATTGATATCCCAGTTCTGCATCGAAACAACAAGTATAAGCGATAACGAAACGGAAAAATAAGCAAGAAAAAGTGTATTGACCATTGAGGCAATATGACTCCTGCCAATTTTCATGGCAGAAAGAAACAACTCCTTGGTCGAGATGTTTTTAGCATTATTGTAGATCTCTTCTACAGTTATCACCTGGCTGATTGTTACATCATCTATAACCCCGAGTGTTCCAAGTATAAAACTTCCTGTCAGTAAATTTTTCATATTAAAATTTACTGGAGAATAGCTGTATAAAAAGCTGTCGATTTCGTCCTGAATGCCTGTCAGTCTAAGTAGGTCAACATAAAGCAGGCTAAGTAGTGATGATAAGAATAATCCTATTGAAGTACCTAGTAGTGCGATAAGAGTCCTCTTTTTAAATCCGTATAAAAAGAATAAAGACGAGGAAATTATGAGAAATCCTATTCCAATAATAACAAGAATGGGATCATATCCTTTTTCCAGAAGGGGTATGAGTCCAAGGATCAAAATTACGCATGAAAAACCAAGGGATAATAATGCTTTTACACCAAGGATGCCTCCGATTAACGCTACAATAATAATAAATAATATTATTAAATACTTTAAGTAATAAACTCTATTTATATCATGGTAGAAGTAAGTTTGATCATCAAAAGAATAGACTATTATATGATCTCCCTCTCTAACTCTATAGTCATCTGAAAGGTGGGAAAGAGTTATCTCTCTGTATTCTCCATTTGGTAGATAGAAACCAATTGTATCTTCTAGCATTTCAATTTCATTTTGTTTAACGTCAATTTCAGTTACTGTGTTTTGTTTTACATCTGCAACAGTTACATAGATGGGGTCAATATATTTGACTACCTGTCCTTCTCTTTTCAAAAGAGGAATTTTAGGTATGAATACCCAGGCTAAAAAAATGATTAACAGAAAAAGTAAAATTGAGAATATATCTCCTTTTTTCTTTATAAAGTATTTCAAAATACTATTTTTCATTAGGAAGAAAATAAAAGGAAAAGAAATTATTATGTAGGATATCAAAATATGGTAGTAGTAGTAAAGAGTGATTTATATGCCTTTCGTTTAATCTGCATTAAGTACTAATTATTCTTTCTTATATCAAATAAGTAGCCATTTAAGATAATTGCTTTCTATGTTTTGATTCTTAAGGAAGACTGCTTTTCTTGACGAAGTAAATTAAAAATGATAGTATTTCAATCGTAATTGAAATACTTAAAAATCTATTTGTAAAAAAAATGATAGCAGAGAGTCTAGATAAAAATATCAAAAGGATTAAAAAGTTGCTTCAGTTGAATAGAGTGAAGATTCTGTTTATATTAAGCAAAAGGGAAACATGTGCTTGTGAGTTGGTAGAGAAACTAGATATTCCAAATAATTTGATATCCCATCACTTAAAGGTATTGACAGATTTAGGCATTTTAAAAAGCAGAAAAATTGGACTGCATATAAAATATTCTATTAGAAAAAGTCAAAGACCAAAAATATTAAAGATTTTGAAGTGTCTGTTATCTTATGAAAAGAATAATTGATAAGTTCAAGGAATTAATAAAAAGAACTTTTCTTATCCCTCTCACAATAGTTATATTTGCATTTATTTCTATAACTAATGTTTCAGCTCAAGTTAATGAGCCTACCTTTGTAGTTTATTTTACGGGTATTGGCTGCCCGCATTGTGCTAAGGTTGATTCTATATTACTAAAAGACTGGCTGCATGAGTATCCGGATCTTGTCGTTGTTGAATATGAAGTTTATCAGGAAAGTCAAAATGCTATATTCATAGATGAATACAATACAAACTATAATTGTGGATATCATATTCCTCTTGTTATTTTCGATAAAGATAAAAATATTGTTGGTGATAAACCGATTTTATCGTCTTTTAGAGAGGAATATGAAAATCATGCTGGAAATAAATTACCCTTAAGCGATGGATCAAGTGTTTCAATCGGAAATATTTCGGATCTTTCTGGTAAGCCGAAAGTTTGGACAAAAGATAGAGTAGCAATTAAGACAGAGCAGAATCAAAATGGAAGTAACGAAATAATTAAAGAATTCATTTCAGGTGTAGATATAAATGGACTTTTTGAACAGAATAGTATTCAAATAATTGAGGAGCAAGATGTGCAACTTTCAGGCTCATCTGTTCATTTTGATAATGCTGCAAAGGTTGAAGGCTGGATATTGCAGTGGAACGGACCTTCGGTTAAAGGTGAAAGTGTTGAAATTAGCAATGAACAAGAAGAAAATAATTCAAGCGGAGAAATTGAACAGACAAAAGTATTGTTAGGAAAGACTATTTCACTTGCTGCGGTTGATGCTGTAAATCCATGCGCTCTTGCTGTCTTAACTATGATGCTGATAGCCATTATTTCTTATAATCCAAAGAATAAGAAAAATATCATACTTGCAGGATTAGCCTTTTCATTTTCAGTTTTTATAATGTACATGGTATATGGATTAGTGATTATTCGATTCTTTAAGATTGTTCAAGCTATCACAAATATAAGGCTGATCCTTTACAAATTCTTTGGGATTATGGCAATTATTCTTGGTGTTTTGCAGATTAAAGATTTTCTAAGTTATAAGCCGGGGAGCTTGGGTACAGAAATGCCGATGTCTTTAAGACCTAAGATCAAAAAGATTATAGAAGGTATCACTTCGCCTAATGGGGCATTTGGTGTGGGTTTATTCGTCACTTTGTTTCTTCTTCCATGTACGATAGGCCCATATATAATCTTAGGCGGTATGTTATCATTTGAGGATACATTAAAATCCATACCACATCTTATTATATACAATCTTATTTTTATTTCCCCTATGTTGCTCATTACTTGTATTGTCTATTTTGGTATTTCAAAGGTAGAAGATATATCTGAGTGGAAGGATAAAAAGATTAGAATACTACATTTAGTTGCTGGTTTAATAATTGCTTGTTTAGGCATAGCAATGTTAGTTGGTTTATTGTAATCTTTATTTAACTTTTTACTGTTAAAGTTATGAAATTAGCTATTTGTGTTGACGAAAAAGGCGAGAATGCAGAGGTGTCTGAGGTTTTTGGCAGGTGTAATTTCTTTGCTGTATATGACACTTTAGCTGAGAATCTTACATTTATAGAAAATCCGGGAGCTTCTCAGCAACGTGGGGCAGGAATTGCTGCGGCACAGACTCTTCTAGATAATAAAGTGGAAAAAGTGTATTGTGTAAATATTGGTCCCAATACACAACAGGCAGTCACACAAGGAAACATCAAAATAGAGTTAGTAAAAAATCAAACTATAAAAGATATTCTTAAAGATATTCAAAAGTGAAAAAAATAGCAGTTACCGGGGGGAAAGGAGGAACAGGAAAATCTACCTTTTCTATCCTATTTGCACTTAAGGAAATTTCTAGGAGAAAAAAAGTACTTTTAGTTGATTGTGATGTTGAGTGTCCTAATGACTATATCATTCTTGGTATTAAGAAACTAGAAGATTCTTTAAAGAAGACTTACACATATTATCCGGAAATATTGAAAAGCAAGTGCACCAAGTGTGGCATGTGTGTGAAAAGCTGTAGATCAAATGCAATATTCCAACCTAAAGGGAAATTCCCGCAAATAAACGAAGAGCTGTGCTCCTCTTGCGGTGTATGTTGGACAATATGTCCAGAAAAGGCAATAATAAAGAAAAAAGTAGAGAATGGGGAGATATATTTAAATGAAATCAAGAATAATTTTACTTTAGTAACAGGTATAAGTAAACCAGGAATAAGAGAAACGAGTCCTGTAGTAAAGGAAACAAAACAATTTGTTGAAACCATGATGCATAATTTTGATTTGATAATTTATGATACAGCAGCAGGTTCGCATTGTACGGTAATGGCAGCTTTAGAAGGTGTTGAGAAAGCGTATGCCGTTACAGAACCGACACCTGTTGGTGCACACGATCTAAATATAATATTAAAAGTTTTAAAAGTTATGAAAATCAGAAGCGAAGTTGTAGCAAATCAATATGACGTTGGAGATATGAAAAAAATTATAAATATTGCAAGAGAAAATAAAACGCAGATAAGTGTAAGAATACTTTACAATAAAGTGTTAGCAAAAGATTATTCATCCGGGAATTTTTTGCATAATGAGTCTTTAATACATCTATTAGATTAATTAATTTTTTTTCGTTGTGAATAGGAAACAAGTCTCTATACTAAGTACATTTGTAAATGTGTTGTTAACTGTATCCAAGATAGGTATAGGATTAGTAGCAAAAAGTAATTCAATAATTGCCTCGGGAATTGATTCTCTATCAGATATATTATCATCTTTTTTGG
The DNA here is from genome assembly GCA_016932045.1 of Candidatus Dojkabacteria bacterium. GTDB lineage: Bacteria > Patescibacteriota > Dojkabacteria > JAHIVN01 > JAHIVN01 > JAFGDO01. The sequence goes on along the minus strand of JAFGDO010000001.1, from coordinate 18,327 downwards.
TATTTCTAGGGGTAAAATTATCAGAGAAACCTCCAACAAAAAAATTTCCCTACGGACTTTATCGAACTGAAACAGTCTCAAGTTTACTAGTTTTTCTAATGGTTCTGATTTCAAGTATGACTATTATTTATGATGCAATAGTTAGCCTTCTAGAGAAGAATTTTGATCTACAGGTAAATGTCTTGGCCTTTGGGATAATGGCTTTTTCTTCGGTTGTGTGTGGAATTATGTCATATTTAAAAATAAAAACTGGTAAGGCAGAGAATAGTGTCTCTCTAGTAACAGATGGGAAGCATTCTCAGATAGATGTTTTTTCGTCTATTGGAGTACTTTTAGGAATTATTTTTGCAAGATATATACCTGCACTTGATAGTATAGTAGCGTTGGTTTTAGGAATTTATATAATTCTATCCTTAATACCATTAGGCAAGGAAGTGATAGAGGGCGTGCTTGATGTTGCTGATCTGGAAGTGGAAAATCAGATCAGAAAAATATGCGAAAAACAACAGGTGAATTTAACTGAGATTAAATCAAGAAAAGTAGGTGCTAGGATATTTGTTGAATTGACCATTACTCTTCCATCTGAAGTAAAGGTAGGGAAAGCGGATCAAATTATTTCTGATTTACAATCGCTAATAATTCAGAAGATAAATAGTGTAGAACATGTTGTAATTCAAGTAAAAGGAACAGATGAGAGATTTCGTATGTCAAGAGAAGGTAAAGTACAAAAGTTTTTTGAGCATGGGAATAAAATTTATCCGAGTATTGATATTAGGAAAAAAGGAAGGCGGACTATCTATCCCTATAGAGAAGATAAGCAAGTGGATGACTTTGGTGCTCCGGAGTATTTAGTTGAGGATAAGTTGAAAGGAAAGGTAAAGTTGAGCAAAAAGATAAAGAATCCGTATTATAGAATAGGAAGAGGGCATGGAGTTAGATTTGCTAAAGCTATTGGAGCTGACGAAGTTGTAGCCGGGAATATAGGGAAAAATGCTAAAAGAGCCTTACGTAGAAGAGGGGTTAGGGTCCGGGGCAGAAGATAATTTAAAATAAATTTGAAATGCGAATTACCGTTGTTTCAGGAAAGGGTGGTGTTGGTAAGAGTATACTGGCATCGTCTCTTGCCATTCTTTTTTCAAAAAATAATGAACTTGTAGCTATAGATTGTGATGTTGACGCGCCAAATCTTGCTTTATGGCTGGGCATAGATACTTCTAATCCCCAGAATGCAAAGTTCTCCAAAGAAATTAGCACAACAAGTAAACCCTTTATTGACAAGACTAAATGTAAAAGGTGCGGTGCTTGCATATCAGCTTGCAATTTCCAAGCCTTAGAACTGAGCAAAAAGAAAGAGGTACGACTAGTATCCTATAAATGCGAAGGTTGCGGTTTGTGCGAGATAGTCTGTCCATTCAATGCAATAAAGCTTAAACCTGTAAAAAACTGTTTGTTGACCAGATTTGATACAAAATGGGGATTTCCAGTAATACAGGGACAGATAAAACCTGGGGAAGCCGAATCAGGAGAAGCAGTTGTAGAGATCAGAACTTATGCGAAACAAATTCAGGAAAAGCATTCGATTATTATTCAAGATGCAGCAGCTGGTATTGGCTGTCCGATCATAGCTTCTATAAAGGGATCTGATTACATAATAGCTGTTGCTGAACCTTCACTTTCATCTTTTTCCGATCTTAAGAGAGTTTTATCAGTAGTAACACATTTTGAAATTCCTTACGGGATAGTTTTAAATAAATGTGATTTAAATAAACAGATCTCAGTAAAGATTAAGAAGTTTGCAGATGAAAATTATCTGGGAAGTATTTCATATGATAAAAAAGTTGTTAAAAGTATTGTGGAGTTGAGGCCTGTTGTGGAAAGTAATATAAAAGCTTGTGATGAAATTCAAAAGATTTATAATAAGCTTATGGAAAGATTATGAATCTAAATGAGTTAAAAAGCAATCAAAAAGCAAAAGTCGTTAAAATAAATTTACCTCACAGCATTAGGGAGAGACTTCATAGTATGGGGTTGATTGAGGGAGTTGACATTATAATGACAAGGGAATCGCCAATGAGAAGTCCAAAAATTTATGAGATAATGAATACATATATTGCTGTAAGGAATAATTTAGCTCAGAAGATCGAGATAAAGGTAGAAGGTGAATAATATTAAAACTAAAACAATTGTTGTTGGTCTCATTGGAAATCCAAATACAGGAAAAACCTCTCTTTTAAATTGTTTAACTGGGGCATCATATCACGTTGGGAACTGGCCGGGGAAGACTGTGCAAAAATGCGAGGGAAAAGTAAATTATAAGGGAAAAGAAATCAGATTTGTTGATTTGCCAGGAATTTACAGTATAGCACCATTTTCAGAAGAGGAAGAAATAGCTAGGAATTTCATGTTAAGTAGAGAGTTAGATATCGTAGTTCAAATTGTAGATGTTAATACGCTCGTAAGGAATTTGTTTTTGACTATGGAACTTCTTGTGCTCGGGAAGAAATTATTACTAGCATTCAATTTCAATAAAGAGGCTAAAAGAAGGGGTGTAAAAATTGAATATCAGAAGATTGAGAAGATACTTAAAATTCCTATAGTAAATATTGAGGCGCATACAGGTGAGAATAAATGTGAGCTTATCGACAAAATCGTAAGAATCAGTAAAAAAGATTATAAAGTCCCCAAGTATATTCACAAATTTCTAAAACCGGATAAAGAAATAAATCACAAGAAAGCTCGGCAATTTCTAAATGAGAGTATAACTCCACTTGTAAAGACAAAATCAGAAAGAATTTTGTATAAGATCGATTCGATCTTTCTAAATAAGTTTACAGCCTTTCCAATTCTTCTTTTATTAATGTATCTAATGTTTCTTGCGACTTTTAAGATTTCTTTACCTCTTGTTGATGGAGTGGAATACCTGTTTTCTCTGATTGGAGAAATAATCACTTCTCTTAATCCTTCACCTATTTTGAGATCCTTCATAACGGATGGGGTCATAGGAGGATTGGGAGCAGTACTTTCTTTTACACCCATAATTCTAATTTTCTATATTTTTATATACCTGTTTGAGGATACGGGATATTTATCTCGTACGGTTGTTCTTGTTGATCGACTGTTTGAAAAAATTGGAATCTCAGGTCGATCATTTATACCATTAATACTTGGTTTCGGATGTAACGTTTCTGCTGTACTTGCAACTCGTACAATCCATAATAAAAAAGAAAAATTGATAGCTATGTTTCTTGTTCCCTTTATACCATGTAGTGCTTGTTTGCCTTTAAATATATATTTGGCAATAACATTTTTTCCCAGTATCGGTATTTCTGTTGTTACTATTTTGTATTTATTGAACATTTTAGTCGGGTTAGTCGTTGGTGTTATACTTTCAAAATTTGTTTATAAAACAGGTGATACAACTTTATTACTTGAACTACCACCGTATAGAAAGCCAGTTATAAAAAATATTCTAAAAAGATCCTGGGCTCAGACAGTTTTATTTATCAAAAAGGCAGGTTCTATCATATTTCTAGCAATCATCGGAATATGGTTTCTTTCAAGTTTTCCGCTTGGGGTTGAGTATGGTTCAAGCGACAGTCTGCTTGGGCAAATCGGTAACTCTATCATTCTTTTATTTAATCCCCTGGGTTTTGGTTTTTGGGAATTTTCTGTTTCGCTTATCTTTGGTTTCTTAGCAAAGGAGATATTCATTGGGCTTTTTGGCGTACTATTTGGTGTAGGCGAAGGAGGTTTGCAAAATGCATTACTTAGAGCCCTCACTCCCTTTCAGGCAATTTCATTTCTCGTTTTTGCAAATCTCTATACACCGTGTATAGCAACCTGTTCAGCTATAAAGAATGAGGTTAAGAGTTGGAAGTTTTTGATTGCCAGGATTGTTACCTCATTTGCAGTTGCTTGGGTGATGGCATTTCTTGTTTATAATCTGCTCAATATTTTTACAAAGTTGTTTTAGGATTCAGCAGGGGCTGCATTTAATATTGATAGAATCTCACTCTTAACATTATCGTCAAAACCTGAAAAAGCTCTGGTTTCAATTATGATAATTGGGTAGTATCCAAAAGAATCTGAGACTCCTTCGCTTACGCCATTAAACCTTTCTTTTTCTGAACTTAGTAAATCTTTAAAGCCTTCTTCTGTATTGAGATGCTCCTTGAATTCAATTCCCTGTTCTTCAAAGAAATCTAAAGCTTCAATACACATGGGGCCTGTGCCGTTATGATACATTACTATTGTTTGTTCACTAGCAGTTTGGGCATCATTTCCTTCCGAGTCTGTAATATTGTTTTGTGTATCATTATCTTGTGTAGTAGTAGATACAGTGCTTGTTGAAGCTGTATAGGTTTCAGTTTTATTTTGATTACTGAAAATGAAATATGAGGCTAGACCTGCACCTGTGATCATTAATATAGATATTATTGTAATGGATATATATTTATTTTTCATTTAATCTCTTTTTACAAGTCTTCGACAGTACAAGGATTATCTACATTCTCTTCCTCTTCATAAGGTATTAACGGTCTGATTTTCTCAGGCGTATATGGTGCATTCTTGTTTATTGGTATTTGCCACATCGGCAGGTTCTTATCGACATTAGATATTGTATCAAGCTCTACCCAATCGACTTGATCATTATTCCAAAATTCATGCCACATGTCATTCCATCTTTCTTTGTACCCGCCTATATATGTATGAGAAACTCCAAAGAATTTCTCTTCTTCGGCTGCTCTTTGAAGGTCCTCGAGCATATCCTCGGGATTGCCGGCTCTCTCATAGTAGCTATAATCACATAAGCTTCCATATTTGAACTCAGGAGTATCAATATTTGAAACCGATAGAACTTTCACGTCATATTCCTCCGGTTTATAAACTGTCATCGCAAGTTCTGTTGTTCCTCTTGCCATTACGTACTCAATTCCTAATTTTTCTGCTACCTTTATAGTATTTTCATCTGATGCCATATATCTAGAGCTTATGATTCTTGCCTCTATGCCAACTGCTGATTCTATACGCTCAACCATATCTGAGATGATATCGTATTGTTTATCATATGGAATATCCCACAAAGGTTCTTTAACATGTGTAGGCACTATTTCAATGTTTCCTACTTCGAGTACCTTTTTAATTGTTTCTGCATTTGCCTCAACAAATTCTGGAGTAACCATTAGTAGGCCATAAATATCCTGTTCTTTCATGTCATTGACCATGTTAACCAGACCATCAGTCTGCTGGAATTCTATAAGAATCATCATTGCCTGAGCTCTAGGGGCTTCACTTTCTTGAATAGTAACTTCTTTGTCTTCCAATTTAGATTCTGGACAGGCAAACTCTCTAACAAGAAAGAATTCCATGCTAAGCAAAAAAAATACAATAATAAGAATTCCAAATATATATAGTGCTTTTTTGTCCATTGTAGTTAATTTATATGTAAAATAACGAGCAGAATTTCGTTAAACTATTTCAATAGTTATTGTAATACTCTTGTTAATTTTGTCAAGTTTTACTATTGGCTTTTTTGTATACATCTCTGCTTCAATAAAAAAGCTTATCCTAGTATAATTGTTGAAATCATTTATTATTATATTCATTATATATATATGAAAAAGTTAAATGATCTCAATAAAGAGAAAGCGTACGAGATAGATTCTAAATTTCATAAGATCTACAAAATCTATCCGGATTTAATTGTTTCTTCCCCTGGCAGAGCTGAAATCATCGGCAATCATACTGACTATAATCAGGGATTTGCACTCTCATGTGCTATTTCAAGAACATTAATTGCTGCATTTAGAAAGAGGAAGGATAAACTCGTCAGGATCTATTCTTTAAATTATCCAACAAAGGCCCCTATCACATTTAAAATACAAGAAAACATAAGAAGAAGCACGAAGAATGATTGGGCTGATTATGCAAAAGGTGTTGTCGTACATTTGCTTAAGAATAGATACAAAATTAAAGGAGCTGATATATTGATTGATAGTGATGTTCCAACATCAGGTGGAGTCTCAAGTTCAGCTGCATTTGAACTTGCCATGGCATATGGTCTTTTGAGTTTGTGCAAGAGAAAAATTGATCCATATAAGATAGCATTAATCTGTCAGAATGCCGAGAATCAATATGTAAAATCTCCATGCGGATTTCTTGATCAAGGAACAATATCTTTTGCCAAGAGGAAAAAATTTGTTCTGATGGATTTTAGGTCAAAAGGAGATTTACCAGTATCGAGTGTTAAGCTAATTCCTTCAAGTCTTGAGAAACACGATGTTGTTTTTGTCATCCTTGTTGATAAGAGTGTAAAAAGGCAGCTTGGAAAAAGTGGCTATCCTGAAAGAAGACAAATGTGTGAAGATAGTATTCCTTTTTGGAAAGAAACCTTAGATAGAAAAATAACCAGCCTTCGAGATGTTTCAGTTTCAGATTTTAGGAAATACAAAAGTAAACTCAAGCTATTTAACCCTACTATGGCAAGAAGAGTAGAGCATGTAGTGTATGAAAACGATAGGGTTTTGGAATCAGTTGAAGCACTGGAGAAAGATCAGATTGACAGATTCGGAAAGCTGCTCACACAGTCAGGATTAAGTGCACTTAAATTATACAACTTAGACGACAAGACCCCGGAGCTAACATTCCTTTATCAATTTGGGAAAAAACAGGGAGGAGTGGTTGGGATAAGGAATATGGGTGGAGGCTTTTCGGCCATTGCTTTAGCTTTAGTAAAACGCTGCAGTCTTGAATCGTTCAAACAGGACATGAAGCGAGCCTACGAAAAAAGATTTAAAGGAAAGATAGAATTTATAGAGTTTGAACCCGAAGAAGGAATAAAAGTAAATTGAATGTATTATTCTTCTGGCTCTACTAGTTCAGATAAGTAAATAATTCTATTTTTCGATATCATAACCTGCATCTACCCAGGCTTGGTAGTTGCCTTCAAGTCTATAAACATTTGTAAATCCTGCACTGATCAGGATATTTGCTCCAGAAATTGAAGCACTATCAACGTGGCAGTAAACAAGGTATTTACTATTCTTATCAAGCGTTGGTATCGCTCGATCAAGGCTTCCGTCCCCTACATAATAGTTAACTGCACCAGGAAGGTGTCCTTCGTCGTAGTTAGGTGACACATCGATGATGATTAGATCAGGATTATCTTGAATGAGGTCCTCGGCCTCTTTGGCAGATACATCCATGTATCCGTCTGTAGTAGTATCCTCGGATTCTTCCTCTTGAGTTTCCTGATTTTGAGTAGTCTTTGTGTCGCTTTGTTCTTCCTCTTTCTGTTGTTGCAATACATAAAACACTGCAAAGCCTACAACAAGCAACACTACAACTATGATGATGACCTTTTTCATATTTATATGTAAAAAATAAAATAAAGTTAAAAAAATGGTTCCTTTTTGAAATTTAATGCCAATGAATTTATGCAGAATCGTTTTCCGCTAGGTTCGGGTCCATCGTCGAATACGTGGCCAAGGTGGGCTTTACAATTTGAACATACGACTTCCGTTCTCTCCAATCCTAGAGATGAATCCTTTTTATATTCAACCGCTTTTTTATTAACTGGTTCAAAAAAACTTGGCCATCCTGTTTTTGAATCAAATTTAGTATCTGAGCTAAATAGTTCTTGACCACATACTACACATTTGTAAACTCCTTTTTTAAAGTGTTTGTTGTATTTTCCACTTCCAGGTTTTTCTGTGCCCTTGAGGAAACATATATTATATTGGTCTTGTGTTAATTCCTTTTTGTATTTTTCTTTGATTTTATCTTGATTCATATTATTTATCTTCAAAAATAGGACCCTCTATGTCTGCGTCTTGATTATAACCTGCATTTTCCCAGTATCCTTTGTAATCCTCATCATCTGAAAGTTCTATTTCGGTTACCCATTTAACCCACTTGTATCCCCATTTTGACTCAGCAACAACCTGGAATGGAAAACCTCTTTCTGTGGGGAGTTCGACGTTGTTCATCTTACAGGCAAGCAGGATGTCGTTGTCCGAAATAAAATCAAGCGGAAGAGAAGTGGAGTAGCCGTCATAAGCTCGAAATATAACAGTGTTTGCATTTTGTTTTACTTTTGCGTCTTCAAAAAGATCTTTAAGAAGAATGCCTTCCCAAAGTATTTTCGTACTCCAGCCTTCTACGCAATGTAAGGTTACTACCTTTTTGTAGGAATCAAATTCTAGAACCTCACCATAAGAAAGATTTAATTCATTTTCTGTTAATCCGTGTATTTTAAGTTTGTAAGTATTTCTATCTATATATTGAGGACCTTTAATGGAATTTTCCCTAAAATCCGTAATTGACGAAAGATCTTCTCCTTCGTATTCTTTTATCTCAATTGACTCAAGTTCTTTTATCTCCTCTGATGACCGGAATCTTCCAGAAAGAGAATTATATATAAGGAATAGCAATGCCATTATGATCACTCCTAAGATAAAAAGTAGTATGTTTTTTAGCGATTTCGGATTGGAAATAATTTTGAAAAGGGCTATGAACCAATGTCTTTGAATTATTAGATGTAATAAGACGAGAATTAAAAACAGTGGGCCAGTAATGTCGTGGATAGATGAAATCACATTCAAAGGGATGGAGTCGTAAGGAATGTGAAGTGGTTGCAGTAGCCCTTTTGATTTGATGGTCCCAGTAACTGCAACTAGTATGAAGGAAATTAACATACAGATGATTATGAGAATTTTATACCAGGGCCGATTATGTTTCATTCCAGACATAATGTAACATATATTCGAACTTGAAGTAAATGTAGTTTAGTAGGTTGTCAGCGGTATTTCGAGGCTGGCGGGATGATCTCTTCATAGTTACTGATCACAAAATCGGCTTCATGGATGTAGCGGTCGTTTAACCTTCAGTTTGTACCCCAGTAAAAAAGCTTTCCGCAATCAATACAGTTGTCATTCCTAATTCTATGGATTATACTGATATTACTAGTAACTTTATTTTAAGTTTAAAATAATGAATAAAAAAATAATATTTTCATTATTATTTATAGTTTCATCTTTACTTTTTATTCATTTCCCGGTTAAAGCTGAGGATTGTCCTAAGGGAGCTAGTGACTGCTACCTTTGTGGCAAGACACCTTGTACAAAAAACTGTGTTGGGTATTTCGATGACGCGGCTCAAAAGTTCATCTCCTGTAATTGTCCTCAAGGAGAAGAATGTACGTGTTACTGTCCATATGTAAGTGAAGACTGCCGTTACGATCGAAAGTGCATTGAAAGAGTTCTTTATGAAAGTGGCGCTTCTGGTTATGTATATGCTTTTGATAGAGAGCATAAAGACGTCCCGGGAAAACTTGAAGTCAAACGCTATGGATCTAGTGAATATATCGAAGTTGAAGTCGGCTCGTTTATATATGAAGGAGATATGATCATGGTAGCTGAGGATCAGTACGTGGAGATACTATTTCCAAATGGACAGTTACGTGAATTTACTGAATTCTCTTCATATATATTGCAGCGTAAATACTATGTTGAATTGAGTAATGTTGAAAAACTCTGGATAAACGCTAAAAATATGTTTTTAATTAATGAGGGAGAATATACCCGGCTGATGAGCGGTGAAAGATACAGAGAGCTTACCAAAGGCGAAGAAGATTCACTCGATAATGTAGCTGGGTCAAGAAGTGAGTTTATCTTTGAACATAGTGGTGATGAATATACTTATAAGGTGCTGGAAGGAGAAGTTGAGATTGATAATAAAACTGGGAATTTAATTACGGTCCGTTCAGGTGAACAGTTTACTTTTACAAAATATGATTTTGACGAAAGCAATATAACTCCATATGATTATAGGGAGGACGGCCTTTGGTGGACAAGTGGGCTTGAGGATGAGAAGTGTCTGCAAAAGTGTTCAAGTAATGAGATGCAGACGCCATTTCCGGGGTGTTCGTGTTTTTCATCATCAATTTTATCTTCTGATGATGATAATATCTTGGATATAATAAGTAATAAGACGGGTGGAGATACTAGTGATTCCGCCTCTGGTTTCATAATTTGCTGTATATCTGTACTTTGCATATTTGTTGTTGCTATTGTTATCCTAGCTTTAATATTCTTAATTTTCATAAGGAAAAAACGCAGTAACAAAAAAGGTTAACACTATCTTTCGTATACACTTTGGAAATAGAAATAGCAAGTTTTCCTTCAAAAGAACATTCAGAAAGCATTAATTCTTATAGTAATTTCTTCTGGTGGATTATCCTATTCGTTAAGATTGTCCCGATAACTAATAGTAAACCGAATACTAAGCCTAGGAGAATATTTTGTCCTGTTTCCGAAAGTGCGACATTTGCTGTCCTTGTAATCTGTGCTGTAAGATTATTGTTATTATAAGCTACGGCACGTACAGTTGAATGATACTTTGAGGTGTCCCAATTGCATGAGTATACCCCATTTGCATCCGGTGTTGTTATAGTGCAAATTAAAACATCATCGATATATATCTCGACTTTATTGATCCCGCTTTCATCATCCTCAGGTTTTACTTTTATGGTATATGGATTTACAGTTATAACTTGTCCTTCAGTTATATTGATCAGTTCAGTGCTTCCCGGAAGTTGAACAAAAACCGGTGGAGTATCATCACATCCAAAAGTACAACCTGTTGTTCCCGCATCATTCCAGTCAAAAGTCGTATCGCATTTATTATTATCTCCTGTTATGGTTGGATCCATATTCGTGCCTATGATATCAGTATCATAGTTATTACATACCGTGTTTGTATTCAAAGTTATCGTGTTCCCGAGTGAGTTATCTATAAAAATACCATAGGTGGCATTATCAGTAACAACATTATTATTTATAGTTGCATTATCGCTTTCAACGATTATCCCAGTTCCTGCTCCACCAGCTGATCCAGTACCATAATATCTAACCTTAAATGATATATCGGAGTTATGAAATTCTTCTTTTGGAATTGCAAATTCGCACATTTGATGTTTAAAAGCAACTTTATCAGTTGTTCCGAAGCCGCATTTCCCGTACTTATCATTGAAGTCGTCAATTCTAAACACTTTTGTATCTGAAGTCTCAATTTCTATCCAGTCCTGCCCATACTCATTTGTATTGTCAGAAGTTATGTCAAAAGATATATATACATTTTTATTATCATTACTGATATAAACAAAGGTATTTCCTTTCGGATGACCTGAAGTCGGTTCCCACATAGATATAAATTGAGGTATATTCAGTTTATCATTTTCATTCAATACGCCATCCGTGTTGATTGAGTGTTGACTTGAGTCTATCTCATAGGTGTAAAACTCTGAATCTCGAGAATGCGGGGATTGAATTGGCAGTCCTTGCCCATATTCATTTGCATTAAGAGAAACAATGTACGGGTATGAACACATCAGTGGAATATCCCAAGCGATTTCGACTTCTTTTTCATGAGCTACAACTACATTTAAATCATTATAGAGTATATCTTCAAGAACAGATTCGCCAGTATCTAAATATCGTGCATATTTTGGACTGATAAATGTCCCGCAGGCATAAAGCTGTATGCTTTCTATATCGCCGAAATCTATATTTTTCTGAACAAATCTGAGTTTCAACTCGTTTGAATCTTCATGAGCAAGGAATGATTTGGTCTTATATTGAGTTGTGAAGTGTTCAACTGCAATCCCTTTCCAAGATCCATTGGAATATTGACTGATATAATAAGATGCCGGACCTAGTTCAGCAGTAGTATTGGTGACAGTATTTCCGGTAATTGATGCTAAAGTATTTTCAATGGTATGTATTCCAAAATAATCATTCAGATTTGCAGTATTTCCCGAGATAGTTACATTACTATTTCGATAGGCGCCGATACCAAATAAACAGGAAGATACAGTATTAGAAGTTATGACATATGTGGAGCCATCGTAAACTACAATACCTTCTTGAAAATCATTTACAAAACAGTTTTGAATCGTAATATTATTGCCTCCAGAAGTCCCGCTGATTCCAATACCTATATCATTATCGGTTCCATCTATAGTATGGTTTTGGCAGTCGAAGGTTTTGTCATTACCAGCAGGGTGATCAATGCATCTTGCTTGTTCATCAAGAATATCTACAGTAAGTCTTACTGTAGTCGTACAATTAGTATCATCTTCAAGAGCTGATGTGCAGTCGCTGCAGGAATTGCACTCACAGACCCCTTCTCCGAGTTGATCATACGCTTTAGTGTTTTGAGGGAAAAACAAAGGAATTATTAAAAATAAAGAGAAAATAAAAACCGAGGGAAAAATTTGTGAAAGAAGTTTTCTCATGTAGGTAGTGAATCATAAGCTTATTAGATCATACTATCAACCAATTATATAGAAGTCAAAGGGTATAAAGGATACAGCTATATTCTTGTAAAATCAGTGTGGAAGTCAAGGAACTTTTGGTGACGCTACCGGGAGTCCCTTCGACTGTGCTCAGGGCAGACGAACCTTGCTTCGCAGATCGAACCAGAATGTTAAATCTATAACATAAAGTAATGTCTCATCTGTTTCTTCAAATACCTCATTCCACTACCTGATTTTAGAAACTTTTCTCTACCCAGAGCATCTTTCTTATTCAAATAGCCTTCAAAATAGATAAGTTTTAAAGGTTTCCTATTTTTTGTTGAGGTATTCCTGCCATTGTTATGATCACTAACTCTCTTCTTGAGATTAGTTGTGAATCCAATATAGAAATATTCATTTTTTAAGCTTTGCAGTACGTAGACATAGTAATACATAAGAAAATAATAATATTTTAACTATGTCTTCTGGGGTTTATTTGTTTTATTAAGAAGTTTATCAGGATGACACCTAGAGCCATGTGAGGACGTAAAATTCGCTTTGCTCATCACTTCCTCATGTAAAATCATCTCACATCAGGTGCTGATTTTACTGTGACGGGTCACGTGATCCCGTCGAAATCCCACAGGGATTATACGAGATTTTACGTGACGCTACCGGGAATCGAACCCGGATTGCCGGGTTGAAAACCCGGTGTCCTAACCGTTAGACGATAGCGCCAGGATCTGCGGGATCCTCGCAACTGTTCCCATTCGCTTTCGGCTCATGGACATTTGCGGGAAAAACCCGGTGTCCCTGCCTGCCGGCAGGCAGGCTAACCGTTAGACCTGCCCGCTCCCGAACAAGTTCGTGAGGGCAGGCGGGCGATGGGGCCCTTCAATGCATTCAAGGCGAGTTATTTCATTTTGTAAAGAACTATACTATTTTTAATTCGTCAATCCTGAGTTTATCGAAGGATTAGACGATGGGGCTACATAGCAAACTTACATTTCATGAGCGAAGTGATATGAAATGTCGAGTTTGACTTGTGCCCTGTGAACCGAGTGTAGCGAGTTTTTACAGGGCAACAAATATTTTTACTTTTTAAACAACTTCCAAACCGTTATCCCGCTTGGCGAAAGATTAGACTCTGAATTCTATAAGGATCTAAACTATTTATTCTACACCTTCAATTCTTTATTGGCAATTGTTTTGAGCAGAAGAATTATACCTAGTTAAATCATTTCATTCAAGCAACAGATGACACTTGACAAAACTATTCTTATTACCTAGGATGATGATGTATATAATAATTTAATTTACGCTAAACAACAAATTTATCCAATATTTTACTTATTAAAACTCCTTTTTATGTTAATCAAAGACAAATTAAAAGCCCTAAAGATTCTTGCTATAGGAGCTTTGGGGATTGTTTTGATGTTTTTGGCAATCACAAAACTTAGAGTAAATACACAAGCCGCTGAGCCAAAAGAAACTCAGGTAAGTGTATCAAATGAAGCTCCAAATTTTTCTGCTATGGGAGAGACTGTAGCCTCAACTGCTGCAGCTCCGACTAATGTAGGAGCTACAGTTACTTTCCAGGGTACGGCTTCCGATGATAATGGTGATAACTGGTTTCTGATTATTTGTAAGAACGGTAATGCACCAACACACAATGGAACTAGTGCTCCGGAATGTAATGGCGGTTCAGGAAATAGATGGTGCAGAGATGATACTTCGGCTGCAAGCGCTGCATCTAATAGTTGCACGACTTCTGCAATTCAGCAAACAGACGGTGGCGGACAACAGTCGGGAAATAGTGAAACTGAGGCATGGTATGCATTTGCATGTGATGCAATTGTCGGCGGGTCATGTTCAGCAGCCAGTCAGGGTACTGCTTCAGATGGTACAGAGTCACCATTCTATGTAAACCATAAACCAACATTTGATGGTCTAACTTCACCTTCTGCAAATCCAGGAGGAACAGCAACATTTACGGCAACGTATACAGAGTATGACGATGCTGGTGGTACAGCTGATACTGTAAGTCTATACGTTTGTAAAACCGCAGGTGCTACTTCAGGAGGTTGTACAGGAACGACTCTATGTTCATCAACTGGTGTTACATCACCGGGAACATTAGAATGTAATTATCCTGTGCCAGCGGTTATACAGGATGCTAGTTATGATGTATATCCATATATGTATGACGGTCATAATCTAGAATCTACTCCGGCAACAAGATCAGCTACATTTACAGTAAACAATGTAGCTCCGACTGTGAATACTGTAACTATTACAGTTACTGGCGGAAGTCTAGATCTTGATGAGAGTTCTACAAATAGTACAGAAACTGTATATATAGATGCAATAATTACTGACAGCAATAACTGTCAGGATGTGAACACTGGGGGCAATGTGAAGGTTAGTTTATATAAATCAACGGCTGGGGGTACATTTGATTCGTGCGATGCTGCGGGTGAAGAAGATCGAGACAGCTGTTATCCTCTTCTTTCATGTGTGTATGATTCAGGAGTTGAGACTTGTACAGGCACAAAGACAGACAGAGAGAATACAGATGCAACTGCAGGATATAAGTGCACAGTTGTAAATACGATTTACTATCATGCAGATCCTACTGATACAGGAACAACATGGACAGATGATGAATGGTATGCAACTATGCAGGCAACAGACGATGACACTGCACAAGGCAATACTGAGTCGGTTACTCCAACTGAAGTGAATAGTCTAACAGCTCTTGATCTTGACGTTGGTACTCTTAACTATGGTTCTTACTCGGAAGGTACAGGGGATGCAACATGTGCAGATACAGTAGTAGTTTCAGGAACAGGAAATGTGGTTCTAGATACAAACTTGAAAGGCGATGATATGGACTGTGATAATGTAAGCACACCTTCATGTACCGGTGATAGTATAGTAGTCGGTCAGCAGCATTATGCTTTAGCCCCAAGTACTGCTTATGGAAGTGGGGTGGCCCTGACAGGTTCTGATGTTGAAGCCGAATTGAACTGTCCAAAGACAACTTATGCGAATCCTACAACAACAGTTGGACAGGCAAGTCTATACTGGGGTATTTTTGTCCCGGTAGGAAAGCTTGCTGGTATTTATAAAGGTATGAACTATGTGACTGCTGTAAAGGGTGAGACTCCTTGGTAAAGATTAGCGGTTGATAATTAATAGGTATTTGTTGAGCATTGAATAGTAAAAACATATCAAGAGAGGTAGGTTTTAATCTATCTCTCTTGGTAGGAACTAATTTTAGTTAATTAATTTAATTTTTATATCATGCCCCGTATGAGTATTTTAAAAACTAAATTCTTGAAGTTGGGAGTATTCACAGCAGTATTTGCTATGGTAGCATTTCTTTTCGCCAGAGGAGTACTAGCCGTTGGTGTTTCCCCGTCTGACTTTAATAATGATGCTCTAATGGCAGGGTCTCACTATGAGAATGAATTTCTAATCTCAAGAGCAGAAGCCGAGTCAGCAGCAGATGTCACGATAGAGCTTAACGTTGAAGGCATCAATGATTGGTTTACAGTTACACCTAGTGACGCTTTCACAATGGCTGAGGGCGAGGAAAGCACCCGATTTACTGTAGCTGTTGATGTGCCGGATGACGCAGAAGACGGAAACTATACAGGAACTATCACTGTCCGGGTAGCAGATCAAGATCAGGAAGGTCAGGTTGTCCTTGTTCCGGGAGTAGCTATAAAAGTCGACTTAACTGTTTCTGATCAGGAAGTAAAGAGTATGACAGTCATGAAAGCGTCAATTTCAGTGTTTGAAGTAGGACAGAAATTAGTACTTGAGTTAGAAATAAGAAACGACGGGAATGTCAGTATAGCTCCGACCAAAGTAATGCTTGATGTTTCAAGTATAAATGATGAATTTCTGAAATCGCTTGAGACAACTGATGTTGAAGGGGAGGTGGATTCCTTTACAACGAGCACAGTAAAGGTCATGTTTGACGATCCTGAGCTTGAAATCGGTCAGTATTTTGGAGATGTAGATGTTTATATGGATGATGAAGTAGTGTATGAGGATAGGGTAGTATTTGAAGTTGTTGCGGCAACTCCAGCTCCAGCACAACCGGCAGCCAAAGAAGAGGAAGAAGCAGATAGAACTATGCTGTATGTGGGCGGAGGTGTTCTCTTAGTAGTTGTACTGATTGTTGGCCTAGCTGTATATGTAAATAAGAAGAAGGGATCTGCAGGTGGCGGAAAGACGGAGGTTCCGACAAGCATTGGACCTTCACAACCACAGGGAATGCCTGAAGGCGGAAATCAAATGCAGGGAGGCGGAGATCAGACAAATCAGACTGTTTAAAGAAGTTAAAGAGTAATTAAGCAGACTTAGTAAGGATTATGAAAAGTGATCCTGTCTAAGTCTGCTTTTTCTTTTTTATTCCTCGAAAATCCAATTACATACAAATATACCTGCAACATGCGTTTTTGATTGACAAGTCAGTATAAATGCCATATTCTGTAATATGATATGTATATTGTAAATAAATCCTCGAAGAATAGAGAAACTGCCAAAGGGGTGATATAAAAATTACCTTTACACCATTAACAATTCTTTAAAGAAAGCTGATGAGCCGTAATGTTGATCTGAGCGACGGGTAGCTAATGATAAAATTCTATAAAAAAATGAAATTTTCAGATGAAGATTACGATAAAATAATGAGCAAGAGGCGAAATAATACAATACAAAAGCTTATTGATAACGCGATCAAGGAAACAAAAAAGATCAATAAAGCTTATTTCATTATTTTTGGCGTTTTGATTCTGTTGACATTGGGCACTGTAATTTTGAGGATAGTTCTTGTTGAACTAGGAATTATACAAGCAACTGATGTTAGTGGAAGTATAACTACAAATACTACATGGACAGCAGCAAACAGCCCCTATAATCTCACCGGCAATGTTACCGTAAGTGACGGAGCAGTACTTACAATTGATGCCGGTGTCGAGGTTAAATCCAATGGCAATTATTATTTAACTATTGATAATGGAACGTTGGATGTCAATGGATCAAGCGGCAGTGAAGTGGTTTTTAAGCATAGCACTTCAACAACTTATGGTGCTTGGCAGGGGATACGAGTGCTTACCAATGGAACTGCAACTATTGATTATGCGAAGGTTTACTATGCATATATAGGGGTAAGAGTTGAGGGGGGAAGCCTAACAATAAATGACTCTCTTTTTGAGACAAACAGAGTAGGGATAGCAGTTTATTATCAGGGGAGTCTTACGACTGCAAGAAATAATTTTAATAAACAGGAGTATTACCCAGTTAATATAAATTCTGACTATATAAGTGTAACACTTGGCAGTGGAGCGAATGTAGATATAATCGGAAGCGGAACTGACAAGAATGGTTATAATGCAATTGGGATGGCTTTTCAGAATAATATTATAACTAATTGTCCCTCGGATCTTTGTAAGATTCCCTCGAGGGATTTTGCAGGTATAACCAATATTCCTTATATGGTTCATCAAGGGTACGCTATTGATGGAAATGGGGATGAGCTTGAAATCGATCCTGGAGTAATTATAAAGTTTATAGGAGGAGCTCGTCTGCATATAAGAAACGGGGCAAGTCTTGATGTAAACGGTACAAGTGGGAATGAGGTGATATTTACGTCATACAGAGACGACAGTTACGGCGGAGATACAAATAATGATGGAGCAACAAGTGGAGCTATAGCTGACTGGTCTTACGTACAATTTACGGGAGGAACGAATACTATTGATTATGCAAAGTTTTACTATGCAAATGGAGCAAATATACTAGGAAATGCAAGCACTAGTCTTACAGTGCAAGATACACTATATGAAAGCAGTGGAGTAGGGATAGATGTATATGGAAGGGCGAGTATAACAACAGCAAGGAATACGTTTAATAAGAATCAGTATTATCCGGTAGTACTAAATACAGATATAACAAGTGCGGCATTTGGAAGCGGAGGAGATACGGATGTGATAGGGACAGGGAGTAATGCGAATGGA
>JAFGDO010000016.1 GCA_016932045.1 Candidatus Dojkabacteria bacterium | reverse complement strand
GGAAATAACTCGCAGAGTTATTCTGGTTATTAACACATTTTCTTTTTTGGTTACTTTTTTCTTTTGTTAACATCTCCAATTTCTGTTAATATCATGCTACATTCTTGTACAAACTTACCGGGATCTGATGGTCAATTCCCTGGTCGCAAAGCCGATTGTTATAATAATCCATGTAATCCTTAAGGCCTCTGTACAGTTCAAGTCCATCAGCGGGGACTTTTATGTAAACATAATCCCATTTGACTGATGTCCAGAATCTTTCGATAAAGATGTTATCAATAGCCCTGCCTTTGCCATCCATACTTATTTTTATCTCTTCCTTCTCAAGAAATTCGATCCATTCATGACATGTAAACTGACTGCCTTGGTCCGAGTTAATGATCTCCGGCTTCCCATGACTCTCAATAGCTTCTTTTACTACCTCCAGACTGCACGAAGCATCAAGGGTGTTGGAATTATTCCCCAATCGACAACATAACGGCTGTAAACGTCTATAATGGCTGTCAGATAAAGAAAGCCCCGGGACATTGGAATGTACGTGATATCAATGCACCACACCTAGTCAGGACGAACAATTTTAAGACCCTTCAGCAAATATGGCTTTACATACTTTGCCTGTCCAAGTATGCTCAGGTTCTTCTTTGGATAAATGGCCATCAATCCCATTAACCTTAATAACCTGCGAACACGCTTATGATTAGCCACAATACCAAGAGCCAGAAGAAAATCACACACACGGAGCACCCCTTCCGTGGGATGATTCAGGTAATGCTCATCCATCAATCGCATAATCCTGAGATTTTCTTCGGTCTCTCCAAGCGGCTTGTAATAAAAGCTGCCCCGGCTTACGCTTACCAGATTGCACTGGCGACGGACGCTCAATCCTTCTCCTCGGTTAACCATTTGAAGCCTTTCGCTCACAGACCCAGTTTTTCAAGTTTTTTTTAAATAATCACGTTCCATCTCCATCTGACCAATTTTGGCAAACATCTTCTACATTTCCTTTTCATTATTCTCAGATGGCTGTGTCTTCTCAAATAATTGGGGAGCTCTTTCAAGAAACTCCTTCTTCCACCGGGTTATCTGGGTGGGATGTATACCATATTTTTTAGAAAGTTCAGCTAAGGTCTCTCGATCCTGTAATGCTTCAATGGCTACTTTGGCCTTAAAGGCTCCTGAACCGAGGGCAGCTTGCTGCCCGAGCTCAGCGAAGCTAATGTTTTTGTCCTTTTGCTTTCATAATACACTGGTTTAGAGTTATCAAATTTAAACTTAACCAGTGGTCTTAATTCAGGGTAGTATTATACGAAAATACAATTGAAAAATGGTTGCCTTCAGCTAGAAAAAATGACTGCTCCATCATTTAAGAATTATACGCTACCTTTGAGGGACACAATTTTTTTACAGATAAATAGAGCTAAATAATTTCAATCCATTTTTATTGCGTATAATATTTTAGAGTTCTAATGATTATATAGAGATAAATCCGTTAATCCAAATGATTGATTTATTTATAAAAGCAAGATTTATAGATTGCTATCATTTTCTCAATAATTTTCTCTCTAGCAAGGCCCTGTTCTATAAGGATAGAACGACCATTAGATCTGTTTTTCTTAATTAATATTGACATAAGAGCATAAGAAATTTCTTTCACATTATATGATGCAACAACAAACGATGGACTCACTTCATTAAGTCTTTCTTTAATATCTCCACAATCTACTGCAACTATAGGAAGATTGCATGCCATAGCTTCCTTAACAATATTGGGACTCCCTTCATGTATAGAAGTAACTAACAGCGCATTGGCAGCGTTCAGCATGTTAATAACATCTTCCTTTGTTTTATTCTCAATTAGTACAAGATGTATATTTGAATTCAATTTGCTTGAATAGTAATCAATTACAGACCTCGCAAGGGGAAGGTTCTTTACTGCGGAATCTGATCGAGTTAACGCAAAGACTACATAATTTTTATCTAATTCCCATTTTAGTTTTTGTCTTGCTAACTCTATTGGGATAGGTATAAATTGATTAATATCAACACCCCTAGGTAAAATTACAATTTTCTTATGTAAAAACTGTGGTAAAGCTTTTTTTAGGTTTTTCGAAACACAAATAATTCTATCTGCTTGAGAAGCACAGACGGTGGTTACAAATCCTGCTATGAATCCTCGAAATTTCCAAATAAGGTCTCTTCCTGGATTGCCTAAAATGTCACTCCCCCCTATTGTTAATATCCAGGGTATTTTTGACTTGACAAACAACATGAATAATCCTGCTGTCCCCGTTTGAACATGAATGAGATCAGGAGTTGAATTAATTAAGCTATGCCTCACTTCTTTAGCAAACTTAATAATTCTAATGGGAGAAAAACGATGAGTAAGAAAGTGCTGATCTATTTCGATATTCTTTCTTATTAAACCATCGATTTCGTTCCTAATTAAACTAGAATAGGTAAGTTTACCATCACTTGAATTATTTGCAGGTATAACCATCAATATCTTCATAAATACTTTATCACTGTTGTTGCGGTAAATGTAATTAGTCGATCCTAATCAATTTAGTTGATCCTTATCAATTCAAGTTTTCTCATATTCTCGTGCGTTAGATATTTACTGGGGCCAAAATAAATTCCTGGAAAATCCAGCGCAAAATTAAATTCATTATTTCCTCTTTCTCCAATCTCATCCATTTCTTCATATTATATACTGCAGCAGCCAATAATGTGTTGATTTGGTCACCTGCAGTACCGCTGAGGTAATTTCTTATCATCCTGTGATCGTGTTTCAGGTGTGATATCAGTCCTTCTACTCCAGCTCTAGATCTGCATCGTTCTTCTTGTTTCTTTTTCAGGTAGTAATTTTCTCCCTTAAGCATTTTCGGCATTACTATATCTATCCCCGGTATACCGCCTGGTACCTTGTATCCTTTATCCACTATTGCTTTCTTTACTGTTCCATCAGTAAGATCTGCTACTTGTTTAAGTTGTTGTTTAAGTGTTCTACCATCGTAGACATTCCCATCTATTGCCATCGCTCCGATTATGATGCCTGACTTCCTTGTATAGGCGAAAGAACTCTTGTTGCAAAATTCATAAGGCTTATGCTCTTTCCCTTTCGAGATACAGAGTGTCTCAGGTTCATGGATACTGTATATCTTGTTCGAGTCATCTCGCTGTTGTGTAAGTACTCTGTATAAAACATCAAATTCCTTCATGTATGAT
>JAFGDO010000015.1 GCA_016932045.1 Candidatus Dojkabacteria bacterium | reverse complement strand
GAGCCTGAACCACCATGAGCTTCTTCCAAAGGAATATCATTTAAGTTTGAAATTGTAAACTTCTTCATAGCTAGAACTTAATAATGTATGAATTTTATCACAACCCTGACAGGACTTGAATTCATCGAATTTCTTAAAATAGTTGCGGAGCAGGTATTCTGAGAGTTCTATAGTTATGAAAGCACGCTTATGAAGTTTGTGCAAATATTTGACAAGGGGACTTGTAGTGATCGAGTTGCTAGCTGTCCATTTCGGGGATTCCGATGTGAAGCGTACTATGCTAAGTGTAGTTCTCAGAAATTGAAAAAATCCACCTAAAGGTACTCACTTTGAACACCATGCTTGAGGAGCTTGAACTGTTTTTCAATACTTTCCAAGGTTTTGATTTTCAACATATAAACTAAAAGCATATGATTTATCTTATTATTACAAAGACATTAACTATTGGTTTCGATGGTAAGCAATTTATCCATCACTTTTTTATACATGGGGCGAGCAATTTTTTTTGCTTGCTCTGATGTGATTCTACTATACATCCACTCAAACTTCTCTTTTACTTTGTCTGCCCCTACTACAGGTAGATATTTAGTTAGAAAATGTTCAGCGTTTGTCTCAAAGAAACTAATGCTATCAGCATCTTTAAGGAGATTTTGATCATCATTCCCTCCAACCTCGTGTTTAGAAATTAGCATTTTCACACGTTCTATTAGATCGGGATCTGCTTCGTTTTCTTTCAGAAATTCTGCAATAATTTTGGCTCCAGTTGTTTGGTGTTCTTTTAAATGCTCCTCACTCATATATCCTTTTGGTGAATCCTTTATTCTTTCGATAGCAGCCTCCGTCCTAAGCGGTCTCTCTATGTCATGTCCAATTGCTGCAATCAGTAAAGCTTCGTCAGCATCGGAATTTAATTGTTTTACCCAATAAACGGTCCTTTCTAGATGCGGGATACCAGCGGAGCTTCCTTTATTAGTAAAGACTTTGACTACATACGCCTTAACTTTTTCAAATAAACCATCTGGCACGATTTTTGCTTAAAAGGTGAATAAAAAGATTATACCAAGGAGATTTTTAAATAAAAAGCCATACTTTATTGTAGAATTTTCCTTAACTCTGCTCTATTGAATTTCAATATCACATCGCTCTTGGGGAGAGGAAGTAAATATTTTTCTGCAAATATCCTATAGTATTTCCCTTCGGTTATAGTATAGACTTTCCCAAGAATTACAGCTGCTAACTGATAGGCTTCCTTTTTGTGTTTCTTATCTCCCCATCCGAACATATCCACCGCATAGTCGGCATATTGCAAGCTATCAGAGAATTTTATTTGCTTCCTATTTAAAATCAATCGTCTATTTGAGCGAATTAACTTAATAATAATTTCTTTATTGTTTTCATTTGTATCTTTCATCTACTTGTTTTAATAGTTGTTTCGCTAATAAAAACGTATTAGTTGCGTGATTTTACGATATTTTATGATTATATAACAGATATTGCACTAGTTTTCAATAGTAAATTCAATTCTTGTACACAAAACCCTTAATCTACTATAATTAAAGGTCTTTTTGAAAGAATATTAATGGATAACATTACTTTAGGACGTAGAATTCGATATTTTCGTAAAAAGAGAAAAGTTACACAGCTTGATCTTGAACTTGAGGTTGATCTTTCTATTGGTTTATTATCGAGGATAGAAAACGGGAAGATAAGTCCTCGAAAAGAGACATTAGACAAAATTATAAAAATCCTCAATATTAAGGGACGCGAAAGAGAATATTTATGTGGGGAATTATTCTATCCTGCCAGTCAACAAGAAATACAGTCAGCCATAGATGAAGTTGAAGAATACTTCAATAAAAAAGGTGTTCTCGCCTACTTAGTTGATGATAGATCACGTCTTTGTTTACTATCAAAATCATTTAGAAAGGCAATTGAAGCTAATGGCATAGATAGCTCTAAAATAATAGGGACACCTCTAATTGCATTGGCTATTAATAAAGATTATGGCATACGTCAGTTTTACGATACAAAAAATTACAATTTCGCATTATGGTCTTCTATGAACAGGTTTAAGAACACTTCTGCCTTTATGTTTGATGATCCATCTACAACTGAAGTTAATGAAGCTATAAAGAGCGATTCTTCGGCCACCAAAATATGGCAAGAAGTTAACAAGCCTTCTACGCCAAGCTTTCATAAGCTTAATAATAGGAAAATAGGTTTAAATTACAAAGGAAGGACTTTCAATATGGAATACTCCTCCAATTCAGTATTCGATAATTATAGATTTGATGTAATTGAATATAAACCGACTAGAGCGGTAATGAGGGTAGTCGCCAAATTATTTTAATAAGCTGGGTAACGATACTTCTAGTCCTTCAGAAATTTTTAACAAAGTACTTAACTTGACATCATTACTACCCCTGCCTAATTCTAAATCCACAAGTGTATACGGCGAAATATGTGCCTTTTTAGCTAATTGATTTCTTGAAAGATTTTGTCTTTTCCTCTCATTGCGTATATTTATTCTCAGCTTTTTTATTTCTTTCATAAGACTATTTTTTAGTTTTAAATCTTTCCGCATTAATAATGGCTATAGCCAGATGAGTGGCAAGCAATCTTAATAAGGGTAATAGCTTTTTAAGGTCTTTTTCCCTGCTGCATACAACCAATGCTCCAATAGATCTATTCTTCAGATTCACTGATAGTGATACTGTTTGCTTTATCATAATTATACGTTGGAGGTTCTTTGTTAGCGATTGAGAGAATGCCGTTCTAGTAAAATCATATAGCTCATTTCCGAAAAGTTCTTGATTTAGTATTACACTATCAACAACGTAATTCTGCCCTTTTTCCAAAGATAAACTAACTCTGTAATCTCTTAGCGGTTTATCGAGCATCTTTAGAAATATTTCTGCAAGTTTCCCTGCCCCTGCGGTTTTGGAGTATAGGTAGTTATCTTCACGGAGCAATAGAACTCCCCCACGTAAGTTACACTTATCTACTACAATGTCTATTGCTTTCTGTAATAGATCATCTAATGACAAGGTTGTTAAAAGGACTTCATTAATTTCAGTAATTTTTTGCATTTGGTCTTCTATACTTAGTGGGATAGGTGCTTCGTAAAGGTTCTTGTATAATTCGTCAATATTCAAATCGAATAGTTCGGCCTCAATTTTTGGTTCAATCCCAATAGCCCTGCTTATTTTTTTAATGGTCTCCTTACTGGGATTTATTTTTCCTGATTCTATCCTACTAAGTGAACCAGCTGCCATACCGGTTTGGTTTTCAACTTGGAATTGACTTAAGCCAGATTCTTTTCTAAGTTCTCTTAATTTTATACCTAATCGTTTCTCTTTACTCATCTAAAGATCGGAAATTAATTAATGCTTTATTATTGGCTCAATTATATTATATAATCAAGTAAATTTCATATTCCTTATATGGCTCAAGTAATTCTTACTGAGGGTAACAACACACAAATAGTGCCGGACATGGCAAAACAAGCTCAAACTCCGGAAAATGACCCTGTGAGTGAATATGTCGATGGAATAATTCAAGAAGAAGATGCAATAAGAGTCCCAAGTTTGTTTTCAGAGGAGCACCTAGGTCTTATTGCACCAATAAAACAGAGGAATGGTCTCACTACGGTTGTAATACATACACCTTCTACTCCTGATACTGTCCTTACTTCAGACGAGCAAGATGCGATTAAACAATTCGTTTTTACTCAGTATCTAAATAAATCATCTGGACGAGGAACGCCATTTTTTGACCACAATGTAGCTTACACGGAACAACTTACCTCAGAACCATCTGACTTTTTTGGAGCTGGAGATATTCATGTAATTGTAGGTCTAAATAACGGTGAGAGTGATGGACAAATTGTTGGGTATATTGGATTGGAAGGACCGATTGGAGAAGGGCTTGATTTTGGTGATCATGAAGCTCGGGGGGATGCTCGTTATTATGTCGAGCAGCTTTATGGAGATCAGATATTTTCAGACTACCCAGCCATCACAAATAGTGAATTATCTACAGTTCGCGAAATGAGAAGATTTGTAGTTAGACAACGATTTCTTAGAAGACTTGGTATTTTAGGAAAACTAATTGCACTTGAGTTAGGTTTGGGATTGGTTAATATTACAGACCAATTTAGGGAACAAATTAAAGTTGTTGTCGGTGATTACGAGAAGGAAGTAGCTGGAGCAAATTTAAGAGATGTTTTTTTTGTTCCAGCCGTTCATGTCGATGGTGCTCAACCAGATTTAGCGCGTTTAGAACCGCCATACTCAACATTGTTACAGCCACGGTATGAAACACATGATGTTGTCCCTTTCGCATTTGCAACCGCTGACGTAGATGAACAGACCTTGCAAAGAGCAAATGCTCTCGATGAGCTGTTAGATAGAGACCCAAGAAGCATAATCAGGCTTCTAAAAGAATCTATGAATGGAAAGAAATCTAGTTTACTGCCTCAGTAATCGTAGCATTGTTATTCTTATTTTTCTCTTGTTTCATTCTCTCAAACCTTTCATAAAGTTTTTCACCTTTTGATTCTGACTCATCAATTTTCTGATTAGTATAAGCCGGAATATTAACCGTAAAATTAGAACCTCGACCAACTTCGCTACTGACAGTTACTTTCCCATTCATTGCTTTAACAAGATTATATACAACAAAAAGTCCTAATCCAGTTCCTCCTGCCCTAACAGAAGTATAGCCAGTTTCGGTAGCGCTTTTAACATACGTGTTCACACGATAGAATTTATTCCCGAGTTTTGGTATTTCTTCCGCTGGAATTCCAACACCAGTATCAATAATAGAAATTGATATAAAAGGATCTGATTTTACAGTTTGAATAGTAATAGTACCTTTTTCAGTATACTTAATAGCATTATCTAACAAATTATCCAAAATTTCTTTCATTCTTGATGGATCTGCATATAGAAAATAATTTACCTTTGGAGTAAAATTTACCTGCAAATTTTTCTCCTTTGCTTTTTTGTCGAAAGATTTAATGGAACGAGTAATTAAATCGTTTATATCAATTTTCTGGAAAGATAATTTGATTTCTCCATGCTCAATTTTGGTGGTTGTTAACATCGTTTCCAGAAGCTTAGCTTCTCTATCTAGATTATTCTCAGCAAGCTCAACGTACTTATCTAATTCTTCCTTAGGAACCATGCCAGTATTTGATTTGTCCTTAATTACTTTGATTGCGTTCTTTCCAATAGTGAGCGGTGTCCTAAGTTCGTGAGCTAGAATATCTAACATATCTCTTTCTTTTCGTAATGTCTCAGACAGAGCATCCTTCTGTGATCTTATCTGGGTTGTGGCTTCATCGACTTTGCTTTTCAGCGTGTTATTAAAATTCTCTACTTCGAAATAAAGCAAAGCTCTGCTTAAAGCTACGGCAGTATTCAACATAATTGTTCTCAAAAATTGGATATCTTCAATTGTATAAGCCTCTTTATTGCTTTTTGCCCCTAGAAAGATTAAACCATTCAATTTTACATTGTTATTGATTGGGAAAAATATCTCAAT
>JAFGDO010000014.1 GCA_016932045.1 Candidatus Dojkabacteria bacterium | reverse complement strand
TTTATGAAGTACTATGAAATATCTTCGGTATTTTCTTTTATATCTTTCAACATTAGCTATACATATTTCTATTGATCTTGTTTGGCTTGGAATTATTTCAAAGGGCTTTTATGCAAAACACCTAAGTGACTTTCTTCAAGCAAGAATTAATTGGTTAGCTGTGTTATTCTTATATATTTTCTATGTACTTGGGATTTTGATTTTTGCGGTACAACCTGCAATTGAAAAGAATTCTTTATCTATAGCGATTTTATTTGGAGTTTTATTTGGATTCTTTACTTATATGACTTATGACTTGACTAACTTAGCAACTCTAAAGGATTGGCCTATAGAAGTCGTTGTGCTTGATGTACTTTGGGGAATGATCTTAAGCGGAACTGTAACTTGTCTTAGTTATTTTATTGCTAAATTATTAAAAATTTAAATTTATGGACAAATATAGAAACTTGAGAATTTTCAATCTAGTAATGGGGGTGTTTCATCTCGTGCAAGCTATTGTGATGCTTCTTGTTAGCAATGATTTTACCTTACCGCTTGATACAAACTTTTTAAAGTTTAGTAGCGATGTAATGATACTTCAACCGGAAAGGGAAACAATTCTCAATATAAGGGTTGCTCCTTTATTATCGTTGTTTCTTGTTTTATCTGCTGTTTCCCATTTCACTTTAACACTTCCTTTAGTATATGAATGGTATGTGAAGAATTTAAAGAGAGGAATAAACTATGCAAGATGGTATGAATATTCTCTGAGTGCATCACTTATGATTGTACTAATTGCTATGCTGGTAGGTGTATATGATATCGGGAGTTTAATTCTTATGTTTAGCATCAATGCCTGTATGATCTTTTTTGGGTTAGTTATGGAGCTTCATAATCAGTCGACCAAAATGACAAACTGGACTTCGTTTATTTACGGTTGTTTTGCAGGTGCTATCCCCTGGGTTGTAATTGCCTTGTATCTTTTTGGTTCGGGTGAGGGAGAAGCAAAACCACCGGATTTTGTTTACTGGATATTCTTTTCAATCTTTCTATTCTTCAATACTTTTGCGGTTAATATGTTTCTTCAATATAAAAAGTTTGGTAAATGGAAAGATTATCTCTGGGGTGAGAGAGTGTATATTCTTCTTAGTTTGCTGGCAAAATCTGCACTTGCTTGGCAAGTATTCGGAGGTACTCTCAGACCTGTGTAATTTATTGAGGGCTTTGTTTCCAGGTAAAGTTAGATGAGAAGTCGTTACTAAACGAAGTGCTAGTCTCACTTTGTAAAACTAATTACTCTGACAAAACATCCCATTCGGATATTGACCTTCCGGATATGAGGATGTGTTTTCTACCTGATCGGTGCAAATAAGTACATATGCCGGTGTAGCAACATTGTCTACTCCTATACGGTACTGTACGCCGTTTGGATCTAGGGGAATACTTTGCATATAACCTGCTGATGTCAGTTGTGTAACTGCTGAGGCATTCACCCCTTCACCTGTAATGCTTCCGTCTCCAGGGGTTAAAGCAGATACTCCTGGAGCAGTCAGACCCAAAGTGCTGTAAGGATCCGTCATTTGTAAACCTTCTCGTGCAAGCCATTGCCCCATTGCAGTGTTTAATGCTGCAATGTCGGTAATTCTTCTTGCATTCCTTCCGTTTGCGAAAAGTTCCTGTGGTTTTAATGCTACAACCGTTACAGCAGCAATGATGCCTATTATAGCTACAACAATTACTATCTCAACTAAAGTGAATCCTTCAAATTGTTTTACAGGCAGTTTATGAGTCATTTTTGAATGTTAATTCTTAAGATATATTACAACATATTTAGATTGAAAGGAATATATATTCAACTTTATCATTTTGTGATCTCGATTTTCTCGGTCGTTTTGATCAGTTACCTTACCACTTTGAAGTATTACAATTTGTTACAGGTATTAGGAAATTACGTTACTATTAAAAGTATTGTAAAAGTATATATTTAACTTTATACTGATATTAGTATTTACTTACATTGCAACATCAAGCAATATATAAATTTATTTTTTATAATAATGGATGAATTAAAAAAGAGTTTACAGAAAAATGAAACTTTAGAAGAAGATCCATTTAAGATAGAAGAACTTTCTGAGGAAGAAAAGCAGGAGGTGCAAAGCGGGAAGGATAAAAAGATGAATATATTCCAAAAGTTAAAAGACTGGTTTACCAAATTAAATAAGAAACAGAAAATTTTTTTCGTTTCAGGAGTTACTTTTGGTGCAATTCTAATGCTTATCGTCTTTGTTTTTATCTTCAAGCTAGATACTTATTTATTTCCTTCGTCTATTGCGGGTTACATATATAATCAGGACGATGAAGCTATCGAAGGTGCTAGTGTTTGTATAAATGACAAGTGTACAAACACAGCTGTTAATGGTTCATACGTCTTAGGAAATTTGAGGTACGGAGAATCAGTAGTAAATATTAATGCAGAAAATTACAAAGAATTGAGACAAGAAGTAGGTCTGAAAAGAGGTCGTATTGAAAGAAACTTTACCCTTGAACCTGCTGGATTTGGAGATGTTTTAGGAAAATTAATGTATAAGAATGAAGAAGCTTATGACTTTTCACAAGTAAGCTTCTATTTAGATAGTGAAGAATTAGATGTGAAGCCTGACGGTATGTTTGAGGTACTAGCTGCTCCTATTGGGGATTATGAATTGCGACTGGAATCAGTTGATTTTAAAGATGAACTACTAGAAATTGAAATTAATGAAGGAGTTAATAATCTTGGTGAGATAGAGCTGACTCCGGCTGCTGACTTGACTGCAAAAGTGGTTGATTGGACAACTCTGGGAATTCTACCAGGAACAAGTGTTGTTGTCGGAGAGAAAACTGAGACCGTAAATGAAGATGGTTTCTTTACACTTAAAGATTTAGCAATTCAGGAGAAGATAACTTTGGATTTTTTTTATGAGGGGTATATCACAAAGCAGTCAGAGTATGATTTAGTTCAGGGATTAAATGAACCTATTGACATTGAACTCGTGAGAAGCGGTCGAGTTGTTTATGTATCAAACAGAGTGGGTAATCAAAATGTATATATATCTAATTACGATGGATCAGGAGAGAAAATGCTTTCAGATAATAAAGGCGATAATTATTCTCCCTATCTTTCAAATGACGGCAGGACTGTTTACTTCCTTTCAACAAGAGATCAGTTGAAGAATGCTTATGGATATGTTATGGCTCTTGCTTATTCTGTTAGTTCTGAGGGGGGGCCTCTTACAAAGATTTCAAAGACGAATTATGAAGACTTTGGAGGCAGTATAGGTTCCTACGACTTTGTATCAAAGAAGCGCGTGTTTGTAATCTATACCTATCATCCGGAACCATACAAACTGACGATGTACTTTGGAAATTTGGATGGTACTGATATGAAAAATGTTTTAGAGCTTTCGGATGGATATATCGGCTCCGATTTGGTTGCAAATAATGGTGACTTCATTGTATATAGCTTGAACGGCAGTGAAGATCCCGGGAATAGAAACGGTGTGTACTATCTAAATCCGGCTAGTGTTGAGCGAAGAATGATACTTGAAGCTCAAGATGGAAGTTATGCTTATGTGATGGATATCTCAAATGACAGGCAAAGGGTGTTGGTAAGGATGTATGATGCAGCTTCAAATAAATGGGATTTATGGGTCGTGGGAGTTTTTGATAACAAGAAGGTAAGAATTACGGATACCTCAACTGATGAATTACAGGCTCGATTTACACCAAATAGTGATTTTGTAAGCTTTATATCAAATAGAGATGCAAAATCTGATGTATATATGATTGAAGTTTCCGGCAGTAATGAGTCACAAGTGACAAGAGACGGAAATGTAGACGATTACTTCTTTGGAGCCGGGAATCTTGTGTTTTTTAACAGTGAAAAGAAAATGTGGGTCATTGACTCATTAAATCCTAAGAAGTCACAGGAAGTAACAGAAAGGGTTCTTGGAACTTATTATAGTTCGCACTACTATTATTATCCTTGTTGCGACTAATGCCTATGGTATCTTTCCGCCTGAACTATATTGGAAACGTATTCAATATAAATAAGTACTAGAGGTCCATTGAAAGTTTATAAATCTAGCTGCTTGCACCGCTGTAAGACTTAAGTCCTAACAACCAAAATTTCCTCGTAAATATGAATAGAAGAATTGCCACAAGGGCAGATATTAATGATACATAAGAAATACTATCTTTGATAATGATAGCGGGGTAAGTGGTAATGAATACGATAGGTATGAAGTACGTAAATATAAATAAAAGAGATTTACCAAAAACTTCAGTTGGGATATTAGAACTTCTTCTGATAACGTGAAAAAGAGCGGCCAGGTTATCAGCGCCTATTAGCCAGAAACTAAGTATCATGATAATCTTGTGCAGGCAATAAAAGATAACTATTCCCGAAATGAGTGCTAGTATAAATGAAGAAATAATAAGTAAATTCAATTTATAATTTCCCACTGCCAAGGCATAGATGACACCAAGTATTCCTATGAAAAAGTTCGGAACATGATCCCAATTAAAGAATTTTACTGAGGATGAAAATTGACTGTCTAAAGGGATTCTAAGTGAGTAATCTAATTCTCCCTTAGCTATCTGTTCTGGCAAGAAATCAAGTGTATGGAAAAATGAGGAATCAAGGCTTGAGATGATGGCAAAACAAGAAGAGATTATCACTATATCAAGTTGATTCCATCGTCCTGCAATATAACCGGTTTTTTCAAGTATCAATATTGGAATTACGTAGATTAATATTATTCCAAAAATGCTTCCAAACGTAGAAAATACAAAGTGAACCCGATGTTCAAGTTCTCTAAGTAAAGAGATTTTCATGATATGTAAAGTTATTTTGATATATCTCATCGTTCCAAAACTCTTTGAATAATTTTAAAAATTAAGTAATGAAAATTCTTCGTCTCTGTTATGTTCTCCAAAAACACGATATAGTTAAGTAGAAGTAAAATAGAAATGTATTTCAAATACTCAATTTATATCCCAACCCCTTCGTATTTTCTTATTCCCTTAGACCAGATAAATTTTCTTAACATAAGCATAAATATTAACCAGGACAATTGAATAAGAGCTGAAGTAAGTATCTCCTCTTTTGTCATTTGTCCCATTAGGATATTTATCGGTAGATAAAGAGTATATTTAAACGGCAAGAAGTTCACAATTTTTTGTAAAAAAGATGGAAGAAACATGAGTGGAATAATTCGTCCACTTGTTAGGCTAAATATCAGGTCAGAAGTTCTCGTAATACTTGATGTTTTGAAAATCCAAAAGGCTAAAGATCCAATGCAGAAATCGTAAAGTAAGTTGATGAGATACCCAGTAGTAAACAGGGCTAAAGCAAGAAGAATTAATAAAGAATTAGTTTGTTCTACTACAATGTAGTCTTTAAAAGCTACGAAGAATATTATCAAAAAAGGTAAAGCGAATAATGTTTCGAGTACTTTCCAAGTACTCTCGTGAGTTATGGTGTATTTAGGAAGCGTTAAAGGTCGTGTAAGGAAGATATTTAGACTGCCGTCCTGTATTCTTCTTTCGGTTTCTCTTACTACATGAGGAAAAAAAAGCTGTCCGCATATGAGTATTAAGCCGTAATATGTGATAATGTAAGATTTGGAAATACCATTGGCATAGGCTTGATCTCCCATTGAACTTAACCAAATCGCGAGTGCAATCAATGGGGCAATCGAGCCTGCAAGAAACCATATAATGATCTTGCCTCTGTACTCAATTGTCTCCATAATTGTTAGCTTTATAAGCTGTAGATGCTT
The DNA here is from genome assembly GCA_016932045.1 of Candidatus Dojkabacteria bacterium. Classification (GTDB taxonomy): domain Bacteria; phylum Patescibacteriota; class Dojkabacteria; order JAHIVN01; family JAHIVN01; genus JAFGDO01. The sequence goes on along the minus strand of JAFGDO010000014.1, from coordinate 27,627 downwards.
CTTCATGTAGGTTCTAGTATAGTGGAATTATATTACAAACAAAATAAGTTTAATAAAATAATTCTTCTTGCCTATCACTATCTCATTTAGTAAAATAGCTATGCTCATTAGCAATACTTATTATTACACTAAAAACGAGTAATAAGTAGCGGACGGATAGCTCAGCAGGTTAGAGCACACGGCTTACATCCGTGAGGTCGCAGGTTCGATTCCTGCTCCGTCCATATTAATTTGTTCTATTTCTGGCTGCCTGAGGAATAAGTGAGTAATGTTTGAAAATGGAGTATGATGATTACGGGAGTGAGACAAGTTTGGCTATTCAGATGCTAGGGATTTCCGAAAGTTATCAAAGAGTTGAACTGCATCCTAAAACTGGAATAGGAAGCGGAGGAGAGCGAGTTTCATTTAATGTTGTGGAAAAAGAAGGGAGACGAATTGTTGGAACAGCTTGGCTGAAGGTTAGTAATGATGCCGTTATTCAAGAATTTGGAATTTTTGCTCAAGGATATGGTAACGATGTTATGGGAGCTTTGGTTAGAATTGCAGAACAAGTCGGGATAACAAGTATTACCGGTTCAACAACTCATGATAATACAGCAATGATTAGATTATTTGACAGATGGGGTTTCAAATATAAAGGAAATGGTGGTGAGGGTTTGAAGTATGAGTCTTTGATAGAAGACATTTTATGGAATTAGATTGAAGGGAAGTATGAACTATAATATTATAATTCATGATCCTTCCAACAGAATAATGCGGTAGTAGTTCAGTTGGCCAGTCTGCCGACAGGCAGGCTAGAATGTAAAAAAATGTATTATGTATACGCTGTTATAAAATGAAGGAAAGAATTATGGGTATGTCGGAATGACTAGTAATCTAAGAAAAAGGTTCTCTGATCACAATAAAGGTAAAACTAAATCAACTAAACCATATCGACCATTCACAAAGATTATTGAATTAGGTTCATTTAAAACAAGACGAGAGGCTCGAAGGAAAGAAAAGTATTATAAATCAGGAGTTGGCAGAGAGGAATTAAATAGAATAATGCGGTAGTAGTTCAGTTGGCTAGAATGTTTCCTTGCCAAGGAAAAGGTCACGGGTTCGAATCCCGTCTACCGCTTTTAGATTCATTTCACGAGAGCAGGTGAGTGACTACTGGATCTAACATCCCGTATACTAGCGAAGCGAGTTATACGGGATTAGTATAGAGATCGATGTTTTTATGTTGATTTAAATGTTCTCCCGTAAAATAAATCAAATGGTGGATACGGGGGCTTCCTAAAGTATATTTTAAAGGGTTATTAACTATTTCAATGGGCATCCTAAAAAAAATTTCAATTATCCTTCTACCAGTGGTATTATTTATTTCTGCTTTCGTCTTCATCATGGACAGAACTAGTCCATCAAATCCGAAGGTAGAGCCTACTCAGATTGACTTAGATAGTTTAAATAATTTATTAGAAGAGCAAAATATGGATGAACAAAATATAGAAGCACAAGATGCTGAAGAATTTCTGATGGAAGATTTAACCGTTGGCTCGGGTGATGAAGTAAAGGATGGTGATAAGGTGCGGGTTCATTACAATGGCACATTGCTAGATGGTACGAAGTTTGACAGCTCTCTAGATCGGGGAGAACCATTTGAGTTTACAGTTGGCGCTGGAGAGGTGATAGATGGATGGGATCAAGGACTTCTTGGAATGAAAGTCGGTGGCAAGAGGAAGTTAACAATTCCTTCGAGTATGGGGTATGGTGAAACCGGATCCGGCAGTATACCTCCTAATGCAGGGTTGGTGTTTGAGGTGGAACTTTTGGAGATCATATCCAGTAGCTAAGTAAAATGCATATGCTATCTGTTATTTGCTTGTATCCGATTCCAGTTTCTTTGTGATAGTATTCAGTTCTGTTAAAAGCTTTTTGATATCTTTACTACTCAGTCCATGAGCCTTTGCTCCCTGCTCTATCGTTTCATACGAAGCCAAAGCGCAACCTATGCAGTGGAATCCATATTTTATAAGTATATCAACAGTATCTGGATACCTCTCAACTATCTCTGCAATTGTCATATTAGGCTTTATTCTTACTTTCATTATTTTGCAGTAAAACCTATAGTTTGATATAATTCTGACAATTATAATTTTACTCTAATACATATGGAAAGTACAACAGATACTCAACTATCTGATGGAGACTCATTTAGTAGTGTACAAAAATCTCTTGTTGTCGGTGGTGGTATATCCTTAACAGGTGTAGCGATGGCAGCGGGACACTCAGTTGTAGAAAGTGATCCTGGTGTTTTTCTTGTGGCGGAGTCAACAAGGATGTTATTTGCGAGTAGTCTGTTGAGTCAAGCGGGAAGAATGTTAGCAAGACCTGGAGTTGAAAAAGTTCTTGGAGCAGTCACAAAAGAACTTGGAAGTATACTTCTTCATACTAGCTCATCCGAATTATTACTTTATGCTGGAGGTACACTCATCGGGGTCGGAGTCGTTGTTGGCTCAGTTGTCTATCTTGTAGATAGATTTATTCATAGAAAAAGAACGAATTTAGCACTGGATAAAGCTGATTAGGGATTTCATTACTAATCAAAGTGCCACTCTATTGGTAATAGTTCGACATGCTCTGAGGCCTGGGCAGGAAATACATAAGTGATTCTTCCTCTTTTAACTTCAATGGTACCAGAGTCTTTATCAACAGTTGCAAGTTTAAAACCGTGACTATATCCTCCTTCTCGCTCATTTATTCTATGAAGATCTCTCCCAACAGCTAAAGCAAGAAGATATTGATCAGGGGTAAAGAAGTAGCCTTCTGGAAGTATACGTTTAAACCCTCTCCTACCTGTAAAGGTTATAACTTTAGGCTCACCGCCTCCTCTTCTTACTCTCCTATTGGCCTCCTTCATGAGTTCTCCGCTTGTAATCTTTGCAAGTCCAGTCAGTATTAATAAAGAGTACCAATATGCCGGATATGGCTCAAGCGATGAGGTTAAAATATTATGAGGATCCAGAGCCTCCCTTATTCCAAGTTCCCCTCGAAGATATACATTACAGTCACTATCTATTAAAAATCTCAACTGAGACTGGTTATATTGGACAGTTACGGCAATAACGCCTATTGCTACTTTTGGATTTACAGCTATGTACTCAACATATTCTAAGTCAAGTGCTTGTCTTATGTTAGATTGATCTGGAGTTACTAGTCTATCACCTCTGTAACATACAGTTACAGAATCTTGTGAGACTGCATGCTCAGTTATGGCGGGGACTTCCCTAGTCCAGTCCGGGTTTGGTAAGTCCCAGATGTCTTGTCTTGGTAGCAGATCCTGAGTAATCCAAGGAATTTCTTCTGGACTGAATAGCATATATGAGCACATGCATTGTGCTTCTCTCATAGTTATTATTCTAGCTTGTGAATTTGTTTCTCTATAAAGTGTCGCTGCATGATAAGCTAATTCAGCAGGGGCAAGTTCTCTTGCCTCTACCACCTCTCCTGTTGCAGGATGATGAAGAACTAAAGGAATTGTTTGTCCATTTATAATTAAGATCAGATCTTGACCAGCTCTTTCTTTTGCTTGTAGTCTACGTGCTAGTTCTGCAGCTGGTTCAGCACTTTGTATCCACGTACCAAGTTGCGATTTTGAAAAGTCTGAGATAGCTTGTATATTTCCATTCATTACCCATTCTCCAATTTGTGCGAAGTTAATTTTTGTTTTTGCTTGTATTATTGAAAAAAATGGATTTGTCTTGACAGAGCAGGATAACTTCCCAACATTTCTAAGATCAGCCTGACTGGGCTCTCTCCCTTTAAGTCTTTCAAGCTCCAGGGCTCTAATTTGTGCAAGTTCACCTGATTCCATGAAGAGAAATAATGACTTTGAAAGAATTCTAAGAATTTGTTCAGCTGTATAATGTCGAAAACCAAGAGTGAACTGAACTGTTGAGCTATTTATAGCTGAATCATAAGCCTTGAGTTCATGAGTTGGTAAACAATGTGAAGCTTTATATAAAATTAGATCAAGCCAGTGAGACAGTTCGTTTGCGCGTGTGTTTTCATGTATTCCCCAAGCTGCTAAAACAAAGTTGTTATAGAAAGCTAAAATGTGTTGTGGAATATTCCGTTCTCTGTCTTGTGTGTCTTGACTAGCATTTTTAAGAGTAGTAATAGCATGAACTTCAAAGGTTGTAGCATTCAAATGTTGAGCATCAAGTTGCACCTCTGTGGTAGTATCCATGTAATATGTACCTGTAGCAGCATAGAATAAAGCTTTAGTACTCTGTTGATCCTCAACAAGCATAGACTCTGCCAAAGCACAGCATATTACATTTATTCTTTCAACTGCAACTTCGAATTTTGCTCTAAATAATACAACTTCGAGTGTGTATTTAGCGAGTTCTGCTAGGAAATGCTCAGATCCTGCTATCTCACATAATCTTACGAGAACCTGAGGATCTATTGGAGCTTCTGCAATCCCTCTCTTTTCTGTTTGGTATTTAAAATTTATAGATATAAGGTCTGGAGTAAAAGCGACTCGATACTGTGGTGATGCACTAAGAACACTTGTTCTCAAGTATTCTATTGCTTTTAGAAAGTGATCAAATTTTAGAGAATCGCCTAGGGTACCAAAAAACAAGTTTAATAACTCGTTTGATAATGATCTTGCTGCTCTTTGAGTTTCACCTGCTTCTGCATATTTCATGAGAGCTTCGTTTACAAGTGGACAGTATTCTCCTTCTCTACCGGGACTAAAGACAGATGTCTCACTTGTTGGTAATGGTTGTTCCTGTAATTCTGTTTCACTCATGGCCGATAGTATTATATCAGATAAAAGCTATATGTCGAATGTATAATTAAATTTGCAAGATCATAAGTTTCTAATATACAATGAATTTATGATGAATAAACGCAGGAAGAATTTTTTACAGCGTACAAAATCAAGGTTATTTACTGAAGGTTCCCCTGACTTTCTACTTCTTGCTATAGTAGCAATCCTTACTATTTTCGGAGTCGTCATGGTGTACGATGCCAGTGTTATTGTTGCAGCTGAAAATTTTGGAGATCAATTCCGTTTTCTAAAACTTCAACTTATGTGGGTTGGAATTGGTACTTTTTTTGCAACCTTTGCTTATTTCTTTGATTACCACAATTATCCTAAATTGATTATACCTGCTATTGTGACAACTATCGTCTTACTAGCTATAGTTGTAATTGCCGGTCCTATTATATTTGGTAGCCGCAGATGGATCAATTTTGGTTCATTTAATATTCAACCTTCTGAACTTGCTAAGTTAACGTTTACAATCTATCTTGCTTGCTGGCTCTCAAAGCAAAAACAAAGAGTAGGAAACTTAAAAGAAGCTCTTAGGGATCACCTAAGGAATGAATTGTTGCCTTTCGGAATCATTCTTATGCTTATTTGTTTTTTAATAGTAGTTGAGCCGGATCTTGGAACAACTGCCGTAGTAGGTGCAACTGCACTTGTGGTTTACTTCATATCCGGTACTGACATAATCCATACTATTGGCTCATTCCTAATTATAACACTGATGTTTGCTGTAGGAATTGTTGCTGCTATTATTTCTCCATACCGATTGCGAAGAGTCCAGACGTTTATGGAGACCTTAAAAAGTGGGAATGTTCCTGATCCATGGGGAGCTGGATATCAGATAAATCAGGTACTTATTGCCATCGGCTCAGGTGGTTTATTTGGGGTTGGTTTTGGTGAGTCAAGACAGAAGTTCTTTTATCTTGTTGGGAATAGCGCTTTTACAGATACCATATTTGCTGTTTTTGCTGAAGAATTCGGTTTTGTTGGAGATTTCGTTTTGATTCTCGCTTTTTTACTTTTTATCTCGAGGGGAATAAGAATTGCTCAAAATGCTCCAGACAGACTTGGGTCGCTTCTTGCAATGGGTATCACAGTCTGGATAGGACTTCAGACATTCTTAAACATCGCCGCTAATATAGCACTCGGTCCGCTTACAGGTATTCCCTTACCTTTTTTCTCGTATGGTGGTAGTTCTATGGTGGTCGTTCTTGTTGGAGTAGGGATACTTTTGAATGTAAGTAGGTACTCGAGTAAGGAAAGGTGATAGCAAAATAGATATCTGTATTGCTAGATTGTACCTAGTAACTTGTAGACTGGTACATTGTTTAATGGCTGGGTAGTTGGATAGGTTGATAGCTGGATAGTAAGATGGTTAGATTGTTGAGTAGCCGAGAAGTATAGAGGAAAAATATGGAAGTTTAGTGTGTGATGTGCTATATTATGTACTCGAATTATGATTAGTATTAAAGAAGCTTATAAAATTTATCGATTAGGAGGCGAAGAGATTCGTGCACTTGATGGCGTTTCTTTTGATGTCCAAGATGGAGAGTTAATTGCAATTATAGGTCCTTCTGGAAGTGGTAAATCAACACTTCTTCACATGATTGGAGGGCTTGATACATTGGATAAGGGTGAAATAAATGTAGGTGAGCAGAATCTTGGAAAGCTTAAGGATAAAGAACTTGCAAGATATAGGAATTCAACAATTGGATTTATATTTCAGCAATTTAATCTCCAGCCGAAGTATTCAGCTTTAGAAAATGTTGAATTACCGCTTATTTTTTCCGGAATCGCAAAAAAAGAACGTCAGGAAAGAGCTAAAGATGCACTGAGAAAAGTAGGACTGGAACAACGATTATCACATAAACCAACAGAACTTTCCGGAGGACAACAACAGCGGGTTTGTATAGCTCGTGCGATAGTCAATTCACCAAATATTATACTTGCTGATGAACCTACAGGGAATCTGGATAGTAAATCCGGAGAGAAGATTATAGAATTGCTTAGGAGCCTCAAAGAAAATATGGGAGTTACCATTATAGTTGTTACTCACGACGATCGGATAGCTCATAAAGCCGATAGAATACTTAGAATTCTTGATGGAAAGATTGTGGAAGATGTCAGGAATGGGAAGGGGGACATTGTAAAGGAGCATACGGATTAAATTTAGGGGATATGATTAATCGATTAAATTGTTAGACAAAATCGTATTGAAGTTATTTACATACTAAGTTATGAAAATTGGAGATATAATAAAAATTTCATTTCAGAATTTGTTTCGTCAGAAACTACGGACACTGCTTACAATTTTCTCGATTGTCATAGGAGCTACTCTTATCTCTATTGTTTATGCTGTTATTCCTGGCTTTGAGAAATTTTTTGATATGCAATTTAATACCCTAAACTCGGATCGTCTAATTGAAGTCTATCCTACGAAAGATAGGCCTGGTATGGATATTTTGAGCGGGCTAGGGAAAGCTCCGGAAGAGTATACAGATGAAGACCAGGGTAGTTTTGACTGGGAGTTTGGAAGTTTTAAAGATCACGATATTGATAATATGAAGGCTATTGATGGTGTTGCAAATGTTTATGAATCACTTTTTCCAAGTGTAGATTATGTAAAACTAGAAGAGAGTGAACAAAGGATTAAAGCTGGGTTTGTATTTTACTATCCTAATTTTGTACTGAAGAATCTGGATCTTGTTGCTGGTGATTATGTTAATGATGACGATCAGGGGAAAGTAGTTATAGCGAACCAGTTTATGGAATCTTTTGGGGTTGATGATCCGGACGAACTTATCGGTAAAAAGATTTACTTGCATGTTACCCAAACATCATTACCTCAAGCTGCCAGCGGCATGATGGGTTTTTCTACAAGTACACCTCAAGATGCCGAAGATAAGTATTTCGAATTTGAGATAGTTGGAATCTCTGAAAAAACCATACTTTCTTCAGTTATCTTTGTCCCGTACCAAGATGCTTTGGAGATGACTAAATTTGCGAAAGATAATGATAAAATCATGACTGATGAAGATACTGATAGAGGTTATGTGGCAGTTGAACTAACTGATCCTTCTTTAGCAGGTCAAGTAAAGGCTGATATTGAAGAACTAGGTTTTATGGCAAGGTCATATGAAGATAATAAGGATGTGATGGATGATATGTTCGGAGTTATCACTATTATTTTTTCATCATTCGGCATACTTGCAATGGCTGTTTCTTCTCTTGGAATTCTAAATACTCTTATAATGGCTGTTTATGAGAGAACACGGGAAATAGGTGTCATGAAGGCTATAGGTGCAACCCGAAGAAGTATTGCCTTACTTTTTACAATTGAGGCATCGCTAATTGGATTTTTTGGAGGAATTTTAGGAATTGGCTTGGGATTTGGTATTTCTGAGATTCTAAATATATGGGGGCATAAAACAATTCTTTCGACATTTGAAACTCTTGATCTTTCTAATGTTTCTCCTCTTCTTTTGCTGGGACTTGTTATATCAGTTGGTGTGTCAACGATTGCCGGAATTTATCCTGCTTTAAGAGCCTCAAGACTTGACCCTGTTGATGCTCTTCGTTATGAATAACCCACTAACAATTGATAATTAACAATTAATAATTATCAATTATCAATCTTCAATCTTCAATCTTCAATCTACCTGCCTCACCTGCAGTCTACGTATTATACGGCAGGCAGCAATCTTGAATCATTTAACTCCCAACTCATATCTATCATCTATTACTTCCCCTTTTTGCTATTAGCAGTTAGCTACATTCTGTCTGCTTCTTCATAAGTCGACAACATATAAATATGACAGTATAATGTTTAAGTATGAAAGAGGAAGATAAAAATCATAAGTTTCTAATTACGGGAGGACATTTAACTCCGGCATTAGCAGTAATAGAAGAATTAAAGTCAAGGGGATTTACAAATTTTGTCTGGGTCGGACGTAAAAAAACCATGGAAAAGGACGAGGAGTTTAGTGCAGAGTATAATGTAGTTAGTACTGACTTAGGAATTCCTTTTAAAAATATAACTACAGGAAAGGTAATTAGATTTAACAACTTCTCTTCGTTTTTAGATTTTGTCCTTAATCTTATTCGGATACCCTTTGGGTTCCTTCAGGTGCTTTGCATACTTATAAAAGAGCGTCCCTCTGCAGTGATTTCTTTCGGGGGTTATATTGCTGTTCCAATAGTAATTCTTTCTAGAGTTTTGCAAATTCCTTCGGTAACTCATGAGCAGACCGTCGTAGTTGGTCTTGCGAATAGGGTTATATCCAAATTTGCAAACAAAACTTTGATCTCATGGGGTGAATCTGCGAAGTTCTTCAAAAAGTCCAGGGTAAAGTTAACAGGTAATCCTGTAAGAAAGAATGTCTTGAATGTCGCTACAAATAGTTTCTTTGTTAATGATAAAGTTAAAACCATTTATATCACTGGAGGTAATCAAGGTGCTCATATCATAAATATAAGTGTTTTTGAGATCATTGAGAAGTTATTGAAAAAGTACAATGTAATTCATCAGACAGGTTTGACAACAGTAACTAGGGATTTCGAGAAAGCCGACCGATTTGCAAAGTCACTGATAGGAAAAACCAAGGGGGTATATATTGTAAGGGGAACAATCTTTGGGTCGGAAATCGGTGAGGTGTTCTCAAAGGCCGATTTTATAATTTCAAGGGCCGGTGCTAATATTATTACAGAACTTCTGGCATTAGGAAAGCCCTGCATACTTATCCCAATCCCGTGGAGTATAAATAACGAACAGCTTTTAAATGCAAAAATGGTTGCAAATGTAGGCTTAGCAAGAATTATTGAAGAAAAAGATCTGAAGCCAGGTATATTACTGGAATCTATTGAAAGTTTGATGAAAAATATCGCAAGAAATAAGGATGTGAATAATAAATCACTGAAAAGAACAATCAAGTTTGCTCAGGAAAAAGTCGAACCAAATGCAGCCAGCTTAATTGTAGAGGAAGTGTTAAATTTGATAAAATAGCTGTTAGTTAAATTCTGCCAAATATATCATAATGGAAAAAAAACAAGTACAAAAAATTCTACAAGGAATATTCCTTTTTGTTTTCGGTCTGTTTGAGATCGTACTTCTTATCCGTATTCTTCTTAAATTGATAGGTGCAAGCGAAGAAAGTGCTTTTGTAAAATTCTGGTACGGTTTGTCGGGACCGATATTCGGACCATTCGATGTTACTTTAGCTGATCTAGGTTCAGGAAGAATTGTATTTGAGATAAACTCAATAATAGCTATGATAATCTATGCAGTTATAGGATTTTTTACCCTTAAGATCATCTATGGTTTTTTTAAGGAGAAATTTAATGAGAGACTGAGAAATCTCTTAGATACTTTTTTTAAAATCACCGAAGTTATTCTAGGGCTAAGAGTTATTTTTAAATTACTTGGCGCCAGCGGAAGTATTTTTTTAAATTTGCTATATGGCCTTTCTTCTCCAGTTTACGAGCCATTCAAGGGATTACTTCCAACTTTTGGATCAGAAAATGTAGTTTTTGAGACATCAACACTTGTTGCTGTCATTCTCATAATCATCATGGACTTCCTTTCTGATAAGTTGTTAAATGAAATCTTCAAGGAAGATCAGCTGGTGATGCAGCCTGCAGGAAGAAAGCCTGAACAACAAGTTAGTGCTGGACCGACTGCTCCTCCGCAAGTTCCTATGCAGCAACCATCTACGATTAATGTGAATATACCGCAAACTCCTACAGCTCCACCATCTTATCAACCTACTCCGACCGGCCCACAACAAGTGCAACCGCAGCAGCAAATAGCTCCTAGCCAACAACCTGTTGCGGATAGTACAGGACAGCAGCAATTCACAGATAACCAGTATGTTGCAGGACAGCAACCAAAGCGTGAGGTATATCAAGAACAACAGATGCCACAGCAAATGGGAAGTGAGCCATTACAGCCTGCTTATCCTGATAATCCTCAGAATGATGTGTCGCAGTTGGACCAAGAATCTCCATCAGAAGATACTACTGCGAACGATCCGTATGGGATGAGTTAGGGAGCAGAAGTTACTCATCCATTATTATGCATCTCGTGAATCTATTTTGAGTTTCTAGTTTCAAAGGTAATTCAGCCTATCAATCTCTATTATTCTTTCTCTTGATATCTGGCCTTCAACAAGTTCATATCCCATAAGCGCAAAAATTCTATCTTTGTAGAAAATCGGCCTTGAGTTTCCATACCAATCTACACAAGAAAATTCACAATTATCGTCTTCTCTATCAGGAGGACTGGCTTCAAGAGATCCAAGACCCGAAAATTCACCCCTATGACTAACATTCAGGAATTTTACTTCGGCTGAATCATCAAAAAGGTGCTCATAAGATTCCCCTTCTCTTCTAATTGGCAGTCCTAATACACCGCCAGAATTATCACCACTTGCTTTGAAGAAAAATCCATGACTGCGTAGTTCTCCCTGAACAGCGTCAGAAACAGTATAAGTATCTATGACATCAGCGTTTTGTGATAATTCTATGGAGCTGAATATAAGATCTTTACTGTCGGTCCCTATTACCACTCCTTCATCTCCCATAACTTCAATCCTATCGACACTATGTGTAAGTTCTATCTCTTGTGTGTTCTCTCGTTTTTTATAGTTTTGCACATAAAGAGTATCCTTACTTGTCTCATCGTAGTACCAGTTACTGCCCGATCCATAAAGCACATAATCACCTATAAATCGATTTTGCACTGTGTAGCCTTCGGGTTCTGGGAGTGGTGTGTAGTCCCGAGGTGATACTGGGTTTGGTTCGTTTGTAAAGTTATCAAGTGAGGTTCTAAGTAGGGCGAGATTACCTGAGGTAAATTCTGGATTCCACATGGCATCACCTGCACTATCTTCTCTTACTAAAACATTCAGATATCCATCTTCTTCTTTAAAAGAAAATTGGTCGATTGGAGTTCCGTCTGCCTGTAGTACAGATGCAGTTTCACTACCAAGATCAAATCTATATACATAAGCATCTAGTTCTGGTCGCTTTGTTTCACCTGATTCTTCTTCATATAACCAGTAGTAGGACAATTCACTAACCCATACATATATTGCATTAGGAGAAACGTAGAAATTCCGTGAGTAAGGTCCGAGGATTGCTTTCGCATTGCAATTAAGTTCGGAGCTATCCAGATTGCATCTTACAACTGTGTGAAGAGTAGGATCAAGAGTATCCTGTATAGGCTTGTAGATATCTGTTTTATCAAGTATATCTTTGCCATCTGTTAATTCATTATCCTTTATCCATTCTCTAATTTGTGGAAGTGCTATCTTACGGTTATAATCATCTGTACTATAATCCCATGTAAATAGGTAGTATGGCATGTAAATTATTAACTCATTATCAACTAGTCTGCTTGCATAGTTTCTTGAGGAGTAATAATCATTTGAGTCAATATAATATCCGGCTTCATGGGTTATATGACCTGTTTCGTCAATCCTAAAGAACTCAAGCTCCGTTGCTGAAAGATCATAGCTATATCCGACTACTATAACTCGATCGTTATAGATCAGCATCTCATCATACCAAGTACCTTGTGAAAAACCTTCAGGATAAGCCTTTATATCCGAAATAGGTTCTAGTACTTCGTTATTTCTGTTTGTTAATTTAATAGTAAATAATCTTCCCCTTCGCAGAACAACAAGATAATCTTTATAAGCTTTTACGATGTCTCCTTCATCCACACCTACTTCCTGAACATTAGTAATTGATTCTTCTGCGGTTGCGTCCCCTGCATCACCCATTGCAGCAAAAGGTGTCTGATCTCCTGAAGCTTCTTGCTTCTCATACTCTTTCTTATAATCATCCTCCAGCTTCTCTACATAATCATCAAATTCTTTTGCACTTGAAAATGTTTCCATTAAATCAGAAACTTTAGGTGGTTTTTTCCCATCTGGCATTTTCCCATCCTCGATAAAATCTCGGTAGTAATTATATGCTAGGTAGGTACCTACACCACAGGAACAAAGTAATACTGAGAGGATAATAAGAAGAACAAAGATGATAATGAAAGTTTTCTTTGATTTCATCGAGAAGTGCTAATATTTTAACTAGTATAATGTACTGAATTGGGAAAACTTTGTAAAGATCCTATATTTAAAATCTATTACGTCGTATATTCTGAATAGTAACAAAGATACACTTCAGGGCACTATCATAAAGAGTTATTGAATTATAATGAGTTTGAGGTTAACGGAGGGTAAACTATAAATAATTGAGAATGAAAAATTTATAATTATTAATTTTTCATTTTAAATTGAAGATGCTAATAGTTTTGCTCAGGTTACTTTCTTGATCAGATATATAATTCCAAAAACAGTGTGACTATTTTTTACTAAAGCCAGAGTGTCTTATAGTTAATTTGACTATGATACGGCTCATTGATATAATGCCAATCATTAATTTTGCCCGATTTTAGGGACTAAAATTAGTAAAAATCCTTTCTTAAGTAAAGGAAATTTAATTTGAAACGGAAAAAATCAAGGCGTCACGCTTTGCTGAAAAAATCCCTCGAAAGAATAATTCCATATGTACGTATAGCTATTGGAGCTTTAGCACTAATACTCATGTTTATACTTGCTTTTGATTCTATAAATGAGACTAAGGCTGTCAGTGAGGTTGAGGCTTCGGCCGCTGATGTTCTAGGTGCTTATGACTCACTTGCTCAAAACAAAATTTATGTAGAGTCGCCAAATGGTGTTGAGATAGAACTAAAGATTCCTAGCGAAGAGGAGGTTGTTCAAGCAGAAGAGCGTTATGCAGAAAAACTTCGAAAGATTGAAGAAGAAAAAAAGCGAAAAGAGGAAGAAGAGAGACAACGTCGATTGCAAAAAATCCAACCCCTCCAAAATTTCCTATATAGAATGGGCTCACCGATGGCTCCTTATGCAGAACTCATTCTTAACTCGTGTGAAAAATATGGAATCCATTATTGTAAGATTTATCTTTCCTTAGCTGGTGTAGAATCAGGATTCGGAAGGATACCAATAGGATGCTGTAATGCTTGGGGACTTATGGGAGTGAAGTATCCAAGTTGGGAGGTTGCAATTCCAAAAGCATCTGATTGGATTGCTCAAAATTATTATCTAAGAGGAGTAAATACAATTGAGAAATTAGCTTATTCTTCATATGGGCCGCTGAATCCCGAGAAATGGATACAGGACCTATACTTCTACTACAACCAGATTCCTCTTTATTGATCCCTAGAACTTGTTTAAATAGGAAATACAATTGTCTGATCAATTGAGTATACAATGATATATACTATTGTATGACTTTGACTATAATAGTTGTTCAAAGTAGCTTGTAATCAAGAAACAAGTTTACTATATTAGGATCAGCAGAGAACTAATCTTTTGGATCAATTCTGGACGGAAATTTCACCTGGACGATATCGACAATTATCTGAAATCGTAACCTGTCTAGATATTGTGGTTTATTATTATGACAGATTTTACGCATTTACATATACATAGCGAGTATTCACTGCTTGATGGTCTTATACGTATTCCTGATCTTATAGCAAAAACTCAAGAGCTTGGAATGAAAAGTGTGGCTCTTACTGATCATGGAGTGATGTACGGAACATACGATTTCTGGGATATGTGTAAAGAAGCCGGTATAAAGCCTATACTGGGGGTAGAGGCTTTTGTTGCTCTTAGAACGCGATTTGATAAAGTGCCGAAAGTCGATGACAAGAGATATCATCTGGTTCTGCTTGCAAAGAATATCGAAGGCTATCGAAATTTGGTGAAACTTGTGACCATAGCAAACTTAGAGGGTTTTTATTACCGCCCTAGAATTGACAAGGAACTTATAGAAAAGTATGGAAAAGGATTAATTGGTCTTTCCGCATGTCTATCGGGTGTTGTAAATGATCATCTTTATAAAAATCAAGAGGTCGAAGCAAAGAAATGGGCAGAATTCTTGAAGAAAAATTTAGATGAATTCTATATAGAGCTCCAACGGAACGGTATAAAGGAGGCTGAAAATCTTATTCCGAAACAGATAAAATTTGCTAAGGAATTGAATCTACCACTTGTTGCTTCTTGTGATTCTCATTATCTGGATAAAGACGATTGGTATGCACAGGAGGTTCTTTGGGCTATAAGTGATGGGAAAAAGATGGATGATGATACGCGAAGAAAGGCTTGGTCTGAAGAATTTTATGTAAAAAGTCCTGACGAGATGAAGAAGCTATTTAAAGACATACCTGAAGCAATTGATAATACTCAGCGTATTGTGGAAAGCATAGAGGATTTTAATATCATGTTTGAAAGAGTCCAGCCAAAGTACCAAAAGCTTCCAAAAGGACAAACAGCAAAAGAACACTTAAAAGAATTAGCTTTTGAAGGTGCTCACAAACGATATGGCAAAGTTACGAAAGAGACTAAAGAAAGGCTTGATTATGAACTAGATCTTATTCATACAAAAGGATATGACGATTATTTTCTAGTTGTTCAAGATTATGTAAAATGGGCTCTAGATAGAGGCATTCTTGTAGGACCGGGCAGAGGTAGTGGTGCTGGGAGTGTGGTGGCTTACTCATTAAATATTACCAACATCGATCCTTTTCACTTTGAGTTGTATTTTGAGAGATTCTTAAATCCTGAAAGACCATCACCCCCTGACTTTGATATAGATTTTCAAGACGACAGAAGGGATGAACTTTTTGAATACATGACACACGAATATGGTGAGAAAAATACTTCATTTATCGGGACTTTCGGAAGGATGAAAACAAGGGCTGCAATTAGGGATGTTGCTCGTGTACTTGACATTGATCTTGAGATTGCTGATAGACTTTCAAAAATGGTTGATGTGAAGTTCGGGAAGGTGGCTCATATGGAGGACATGATGAAAGACCATGAAGAATTTAAGAACATCATTAATTCTGACTCACAACTTAAGAAGTTAGCAGAAATTGTAAAAAAAATAGAGGGAGTTGCAAGACATGTATCAACACATGCATGCGGATATTTGGTTACACCAGATACTATTTCTAATTATATTCCGCTGCAAAAGGAGGCCGGTCAAGGGGATAGGATTATTACTCAGATTGAAGGCTATAGAATCGAGAGTATAGGTCTTATGAAGTTTGACTTTTTAGGCTTAGCTAACCTAACAATTATAAAAAATAGTCTAGATCTTATAAAAAAATTTAAGGGTGAAGAAGTTGACATTGATAAGATACCTTTGGATGATAAAAAGACTTATGAGATATTTAGAAGGGGCGAAACAACAGCAGTTTTTCAATTTGAAAGTGATGGTATGAAAAAATATCTAAAGGAACTTAAACCAACTGAATTCGATGATTTAATGTTTCTTGGTGCTGCATATCGCCCTGGTCCAATGCAATACATTCCTGACTACATAGAACGTAAGTTTGGTAAACAGAAGGTGCAATATTTGCATCCTAAACTTGAACCTATCCTTAGCAGCACATATGGTTTTGCAATTTACCAGGAGCAGGTTTTAAGAATAGCTGTAGATATTGCAGGCTATACGCTTGGTGAAGCTGACATTCTTAGAAGAGCTATGGGTAAGAAGAAAAAGGAAATAATGGTTGAGGAAAAGAAGAAGTTCATAAAGGGAAGTATGAAAAATGGATTAAATAAGTCTACTGCTGAGAAAATATTTTCCTTTATTGAGCCATTTGCAGATTATGGATTTAATAAGTCACATGCAGGTGCATATGCTCTAATATCCTATCAGACTGCATATCTTAAATCACACTATCCAGTAGAGTTTCTAGCGGGACTAATGGAAACTGATATTGAAAGCTCAGATAAGATTACTCGTGATCTACTTGAGGCTGAGCGTATGGGTATAACGGTATTACCGCCGAATATAAATAAAAGCGGCGTTGGATTTATTATTGAAGGAGATAAGGAAATTCGTTTCGGTCTAGCTGCAATTAAAAATGTTGGAACAAAAATTGTAAAGAGAATTGTTGATGAGAGAAAAGAAAAAGGTGAGTATAGAAGTTTAGATGATCTTGTATCCAGAGTAGGTTCAGCAAATCTAACGAAAAAGGTGCTTGAATGCCTGATAAAGGTGGGAGCGATGGATCAATTTGGCCAAAGATCTGCTTTACTTGAAATAATGCCGGGTATTGTTGATAGAGAGGCTAAACTTGCTAAAAGAGCAGAAGGTGGCCAGTCAGGTCTTTTTGACTTGGGTGATGGAGTAAAGCATGTTTCAGTGACACCAATACCCGATGTACCCGAAGAGTCAGAACATGAAAAATTATCTTGGGAGAAGGAACTTATAGGTACCTATCTTTCCAGTCATCCTCTGAAAAAATATCGTAAATACTTTGGTGAAGAAATCATGGCTGTGCCTGATGTAAAAAAACTTAATGGTAACAAAACTGTTAAGTTAGGAGGGATAATTTCCGAAAAACGTGAGATAAAGACAAAAAATGGAAGTAAACCAATGGCGTTTATAAAGATAGAAAGTATGCAAGATGAGATTGAGGCTGTGGTATTTAACGGAGTTTATGAAAAGAATAAGGATAGGCTACAAGTTGACAAGCCGTATGTTTTCATCGGCAAAACTTCTACTAGGAACGGATCTTTGTCTATCATTATAGATGAACTAAAATCCTTCAGTAATTTCGAACCATCTATAACAAATGGAAATAACTCTATTACGCTTGATATAACAAAGGAAAAAGATCCTATGAAATTGAAAATATTAAAGCAGATGATTGTAGATAATCCAGGTGATAATAAAGTGACTCTTTATTATTCTGATAAGGATGGAAAGAAGCAAAGGAAAGAGTTGAAAAGAAGAATACGCTTAAATGCTTCAGTAAAGAGTATTATTGAAGAGTATATTGTGAAGTAGGCGGAGGATAACTTATCCCGCTTGGTGGGATTATTGTGGTCGAAGGTTTAGTCTTTGACTGTGCAGGATTCCGCATCGGGTCAATAGTTAAACTATTGACCATCGAGAGGAAGTTAGTTTATCAGCCTTTTAGAATCTTTGTTGATGGTCATATCTACCTTTTTATGATACCATCTATTTGCATTTCCTTTTTACAGACATTCATGTTTATCATTTCAAATTTAGCAAAAATTGTTATAGTTTTACTTCGTTTTTTCCGACTTGGGGGCGGTACATCGCTGCCTGGATTACTTATTGAAAAGTACTTTCCTAGTTTGATTTCAAAATCTGCAAGAAAATATAAGGAGATAGTTCTTATAACCGGAACAAATGGGAAAACTACAACACAACAGTTGCTTAAACATTTGTTAACTACAAAAGGCATCAAAGTAGTCTCTAATGTTAGTGGAGCAAATCTATTTAGAGGTATAGTATCAGCGATTCTGATGGATTGTAATTTATTTGGAAAAGTAAGAAGTGATATTGCTGTGTTTGAAGTTGAGGAGGCGACAATTCCAAATCTTGTAAAGTACCTTGTCCCGAATTATATCATTGTGACAAACTTATTTAGAGATCAGTTGGATGCTTATGGCGAAGTTGTAAAAACAAGAAGCTATATTCAAGAAGCAATAAACAGGTCTAGGGAAGCTGTTTTAATCCTTAACAGTGACGATGAAAATGTAAGTTCGCTTTCCACAGGTTTAAGAAATAAAACGATATTTTTTTCTATTCAGGATAAAAGAAAAAAAGATATATTTTTTGAGAGGAAATACTTCAAATTTACGGGAGACAAACCGCGTGATAATGCTTTTGCAGAGAAAATTAAAATTAATGAAGATCTATCTTCCGTATTTGATTATGTCGGTTTAAATAAAATTTTTAAAAACATAGAATTTAGTCCTCCGGGGATTCAAAATATTTATAGTGCAATTGCGGCAATAACAACTGCAACACAACTAACGAATTTTAATAATAAAGAACTTAACAAAGTTTTTCATTCATTTATCCCTGCATTTGGTAGAGGAGAACTTGTTAACGTGCAGGGAAGATCGATAAAGATTCTACTTATCAAGAATCCCGCAAGCTTTACAGCTAATCTTTCTATGTTAAGGAGTAAAAGTGCTTTGAAACTTATGATTGTGATAAATGATGAAATTGCTGATGGACGAGATGTCAGTTGGCTTTGGGATTCTAAGGTGGAATTGCTAAGTGAAGCTGATATTTCCTGGATAACAGTCAGTGGTAAACGTGCTAACGATATGTTACTAAGACTAAAGTACGCGGAGGTAGCCTTACTTTCTGCTGATGTAGAATCAAATATAGCTGAAGCTTTAAGCATGTCTCTTGCAAGACTTAAAGAGGGCGAGACTTTATATATTCTTCCTACTTATACAGCAATGTTAGGTGTTCGTAAAGCTATAGGAAATATCACCAAAATTAGAGAGTTTTGGAAGTGAGAAAGCAATTAAGGAGATAGAAATGATTGAATTGATTAACATGACCTAAATGATGTATATAATTAAGCCATGAGAAGAAAACTAGAGATAACAATTACGCATCTTTATCCTGATCATATGAATATATATGGTGATCTAGGTAATGTCATTGCTCTGTACAAAAGATGTGAATGGAGGGGAATCTCGGTAAAAGTCGAGAAGGTTGGATTAAAAGGTAGGTTGCCAAAAGAAACAGATATCTATTTTATGGGTGGTGGGCAGGATGAAGATCAGATAACTGTTTTCCGAGATTTACTAAGTAAAAAGGATGATCTGACAGAGCAGATAGAAAAAGATGTTTCATTTCTTGCTATATGCGGGGCGTTTCAACTGCTTGGGAAGTATTTCCTTACAGGTGAAGGCAAAGTGATAGAGGGGATAGGAACTCTTGATATTGAAACTCGTGCTCCAGATACAAAAGTTAAGAGTAGATGTATTGGAAATGTTGTAGCTAGTCTGAATTCAGAAATATTCATAACAGAAAGGATGCAACTGGACACAATTGTTGGTTTCGAAAATCATAGTGGTCAGACGTTTTTGGGAAAGGATGTTCAGCCTTTAGCATTTATCTTAAAAGGTTTCGGAAACAATATGAAGGATAAAACAGAGGGATGCGTATACAGAAATGTAATAGGAACATACTTGCACGGTTCATTTTTACCAAAAAATCCACATATTGCCGACTTGATAATTCTCAATGCATTGGAAAGGAAATATGAGGGTAAGTTTAACTTTGATGAGCTTGATGATAAGGAAGAAGTTCTTGCACACAAAGATCTTCTTCAAAGGTTTAATGTCCTATGAACAAGAAGTCGTACGGCAAGCTTTCTAATTGAATAATTTTATATTTGAATCTTTGTATAATTAATTCGCTCTTATGTTGCTATATTGCTGGATAGTTAGATAGCCATAAGGTCTATATCTTTTTGATAGTAAGTCTTACATGAATAACTACTTTAGAAAAGAATTTGGTCAAAACTTTTTAACTTCGAGGGACTTTGCAAAAAAGTTAGTGGAAAGCGCATGTATAAGAAAAGAAGATTTGATCATTGAAATAGGTCCAGGGGCAGGAATGGTAACTCAATATCTGGTACATGAGGCTTGCAAGGTGATAGCAATTGAGATTGATGAGAGGTTTGTCCGACTTCTAAGGAATAGGTTCCTTGACGAAGATCATATAGAAATTATTCATGATGACATCTTGAAGTGTGATGTGTCTAGGTCAATTCCTAAAGGGGAAGGATACAAAGTTATAGGTTCGCTTCCGTACAATATTTCAAAGGAAGTTATCAAAAAATTTATTGAAGTCGAGAATCCTCCCGAGGATATTACAGTAATTATACAAAAGGAGGTAGCTGAAGATTATGCTGCTAAGTTTCCAAGAGCAACATTCTTATCGAATTACGCATCTGTATTTTGCGATGTAGAGTATATCTGTACAGTCCCGAAAGAATTTTTTAATCCTGAGCCGAAAGTTGATGGTGCAATAATAAGATTTGTAATTAAAAATGAAAAATTGGGAATTGAAAATAGAAAAAAATTTGTGAAGTTTTTAAAGTCTTCGTTTTTAAATCCGAGAAAGAAGTTAGTGAATAATTTGTCTGGGATTTATAAGATAGATAAAGCAGAATTATTAAAAATATTCAGTGACTTAAAGATTGGTGAGAATGCAAGGGCTAGTGAGTTAGAACTTGATCAGTGGATGAGATTACATAGTTGGATAGCTTGCCTGCCTTTGGCGAGGCTAGATAGCCAGATCGTTGAGTAAGCTTAATAACTATCTGACTATCAAACTATCTAGCCATTTCATAATTATGTTTCAATTAACTTCAACAATAAAAGGTGTTCGGAAAGGTATATTAACGACTCCGCATGGCGATATACAAACGCCAGCTTTTCTTCCTGATGCTACCTATGGAGCTGTAAAGATGCTTTCATTTCAAGACGTTAGAAGTGCAGGGATTGACCAAATTCTAACTACTACCCTCCATATGAAGATAAATCCTGGGGACAAATATATTAAGCGTATGGGAGGACTTCATTCCTTTTTTGGCTGGTACGGACCGATTTTAACTGATAGTGGAGGCTGGCAAGTATTTTCACTTATTCATCAGACTGGAAAAGGAAAAGTGACAGAGGAAGGTGCAGAATTTATCCTTCCGACTGATGGTACGAAACACAAGTTAACTCCTGAAGATTCTATCAATATTCAAGCAAACCTTAGGTCAGATATTATGGTCGTTCTGGATGACCCTATCATTGGAGATTCTTCACTTAAGGACAATAAGAGAGCGGTCGATATTACAGTTCAGTGGGCAGAAAGGGCAAAGCAAGAATTTTTGAAAAGATATCAGCTAAACGATGAGAAGTTTGATGATCCAAAAAAGAAAAGGCCTCTACTTTTTTCAGTTATTCAAGGAGGTAACTACAAGAAACTTAGGAAAGAATGTGCTGAGAAACTGATTGAAATTGGTTTTGATGGGTATGGATATGGCGGAATTCTTCTAAAAGATGATAAGAAGACAACAAGGGATATGCTTAAGCATTTTGCCGGACTTGTTCCAGAAGACAAAGTTCGTTATGGAATGGGGGTTGGAAAACCGGATGACGTAGAATTTTGTATAAAACATGGTTACGATTTATTTGATTGTGTTGTACCTACTAGGAACGGTCGTCATGGACAGTGTTATACTTCATTTGGAAGTATTAACCTTAAAAGTACAAAGTATAAGTATGATAATAGAGCGATAGATCGTGCTTGCGATTGCGAAGCTTGCAAAGTTATAAATCGTCACCCCGCTGCTTCAAGAGCCTATCTGCACAGCCTATTCAAAGCAAAGGAAATTACTGCTATGAGGTTGTGCAGTATTCATAATTTGAGGTACTATTCGAATATGATGAGGCAGATGGTCGGATAGCTTGTTCGCCTCTGGGGAGGCTTGATTGCTGGATAGTTTGATGACTGGAAACTATTGCATATTTAGGAGTTATATATGCTATAATCACACCAATTGTTATTATGGGACTATGGAAGAACAGCCATTACCAAATTTTCAAGCAGAAACAAGAATTGCAACTTCTCAGGCAATGACTGTATTGTACTATCTTTCAACCATTGAAGGTCAAGCAGTACTGAGAGAGCATGGTGAACTATCAGGTAGTTTTGTTCCAGAGGATATCTGCCCTATTGCAGAAATGATACTCCGACAACATGATTTTGATTTTCAAAGCAGAAATGGTGTTTTATTTTGTCATAAAGGAAATGGAACTTTAGCCGGATATACGATTTTGGTATCAATAAATGAAAGGAAAATAGCTAATTTCATTCTTTTTTGTCAAGGAAAATCATTATTATTTACTAATAGTGATCAACAATTCCCAGTATCAAATTCTGTAGATGGTATAAAAGTTGGTGAAGGTCTGAGTTTAAAGCAAATAGAGGACAGACGAAGCAGAAGTATAGGGCTCCGAGCGAGTGTTACTTTACCATGTGATATGGTTTATTTGAGAGGAAGGCCGGATTGGGTAGTTGAGGCTAGTATCGAACCGTGGAGGACAGGTGCGCAGCGTGGAGTTTGGCCAAGTGAGCGCGATTGTACTCCCGGACAGGATGACAGCAGACCTAGATATAGCAGGACGAAATCTAGAAGAGAAGCTCGATCTCAAATTGAAGACGCTCTATCACAAAATGGTCACTTAACACAAGCGGAACTAGAGTTCCTTGTAGGAACCCTTATGATTTCTGCAGGGAATGCTTTAGCGTAAGAAGCATGATTCGTATGATGTGCTTGTTTAAATCACATCACTGACTCCAAGGGGAATCCTTTTTTAGTCTTCTCTTCCCCACCAAATATGCTAAAATACTCTGTATTCTTTTAGGAATTATCATGTCAGATAAATTTAGGCTAAAATCAAAATATAAGGCTGCAGGTGACCAGCCGCAGGCTATTGATCAGCTCACAAGGGGGCTTGAAGCAGATATAAAACACCAAACCCTTCTTGGTGTTACAGGTTCTGGAAAGACCTTCACAATGGCTTCAGTAATACAGAATGTTCAAAAGCCAGCACTCGTCATCTCTCATAACAAGACATTGGCAGCTCAGCTTTATAGCGAGTTTAAAGAATTCTTTCCTGAGAATGCTGTTGAATATTTTGTCTCCTATTATGACTATTATCAACCCGAGGCATATGTTCCAAGAAGGGATCTGTATATCGAGAAAGAAGCAGATATAAATGAAAATATTGAGAGATACAGGAGTTCGGCAACTCAGTCACTTCTCTCACGAAAAGATGTCATAATTGTAGCTTCGGTCTCTTGTATATACGGTCTTGGAAATCCGGAGGATTACATGTCACTGTCAAGAAAACTTAAGGTTCAGGAGCAATATAACAGGAATAAATTCATCCGGCATTTAGGTGATCTCCAATATGAGCGAAGTGAGTATGATTTTTACAGTGGGATGTTTCGAGTCAGAGGAGATACAATTGACGTCTACACAGCTGGTGGTGAAACAGCAGTTAGAGTTGAATTCTTCGGGGATGTTATGGATTCTATTAAAGTTATCAGCCCGATTACAGGTGAAGTATTAAGTACTCCAAATGAAATAACTATTTTCCCCGCAAAACATTTTGTTACTCCCTATGAGGCATTAATTGCTGCAATACCGGATATTGAAGCTGAACTTAAAGAGCGTGTAAAGTATTTCAAAAAATTAAGTAAAGATTTAGAAGCACACAGAATTCATCAAAGAGTAAATTATGACATTGAGATGCTTCGGGAAACAAATTATTGCTCGGGAATAGAAAATTATTCTAGATATATTGAAAAAAGGAAGCCCGGTTCACCTCCTTCTACCCTACTCGATTACTATCCCGAAGATTGGCTGCTTTTTCTCGATGAATCACATATGACTGTCCCTCAGATAAGAGGAATGTTCAACGGAGATCGTGCAAGAAAGGAAATTTTGGTTGAGTACGGTTTTAGGCTTCCTAGTGCTCTTGATAATCGTCCTTTAAGGTTTGAAGAATTTAATAAGCGCTTAAACCAAGCAATTTACACTAGTGCAACACCTGATGAATATGAAATTGGATTAAGCAAAAGGGTAAAGGAGGAAGGCAAAATGGAAGATGGAGTTGTTGAGCAATTAATTCGACCTACCGGACTACTCGATCCTGAAATTTTTGTCCGGCCAAGTGAAAAAGAAAATAAAGAAAATTTACTTAAAGAACTAAAAAAGGATAAATTAAATGATCAAGCTGAAGCTTTAAAAGAATATGAATGTGCAAATCAAATTGATGATTTGATTGTCGAGATTAGAAAAACAATTGATAACGGTCAAAGGGTGTTAGTTACCACTTTGACGAAAAGAATGGCTGAGGATCTTTCTGCCTATCTTTCTGATATTAAGATGAAGGTGCAATACCTACATAGCGAGATAGATACAGTCGAAAGGGTTGAGATCCTGCGCGATCTTCGGCTAGGAAAGTACGATGTAGTTGTCGGTATCAATCTGCTTCGTGAGGGGCTTGATCTTCCTGAAGTAAGCTTAGTAGCTATACTCGATGCCGACAAAGAGGGATTTCTGCGGAGTAACGTAAGTCTTGTCCAAACAATTGGACGGGCAGCTAGACATGAGGAGGGACGCGTTATCATGTATGCGGATCGCATAACTGGAAGCATGAAAAATGCTATAAAGGAAACTGAGAGAAGAAGGGAAATTCAAGAAGAATTTAACACAAAACATGATATCCAACCGCAATCAATCAAGAAAGAAATTCGCGAGCAACTTTCAAGATTAGAAAAAGAGAGGGAAGAAAAGACTGTTACAGCTACTCTGGAGAAACGTATCGAATCTTTTAGTGCTATGTCCCCTAAAGAGAAAAAGAGACTTTTATCTGATCTTGAAGTACAGATGCTCATTTTTGCTGATATGATGGAGTTTGAGAAGGCTGCAGAGCTGCGTGATAAGATTAGGGAACTAAAAGGCAGGTAGAGCTTTTAGCTTCTTAGCTTGTAGCTTATCGGCTGATTAGGCCATCTTCTTATAAAGATCTATTCTATATTTATTGATCACCCCTTGTATAGTGTCTAATTCTATGTTACTTAGAATTGAACTTTTTGACACTAAAAATATGATTTATACATACAAAGATCTAATCGTTTGGCAGAAATCTATGGATCTTGTTATTAAAGTGTATGAATTAACCAAACATTATCCGAACTATGAACTTTATAATTTAACTTCTCATACAAGAAAAACTGCAGTCTCTATCCCTTCCAACATAGCTGAGGGCAGGAGAAGATTAACAAGAAAGGAATTCTATCGTTTCTTAGTAATTGCTTACAGTTCAGGAGCTGAACTTGAGACTCAAATTAAAATTGGTAAAAGATTAGGATATTGTAAAAGAAAAATAATAAAAAATGTAGATAAACTTCTTAATGAAATAATGAGAATATTGAATAAGATGATATCCAAATTAAAAGACTAAAAAGCTAACAAGCTAAAGCACTCTCTCGCACACAACGACCAACCTTTGCGATGAGGTTCCAAGCGGAGTACAAGTCACAAATTTTACTATGTATTTATCAGTCTGCTCATTGATTTCATTGTTTATCTCATCAGGATTTATGATCTTTGTTTCTATCACTGTGTATTCAAGCCATGTTCCGTCTGAAAGGCTAATTTCAACTCTCTCCCCTATATTTACCTTATCTAAATTGTAAAATGTATCTTTTGCTGGAGGCAAGTGGTATCTACGATGCCCAAAAATAACACTAACACCCTGCTCTCCCGGATAAACTGAGGCCGGATGATGCCAGAATCCTTGTCTTAAAAGAGCTTCTCCATCTGTTCCATAAACTACTGGACCCTCAATTGCAGCGTATGCAATAATCACCAGTGTAGCAGGATTTGACCTTGGTGTAATGGTTATATCCCGACTTTCGTTTAATATATTAGAGGTTAGCAAAGCATCTTCGCCAGCTGGTATTTCAAAGTTGTAGTTACCAGACTTGTTTGAAGGATTAAACATATCTATAAGCTCATTTTTAATATTTGAGGGTTTAAAGTCCCACATGGCTAGAACTGCTACAATAGGCATGGAAAATAATACTAAAAATCCTAAACATGCAAGAATGTATTTTACTGGATTAGTATCTGATTTCATTACTCTTTAATTATACCAAAATTGCCCCATAGTTTGTTATAAATAGTATAAAAATGCTATAATTAATATATAAATTTATATAAACAATCATGAAAACAGGAGTAAAACTACCTAAGTTCTTAGAAAAATTTCTAAACATTTACTCAATAATTATTGTGGTATTAGGCTTTACTGCAATAATTTACATGAATATATCAGCTCTAAAGTCGCCTATTGAGGCCCAAATTTCTGGTTGTGCGGGTCCCTGTCCGTCTTTTGCACCATTTTGTGACATAGATTTCCACTCGCCGGGAGGAACTAGATATGGTTCCATATGTACAGATATTACCTCTACAACATGTCCTTCAACAGGTCCTGTTGATTGTTCAACTCCAAGCACTTGTAATGACTCAATGAGACAGCATTTAAATCATGGTCAGACTGTGATGTGTGTTCCTGCAGGTGATCGTTGCGGAGGTGGTAGCATGGGGTATTGTTCTGTGGGAAACGCCGAAGATTGTTTTGTTGGGATACCTGGAGTTAATTATCGAAGTTGTGGTTGTGATATGAATTCTTGTATTGCAAAATGTGAAGCAGAACTTTCCGGGCAGCCTGAAGATGTTACACACTGGACCTATTATGATACTTGTTCTGGATGTCAGCAGTTATTTAGATGCGATTGTGATAGACAACCTCCCCCACCACCTGGATGTCCTTATACAAATACACAGGCACGAGTACAGGAAGATATGTACCATCATTGGATGCCGGAAATTACAATTAATGTGGGGGAATCATTTAGAGTTGGAAGTTTTCATAATGGTACAGGACAATTTGCTTCGGACACAAGGCTTGAAGTAGCTGGACCAAATGGTTTTTCTTTTTCCTGCGATGCACGGAATAGTGGCTGTAATGGTCAAACTATATTTAATGTTACAAATGGAACATACACTTTAACAGTAAGGACATATAATCCTGATGGAGGATTATATCCTGAAAGTGAATGTAATGCTACTGCTCATGTATTTGTAAATGACATTCCTCCTGAGTGTGGAGATGGTACGATAGATCCTGGAGAAGAGTGTGATCCTCCTGGGAATACAGATCAATGTGAATATGGAACGTGTCAAACTGATTGTACTTGCCCTTCTCCGCCACCGCCAGAGAGGGGATTTGAGTTAGAAAAAGTAGTTGTAGGACCGGGGAGTTACTATGAAGGAGATACAGTGACATTTC
>JAFGDO010000013.1 GCA_016932045.1 Candidatus Dojkabacteria bacterium | reverse complement strand
TCGTCCTCCTGAAAGAGTTTAGTTTTTATTTATTTGACGAAACAACATTGTTTTAGTTTTACATTTTATTTCACATCAAAAGTATAAAACGTTTCATAGAAAAGGTAACCAAAACATCATTGGAAAAAATCAACCGGCGAATAACTTTTTGAACGACTACGTTTTGTTGCTAGGGTTATGGAATATGGAGGGACGAATTCTTTGGAATATTTAAATGAGGGAAAGATATGCCGAAGCCAGAGTTTGATGTAGTATGGAGCAGGATTGTTGAACAACAAGAGGAAGTTTTTCGTACAATAGGATGCTATAAAAAAACTTCCGCCAAATGTTCGGAATTTACATATAGAATAGAGGGAGAATATTTTTATCCAAGCAAAGCTAAATATAAAATTTCAAAAAGCCAATTCAGAAAAGCCTATGACTTAGTTCCTTTCAAAGGCCCTGGGGTAATTTGTGGTACTATCAGAGGTCCATCATATATATGGGCAGTTTTTCATGATCCAAGAATATCTCTGAAGCAATGGCGAGATGTAGAAGACATGAAGGATGAGCTATGAGAATATTCTTTTCTATAAGATTTTTCAGTTTGCTTTATCTATCAAGAACCTAGTTCTCTCCTTTAATATAACTATAAAGTGTAGGCTTAGATATACCCATCATACTGCATATCTCCTGGATGGTATGTTCCTTTTCTTTGTATAGCTTAATGGCCACAGCCTTCTTCTTATCGTCCAAAGCAGGCGGCCTTCCGCCTTTTCTGCCTCTAGCTCTAGCGGCGGCTAATCCGGCTTGAGTCCTTTCACGAATAAGGTTTCTCTCGAATTCGGCTAATGCACCGAAGATATGGAACACCAGCTTTCCCCCAGAAGTGGTAGTATCTATGGCTTCCGAAATGCTCTTGAATCCAATCTTCCTCTGTTCCAGTTCGGTAATCAATTCAATGAGGTGCTTCAGAGAGCGGCCTAATCTATCCAATCTCCATACCACTATAGTATCACCTTCCCGGAGAGTATCCAGAGCCTTATCCAACTCCGGCCTTGAAGTCCGGCTCCCGGAAGCCTGCTCCACATATATTCTTTCACATCCGGCTTTATTAAGGGCGTCTTCCTGAAGGCTCAGGTTCTGTTCATGGGTAGAGACACGGGCATAACCAACGAGCATAATATTTCTCCTATAGGGTCGTCTAACGTTCAACGTCAAATGTCTTTCTCTATCCTCGTTACTTCTCGTTCCGTCGAGTGACGGGGAAGAAACAAGCAGCGAAACGAGATAGTAAAGAAATCTCTGCTTGATAGGCAGGTTTCTTAACATAGATATATTACATGAGTTGTTTGCCCGTATTATAGGTTAAAAGAGTGGATTTTTCAAGGTTATTTGTGGAGTAAAGAAAATGGTCGTTTGTTTAACTCCGGCGGTGCATAAACAACGTGATAAATTTTTATTGACGCGGTATTTCAGAAGCGGTACAATACCACAAAGGCTCTTTGTGTAGGTTAAACTTGACGTTATCCACGTTTTTATTTATCTATTCTCCTATGGGTATATTGTTGATCCTTTTCCCCATTGGGGTGTTATGCTTGTGAGATTACAGGAAGGCTAATTGGACATTCTAGTATCTATATCCATCTAGGATAGTCTGAAATAAGGGGGTAGTTCATGAAAACACGGAATCTTTACAATTTTGCTCTCACATTACTTGCTCTTTTTATATTGGTCTCTGCTTCATTCAACGCTCTTGCTAACCAAACTTATTCTGTCACTGATCTAAGTATCGATTGCCCATTTAGCACTGCTCGGAGCATCAATAATTCTGGTCAGATAGTGGGTTATTCCTCCTTTCCTAATGTTGCATTTCATGCTTTCCTTTGGGATAATGGTGTGATGAGCGATATTGGAACACTCGGTAGACATAGTCAGGCATATGACATCAATGATTCCTGCCAGGTAGTCGGCACATCGAGTACAGCTGACTATGAAACTCATGGGTTCCTTTGGGAAAATGGTGTAATGATTGACATGGGAGATTTTCGTCCTGCTAGCATCAACAATTCTGGTCAGATAGTTGGTGGTAACAACCTTTGGGAAGATGGAACAATAACGGAACTTGACATACCCGATAATGCTGGTGTTACTGACATTAATGATTCCGGCCAAATAGTCGGTGCTTATCCTACTTCTAGCGGCGAATTTCACGCTTTTCTGTTGGAAAATGGTGTAATATCTGACCTTGGTACTCTCCCTGGCAAACGCAATAGCGCGCCTCTTAAAATTAACAACCTTGGTCAAATAGTAGGCAGAGCTGATTATCCGGGTTATCGTGCTTTCCTTTGGGAAAATGGAACAATGAATGACCTTGGCACACTTGGTGGTGCAGACAGTTATGCCTATAGCATCAATGATTCTGGTCAGATAGTTGGTAACTCGTATGATTCTAGTGGAAAATTTCACGCGTTCCTTTGGGAGAACGGTATAATGACTGACCTTAATAGCCTGATTCCTGCCGATTCTGGATGGGAATTAAGCTATGCAAGTGATATTAACAATTCTGGTCAGATCGTGGGCAGCGGCTATATTAATGGAGAATCCCATGCTTTTCTACTAACACCAGAGCACATCTACCACCAAATAACAGCTACAGCAGGTTCTGGCGGAAGCATCTTGCCAGTGGGTGATATATCAATAGTCCAGGGGGCGAGTGTAGAATTCACCATAACGCCCAGTTTGCGTTACCAAATACAGGACGTTGTAGTGGATGGCGTACCCAAGCTGGCTGATGTAACAATTGATCCAACAACGGGCGTAGGCAAATATGAATTCATCTATGTCACATCAGACCATACAATATCAGCTTCATTTGTCCAGATCACCAACCCGCCAAGCGCGCCAACAATTGTTAGCCCAAAGGATGGTAGTACAGTGGCCAATCCAAATCCCACATTAGTTGTGAACGGATCAACTGATCCAGAAATTACATACGAATTTGAAGTGGATAATGATTGGGATTTCAGCTCACCCATCCTATTTGTGCCTATAATAACTCAGAACGTAGATGGAACAGTTTCATGTCTTGTAAATGCATCCCTCACATATGGTATATATTACTGGCATGCAAGAGCTTACGATGGAAATAGTTATAGTAGTTGGATGGATATGGCGAGCTTTGAAGTAAAATATCCCAACATCTTTGTTCACCCGCAAATTATAGAGGGTGAATTATTTCCTGATATGTGTGAGACCTTTGAGGTCTCCAATTCAGGAAATGCTAATTTGATAGTAAGCAATGTAATATTAAATTGCCCGTATATAAAAGTTTCTGGAGTTTCTTTTCCCATCACAATCGAGCCAAATTCTTCAGGAAGCTTTAATCTAACAGTTAAGATGAATTCACCTACCATTGCTGGGCCAGGGAAAATAAAAGCTGAGGTGAAAATAGAATCAAATGATCCTGATGGGCAAAACTCAACAATTAAAATTGATGGGGAATTACCGACACTTTTCATCAATACTGGCTATACAGAGCAAAATGGTTTCGCATTTTATAATTATTATATCTTGCCACCGCTTCCGCTACCAATTGAAAGGGGAGCACATTGCTTAGGAATGTCTTTGGCTTCATTAGAATATTGGTACGCTAATCAATCTTTACCGGAGATTGGCTCAATGTGTAATCCGTTCGGTATAGATCAGGGAGGAGTCTGCAAGTATGAATATTGCCTGGTTAAAGGAGGAAGCCCCCCATTACTATGTCCGTCTGAATCGCTTATAAAATACAGTAATAATCTCTGGTTAGATTCAACGTTTCAAACACTTCTTGATGGTCTGATAATTCCGTCAGATGAGCTAAAACTTGCTCGTACTACTTATGAATACCTTAAATTGAAGCCTCTTCTCCTTTTAGGCCCATTTCCTTTGCTCTTCTATAACCATGCTGTCGTAGCCTACCGAGTTGAGGAGTTTGGGAGCCACGCGTATATACACGTATATGATTCAAATTACCCCTTAATATCAAATTGCTATATCTGTTTGGACAAGGTTGGTTTACTATATAGGGTAAATAGATATACAAAAGGTGATTATGATGTGTTTAGTGTATATATTCCTGGTTTCAGTGGGGTTGTTACTTGTCCAGTTGATTTAACAATTTTCGATCCTGATGGCTTGATGATTAATAGCGAATCAACAGAAATAGTAGGAAGCAGGTACGTAGAATATGACATAAACGATGATGGAAGTCCTGATGATCAGGTGCTAATTACAGATAGAAAAGAAGGCATATACCAGATATTTGTGAACCCGGAAATAGGCGCATCTCCAACTGATGCCTTTACTCTCAAAATATTATCCGGAAATGATGTTATAGTTTTAGTTGATAATGTTCAGATAGGTAGCATTTCGGAACATCCCTATCTGATTCAATCAACCAGCGCAGGTATTAAGATAGTTACTCGCGTTGCGATTGACATCAAACCTGGCAGCGACGATGACAGCGTAAATTTAGGATCAAATGGCAATGTTCCGGTTGCCATTCTCAGTAGCGAGACCTTTGATGCAACGACAGTAGATCCCACAACTGTTACACTAGCCAATGCTTCTGTGAAATTGAAAGGCAAGGGAACGCCTATGGCGTCTTCAGAGGATGTGAACGGAGATGGATTACTCGATTTAGTTATCCAAATCGAGACTGAAGCTCTTACATTGAGTGTTGGCGATACAGAAGCGGTATTAATGGGTCAGACATATAATGGAACTCCTATTCGAGGAACTGGTACAGTTCGTATAGTTCCACCTGAAGCCGCACCGGCTAAACCGGCTGATTTTGCTTTATTGCAAAACTATCCTAACTCATTCAATCCAGATACCTGGATACCATACCAACTGGCTCAAGATACAGATGTGTTAGTTAGAATCTATGATGCCACTGGTAACCTTGTCAGAACCCTAAACATAGGTCATAAAGCCACGGGATTCTACACAACAAAGGAAAAAGCCGCCTACTGGGATGGCAAGAACGAAGCTGGAGAGCAAGTGGCTTCAGGAATATATTTCTACTCTATTCAAGCTGGCGACTTTACGGCTACTAAGAAGATGGTGATAACGCGTTAGCTCTCACGTTAGATGTATAACCCAAAGCCATCAGGTTCTTTTGCCTGGTGGCTTTTGCATTTTTGCTTGTGTTTGTGCCTATATTAACGTTCAAAGATATATATCATAGGCCAATGGTAGCACTATGATAATATGTGAATCATAGTCAGTTATTGATAAGTCTTAACGAACATTATCGTAGGCATGTATATAGGTCCGACTTTTTAATTGAAAAATTATCAAATAAAAGCCTTGACAATTGCAAAAAATGTGGTAAACTTATTGATTGTTGTTAGTTAAGGTTGATAGTTAAGGTTTATATTGTGATAAGTAGTTAATATTTGGATAAAGGTAACTATTAGTCGGAAAAGCGGCATAAGCCTTTTAGTTATAAGCGTCTATATTCGATCATGCACCAAATTTATACAATACTTATCAAAAGAAGGGAGTGATGTAAATGCGGGAAAGAATAGGGTCGCCTGTAAGAGAATTAAGACAAAATCTCGGGATAAATCAATCCGAATTTGCAATGATATTGGGATGCTCGTCCACGTTCCTGTATAAAATTGAGAACGGCCTAGTACCCCTTTCGCCACGCATCGTAGGCGCTTTACTCGAAATAGATGCAGATGCAGCCGAGAATATTGCACAAAAGTACGAGGAATACATGAAGCAAAAAAAGGAGGAAATAAAAGACCGGATCAAAGCTAAGAAATCAGAAAAGTAATTTTTGTCTATTTAGGTAAATAAAATTTCATATTTTGCGTAGCAAATAAATAAAAACAAAAGCCCGAGAGGCTGCCACCTCACGAGCTTTTTTAATCGTTTTTTTCTATTCAATTCAGCTCCCTCATATAGAGCGAAGCTTTTTTATGCCCATTTTTAGTGGGCTCTATGTATATTATTACACGATTTTTTGATAAAAGTCAAGGTTTTTATACAGTTTTTTATTCTCTGGGTAAAGGTGGTGGTGAAAAATGAGCATATAGTTTCAAGTTATTTGTTGTAATCCAAGTTTAATAAATTGAAATTTGTTATAAATTACAGAAAGGATAACGAAAATGATCGAACAAAAAGAAGAAATGGTTGCAATTCGCAAGGGGGTTTTTGCGGGATCAGAGATGGTTTTTGATTCCGACAACACTGACTTAGCATTCTGGGTTAACGATGATATGGAGTTCATCGTCCTAGACATAATGACTCACTCGGTTCTTATGGATTTTGGCTTTGGTGAATTTTCAAACCTCAAAAATATTCTCATGAGCTTGGATATCCCGGATCCAGAATCTATGGAAGAAGATGAGGAAATATTATATGACGAAGGGTTATATACTATAATCGTCTGTCGCACAAACGGCGAGATAATAACAAAATGGCAGATAAAGGACCGTCACAGGTGTATGCTGACGTTTAAGGATGGGGAATGGTATGAACTTATAAGAGCAATGAAGGCAATTAATGTGCCAAATGAAGGAAAGGAGTAAAGGAATAGCATAAGAGCATAAACTGGGCTTCTAATAATCGGGAGCCCAGTCAAACTTAGGCTAATTATATGGAATTATAATAAAGGAGAGCGAAAAAAATGAAAATTATACAAATCCCTTCAGCGGCAGAATCACCTATATATGAAGATGAAAATGTTGCCGCATGGACAGACGATAGCATTAGTGTTCTGCTGAGCATAAAAAAGGACAAATACATCTATATGGACAATGCAGGCTGGAAAGAATTAATAAAAGTTATAGTCGGTTTCAACATGCCGGATAAACAATCAATTGACATTGATACCCCGGTGCAAATCTGGGTTGGTAAATATTCAGATGGAACCACCGCTATCGGACTTTATTGTGGGGGCATAATGGTATTTACCGCTGAGGAATGGTCTAATCTCATCATTTCAATAGCGAAGGTTGATCAACACATCCAAGCTCTACGGGAATCTGATAAAGCAAGTGAGGATCAATACCTGAAGCTGAATGATATCGAAATATCTAAACTACCAAAAATGGCCGAATTCAATTTACAGATAAAATAGCAACCATATAAATGGACGGCTGGATATTATGCATTATTAATATCCAGCCGTTACCTAACACGGGGATGATAATAGCTTCGAGGCTCATTCAAAATTGTTTCTGCGGAATAATAACTACAACATATAATCAAGCTCTGATGATGTATAGGAATTTAGTCTTTATGAATAAGAAAAATACAATTGACCAAATTAAAAGTGTTCTTGGGTTCCATAGTCAAGCTGGAGCAGAGATATGCCTTCAAATCTGTCCATTCTGCGGCGATGATAAACATCATCTATACCTCAATGTAGAAAAATTAGTATTTAACTGTTTCAAATGTAATGAAACCGGTACTATAAGAAAGCTTGTAAAAGAAGCTGGGATAACGTTTGACAGTGATGCTATGTATGAAAAAACAAATGAGATTAAGCGGATAGCGGCTGAGTTTTTTGCAGATCGGCTAGTGGATAATCCAAGTGCTAATGATGCAAGGAAATGGCTAAAAGAAAGAGGTATAAATGAAAAATGGCTGAGACCTTTTCAAACAGCCGGTGAAATGATTAATAAAAGGTTACCCATCGGGTTTCATCCAGGAGATAATGTTTTGCTGGAACATTTTGATAAGCTTGGATTTTCCAATAAAGAGATATATGAATCCGGCATACTCATTGGAAAATATAAAGACTTCAATGGTTCCGTAGTTTTCCCTTATCACATCAGCACAGGAGTAATAGGTAGATTTAAATTACGTAAAGTCAGGGGAACGGCTAGCGATA
This sequence comes from Candidatus Dojkabacteria bacterium, assembly GCA_016932045.1. Classification (GTDB taxonomy): domain Bacteria; phylum Patescibacteriota; class Dojkabacteria; order JAHIVN01; family JAHIVN01; genus JAFGDO01. The sequence continues at coordinate 9,322 of JAFGDO010000013.1, read as the reverse complement.
CAATCTGGCTAGGTGAAAAAGATACCCAGGCGGGCGTTTTTGGACTGAACTTGTGTCCTTCAACTAAAGAGATAATTTGTGTGGAAGGTGAATTCGATGCTCTAGCGTTACAGATTCTTGGATTGATGTATGATCGATTCTTGGTGAATGTATTAGCTCTATCCGGTGGTGCCAGTGGAAATAATGTTGAGGTGTTATATCGAAATGGTGCTAGAGGAATACACATCATTCCCGACAGTGATAAAGGTGGATTTAACTTTGTGACTAATTGCCTTAATGCTGCTAGGAGATATAATCTATCCTGCATAGTATATGGCCTGGATAAAAAATACAAAGACCTTGATGAATTAATACAATCGGGGAACCATAACCTAAAAGCAATATTTGATGATCCAATGGTTCCAGGTGAATACCTAGCAAAGTTTTTAATGGGAAATGAAGATTTTAGCACCATAAATCCTTCAGAATTAGAAGATATAAGGCAAAGGATAGTCCGAGAAGCAGGCAAGCTATCAGGTTTTGATAAGCGAGACTTTATAACAACATTGCCGGATAATCTCAGGCCTATCATAGATGTATCTGTTGATACAATAGAGACATTAACCAAAGACCCTATAAGTGCAAAGGATTTACTGAAACTAAGATTACCAAGACCTGCGATGATCATAGGCAATGGTCTTCTACCGAGGCATGGATATACTATTCTTGCTTCAACCACAAAAATGGGAAAAACTACAATGTCCTTGCAAATGTGCCTTTGTATAGTATCCGGCACACCATTCCTAGTGTTTCCTATTGAAAACCAAGTTGGAATTCTCTATTGCGATTTTGAAAGTACAAAGTCAAGCCTGGCTACATTATTGAGAAAACAAATAGATAACTTGACAGATGTTACTATTAACGCCGAAATGCTAAATCTGTTGGAAGCGAGAGGACTATGTTTGGAGAGCAAAAATGATATAGACTGGCTAATATCAAAAATTGACCAGACCAATGCTGGGCTTGTAGTATTGGATCCTATCTCTCTATGTGTAAGGGGGGATATAAATGATATAAGAACAGTGAGAATGCTAGTTCAAACACTACAGAAAATAAGCAAGGAGATGAATAATTCATGGTTCATGATCCATCATTATGGGAAGGAGACAATACAAAAAAGGCAACCTATTCATGCTATGTTAGGCAGTAGTGGATGGGGAAATTATACTGAATCTTTCGTGGGTATGGAAAGATATTCAGATAGGAGACCACCAGATTACAAAAGGCTTACATTCAATTTTCGACTGGATAAAACCCCAGGGGATCTATGTGCCTACTTGAATCCTACAACAAGGTTATTTGAACTGGTAGAGAACCCTGAAGATATAACAGCAGTGCCAATTGATAGGATTGGTTCCATATTACAATCCTATGATAAGTCAATGAGCTATGGAGTACTGGTAGGAATAGTAACAGAAGAACTGGGAGTGAGTGATCCTACGGCTAAAAGGTTAATTATGAAAGCCAAGGAACAAGGGATCATAAAAAAGGAACCAGGTAAATTTGGAAAATATTACTGGAAGGGCTAATAGTCTGATATTTTGATACCAACTTATTATAGATTCAATATTTATAATAATATATATAATGTATCATGTATGGTATCAAAGTAGTATCAAAGCTTCTATCAGATTCTGGTTCCCAGTAGCATTAATCAATTGGCTTTGATACGTCTATGATACTTTCTATGATACATTTAGTTTGGCTAATGTTTACAATGGTCTACAGTGAGTTGGTATCATGGTATCACTATCTATAAGCTTTTACATACTATTATCGGGAATATATGTTCCATGTTCCACCAGTATCTTTTATGGAATCCCCATATTCAGTCTGGGCTGATGTATCGGATAATGGAAAACCCATAATAACCCTTATATTTCATGACCATAGGGGATGCACATTGATATTTGATAAGGGAAAATGGGAAGCTTTTACCAACATGCTAACCAACTCTTAATGAAGTTCCAAGAGCCTTTAAGATAATACAAGGCGGTATAAAAAACAGATGATGGAGCATTAAATTGCTTTATCTTAACATTTATGAAAGGAAATAGAAAAATGAAAAATAACGATGTTAAATTGTATAACATTAAATCAGGTGATTGCACCGTAGCTTATGGAGGAAGGATTTATGAAGGGGTAACCATCAAATGGTTTGTTTATGGCCGAAAGGAACCTGTTATACCTTATGAAATCGGCATCCAGGATTATATCGAAGACGCATCCGAAGGACTATCATATGCCCAGGAAGCCTTAAACGAGTTATTCGCTGTAGAAGAAGCTGGTATCCTCCAGGATTACCTAATTGGAAAAGGTATGAAATGTCAGATAGAGGAGCGGGAACTTCCACTACCTAATAATGTATGTGGTTACCTTGGTTTCTATGATGCCGCTGGGATGCACATAGAAGGTTTGATGGAAATATATAAGGGGCTAGATTACGCTCTACCTTTCAAGGTAATGGGATTTTTTTCTATGGATAGTTCAACTTCATGGAAGACGTGTGTATATGGCTCTTATTTCATGGAAGCCTTTTTAGAGAAAATGCAGATTCCATGCGACAAAAACAGGCTTATGGACATTCTAAAGGAATTACATGATGAAGGCTGGAAAATAGATATCTCATTTCCCAGTGATGTATTTATACATGAAACGGCCAACTTTTGAGATCATGATTTGAGGCCAGATTATTCGGTTCACCAGAATAAAACCAGCAAAACCACCAGTAAGGTTACCAGAAGATTTTTTTCAATGTTCATGCGGTCTCCAGTAGAACCAGCAGACTTTTTCTATTTTATGAGACATAAAAATAGAAAAATGAAATAGAAAAGATTAAAAATAAATATATAAATATTATGAAAATTTTCTTCTGGTTCTGCTGGAAAGCTTATAAACATTGAATTTTTATTGCTTAAAATTCTGCTGGTATTCTTCTGGTAAATCTTCTGGCGAACCATTAATTAGCCGTTTATCGGCTTTTACAGCCAATGTTCGGGTATCAAGCCGTTTGTTGTGACCACAAATCCTAAGAACATTTGCGCGAAAAAATGCCCTTTTTTCCGGACTAAATTCGTAGATACAAGCAAGAGCGGGAAGTTTCTTAAGATTCTTTAGGATTTCACAGGGAAAAGGCGATCACAACGCCAATGGTTTTCAGGAAGATAAGCCGGGTATGATATCGCTAATGTCATGTATATCATTCCAATAACTCCGATCCCCGGAGCCGCAGAAAGTCATCCGGCGAAAGAATCTCTATGCCTGAATACTCTTTCAACGGAAGAATATGCCGCCTATCGCCGGAGATTATATAATCCGCTTTTCCCTCAACAGCACATTCTAAAATTCTGTTGTCGGCATCTTTCCCTTTTATAACTGAAAGACTATTTCTGGGACGCACTTCAATAGACTTTGCTGTTATGAGATTCAAAACTCTTATGACTCGCTCATCCTTCCACTCGAACTTATTCCTCAGAATTCGCTCCAACTCGGACAGGATAAATGGAGAGACAAGCACCTCCAGCTCATCTTTGATGAACAAATCTAAAACTTTACCCGGCTTGCCGGCGAAGTTTAATCCTGAGATGAAGACGTTGGTATCTATCACTACTCTCAGCTTTCTACTCCCGGATGGCATCAACTATATCCTCAACTTGATCTTCGCTAATCCCGCGTTCTCTCGCCCTCATCTGTCCATACTTTTTGATTTCCCTCCACTCCTGATCCTCAAAATATCTCCTCAACGCCTCCCTGAAGAGCTCGCTTCTGGTTCTATCCTCCTTTTTCATAAACTCCTGCACCTTCTCAGCCATCTCTGGAGTTAGAGAAATGGTAAAAGTTGTGGTTGTCCTTGACATGGGTTACGCTCCTTCTGTTACTTTTTATTACTAAGTATTAACAGTTACATTATAGCAGAAATATAGGGTAATTTCAACTTATTCTTGAGCGTCGTGGGGAAACTAATTAAGTGCTCGAATATCATCATGATTTGCCTGTAGATGAGTTCCGAAAACAGCAAGAACACATCAACATGGACGCAATCATTCAGGAATTGGCAATGTCCCAATTAAACAGAAACTGAATGGATAATCCTGAAATATACTTTTTTGGGGGGATATGCAAAAAAACCAATTACTGGACATAAATTGTCTTAGGGGTGTATCATTCAACAATCGGCATGATGCCCAATATTGGCACAAATAACTGGTAGTTTTTATAGGCTATTGCAATCAACCTTCTTTTAGCTGTATCCCTGTAAAGAAATGTATCCCCTTAGTACCCATCACCTCGCCAATCTGAGGATAGGAACGTATCTTTTTATACACTTTCTGTCTGCTGGTTGGGTTGTAACCTTCGGATTGGCAGTATTCCTCATAAGCAGCATACAGCTCTGTCCTTTCTATCCTAGAGCCTTGGATAATCTCACAACAATCGCTGATAAAAGCAAACACATTATCATTGCTCTTTTCGTAATCTTCCAACGCGGATGCTGTGGTCCTATTCTCAGAAAAATGGCCATTATCATATAGCCTCTTAAGCCCTGCTAAAGCTCGATTCAATAACCCTGATAACTCATTTGGAGTCGTCAGTTTTGAGATTAGCCCTCTATCTGCTATATCACCAGTAAACTGATTTGGAAATTGAATGATACACCACCTGCGAAAATACGCAAAGCTGTTATCCCTGGACCTGGGTAACTCATTAGCTGAAAAGATTAACTTGGCAAAGGGTCGAAAATAGAAGGGATCCTGGTGCTTCCTCTCGCAATCGATCATATCACCGGAAACTATGGTCTTGAAGTAACTGCTGGACTCCAAAGCCCTGGCATCCAGATCGGCAAACAGATTCACCAACTTGCCAAATATATCTGCGCGCTTGAACCTATTGTCGCTTAACTCCTGTAACGGAACCTTCGCCACGCTCCCCACAAAGGCTTCCAGTAAATTCAGGAAAGTGCTCTTTCCATTGGCCCCGCTCCCGGTCAGCATGAAAGCCTTGCTAAAGCTTATATCCGGGATAAGGCAATATCCGAATAACTCCTCGGCCAGATATATACAATCCGGCGGTAGTGTTGTTACCAAAAAATAATCCACATCAGGACACTTTGCTTCAGGATTATATATTACCGGTATCTGGATGGTACTGAGGTAATCCGGATTATGTGGATAAAGCTTATTCTCTCTCCAATTATAAAGACCATTTTTCAGATTGATAATATCCTTATTGCCGTTAAGTAAAGATGAATCAACGTAAGATGCCACCTGAATATAATATACCACCTCAGCTATACGCCTTTGATATGTGCTTTCCCCTAAACGATTCTGGGATTCTACCTCAACAAACTTCTCTCCACCCTGTTTATAAACCCCATCCTCATAATGGTAGAGCTGTCCACCAACATGGATAAAGCGATTATCCATCATTATCTCATCGGCCAATAGTTTGGGAATAAAGGCTTTGCCTTTGAAATATGGCCTATGGTTATTTTCATGGGTATCCTTTAATGGTTTCCTATCAGATTTCCTCTTTATAAATACAGGGCAACTATCCCCTGCACAGAATTTTTTGATTAGCTCGTTATCGCATCCCAGATTACTGTAACCCCGGCCATTCTGACCCTGATATGCCCCTAATACTTTCTGATAGATTATCTTATCTTCCAAAGGCGGGGTATTCCTCAAATTCCATAGGCGAAGGATATCTAACGTAGCCTCTGATGGATATTTCCTTTTCCGAAAGTGTTTAGCTAGGGTAAATGCCACTACATCCCTACACCCTTCGGAAACACCTTCCATCATTCTTGGGACACAGGGAAGCATATCCGAATATATACCCTCTGCTGTCTGCTGTTTTGGAGTATATGATGGTGAAATCTGTTCCTCTTCTATAGCGTTATCATGCTCCAATAATTCATCAATCTGCTCCGGGGTTATTTTCCCTACATCAGCGAGGATGGACCACTGATCGGGATATGGCTGGAAATTCTCATTAAGAAACACTGTCCTACCTTTGGGAATATCATCACCATACAAAGGTAAGTTGATATAATTCCCGACTGCATCTGGCCCTGATAGATAATCCTGCTTTGGAAAGACTTCTATATTATCAGGTAATACGGCATCTATAATGATACGCTTTATGAATTTTCTCACCTTAACCGCTGGAACCGGTTCAGAGAAGAAATGCCATAGATGAAAGCCCTTTGATTTGGATGCCTCAATATAGGTTGGTAATCCATAATCCTTAGTAATATCAATGTATGCCTGGACCATCTCCAGATTTGGCTCATCTATATCTACAACTGCAAAATGAACATCGCCATCTTGAAGCAATGGATAAACACCAAGCCTTTTAATACCATTTAGATGCTCCAGTATGATGTTATCGGTTAGCTCGTTACGAATGCAGGATCCATTGCCTGAGCCATAAACATCCTCACGGCCTCGGAATAACGACCGGAAGATGCTAATCTTATCCTTTTCATTTACCATTTGTATTCTCCTTTCTATGTTAAATTGATTTGTTAAACTGGGTAAAACTGCCGTAAAGCGAATACCTCAAAAAAAACATAAATTCTTAGGTTTTATGAACTATTACCATGGATACCCATGGGATATAACCATCTGCCCGGGCAACGCAAAAATTGGGTCCTGAGATAATAGATATATGAAAACATAGAATTAAGGCTCTATAGCCCGTGGCTTTATGTTCCATCTGAGTATATGCTAGAAGCTATGACAAAATTTCATATTTGCGATTTAATGCGCGTCGATTTGATTTTGCATATATTACCATGCAAAGCTAGATTCCAAGCGCATATAGCGCAAATTAGCGCGATTAAATGCGATGTTAAAGAATGGTTGGATTATCAAAATAGCTGGCTGGGAATTTGGTAAGATAACTATCAAAATAGTGATAACTGGTTAGCTGAACTTGTATCCGCCACAGACCATTCATCATCTTTAACTCTATCTTTAATTTCTGACGATTGCCATTGAAAGCGAATCTGCTCCTCTGAGATGGTGGATTCTGCGGATATTCCCTTCTCCTTGAGTTCATCCAAAACTTGCTGTAGGTCTATTCTTTCCTCATCTTGCGAATACAACATACCATCTAAGGCCAGTTGAGCCGCCGCGCCCTTCTGATTGATTAACTCCCACTTCCGGGTATCCACTGTGCTTTCTGACATCACGATATATATCGTAACCGGACGCCTGGATGTGAGACGATGGACGCGAGCAACAAACTGATCATAAGTCGAATAGTCCCATGGAAGGCCACGCAGGATAACAACGTTGGCAGTATCCAGATTGTGTCCAAGCTGCATACTATAGACCGAAGCGCACAATACGCTTGCGCCATCGTTTCTGAAAGCTTCCACAACAGCCGCTCTCTTGGATGGGGATTTGGTCTGATATTTCCCATCGTTTTCCTCTGTGATATGAACTGCCTTAACTCCCTTATTGGTAAGTTGCTTCGCTACCCAGGGCCCATAAGCCATGAGACTTGAGCCGATGAGAACCTTATCCCCCGCTTTGGCGTGTTCTTCTGCTAATTCTAATACCTTGAGATTACTTGGAGTCCAGTTGGAACCCCGGGGATAGTAGCCATCCGGTTCGGATTCTGGAAGCACTGACGAAAACTCCAGCTTCCAGAGCTGGCCCAGGATGGCTGATGAACGCTCAACCAGATTGGGATATGAGCAGATTGGCAAGTCTGGATGTGTCTCTATGAAGTATGTAGCGAAGCCATCTAACCAATCCTGATACATCCTCAGTTGCTCAGTGCCTAACGGACATATCACCGGCACAAGCTTTCGGGGTACTAGCTCTTCACCGGTTTCTTCTTTCCTTCTCCTGATGATACTGGAGCATAGCAGTCGCCAGAGGATGGATAGATTTGTAACTTCCGGTAGTATCCTGCCAGAGCTATTCTTCCTGCCGTCATCATCAAGGGTATATTCTGATACTGCGAACTCCTTTGCGAATTTCATATAGCCCCCGGTATAATCAAAGGGGAATTTGACACTACGATTACCCAAAGCCCACCACAAAAGCCAGAAGGCATCCGGTATGTAATTCTTGATTGGGGTCCCGGTCAGCAGTAGCTTGAACCTAGCTCGTATGCCTCTTACAGATAGTGACATTAATGAATCGTTGGACTTAATCTTTGTTCCCTCATCTATAATAACCGTCCCACGTTTGAATACAGTGGTAAGTTGAGAATACGCCGCCTTTACCTTCAGTTTAATGTGTCTGTAGCTGCAAGCTTCACATATACCCCTGCTTGGATACCATTTGCCATGTTGCGCTGGCTCTCCACACTGTGGGCAGAATTCACTGGAGTCAAGCAGGATATAGTCTGGAGCCTTAACGTAGTCGTCCTTCTCACGGTCATATACATCCTGTCCAGCCCGTGGATTCGGATGGAGATATGACTGATGGGGTAATAACTGAAAAGCGCGGCCGTTTCTTGATAAGGCTTCATAGTAGGTGATGAACCATCCACTCTTCACATCCCTGAGATAGTTCCTAGCCCACCTAGCTTGTGGTATATCCCTGATTACAGTTAATTCGCGGTTAAAGAACCTCCGGCATTCCCGCTGCCACTGTGGGACAAGGTCTTGAGGCACGATGAATAAAGCCTTATCCTCTGCACCTAATTGAACGGACGCCCTAGCGAAGGCTAATCCGCCTAACGTCTTACCGAGACCCTGTTCCCATGAGAGCAATCCACCATGCTTGAGTAGAAGCCTTGCCAAATCCTCTCTCTGAAAAGTCCTGAACTTCCATTCATGGTTGGCTTCTATACTATCAAGTATAGCCAACATGGACGCCATATCATCAGGGAATCTCGACGCTACGTCTCTGGGGTCAGGCAATAGAAAATGGTCAATGATGTATTGGATATCCTCTGCTGACTCAGTAAACTCGTGGTCGCCGATGCGTATCTCTAGGACTTTCCATTCTTTGAGTTTCTCCACCTCTACCAGTTCTCCCTCTTTGGTGAGTTTTGATTCTGTGTATCTGGATGAAGTGACTCTGGACCTGGCCGACACTGGATAGGATTCTCCAGTGTGAAACTCACGCTCCGGGTCATCCATACAGCATTGTATTGATTCCATATCTTCAAGGAATCCCAATCGTTGCTGTGGCTTGATGGGATATAACGGGCATATCTGCCTATCAGCTTCTACAAGGGGTATGGAAAGGGAAGCTGCGATATGATGCGATAAGCTTTCCTTTTATCGTATTGGAAAGGATTTCATCGCTTCTTCATATTC
>JAFGDO010000012.1 GCA_016932045.1 Candidatus Dojkabacteria bacterium | reverse complement strand
CCTGCACTGAACGGAGTGAACGTGTCGAATCGGGAGTAGACAATTAGGTTAAAAGTTCTTCTTCAAATGAATATCTATTATTAGCCGAGGTGGCGGAATTGGTAGACGCGCATGGCTTAGGACCATGTTCCCTTCCTGGGATTGGAGGTTCGACTCCTCTCCTCGGCATGTATTATACATTCAGGGTATTACATACTTTCTCCAACTAATATCTCGATAATTTCCTTTATACTTGAGCATTTACACCACTTACCAAGAAGTTTTACTTTTGTAGCAAGTACAAAAAATATAGGTTGAATATCAAGGATTAATCTTACTTTGGTCTCGCAATGTCTGCAAGTAACTATACCGCTTCTATCAGTATCTTTCTGAAATATAAAATCTTTTGTAGCTACATCAGATAGTTCCATAATTAATGATCTTTTTGGCAAATATTGCAATAAAAAGTATCTCGTTGATTTACCTTGGTGTGTTTTATTAAGTTTCCACATCTAGGACACGGTTTCTCTTCTTTTCTATATACATTCATCCACTTTCTTTGAGACTCTTGTAGTCTATCTTTAAGTTCCTCCTTGTTGTTCTTAATTCCCCATTCCAGTACTTTTATAATATTTTTATGGATGGTTGCTATTTCCTCTTTATCTAGAAGTGAAGCGGTTCTGTTGGGAAAAATTTTACTCTCCCAAAGAATCTCATCTGCATAAGCATTTCCAATCCCTGCAATTTTTTTCTGATCCATAAGAAGGGGCTTAATTCGTCCCAAGCGTGAACTTTTTAAGATATTTTCAAAATTCCCAAGAGAAATAGAGTCCGCTTCTGGACCAAGTTTTGATAATAATTTAGAATTCTCTTCAAGTTCAGCTTTATGGATCATTTCCAGCTTAACCCATCTAGTTCTGTCAGTCACTTTTAGCTCATTACCGTCTTTAAATTGGAACCAGAAACAGTCTGAGAGTAAGTGAGCAGATGAGGTTTCTCCATAATTAAGCCGGCCTCTAAGCATAAGATGCAGTATAAGGACGTTTTTATTATTTAGAAAGAATAAAAGGTGCTTACCTCTTCTTGAAATATCTGTAAACTTATATCCTTCAGTAATCTCCTTCAAGTCTTCACCTGATCCACCAATCAGTGCCTTATATGCATTACATTCAGTTTTATCTATTACTTTGTCTATAGCTATCTTAAGTAAGTTTTGTCGGAAAACTTCGAGGTCTGGAAGTTCTGGCATAATTGGAGAAATTCGAAATGATAATAAAGTATTTATACCATTCCTGGAAATTCTGTAACAAATGTTACATCATCTTTGTTTAATTGTTCATTTCCTGGAAACTGCTTTAGTTGCTCAATTATCCAATTCTGAACTTCCTCAATGGTAAAATCCTCCTGCTCAATTATTTTTACATAAAATTTCTCTTCCTTTTGAAAGTAATATACACCAAAATAATCACAATAATACATCCCATATTCCTTTAAGTTATAATCCTCAGGTATTTCAATCTGCCACTCGATTTCTTTTTTTCTCTCTGGAGTTTTCTGATCTTTTGTTTTGTTCGTGATCTTTAAAGTTAAAAATACACACAATAATACGACAGTAAATATAAATATAGTTACACAGAAGACTTTTTGTAATACTCGTAATCTATTTTTCATTATTAGTCTACTCTACTATTATCAGATGTTACTTGCATATAATGTGTGTCCCTCCAATTTACATCAGGGTATTCTGCAAAGCAATAATTTTCAGAATAATTTGAATTCCAGCAATAATAAGGATCGTTACAACTTGCTGTAACATTGAAGTGTAGATGATTACCACCTGAACAACCAGTATTATCTGCTATTCCCAAGAATTTTCCTCTTGGCACAGTATCACCCACATGCAAATCATCTGGGACTGAATTGTGTTTTAGATGAACATAATGTGTATATAATCCAAATTCCTCATGATAAATTGATACGAAATTTGACGAAGAACAAGGGACTCCCAAACTGCCTCCTTGTGTACTGTCTTCTCTAATTGCAGCGATAGTTCCGCCTCTCGATGCTAAAACATCAAATTCACCACCGAAATCGTGAGCAGGTATCCTGCTATGCGTTCCACCTGATTTATACCAACCTTGAGTAACGTATCTTGTTCCTTCAAATGGAAGATTTAGGGGCATACTGCCGTCTGTACATTCTCCTGTTACTCCTGGTTCTCCTCCGCTGTCACCACCAGGCTCAGTTGGCTTCAGTTTGGCGAGTACTTTTTTCCCTCCAGCAAGTTGAGCTTCATTATCATTTAACATTCCAATACTATATAGATAGTTAGCAAGTGGGTCGGCTTGTCCTTCTTCACAAAAACAAAGTACAGCATCATCTGAATCAGGATCTTCACAAAGAGGAATCTCAGGGTGTGTTTCAGGAGTTATAGGTTCTATAGCAACCTGCTGTAGGTCAAGATATGACATATCATCGACAAGAGATCCAAAATACGGGAAATAATGCTTTGTCTCTTTATGTGCTAAAGTATGTATCCTTTCATCGAAGCTGCATGCAATTGTAAATGGAGGATCTGGCTCGCAATAATCGGATCCCCCGCTGCCTGGTCCTTCCCATGGGTAACCTTCGGCATTCTCCTCAGGTAGTATGTTAACTACCTCTGGGAATTCAGGTAAAGTAATACAAACATTATCCCAGAAAACCTGGAGTTTATTTGGACTACCACCGTCACCAACAGTTGCTCTGCCTCCTAGGAATATAGAAATTGTTTGAGTTCCAGCAGGAATTGTAAAACTCTGCTCCATGTCAACAAAACCAGGTGGATTTGATCCGCTATGATCTTGGCAAGCTGTTACTTTCTTTGAAAGGCCTGTAAGCCCTGAAAACTGAAAATTCTCTGAAGCAGGACCGCTTCCAGCAAGTTTATCAATAGATCCTCCTTCTTTGATACCAGTTATCAATTCAAAATAATGACACGCGACTTGATAATCCGGATAGTCAGTTCCCATGTATCCACTATTGCCTTGTCCTCTCGCCTTAACATATACTGTTGTGTCTCGAGGAAGAGAAAAAGGGGAAGGATTTCCAGCTGCATCAAGTGTTCCGAATTGGACTTCGGTAAAGATGCCAGCTTCCATTCTTTGTACATATTGTGGCTCAAATATATCAACCCAGTGTCCATCTGAACCTCTATCATCTGCTACTCGATCTGCTGCTACCTTTATTTCTGGAGATTTCACTGGTACATCAGCTGAGCCTGGCGGACTGGGATTCCAGAAGGGGTACCAATAAACAGGAGTCCCACTCCATTCTCCCTTTTGAGTTTGCGGGGGTTTTCTCATACCCCAGCTAAAATCGGGATTTTTAACAAGATTTCCCGAGCAAGTACCTGTTCCAGAGCCAGCACCGCAATCATCTATTAAATCATACAAATTACCTTCTACATCAACTTGAATTCCAATGTTCTTATTATGACAAAGCTTTCTATCTGGAGTCAAAAGTTGTAATTTCTTCCAATACGTTTCAAGAGTATAACCACCCCCTCCAAGTTCGAACCCCATAGGCTGTATATAATGTCTTACCATTGGATTGTTACTATTTATACAATCAATTAAAGCTTGTCTCTGGTCTTCTTTCACCTCTCCAGTTTCATATTCTATACGTAGACAATCTTTAGTTATAAGATCACCATTGCGGTAACCTTTTGATAAATCATTAGGATCAATAGGTACTTGTTCATAGATGGGGGTGCAAGGATTACAACTATCTCCAAAATTATTCGGAACAATCTTACAGGTGTCTCCCTCCATATAGCAATGTCCCCCCCTAATTGTATTCTTAAGATCGCTGTAGTCAATAAATTTACCTAGGTCAAACTCATATCTTCCTTCAGCAATTTTTGTTTTGTCACCACTTGTAGTATCGCCATCCCAAAGGGCATCTGTAGGAAAGTCGCTTCCAGTACAATGCCTGTCCAAGCCGAGTAGACCTCGAAGCCATTCAAGAAGTGCTGAAAGGTAATTGGTCGTGAATTTCTTATCTCCAACATGTGACGACTCCAGTTGGCTTTCTGAAAGTGGCTTATTCTCGTAATCATCACTCGTTATAAATTGCCTTGGAATTCTTTCAATTGATGTCCAGTCACTTGGTTCACCCTTTGCAGGATATAACACTGCATTTCCGTCCCTATAGGAAGGTTTTGCAACAACTCCACCTTCTGCTGTAACTAAACCAAATCCAGAAAACTGTTGATCAAGATCATACTCGTGCAAGGTATCACGTAATGGATCCCATATTTTTTCTGGACTTAAGACATATATCGAACGTCCTTGACTTGGATTAGGTGTATTTGCTGTCCCTTGCGCCTCTTTTGAAGCAAAGTAAGAAAAAGAGGGTAGATTTGTAATCTGCGCCGTAGCTACCCATTCTGCAACCCATAACTCACTATGAAGAGATCCTCTATATTCTAAAACTAAACCCCTACCCATTCCAAGGTGTCCTTCTGATTCACAGGGCTGTAAGCGATTGTCCATAAAGGCGCATTCTATAATTACATCTGAGTTTTCTCCGCTACATTCGGGTACAACTGTTTTAGACTGGTCCCATGTGATGTGTTGTGCTCCTTCTCCTAGCCCTTGTGGCTTGAATATCAGGGCAGCTTGTATTTTGGAATCTTCAATTATAGTGTTATAGGAACTTTTAAAAGATTCGAGGCTTGAAGGTTCAAAAGGACCTGTTTCAGTAACAATGATAGGTTTATGACCGAGGTTTTTTCCTTGAAGCCAGCTTTCTAACTCCTGTACTCTTTTTGTTATTTTATCTTCTGCATTTGGAAATTCGTATGTATTTCCAGCAATTCCCCATAGTCTATCAAGATTATCCCGTCCTAAAGAATCTAAATAATTCTGAAACTTCATTTGTTCAGTATCCCTTGCATGAAGATCCATAATGGGACTCAGAAGGTGTATCTTATCATTATTCATGCCGTTTATGACATGTTCCATAAAGGCTCTTTCATCGCCTTCTGGTAAGTATTCACCTGCATTTGGTTCATTGTGACCTGCTATAGCCCAAAAATCGGTATCGACTCTTTCTGCAACATAGTTCAACATATCGATATAGTTTTGAGCAGCATTTTGTGCATTGCCGTTACGAGGATCGAATCCAGGACACACCCAATTTGTTTGATCTCCATAACAAATTCTTACGATAACCTTGATATCATATTTAGAGGCTGTTTTGATTGCGCTTACTATTGCATCTCCCCCACCCTCGTCAATAACTAGCCCCTGGTACCAATGAAATCCAGCACCTTCCATCTTTTGAAAAACCTCCTCATTTGGGAAACCTCCTCCATTGACGCCTAGTTTATAGCATTTGTTCTCACTTGTTGCCTGAAGAACGCCAGGTCCTCTTTGACCTGTTATCCATCTAGCGCCAAATACTGATATTACAGATAAAAGTATAATGATTACAAAAACAAAAACGGGAAAATTCAGAAATCTTTCAAGATATTTTTTGTTGAGTGAGAATTTAGTCCTTTTCATTGCAAAATATTTTAACGTTATTGATGAGTTAATGCAATATACTGTTACATTTCTATATTGTTAAGTATTTGGTTAACTAGATAGTTTGATAGCTAAATAGTCTTATGGTAAAAATGGCTAGATGGTTACATTGATTCATTGTTATTTTTAATTCTTAATTACTCAATTGAATCCTCGGATAATAAATATATTGTCATATAGTTTAATTGAAGATAGATATATGTTGCTATTAGCCAATATACTTCCTGTTCTTTAAAGCATCCGGTAAGCACTGCTGTCCGCTTTTTCTTCCAGGGACATTATGATCGTAGATGTATCCTTTCCCATATCCAACACTTTTCATAAGATCAGTAACAGCATTTCGAAGATGCATAGGAACAGGCTGATTTAGAGTCTCGAAAGCATCTTTTTTTGCCTTGCTATAGGCAATGTAGGACGAATTGTCCTTTGGAGCTTTCGCAAGATATATGGCAAGTTGTGCAAGAAATACATTGCATTCCGGCATGCCAACCTTGTCACAAGCTTCAAATACAGTATTGGCTAAGATTAACGCTTGTGGATCAGCATTACCTATGTCTTCTGAGGCAAAACGTACCATTCTTCGAGCTAAATAGAGCGGATCCTCACCTGCTTCAAGCATGCGAGCTGTCCAGTAGACAGCAGCATTTGCATCAGAACTTCGCATTGACTTATGAAGAGCTGAAATCAGATTGTAGTGTTCTTCTCCATGCTTGTCATAGAGAAGTGCTTTATGCTGAAGAGCCTGCTCGATTATTTTCTTTGTGATCGTAATCATGATGATTGATTGTGTTGATTAAGATGATCTAAATGATGTAACTGAATAAATTAAAAGAATCGGTTAAAAAAATCTTTCTTTCTTTTTTATTAATGCCTTTATGACCTTTTCTATTTTAATAATGATAACTTTCAGGTTTCTATTATCACCCTTTTTCTCCTTTGTATGTTTAAATATCTTATCATACTGTTTACTTAAGAATAGAATATCTTTCTTCTCGAGCTGCTTACACTTAGTAAAATCTTCTAATTTAAAACTTTTCACTCCATTATAAAAGTAATTCAAAAAGAAAACCCTTTTTATAAGCGTTAAAAAAGCCCACTTTCTGTTTTTATTTTCTATCAACTGGATTTCCTCTTTCTTCTTGTCTAAATATTTAAGAATCTTTTTCTTTGGGAATTCGGGAAGTACTGGTCTCATACCAAAAAGTAAGTACGAGGCATATTTAATCACATAATATGATGCCCAGCTACCAGAGTTAATTCTTTCATTGAGCTCTTTTAAAGTTGTCTGATAGTGGAGTGACAAATTTCCAGTATCAGAAACCTTTTCTTGTTTATTTTTTAGAATTATATATAAATCTATGTCACTATTCTCTGAATCGTATCCCCAGTAATGCGAACCAAACAATAATACAGAATAAAGATTAGACTTTGGGATACCAGCCGCCTCAATTTTCTCAAGAATCTCCTCTTTTTGTTTCTTTATATCTGTAATCACTTTTGAAAATATTCCAAATTAAATTATGTATACAATTTTTTTCAAAGCTCAAGCTCTGAACTAAAAGTTTAATTAATCATTTCTTGCCAATTTCACAGCCATCTCAAGAGCATTAAGAGCAGTTCTTGGGTCACCGTTTGCTGCATTTGATAAGAATTCTAAAGCATCCTCTTTCATTTCAACTTCCATATTCCCAAGTCCATTAACTTTATTTTTAAGAGCATTCTTAACAATTGTTTTTATATCTTCGGGTGTATGCTGGTTCATAACAAAGACCCTGCATCTTGAGAGTAATGCAGAAATTACTTCAAACGAGGGATTTTCAGTTGTAGCACCAATTAATATTATTGTCCCATCTTCAACATAAGGAAGCAGAAAATCCTGCTGAGCTTTGTTGAATCTATGAATTTCGTCAAGGAACAATATAGTTCGCTTATCGCTCATCGCCGATCGCTTCTTGTTTGACGCTTCGAAGATGCTTTCTTGTACTTTTGCATTTCCTCTTGCTTGTTCTACTACTTTTTTTACATCTGCTTTTCCTGAGTCAACAGCACTAAGTTGTACAAAATTGCTATTTGTTTCGTTTGCTATGATTCGTGCAAGAGTAGTCTTACCGCAACCTGGAGGTCCCCAAAAAATCATTGAAACAAGATCATCAGCCTCTATAAGTTTACGAATAGGTTTATCCTGTCCAACAAGATGTTCTTGTCCGATAAATTCGTCAAGATTTTGTGGTCGCATACGGGCTGCAAGAGGTTGATTATCAAAGTTATTTTGTTCTAAATTCTGTTTCATTGTGTAATCATTATAGCAGCTTTTGAGATGTATAAGTATATGTATTTTGTATTTTGTATATTGTATATGTAATTGACCTAACTAGAATAATCTGATATAAGGAATAGAAACTGGTGCTATATCTAACTGATGAACAAGATAAAAAAGTTACAAGACCTAAATGCCTGGAAGGAATCTGTAAAACTCGCACAACTCATCTATAAGAATTTAAAGTTATTACCAAGATCTGAGGATTATAATATAAGAAAGCATTTAAGCTCATGTGCAAGGAATATACCCGGAAACATTGCAGAAGGATTCGGACGGGCGTATTTCAGGGAATCTAAATATTTTTATCATGTAGCAAAAGGATCGTTGGAAGAAATAAACAGTGATGTGAGCTTAGCCTATGCACTAAAATATTTCCCTAAAGATGTTTATTTAAATATTCAAGAACAAATTGAAGTTGTCGGAAAATTGATTTCAGGTCTAATAAATTCTACAAAGAAGGTAAAAATAAGTAGATAAAATACTTCTACTATATACCATATACTTTATACATATACATTGACAAACATATACAGCGAATCATTCTTTCTGGTAAAATAATCCGTATGAATAAGAATATTAAGATAAAAAAGAAATTCACATTCGTCTATCCTGATTTTGAATACTCGCTGACTAAAAAGGGAGTAAGTGTAACACCAGGAGGCTGGTATAGCGAAGGAATCGCACAACTCGCTTCTGTTATTGAAGAGGCTGGCTGGGAAGTAGATCTTATCCATCTCACAAAACCCATATCAAGAAGTGAATTCTTGAAGCTACTTGAAGATTCAGATCCTGATATAATTGGCTTTTCTGTAAGAACAGGTGTTTGGAGAAAAGCAAAGGAGATGATAGCCTGGGCTGGTAAGTTAAAGAGATTTATAATAGCTGGAAGCTATCACCCGACTTTGTGGCCCGAAGAAGTGATAAATTGGGAGGGAGTCGATGCTATTTGTATCGGGGAAGGAGAAAATCCGATTAAAGATCTGTTGAAGAATTTCCATGCTCAAAAAAAACTATTCAAAACGGGATCAGTTTGGATAAGAGACACAAACGGAAAAGTACATAAAAATCCAGTACAAAACCTCGTTTGTGATATAGATTCACTACCTATCCCTAAGTTTGAAATTTTTGATTTTTCAAAGCTTCTTTCTTCTCAGATAAAAACTGCAACAATTGTTATAACAAGAGGTTGTCCATATAATTGTACTTACTGCTGGAATAATTATGCGAGGAGTTTATATCCCAACAAACAGTTTTATGTTCGTTTTAGGAGTCCTGAAAACGCAATTAAATATATTAAAAAAATTCTTAAAGTTTATCCCGAACTTCTTTCTTTTCGTTTTCAAGACGACCTTTGGCCATTTTGGGTAAAAAACTGGTTTGAAGAATTCTCAAGTTCCTATATGAAACAAATAGATATACGCTTTGAGTGTCACTTGCGTGCTGATCTTTTAAATGAAGATATTATTAAAACACTTAAGAAGATGAAGTGTTTTGGGATTTACTTCGGTGTAGAAAGCGGAGACGAATATATCCGAAATAAAATTCTAAAAAGGTATATGGGAGAAGAATCTCTTATTCATGCTTTTCAAACATGCAAGAAGTACGGCATAAGAACGCATGCTTACAATATTGTAGGAATCCCTCATGAAAATATGCAAAGAGCTCTAAATACAGTTAAATTGAATGCAAAACTTGAACCGACTGATATGTTTTACTTTATATTCTTTCCATATGCAGGAACAGAGCTTTCAAATATTGCAAAGAATGAGGGCTTTTGGAATCCTGAAAAGCCGCTCGATCCTGTTGTAAATATTGAAATGCCTGACTTTAAAAGGAATCGAATAAGATTTGCAAACCTGTATGGGAGAATTTTTACAAGGGCCTATCAATTTGTTTTTAAAGCAAACGAGCTTGTACGCAAACCATTTGAAAAAATTTTGGATTTCCTTTGGCTTTTTCCCTACTGGCCCTTCTGGCTTTTTAATGGAATGATGCTTCTATATAGAAAGGCTGAAGAAGCACTAAAGTCATTTATCAAAGCACATTTTTTCCAGTTATATTTGGTGCTGAAGAAGTAGTGGTATATTGTTATATTGCTATACTGCTACATTGTTATGTATTATCTGGATAATTTCCCATCTGTAAATTTTATAAGATGATTTATTTCCATTGGAAGAGTGTTTAGTAAATCCATCAATTCTCCATGTTTCATTTTGTCAAGTAGATTTCTTCTTTTGCATTTATTTAACCAGTCCTTACATTCTATAACGGAAGCTCTTGAATTGTGGTAGAATTTTATCTTGTCTTTTTTGTAATACCGTCCAAAGCCCTCGGCTAAATTTGCAGATATGGAGTCTACTGCTCTCACTAATTGATCACCAATCGTTTTCTTTTCAAAATACTGCCATTGAATCACAATATTCCAAATTTGATCACCAAATTTGCTAGCTCGAATATAAGCAGAATTGTCTTGAATATCTATAAAGCCCATAAGAACTTGAAATAAAAAAACTTTTTTTCTGGGGAAATATTGTGAGGTCTACTTATACAAAACGATTATACATTCATTAGTAACTTATAGCAATATAAATATGGTTGAACAACAATATAGCAATATAACAGTATGACGATATAGTATTGTCACTTAATATATATTTCTTAGAAACCTTCTTACTACTTTAGAAGCTTCTTTCTTACCAGATACTTCCACCGCATCATACCTCTTAAACCACGTCACTTGCCTTCTGGCATAATTCCTATCGCCTTGAGCAAATTGTTCAATTAGTTCATC
The DNA here is from genome assembly GCA_016932045.1 of Candidatus Dojkabacteria bacterium. Lineage (GTDB taxonomy): Bacteria > Patescibacteriota > Dojkabacteria > JAHIVN01 > JAHIVN01 > JAFGDO01. The sequence continues at coordinate 93,611 of JAFGDO010000012.1, read as the reverse complement.
TTTGTTAATCTTGCCATCTAAGTAGCTCCTTACAATTGGGTAGCTAATTGCAGACATTGCAGGTTTTGTAAATTCGTATCGCTTTTGAATCAAACTCTTAACTTCTCCAATTAATCCTGAATCAACAATTATTTTAGCACGTTTATTAATTATCTCATACAGCTCTTCTCTACTTCGTTTAGGTTGTATATAAAGCACGTTGAAATTTGGTCTTTCCTTTGCTTTTAATATCTTTTTTCCTGCCTTTGCTACCTCTACAAGACGTATGAGTCGTCGTTTATTCGCTTTGTCACTTTCATTTAATCTTTTATATGCTTGACTATTAATGTTATCAAGTATCACTCCAAGTTCTTCCATGCTCTTTCTTTCAAGTTCGTTGCGTAGAATAGGGTCGGGGCTTACGCGCGGTATTTTGTAGCCTTTTGTTATTGCATCGATATAAAGACCTGTGCCTCCAACAAGTATAGGAAGTTTCCCACGCTCTATAATGTCTTCAATTACTGCGTAAGCTAACTTCTGATACTGAGCTAAAGTAAGTACTTCGTCAGGCTTTACAATGTTAATAAGATGAATTACAGCGCCTTCAAGCTCATAAACATCCAGTTTCTCAATCTTTGGCTTTGAAATTTGATATTTATTTTTAATTTTAAATTCTTTATTTTTAATTACTTTTACTTCTCCCTTAGCAGTACCAATATCCATATACTTGTATATCTGCCTTGAGTCAGTATTGATAAGCTCGCCATCGAATTTTTTTGCAATTTCAATTGCAAGTGAAGTTTTTCCTGAAGCTGTGGGACCAATTACGGCGATTATTTTCTTATTTGAGGAATGTATCTTGCCTTTTTCCATTCTTTTTACAACAGCTCAAAATCATTAATAACTAACTTAAACTTGTAGCCCAAATATTCAGCACTTTTCCTGCAGTAGTTCATTCTACCAGTAAATATTTCGAAGAAATCCATAATTGGAGTGAATTTAGTATCAAGTCGAAGCATCAATGTTATTATTTTTGTGTTTTCATTCACATCGAGATCATTTCTTGTAACTGAATAATTAACACGGTTATGTATATCTTCAAGAATTTTTTCCTTGCTTTTTTCTTTCACTCGATCTCTATGAACATCACTTTTATCCGCTAGTATCAAAACGGCCGAAATCTCATTTGTAAGCCGAGCAGTATCTTTATCATGATTTGAAATTGCCTGCATAATTGCAACAAGCCCCTCTATATCTTCAGTTTGATTTGAAAAAACTTGATGAAATAAAATGCTTGCCCAGTGGTGATGAAGCTCTCTTCCCAAAAAGTTTCCCATATCATGGCAAAATCCGGCAATACCGGCGTATTCAATTCTTTCATTTGAAAGACCGACTTTTCTTGCAATCATCTGAGCCCGATCTGATACGATTCCTGCGTGCCTTCTACCATGATCCGAGTAATTCATAGCATCAAGTTTTCTGTCTGTTTGACTTATAAATTCATCTATCTGCTCGTTTTGTTTTACATTTGCAAGTGTTAGATCCATATTAAGAAATTAATAATTAAAAATTTATAAATAAGAATGATGGTTATATATTATAGTAGCAAGATAAGGTAAAGGTAAATACGCTACACTTTTGAAAGAACTACATTCTTAATTCTTAATTCTTTAATCACAAACCCAATTCATCACTTACTCCCTGCATTGCTTTTAAAATAATACCCAAATGCTCTTCTACTTTGATACCAACTCTTTCACACCCTTCTGAAATATGATCTCTATTTATCTTTGCTGCAAAACGTTTATCTTTCCATTTTTTCATTAGAGATTCAATGGTTAAATCTTTAAGCTTTTTAGAAGGTAATACTAATGTAGCTGCAACTACTAAACCAGTACACTCCTCAGCAATCCAAAGCACTTTATCAAGCAGTGTTTCTTGATCAGTTCCATCGGTATTACCGTGTACTCTTATTGCATTTGTAATATATTCACTTACTCCTTTACCTTTAAGCAAATCAGCTCCAGAATACATATGCTTATCACCATCTCTTTCATAGGTAATATCATGTACAAGACCTGCGACTGCCCATGTTTCAATGTTATCTTTATGTAGTGCTTCCTTATCTACAAAGTACTTTGCATATTCTCTCATAGCGGCTTCAGATGCATACATGTGTTTGAGAAGGTTTCCATTCTTTGTATATTCTTTGATTAGCTCTAATGCTTTACCTCGATCAATTTCCGGTTCTATCTGTTCTCTCTCATTCATCTTTTTGTTCTTAAAATATTATTTATTCTTAACAAGGCCCACTTTTCCAACACTTCCCCCGCAGAATCTGGTTATTAATTCTACTGCTAGTTTTAGAGTGTCTGCTACTTGGTCGCGTGTTATAGAATTTACGCCCTCTACATTTATCCATAAATCTTTTGTTTTCTCAGTTACCTTTGTCCTATCAGCATCTCTCCAGTTATAGTCAATATTGTATGCTCCATTTTGGTCAAAATAACAAACCTCCCCATCCTTCAATTTCTTCTTTTCTCCACCAATTATTTCTATTTTCTCGCCGTTTCTAGCCTCTCTTACTACCACTGGGAATTTCAACGTCTCAAGATCAAAAGCTCCAGTACTAACCTGAGTCAAAAGAACTGCTATATTGTAAGCGTCTACACAAGTGTTTACATTGTAAATTCCTTCTCCCTCAACAACTCTCCGCAGCAATGCTTCAGGAGATGCTTTTCTGCTACCGGTGTCTACTCCCATTCTTTTGTACATATGCATGTAACTTTCGATTTGTGGAATGTCATCAATTGCTTCAAGAGATAATGTTTTTCTGATTCCTGATAATGTTTTCTTTTTTAATTTCTCAAGTTCAGAATTCTTCTTTTCGACCTTTACACCTTTAATTACTGCGATTCCAATATTTATATTCTCATAACTTTCTAACAGTTTTTTATCAATTTCAATGATTTTACTGTCATCAATATCATCAATTCCTTTCGCTGCAACGATATTTCTTAAGTTTTTGATACTTTTATCAAATTTATTTCTAGAACTTGCTGATACTTTTCTTACTTCATTAATGCCGTAAATCTCCTTTGTAGTTTCTTCAAGTTCGGCTCTTACTGGAGGAAATGCTACACCTTCCTTTGCAGTGACACTCTCAAGGTACCAGAAAATTCTTTCTGATATACCAAAACCAACACAAGGAGGCATACCGTATTCAAGCATTTCAACATAGTCAATATCCATCATTTGAGCTTCATCATCCCCGGCATCTCTCATATCCTGTTGCTCTTTAAACCTTTCATACTGATCGACTGGGTCATTAAGTTCCGACCAGAAGTTGCCAAGCTCTGATCCTGCAACTATTGGCTGACCTCTATCAACTATCATTGGATTTTCATCATTGCTTTTCGATAAAGGAGATAAGAATTTCGGATGTTCGATTAAGAATGCGGGCCCTCCGATATCTTTTCTTATCAATTTCCATAAATTATCTACGACTCTGTTTCGATTTGTCTCATCTCCAAGATCAACTCCATTTTCTTTTAATATTTTATTCATCTTTTCAACCGAGTCTTCATAAACATCAACTTTGAATCTCTTATTAAGAATTTCATTAAACTTAATTCTTTCCCACTTTTTACCAAAATCAACATCAAAACCTTTGATTTTGAACTTTAATTTGCCATAGAGATTCTTCACAATTTTTTTAAACATCTCCTCAAGCATATCCATTCCGTCATGATAGTCGGCATATGCACAGTACCATTCAAGTGCAACATGCTCTGGAAGATGCTCATCACTAAATCCTTCGTTCCTAAACCGTGCACCAATGTCGTAGACCTTCTCAAAACCTCCCCCAATTAATCTTTTTAAAGGTAACTCATGAGAAATTCTTAGATAAAAATCTTGATCCAAAGCATCATAATGAGTCACAAAAGGGTTTGCATCAGCTCCTCCTGTTACATGTTCAAGCACAGGAATATTAACTTCAATAAATTCATTGTCATTCAAGAATTCCCTTATCGTGTTCCAGAAGGTGGCTTTTCTTTCAAATCGATCTCTTACCTCCTTATTCATAGTCATATCTAGATACCTTCTTCTATATCTAGTCTCGGTATCTTTTATACCTTCCCATTTTTCCGGAAGAGGACGAATTGCTTTAGTCAGTATTCTAAACTCCCTAACTTCTATTGAATTTTCTCCAGTTTTAGATTCCAATACTTCTCCCCTTACTTGAACAAAATCACCAACATCAATAAGTTTCAATTCTTTCCACCCAAGGAGCTGTCGGTCTTTACTGAACTTACCTTCTAAATCGTCCTTACGCATTATAAGTTGAATTTTTCCTGTATAATCTTGGATATTTGCGAATTTTAAGGCTCCGTGCTCACGCCATGACATGATACGGCCAAAAGCTGTTACATTCTTCCCTTTATACTCGTCAAATTTTTTGTTTATTTTCTTAAGCCTTATTCTCTCTTCTTTGTCTGCTCTAGCTGGATATGGATTTATCCCTAATTCCCTGAGTTTTTCGACTTTTCCAAGCCTGTCATTTCGTATTTTTGCAAGAGTGCTGGACATAATTTTATACTTAATAATTAATAGTTTTACAACGATTAAAATGATCAAATCGATCTTATAGATCATTGCATCTTTTAATCATTTTGTACTTTCAACCCTCACCCATGTTTTTTCAAAACTTTTCTTTAAAATTCTTTGTTCCCAAAAGATTCTAAGCCAGAGATACATACGAATCGGATACATTGCTAGTGACCAAAGTAGCTGTTTCGGATTCCTCGCATACCGAATGGGGAACCAAAAGTATTCAAGCTCCCTCCAGAAGTTTCTAACTTTTGTGTCGGGTGTTATAACATTATACTTCCATAGCTGTATATACCCACCTACTGAACGAAGTTTTTGTTTAAACCAGTCACGTAAATTTTTGGAGTACATCACATATACTTTTGCTTCAGGCTCGTAGGCTAGTTTATATCTTTTTTTGTGAAGGATATATGAGAAGTATGCATCTTCGATCAAGCAATCTGATGGAGCCTTGATGCCAGTATTCCTCATAGCAAGGATGTACCCGCTCAGCACAAAGAAGTGAGGTTTTTTACTTACGATTTTTAGTGATCTTCCTTTAACATCTGGAACCATTGTCACCATCCTTTTGTGATGAGCAGCATCAGCAAGTAAATGCCCCATGTAACCCATGAAATTATCTTTTTTGTCCTTTGAAATTGGCCTTCCTGTAACACCGCCAACCTTTCTGTCACTAAAATGTCTTACGAGATTTGAAACTGCATTCTTGCCAAAATGCACATCACCGTCAGTAAGAATAAGAATCTTGCCTCTAACCTCCTTAAATGCAAGATTTAGGGCATTTGGCTTACCCTTTCCTTCATCCTTTATCCATTTAAGATTTACAAACCTGAATTTCTTGGCCGCATTCTTTGCAGCTAACCATGTTTTACTATCCGGACAAACAATGAGTACTTCAAACGTACCTTTGTAATCGTTCCAATCAGGATCAATGATAGAGTGTAGAGCCTTTTCAATAGTTCGTTCCTCTTTCCAGGCTGTAATGATTATTGATAGTTTCATATCTTCATTATAGTTAAAATTTCAAATGACTGCCATATTGAAGAAATTGATCTAATGATCTTGATTATCTAGTCGATTTTAAGGTAACACGGGAAAATTTTCCTGTACAAAGCTCGCGATGTTCGCTTATACATGATCGATTATCTCTACAAAAATTTCGCAGATTTTCCAGGGCTAAATGAAAAAAAAACGCCCTTACCTAGATCCGAGAACGGCGCGAACCAATCTCAGAAATAGGTAAGGGCGATCACTATCGCGATACCACCTTACTTCAAAGCTATGTTACCATAACTCCCTTTTCTTCCGCAAGTATATTATGATTAAATATATTCGTCGGAATTGATCTATTACGGGAACTCCCGCTCTATTCTACTATTCTGTATAATTTGCTTTTACAGAATTTCTTTAGAGAATTTAAACCAAGTCTTATCTTTTGGTTGGTATTAGGATTTCACTTATTTCCTAAGTCTCTTTTTAACCTTTAGAACTCTTGGGTTTATTTGCGCGAATTCTAGCAAATTTATTATTATGCTGCAAATGGTGAAATAGTTCTGTCACCTATTTCACTTCCAGCAACCGAATCAACATAAAAGGTCTTTGCTATTACTCCTTGATCTCCTACATCAATAGGTATAAATGAATCTTTCCAGGTGGCCATTTGTACCTGCTTTTCTGAAGGAAATTTATATCCCTTTGCAGTTACAAGTACATTAAATTTCCCCCTGCCAGCTACAAAGCTAAATTTACCTTTCTTATCTGAAATCTGCATATCTACAAGCTCTTTTGTTGTATAGTTGTACAGTCTTACATAAGCAAAATCAACACTCTTATCTGTATAAGAGTCCTTAACCTCTCCCCAGGATTTGCGTTTCAATAATATAGGCAGAATTCGAACTAATATTACAATCGCTGATACAGATGCAAGAATAATATTCAGTTTATCTGGTTTAATAATAACATTTACAATAGATAGAGTTGCAGAAAAGATCAATAAAAATTCCATGAGAATCCTCGTCATCGATCTTGAGAGCTTTTTCAATTTAAAGAATGTTTTTGAAGCAGCTTTGGCTTCAAGGGACATCATCTCGATCACAAGTTCCAAACGCTGTGATTCTGCTTGTTCAATAGTAACTTTATTTGTATATTTCTCGTAGTCAGGATGGGATACCTCGAGAGTATATGTACCTCTTTCAAGCACTATCCCATATCTTCCATTCAAATCCGTCACCTTCACCAGCTTCTGACGCCTCTCCTTGTCGAAAACCCTCATAACGGCAAATGCAACGGGCTTTCTGCCTAAAGGATCAATGACAACACCAAAAGCATTATCCTTCTTAAGATTTAAAGCAACCATAATAGCGTCAACCAGGGCTTTAATATTAAATATTCCCCCTCGCAGAAGTAAGAGTAGAGATAAAGCTGCAAGACCAATACTAGTTGCAAGAGTTGCAAGTGAAATATTTGTAAGTAGTGATGAATTCAGTCTTATCCAGTCTATGGCTGAATCAAGGATACTATGCCTATCAAGGAGTATGTTTTTGTTAACTGTCATTACTGAAACATCAAACCATGCAGTTTCATTACTTTCATATCCTTCAGCCTCAGCTGTTAGTTTGTATCTTCCAGGAGCAACCATAAAGCCAAACTCGCCTTGTTGGTCAGTATATGCTGGATTCAGGTAGGCTTCATTATTAGATAACCAAAGTCTTTGTTCACCATCAACCTCCTGATATAAAGTCACTTTTGCCCCTTCTAATCTTAGTTCGCTTCCTGCAAAAAGTGAGTATACATAGCCATAGGGGTCTATTGTTAAATCAATATTTATCTTTCTTCCTGTATCATCCGAGTATGTAACTATAACATGTGTATTGTACTCACCAAGAACATCTGGTGCATCGAAATCTGTTATATAATAATCTCCAGCCTCGTTAATCTCCATAATGTAAACTTCATCACCAATTACAAATATTACCTGGACAATATCTAGATCTTCTTTTCCTTCAATCAAAATATTGAGTGCAACTTTTACTTGAACCAATGAATCTTGATAAGCGTGGAGGTCTGAATCACTTGCAATTGTAAATTCATTACCATCGATAATAAAAATGATGTCACCTTCAAGATCCTCAGGTTCTATCTCCTCTACTTCCTCAGGTTCCTCGATTCCTTCTTCTTCCCACTTTGGAGTTGTAACTGCACCGGAAGATCTATTCCTCAGAATATCAAAAGAATAAACTACATAATAATAAGTAGTATCTGCTTCTACATTCTCATCAAGCAGACTTTCAGCATCTCCCTCATAAACAACATCTCCATCCTCAGGATTCTGCGGTATTGATCCGGCTTTACGTATTATCAATACATGATCAAAGTCGCGTATAGTTGGATTATCCCAAGTTAGTTTTATTGAAGTCTCGGTTTCATGGACTGATTTAAGATTCGATACATTTGGCGGAGCCAGTCCATCATATCTAAGCACAAAGTCATAAATAGGCCCGTATTTCTTTGCTCCGTTGACTGCTCGAGACCTTACTATAGTTTCAGTATGTTTTATAAAAGGAAGATCGTATGTTGGTAAAGTAGTTTTCCACCTATAATTAGCCTCTGTAGGATCGCTTCCATCTATTGTTATATAAAATGTGTCATCAGAATGAGATTCAGGGTCAGTCCAGCTAATAACAGGTCCAGGTTCTACATTCTGCCATATTCCTTCGTAGTCCCCTACGATGTCAATAATATCAGGGTATATATCATCAACTTTCAAAGCAAAAGTAACATTTGAAATGTCACTGCCACCTGCTGGTATATTTAAGATGTCTACATTATAAACTTCCTCAGCATCATAGACTGCATCTGCTCTTGTTGTTATGTTTATGGCTCCGCCGCTTGATTGTAGGTCTTGCCAGCTGAAACCGTCGTCATTTATAACTGACACATCAAAGTCACTATCTGGCGGATAAACATCAGTTGTTCCTTCATATACAACCTTGAGTCCCGACCAATCAAGAAGTTCATCTGCATATACCCAGCTTCCATTTGATAAGGCTCTTCCGTCGCTTCCAGTTACGGACAAATTTCCCGTGAACGTCAAATCATTCTCGTAAAAGTAATCGTTATTCGTAAAATCCCAGCCAGTATCAGGGCCTGTATCTTCAATTGCCCGAACTCCATACTCAATATTTGCATCTTCAACCCAGTTCCAATTAGTAGCAATGTGCCAGATTATTGTAATATCGTTTGCCGTTGGACTTTCTGTATCTCTATCATAAGTAATGCTTTTAATGAAACCGCCACCGCTTACTTCAGTTGGTGTTTGGCCGGTTGTATCAACTCCTTCAGAAGCAATGTACTCAATATCAGTACTTGAAGGATTCTGAATTCTCAGATATAGCTGATCTAAGTCGGCTGCTCCGGCGCTATCGCTGTATACAGTTTGCACATCAAAAGTTCGTCCTGCATAAATATTTTCTGATACAGAAATATTTGAAGAACTTACTGATGCCGTTCTTTGGTTATAATTTAAAGTTACGCTTGATACACTAGAAGAAATAGCCCTGTCGTATGATGATTCAAAGAATCTGTATTGAATGTATCTATTTGTAGTACTTGTAACGTTTCCTGTAGCAGTTGGATTTGAAAGATATGGGCCGGAGCTTGTTAGGTTATCAATCCAGATTGTTCTACCTTCGCTTCCATCAGTAACTCTAAGTGTTAGATTTGTTAATGCATCTCGGTGAGCAGGCAGCGACGAGCGGACATCAAACCATTCTTCTTGCCACTTGAATATTGTTGCGTTTTGAGTAAAACCGCTTCCTGGGAAAGTACTTCCGGAGTCCCATCCAGTTACTGTTACTGCCCCGCTACTTTGATCAACTGAAGCCACTGTTCCTTGTGCTATATATTCACTACCACCATAATTCTCCTTAGCAATAATCTTATCTCCAACATATAAATTATCCCCTTTATTTGAGAATCCATAAGTTGTAGCATCTATTGTAAAAGATGTATCACCAGCACCCGTTATTAAGTCTCCAGAGTCAAGAGAGGCTCCAAAGTCGATAGTAATAGGATGAGTTCGTCGGCCAATCTCATAAGTCTGGCGTACTTCTTCTGCTGTACGAGCTATGTTTGATATTCTTGCTTCATCAATTAGTCCATAAAGTGTTTGTCCGATATTATCGTCTGTACCAATATATACAGGATCATTCTGAGGATTATAAGTTCCAGATAAACCTCCAACACCTGCTAACCTTCCATCAAGATAAGCATATATATTACTACCATCCCATACACAAACACCATGATGCCACTCATTCTCACTAACCTGGATTCCTGTATTTACTTCTGTTACAGTTAAAGTATTCAGTCTAATAGCACAATAGAAATTACCGCTGGTTGCAAGAACCGTCATTCCCCAATTTGAATTCGAAGTAGGACTTGCTCTAAATAAGATTCTATAATGATGGGGAGGTGTATTATCATAGACCTTAAACCAAGCATCTTGAGTAAAAACACTATTTGGTATATCCCATTCAGGATTGTCTGGCACTAAAATATGATCGTCTATGCCATCAAAATACCATCCTTTTCCTACCATGCCTTGTGAAGTGTGAGGGGAAGAGGACGGCGTTCCGTTATCATCATTTCCCGAAGAATCCTTAATGCAACCGCTTTGTGCTGAAGTGCAGTAACCCGAGTCTTCCTCCAAATGCCAAAGACCAACAGTATTCTCATCTGGTTGATAATTCACATATTCCGATTCCCCTACAGTAGCTTCTATATAGGTTCCAGGTCGATCAGCAGCTACCCAAAAAGGCATTTTTGTTTTATCAGATAAGCTGTTTGTTAAAAGTTCGTGGCTAACTCTATGGTCTCGTCCCATTCTATAAGTCTCTGCAATTTCTTCAGGAGTAAGAGTAGTATTATATACACTAACTTCATCAAGAGAGCCGTTATAGTGATTACTATCATCAGCTCTTGCACCAATAGCCATTGGTGTAGTTGCTGAAACATTGCCTGGATCAACGCTAGATGAATCCTCTTCATTTCCATCAAAATACAATTTTGTTACATTCCCATTTCGTGTAACTGCAACATGATGCCATTTACCATCATTTACATCTGATGTTGATGCAAGCCCTGGATCAGAATAACCAGAAACGTTTTGGTGATAGCGTATCTTATTTGGAGATGCACTATAACATACTAAGAATTGGTAATCATTCCAATTAGTGCCTTTATGTATAGGTCTATCATCTGCTGCAGAAGAAACAGAAGTTTTTAACCAGAATGAAATGCTCCAATTTGTGCTAGGATTTAATCCCTCATTGTGATCCACACTAATATAATCATCTGTTCCATTAAACTTTATACCCTTATTGGCAATTCCTTGTGTTACTCCGTTATGAACATCTGATCCATAAAATTCTCCATGATTTCCGTTCCTAGATGAATCTACAACATCATCTCCAGCAAGATCACCATTTGTCTCATCAAGATGCCAAAGAGCTACTGTATGCTCATCAAGCTTAGCTGCTCCTGTGTTTCCTTTCCACGCACTTGTACCTTCAACTTTAAGACTTGTATCTCTTGATAAATGCAAGCCACTATTTTGAATGCCAACGTTATCAATTCCTTCTGTTGCAAGCTCATAAATAGAAGAATCAGAAAGCGCTGAGCTGTAAACCCGAACTTCATCAATCGAACCTTCAAATGGAAACTGGAAGTCAGCACTTAAGGTCGATGCTCCTGCTCCGGCAGTGGTCGTCGTATTTGACCATCCCCATGCATCATAGGAAAATGTTGCAGCAGCTACTGTTTCTGTATGTGTTTGTTCGGTAAGAGATATATCATCAAGGCTTACACATTCTCCATTCACATGGCAATAAAGTATAAAGCTTTCTTCATTTGCAGAAAAAGATTTTGTATAACCAGAAATAATCATAATATCACCATTGATTTCAATGTCAGTAAAGTAATCATCACCTGATTTGTCGAAAGTCTTTGTATACACAACTGTTCCATCTTTCTTGAACCTCACAACAACTCCAGCCTGTGTCCCTGAGATATTTGAATTCCCAACAAAAATTATATCTCCACCTGATGTCTCAACTATGGAATTCCTTTCAGTGTATTCTGAGGCAGTTGTTCCAAGTGTCTTTAACCAAGAGATATTTCCAGCCGAATCAGTTCTTGCTATGAAAATATCGTTATCACCTTCACCGATTGTATTTGTATATCCTTGAATCAAAATGTCACCGGATGAATCCTCTATAAATGCTCTTGATTCCGAATAACTACCTGGAGAAGCGTGAAGAAAACCATTTGCCCATATTACATTTCCTGTGGCAGGATCAAGTTTCACTAAAAGTGCATCGTTTTCTATATTCTGTGCGTATGTATTTCCGACAGCCAAATAATTTCCGTCATTTACAATTTCGATATCAGAAAATACATCCTTCCTGTAGCCTTTAAACCTTACCGCTCTTTGATAAGCAATAGTTCCTGCAGAATCCATCCTGACTATTGCTGCACCTCTAAATGCATCATCTCTACCCGCAACTACAAGATCAGTGCCATCTTCAATTGTGACTGAAGTATGGTCATACCAGTTCCCATTATTAGAACGTTTTTGCCATAACGGATTTCCAGTCGAGTCAATTTTTAGCATAATCGCATCATAACTGTATGATGAAACACGCATATTTCCGGTTATCAAATATCCATCATCGCTAGTCTGAGTTATATCCTGAATTGTACTTGCTAGATTTGAAAGTCTGTATGTTCTTTGCCACTCAATTTCAAAAGAAGAGTCCAATTTTATTGCCACAATGGACCAATCCGCACTATTCACGTGCCCACAAAGCATCCACCCACCATCTGATGTACTAATAACTGACTCTATCCTCAAATCTTGGCCACTTTGACTCCACCTTCTAAAATCTTGGGATCCTCCTAAAATAAAGCCTCCAGTAGAAGAAACATCAACAGCATTCACACCAGCAACACTATCTTTCTGTTCACCATCAACAAATAATTCAAGTTCATCACCTTGCTTATTACCAACAATATGGTGCCAATCTCCATCATTGATATTTGTAGTATAGGTAGTAGTATATGCTGGATCACCATCAAGAAGGAATTCTAGGTTATTTGAAGTGTTTACTTTAAAGCTAAACCCATTGTCGGAAGTTGCAACTTCTTTTGATAGAATATAGTCTGGATAAGTTGTAGGTGTTTCGTCAGTTTTCAGCCAGTAACTTACTGCAAAATCACCTGTTCCAAAATCAAGACTGGATTGATCGCCGACGTTTACGTATTCTGTTCCATCAAAGTACCGGGCTTTACCAAACACACCGTCAATAATATTTGTATCTCTGCTGTCTGTACCCTGAAGTGAACTTGAAATATCACACACATCCTCCCCACCCCCACAGCTATCATCGGAAGTCTCGTCAATTGGCCAGTATGATACAAGACCTCCATCAGTACTGTTGTACAAATAGCTGTCCATGCTATCTATCAAACTGTTTCCTGTTGTAGGACTCCAGGCTTCCCAGGAAACTCCATCTGGAGAAGTGCGTGTCTGAAATTCAATTTGGCCAGCTTGGTAGTTGGAGAGTACTTCATCTTCTGACAATGCTCGACTATATATTCTCGATGAATCTATAATTCCATCCCAAAAAAGATAATTCCCAGTTACATCATGCCATTGATAACCTATTCTTACCGGATAAGTATTGTTATATACAGCTCCGTTTGCAGGTTCTGAAGATTCAAGTATACCATTTACATACAATTTCATCTCACTTCCATCATAAACTCCTGCAACATGATACCATTTACCCAATTGAATACTTTTTGTCCCTCGAACGACTATGCAGGTGCTATTAATATAGCTTATAAATTCAAATACATTTCCAGTACCATCATTTGTTGTATGAATACTATAATTATAATATATGCAATTGTTGTTATTTGCTTTATGAATTATTCCATTTCTATTTGACGGATCTAGATTTCGAGCATTTACCCACGCTTCTAAAGTAAAAGGTCCAGACAGGTTTACATTTGGATTATTAGCTATGTCGATAAGATCATCATTCCCGTCAATCATAATAGCACCGTTACCCCATCTTCTATTATTTGACGTCCATCCTGATCCAGCTAGAACATCTTGTGCCGATGTATCTGAAAAGTTTGTCAATGTTCCGTTGCAAGTAGCTCCACATGAACCAGCATTATTTGTCGCTGTTGTACCACTTATTTCATTAAAATTCCACTGTGCGACAAGTCCATCTGTCGAATGTGGAGTCTCTCCATCTCCGGTTTCCACTCCAAGTTCATTCCATTGAATAGAATCTATACTTACAAGATTATCCCCAAGATCTAAAACTTCTGAAGTATAAACACCATAAGGGCGTCTCTGAGCACTGGCTTTGATCTCTTCTGGTGTCCTTGCATTATTGCTGAGTCTTATTTCATCTATCATCCCGTTCCAGAAGTAGGTGTTGTCGCCTTTTCGACCGATGTTTATGTTCTGTGTTGTTATTGTTCCCGTGTATGTTCCAGTTACTCGTTCTTCTCCATCAAAATATCCTCTGTAACTACCGTTATCCCAAACAAGTGCAAAGTGGTGCCAGCTTTTGAGCTCAACAGTCCGTGATGGATAGAGCTGAACAGTATCCATGACCTCGTAAATTAGGTCGTTGAAGTCGTTTACGAATACTGCAACTTCGTCGATGTTACTTGTTCTTATGTTGAATATGTACCTATATCCTGGCGATGATGTTATATTGAACCATCCTTCTACAGTACCAACATTTCCATCAAATCCAGAAGAAGGTGTGGTCACGCAATCCCCTGTGCCATCAAATGTTCCTCCTGCTGATCCTAATATCCCATCGGGAGTAAAAGTTGCCTCGTTAAATGCTGTTCCATCATTATTTTTAGATGAGCTATCCTCCCAGTTATCGTTCATATGCCACAATCCAACTGTATGCTCATCTGCTGGAAGCTCCTGATAGTATGTTTGAACCCTCATTCTCCTCTCGATACTTTCCTTTATCTCACCTTCTGTTAAAGCTACATCAGAGATGCGTACCTCATCAATCAATCCATTAAAGTATCTTTCTCCGTATCCAATCCAAGTTTCATTTGGTGCAGATAAATCATAACTTACATCAATTTGCGAATCGAAATCTCCATTTACATATAGACTAATTTTGTTCCCTCCTGTACCAACAAATGCAACATGTACCCATTTATCTCTCATAAACATGTTGTAATCATATGTACCTGTAAATTCATAAGTTGTTCCTATATCATACCAATGAAATTTATTTGCATGAAAGTTTAAGTAATCGGTCCTTGCGTAACCAAACTGTCGGTATCTATTTGATCCATGCCAGAATCCAAAAAAAGTAGTCAGCCGGTGACTTACTGGTAAATCCCTTATATTTACCCACATCTCAAGAGTAAAATCACCTGTGCCAGTATTAGTTTCATTGGGCACTACAATATAATCGCCATCACCATCAAAGCTACCTGCATGTGACCCTAGACTAGCGTTTGTAGTAAAAGTAGCATCAGCAACAGGTGCCCCATCGTATCCATTCCCGCTGCTATCATTCCAGTCGTTGTTCATGTGCCATAGACCTAAAGTATGCTCATCAGGTGTATGTTCAGAAGTTGAAAAGTCCTCGTGTGAGGTTATGAGTCTATTCCCGGTTCCTGCTTCAAATTCTGACTGTGTATCATGAACAAGTGACTGAGGAGAAGCCTTGGAGACAAACACATTGTAAATGATGTAGAGTGCTATACTTACTATTAGTATAGCACTAAAGGCGATATAAACTATTCGTCTATCTTTCGAATTTTTAGAATAAATTTTTTTTATTTTATTTATTATGCTCTTATGTGATGCCAATATAGTTTCGTTTTGATCCATGATAGCAAGTTGTTACAGTACAATATACTATATCAGTATGGGGAAGTGAAGGGAGGAAAGACATAGTTACATAGTTGCATAGTTAAATAGCTTGATAGCCAGATGGCTAAAAAGTTATGAAAAGATATGCTAGACTGACAATTTCTTGTTTGTTATAGAAATTAGGAAGTGTATTTCCCTTGGTAATGCATTAAGACAATTTATAATTTCTGTGTACTCATCTTTACTAAGAAGTTTTCTACTTAATGCTTTAATTGCCCAATCTTTCGATTCTTCAACTGAGCCACGTGCTGTGTAGAAAAACCTTATCTTGTCCTTCTTATGATACCTTCCCCACCCCTCTGCAATGTTAGCAGAAATTGAGTCAACAGCATCTACAAATTGTGAACCAATTGTCTTTTTCTCAAAATAATCCCAGTTAATAACAATGCTCCATACTGTTTTTGATAATTCAAGAGATATCTTATAAGCGTTTATGTCAGAAACCTTTAGATATTTCCCCACAATATTATTTGTAAATAGTTTAACTATGTAACTATCTAACTATATAACTATTCGTTGCAATGGTGGGGAACAGAATTATATTGAATTAGTTGTAAACTACAACTTGTAACCTATTTCTCGCAAAAAATCATACCTATCCTTTTGATCTTTTTTGGACTCAACTTTGCTTGAGGCTTCTCCATCAATTACACCAATCACACCTCTTCCTTGTTCACTTTCGGCAATAACTACTTCAAGGGAATTTGCAGTAGCACAGAAGATTCTGCATACTTCCGGAACCATTTTTACCTCATCAAGTACATTGATGGGGTAGGTATCTCTAAGAAATATAATGAAAATATGGCCGGCTTTAATACTTCTTGCATTTCTTTTTGCAAGCTCTATCATTTCCTTATCTGTACCAGTGAATCGAATAAGCTTAGGTCCGCTTGCTTCACAAAATGCTAGACCAAATTTTATACCTGGAGCCGAACTTGCTAAGGCTTCATAAATGTCTTCAACAGATTTTATAAAGTGTGTTTGACCAAGGATTACATTCACAGTAAAGTCATCATCTGGCTTTCGGATTTTCACAGTGGAAAGTTTTAATGTTGCCATGTATATATACTTAAAAATTATATTGACAACATTATATTTAAAAACAAGACTGGTAACAATATTTTCTTAATCTACATACTCTGCTCTATAAATTCCCTCTCTACTAATTAGTATTATCTTATCGTTATACTCTTCAACATCAACAACAAATACAGCTTCTATATCTTCCCACGGCAGATCATAACTTTTGAATGCTACAAAATACTTGCCTTTCTCCAGCGATAAACAATTATAAGAAGAATCGGTTTCTACAGTTTCTCTAGAATTCTCGTACTTAAAGACCTCAATCGAAGAAAAGTAGTTCTCATATCCTTCCTGGTCGATGTAAATAAATTCCACACCACTTGTGCAGTGATCACCTTCATCGTAATAGTACAAATCCTCTTCGACTTGGGTGTTTTCTTCATATTTCTGTACAACACTGTTCTCATATCTTTGAGAGTACTCTTCGATTTCTTCAAGATTTTCTTTCAAAAGACTCTTTGCATAGTTTCTCCTAAAGTTAAATTCTCTAAAATCCCGTCTATCGTCTTCAAAGACCATAGAAGCATACCTAGCCTTTAGGTAAAATGCGGTCTCTTCTTTTAACTCTCCTTTTGAATCTCTGAAGAATTCTACAAGAACTGGAACAGCATCATCTGACAGTGAATGCAGGTAGGCAAGATCTACATCTTTTTCACGAGTTTCATTACTTAAGTAATCCTCGAATTTCTCAATATCAAGCCTAGATATGAAGCTATCAATATTTAAGAATCCTGTAAAGATTAGTGCAAATATTGTAATAAGCTCAATTCCGTATAGAAATATTGATTCCTTGATTCTTGTCAGTAATTTAATGAGAAACCAGATGAATACGATCATTAAAAACACAATAAATAAATGGCTATAAGCTCTAAGCCTTGTATATCCATAGGCGCTTTCATACATGTACAACCTGTAGAAGGCGGAAATAGTCATAGGTATAAGCTCAAGTATGCCAAAAACCGCTATAGCTTTAAATATCAGCTCCTGGGTCTTATTTGCGACTTTTTTAACTTTTGAAAGTCCTGCTATAAGTGTTAAAGCCAAAACACTAGCTAGGACAAGCTCAAAAAAACCTTTCCGTGCATATTCACTATACGTAAAGTCGCCACTTTTAATAAGATTTTCGCCACCAAACAGGTAGGTAATCTGAATGATATTAAATACCAGAAACAGCGTTTCAACAAGAAGTAGTACTGTTGAGCTTTCAATAAAAAGAAAGCTGTTTGGCTTTTTAGATGCCTTTTCTTGCGGGATAAACTTCTCTTTTTTAAAAGTATTGTAGTAGAAAGCTCCAAATGTAAGCCAAAAACAAGTAACAAGCCAAACTGTTATTTGCGTAGAATCAAGTATAAAATGAGTACTAAATATATCCCCCACCATCTCTTTAAACACAAGATCAGCAGAAACAAGAAGGGCGACAAATACGATCAGGAACGGAACAGCAATCACTATACCTAGAACAATTCGTAAAATTGTTGATGAAAAAGGAATTTTGGCATATTTTTTCTTTACAAGTGGAAAAAATGGACTGACAAAAGCCATCACTACCTGTTCAAGCGGAGCTGCAATATACCTAAAAAACTCAAAGGTTGAGTTGTTTTGAACAAGTGTATAAAAAGTAAGAATTAGAAAATAGAGCCAGCTTAGAAACAAAACCACCCTTACAGGTGCTGCTGTCGTTAGGCAGAAAGGAATACTTAGTAGAAACAAAAGCAAACTATTAATGATCAAACTTGTATTTAATCTCTTAAAAATTACAGCGATTGATATTAGAATTATTAATAGCAAAAGATTGAATATTGCGAAGTTTATACCAAGTCCTGTCTTATAAAAAGATGTAACACAAAGTAAAGAGATAAATGCAGATGCAAGAAGCAAAAAGAACTTTTTAGTAGATAGTTTCATTAAGAATTTACTTAAAAAGTATTACAAAGATTAAAACGCATATACAATTAAAAAGTCACAAAGACAAAGATACTTACTTTTCATTCCATGCCCATACCCCACTCCATGTTGAGGTTTTTTTGTCCCTAACTAGACCAATTCTTTCTGTCATAAAAGCCGAAGGTTTGTCATCTTCCAGCAATCCAAAAAATTCAAGTGCATCATCAAATCTTCCCTTCTGATATAGTTTGAATGCTTTTTCATAAACTACTTTTATTCTAAGATTCTTTTTAGAGTTCAAAAGCGGCTCATATATTTTAATCGGAACTGATTTCCCTTTGACAATTACTTCATCCAGTAAGCGATATAGAATTGTTCTACTACTCCCAGAATGACCGTTAAGAACGTTCTCACTGAGGATGATTTCGGTACCATATTTTTTTGTTAAACTTTCAAGTCTTGAAGCCAGATTTACATTATCTCCAAGTACAGTATACTGACTTTTTTGTTTTCCACCTAAATCGCCGATCCTTATTTCGCCTGTATTCACACCTACCCCTATATGGAACTTAATATTTGAATCCTTTAAGTACTTATTATTAAAATACGTTAACTTTCTGAGCATTTTCAATGCTGTAACTACTGCGTTCTTTTGATGATTAGCATCATAGCTTGGTGCGTTCCAATATGCAAGAATTCCATCTCCAAGAAATTTATCAACAGTTCCATTGTTCTCATTAATTATATCTGTCATACTCTCAACGTATTTATTCAATAAACGCGTAAGTTCATCTGGTGGCAGTAGTTCTGAGATATTTGTAAAACCTCTGATATCACTAAACATTACCGTCATTATTCTTTTTTCAAATTCTCCTTTTTTCCGTTTTAACACGCTACTGCCTTTATATGCGGAGATCAGATATTGCATGAATGACTTGTCATTGAGATTATTTTTTTTAAATTCGAGCCAGTTATTACACGTTGTGAAGTATAAGTAGTTAATTATAAGCAGAATATATGTTTGCACAAAAAACCAGTTAAATCCTAAATAAAATATTGCTATTCCAAACAAGGAAAATAAAATCATAATACCGATTAAAATATTGAAATTTTTTTTGATCGAATCTGAGTAGATAAATAAAAAAGAAATATTCGCAATAATAAAGAATGGAGTAAATATGTAATAGGGAATGTATACGTTGTACTCCTCTTTTAGAAGTGAGTTTAAAACATTTGCATCTAGCTCAATTTCTGTATAACTTTCTCCAAAAGGTGACTTAAATGTTTCAAGAGATTTCCACTTATTTGTGTTTACAAAACCAATGATAACAATCTTATCTTTTATCTTACTCTTATGAATACTGTTTTTATAGACGTCTGCAAAACTTATATAATCAAATTCATTGCTTGAATATTTAAAATCTATCTCTTTACCTATAACTTTTTTTCCAGGACTACTAAAAAACGAATATATAATTGATAGGAAAGAAGATTCGGCTTCGTTAGCAATATAACTTCTAACTTTCCCATCTAGATCTTTCCGAATTTCACTTGAGCTATAATGAATGCGACTATCTTTCTTTTTGCTGCTTCCATTATCTTCTTTTATGACTATATGTGAATTCTTAGTATTAATTAAACTTACATAATTTTCACTTATTTTTATGACTTCATATAAATCCAAATCTATCGCAATTACTTTCGCACCCTTTGAATCTAGAACTTTTAAAACATCATTCAAAACATCGTCATTCCATGGCAAAGGGCCAAACTTTTCAAAGCTTTTGCTGTCAATTCCAGCAATGAGAATTTCTTTGTGTGGAGAAATTTTATAATTTAAAGAATCGTAGAAAACATTATTCAGTAAATTTATGTATGGTGCACTAATAATGATAACAGTAATTATTGTTACTATAATATTAAATAAGTATATCCAGAAGTTTTTGAATTTCATCTTTAATTTACCTAATAGTAATATATAACCATTAGATAGGTCGATAATATAACAGTTAAATATCGAAAAGACAAATACTAAAATTGGAGCTTCAAAGAGGAATGGATGATTCTTATTGACATCAAATAATTATCTTTGTTTCAATTTCTAAGGATAATCAAATTACTCTAGATTTGGAAACGACCTCCTTTGTATATTACCCTTTCCCTACCACTTTCTAATGTTGCCGTAACAATTCTATCAGAAGTAGACATAATATCCGTATGAACAGCACAATCGATGTTGTACCCTAGCTTTAACCATGTTCTCTTCTTAACATTCTTCGGACTTCCTTTGAAACAATCTTTATAAGCTGCGCCAAGTGCTATGTGAAAATTTCCATATCTGCCTCCAACATTCTCATCGTAAAGCGTTTCAGCCATAAACTTTGTAATTCGCGAGAAACGTTTATCTGTCAGGCTAAACTCTCCTATTTTATCTGCATTCTCTACTTTTATCATATCTCTCAATAATTTTTCATTTTTTACTGCCTTGCTTTTGACAACTACTCCCTTCTTAAATTCGAGCTCAACTCCGCTTATTAGAGTCCCATACCTATACAATGGCTGATTGAACCTGACCCATCCTTCTGTTCCTCTCCAATCAGGCGATGTAAAAAGCTCAAATGAAGGAATATTTCTTCCATCTCCTCCTACCCATTTTCTCTTTTCACCTAATTTTATCTTTAGATCTACATCTTCTCCCTTCACTCTTAATTCTTTTATCTTTAATGTATTAAGTTTATTCAGAATTATCTTTTGTCTGGATACTACTTTTTTCCATTTCACAATGGGATTTTTAAAATCCAAAAAACATGCCTTTATGATCTGATTCCAATATTGTTTTAAGCTCATACCTGCTTCTATTGCCTCGGCTTCTGTTCCATAAAGCCCAACTGTCCAGGTCATCTTCCCTTCATATTCTTTTTTATTTCTTGCATCAATATAAAATTTTGCTGCTTTATTTCTTGCTAATATTTTTCTGCTGTCCACTCCTTCAAGCTCATGTTTATCACTTTCAGATACAATAGCTACAAAATGATCTGCATCAGCTACTCTCGCAAGCATCATCTTTTTGGGAAAGTAGCATATCTGTTTCATACTGGCATTCTCGAAAAAAAATCTGTCTAATTCCTCTGGGAAATAATGAATAATAGGATGAGCACCTCTCTCAAGAACAGAAAGCATTAAATGCTGTGCCATAGGTTTAGCACTTTCTGAAAGTTGCAGGAAAACTACCTCATCTCTCCTGATACCTTTCCCACTATTTAAGGCGAATTTTATTAGAACATCCGCATATTTTTTTAGTATTTCTTCAGTAGGCTTATAGCTCATGATGATTAAACCTTATTATTTTAAATATAAATTTCTATATAATGGGTAATTTATCATCTACATCATTTAGATATCTCTTCTTTCTTCTCATACAACTGCTCTCCTCTTCGAAGCTTACCAAGAGCCCACATAAATAATTTCCCCTTATTCTTTCCCTCCATTCCTGGGTAATCTATAGCAAATCTGTAGGCTTTTTCAAGCAAGTCCCGTTTCTCAGCTTTTGCAAGTTTAATATAAAGAGATTTATGGGAAATATCATTCAGATTGTGAGCTAGTCTTACACCATAATCTTGAAATTCATGTTTAACGTACTTTCTACTTTTTTCACGGTCAGGACTAAATTGCCAATCAAACAGTAATTCCCCCATTGCCTTTGGTTTTGATTTTTTTCTATCTTTAATCATAATTTTTCTCTTCACTTTCTTATTATTTTAGATTTCAAGAAATCCAATTCGGCCTTTTTTACAGCACTTTTAGGAATAAACTGAAAATATTGAATATCCTTTCTTTTCAAGAAGTAAAAGTCACGAGTTTCAATAACATCGCTAAATCTTCTCCATAATGCTATAGCCTTTTCTCCTGTTGAAGTACTATGCTCAATTCTATCTTCGAATAACTTCAATGTATCTTTTTGACTTTTTTCTTGTTGCATTGCGATTTTCCTTCCTTTTGATATTGATGTTACCACTGTAGTAAGAATCATGCCCCATGCAATAAGAGCGAGAGTAAAATTCGTTGGAAAAGAATTAAAATTAATGGTAGTTTTATTACCTTCAGTCACAATAGTCGGCAAATCGTTCAATATCAGCATTATCCCAGCTATAAATAGAATTATGACTAAGATAATAAAAGGTGGACTAAAAAATCTCTTCAAAAAAAGCTGTTTATTTGCCTCAATGTATTCTTCTCTTTTAAGTTCATATTTTATTGTATATTTACTCATAACTAATATACTGATAAAAATAATTAAGGCCTAGTTTACTACTAGTCATCCGACCATCTAACCATCTGGCTATCTCACTACTCAACTAACTAACTTCCGGAATATAAAATCTTTTCATTACAATTCCAACCAGAGATTGGAATCAGTACCTGGCTATAAACTATTCACTATTTCACCGTTTAACTATCCAACTATCTAGCTATCTAACTATTTTTTAATTCTCAATTGAATTTCTCAATCACCTCCTCTATCATCCTCCTCCATCCATACGACCCCATAAAGCAAATAATATGCTTTCCGACATCCTTACCGCTTACATATTTTACAAGTTCTATATCATTATCCATATATTTAACTTGGTAGCCAAATCTTTTCAAATTCTCTACTAATTCTTCTCCAGATAGCCTTTTATCTCCTTTCTCTGTCTTTACTGGCTTGAGGTGTGGGATGATTACTTCATCAGCTTCATCAAATGCTCTTTCAAACATTTCCATTGACTCAAAAGTTCTATTTCCGACATTCGGCTCAAATATGATAGTTATGTGCCAATCAGAAAATTCTCCCCTTAAAGCCTGAAGAGAACCTTTAGCTTTCGAAGGACTACTTGCGAAATCGTCAATAATTCTCAAATTTCCTTCAGAATACCTAACTTCCAATCTACGTTTAATTCCCTTAAAAGCGCTAACAGCCTCCTGTATCGGTTCAGTATCAATTGAAAGCTCACGAGCTAAAGCAGCGCATCCCACAATGTTTTCTCTATTATGATCACCAATTAACTTGGTTTTAACAGAGAATTCCTCCTTTGTGTGTCTGTTGAAAACAATTATCTCTCCAATCTCTCTATTCTCTTTATGAGATAGATTAAACCAATCAGCTTTGGCTACGTGTTCATCTATTTTGTTTAACTCATAAGTAACTACCTTACATCTTGCTTCTTCCAAAACCTCTAAAACATTCTCTCCCCTTCTATTTGCAACAACAAGCCCATCATGAGGAAGTGATCTCAGTAAATTCCTAAAATTCTCTACATAATCCTCTCGAGTTTTATAAAAATCCGTATGATCCCATGCACATGCAGTAAATAATAAGAATTCTGGTTTGTAGTGAAAGAATTTACTGACTTGGTCAAACCTTGCTGTGATATATTCATCCCCTTCAATAATACTCCATTCACTCCTTGTATTCTTTATCCCGTCCTTAAAATTCTCAGCTATACCGCCAATCATATAACTCGGATTCATTTCTGCTTTTTCCAGTATTAAAGCAAGCAATGCGGTTGTTGTTGTCTTCCCATATGTTCCTGCTGTAACTATAGAATTTGATTTTACCAGATGTTCTTCAAGTACCTCCGGGAATGATCTTATTTGCAGATCATTCTTTTTGGCAAATCTAAATTCTGGATTATTTAATCCAATGTAATTTCCAACTACAACTATATCAGGGTATTTCCTATTTTCGCCAGAGGCGAACCCGCATCTCGTAGATGCTTTCTGCTTTTTTCTCTTATCACTATAATATCCTTTAGTTAAATGTTCTTCCTTGAAACCAAGTTGAATGTCTATCTTTCTTGCTTTTAAATAATCACTCATTGGGGGAAATATTCCTTTATCTGAACCTGAAACAGACCAGCCCTTTTTCTTAAACATATTCGCAAGCGGTGCCATAGTTACACCACATATGCCGATAAAGTGTACCCATTTCTTGTTAGCCATATTTTAATGCATTATTTAAAATCAATGTCCAATAACCAATATCCAAACTCATATTTGTTTGATTATTGGTGTTTGGTTATTGTAATTTAGTTATTGGTTATTTGTTATTTAACTACTATTTATCATAACAAATTCTTCCTAATCTAACAATTCAAACGATTCGTTTACGAAAAGATTACTTCTTTGTTCACAATTTAAACTCAGATTTGTTTCTATCATTTTTAACAACAGTTCTTTCAGGACTAGTATCTTTTTCTTGCGTTCATCTTCATTTATTGATACCTTGTATCAAGCAGTGGGAGATGCGATTAAATTCTTCCTAAAATCACTTCGTAGATGTATTACGTGAGTGATTTTAAATGGCTTGGGGCAGCCATTATCAATTATCATTGTACACCATGCAATAATCAATTTTAATTGGTTAATTATTGATACCCCTTTGGAGAAATCACTAATTTTTTAATTATCTAGAAAAATGATTCTTGGTATATCCGAGATACAAAAGTTGATAAAAGAAAAAAAGATTATTCAGAATTTAAGTAAAAGGGAAATAGAAGAGCCTGAAGGAACTGTTATCGACTTAAGACTAGACAAGTTATTTAGACTCGAGGGCTCAGGTTTTATCGGAATTGATGAAAGAAAGACTCCCGAAACAATTGAAGTAGCATCTTTCAATGAAGATGAGACACAGATATTTAAAATTAAGCCTCAAGAGTATTACCTTACGAAAACAGTAGAAGAAGTGAATTTACCGGATAACATAGCGGCATTATTTAAACCAAGATCAACTTTATTTAGGAGCGGCTTAATTTTACGTACTGGTTTTGCCAATCCAGGTTATAGCGGACCACTATATTTTGGTCTATTCAATGCATCCCAGTGTGATTTTCAGATCGAGATGGGAGCAAGGTATTGCAGTGTCTATTTTATGGAAGTCAAGGGCTCAATCAAGAACACATATCGCGGGCAGTGGCAGGGAGGAAGAGATTCTGCCTCAGATCTTGAAAAACAGATATGAAAAAACCGTACTTTATAAAATAATTCAAGTGAACATATAGCTCGCTTTTATTATGAAACTAGAAAATAAAATACAAATTAATGAGCAACAGAAGCTTATTGCTAAAAATAGGTATCTAATGCTGGATAAGAATGGGAAACCCAGAGAGACGATAGATGTCATGTTCAGAAGAATTGCGAAACACATTGCTTCAGCTGAGACCAAGTATAAAACTTCTAGAAAAGATACATTACAGCTTGAAAAGGATTTCTATGAAATGATGGCCAATTTCGAATTCCTATCAGGTTTTGCACTCTCAGACAGAGGAAGAAGAAAGCTTATGGCTGCATGTTATGTTCTTCCGCTTGAAGACAGTTTGGAATCAATTTATAAGACTCTGTATGAATCTGTCCAGCTCCATAGGCTAGGTGCTGGAGTAGGATATGACTTTTCCCCTTTAAGGCCAGAAGGATCTCTCATTAAATCTACAGGCAAAGAATCCTCAGGTCCTATTTCATTTATGCAGCTTTTCGACTTTTCATCAGAGATTATACTGAACCGTGGAAGCGCAAGACATGCTGGACATATGGGAATCTTAAGAATCGATCATCCTGATATTGAAAAATTTATCGCTGTAAAAGAAGATTTGTCACAACTAACTAATTTTAATATTTCTGTAGCTATCACAGATAAATTTATGCAGGCATACGAGAAAGGTGACGATTTCCTACTGAAACACCCGAATGATGGAAAAACCACAAAGAAAGTGTCAGCACGAAACCTCATGGCAAGTATTGCAAAAAGTGCTCATGCAAGCGGCGAACCCGGCGTTATATTCATTGACGAGATTAATAAAAAGAATACGCTTCCAAAACTTTTGGAAATAACAGCGACTAATCTGTGTGGTGAACAGCCTCTTCTTCCTTATGAAGCATGCAATTTGGGTTCAGTGAACCTTACTAAGTTTGTTAATAAGAATAATATCCACTGGGAAAAATTAGAAAAGATTTTGAGACTTGCCGTCCGATTTCTAGATAATACAATTGACATTGCCTATTATGTTTTCCCTCAAATTGAAAAAATTGTTAAAAAGGGCAACAGAAAAATTGGTCTTGGGATAATGGGTTGGGCTGATATGCTAGCAAAATTATCTATCCCTTACGATAGCAAGAAAGCACTCGAAATAGCCGAAGAACTAATGGGATTTATCCAAAAAATAACAAGAGATGAGAGTAGTAAGCAGGGAAAGCTAAAGGGGAACTTTGGCAGCTTCAAGAAGAGTATATTTTCACGCCTTGGCTATAAAAACATGAGAAATGCTACAATTACAACTATTGCTCCGACTGGTACTATCTCCCTTTTTGCCGATTGTAACGGCGGTATAGAGCCATTTTTTGCGTTAGCCTATAATCGTTCAAACATGGAAACACTTGGCAATAAAAAATTAATTATTGTTAATAAAATTCTCGAAGAAAAACTGAAGGAAGAGTGGCTATTTAGCAAGGAGCTCATGAAAAAGATTTTAAAATCTGGAAGCATTCAGAATATTAAAGGAATTCCTGACGGCATGAAAAAAATCTTCAAAACTGCTTATGAGATAGAGCCTTTGTGGCATCTGAAAATGCAGGCGGCATTTCAAAAATTCACTGACAATGCTGTTTCAAAAACCATAAATGTAGCTGAAGATATTTCAATTAAGGAAATTGAGAAAATATATCTTTCTGCATATAAATTAAAACTAAAAGGTGTTACAATATATAGAAATAGAAGCAGAGATAAACAAGTATTAAACATTCAATCAAAATAATCGGCTTGATTATTTTATTATATAACTTAAAATACTATATATATGGTTAAGCTTAATAACATTATAATCGGAATAACTGGGACAATGACTTCGGGTAAAGGAGCACTTCAGTACTTTTTAGTTGATCGAGGTTTTAAAGCAATAAGAAATACTCAGCCTATACTTGATGAAGGTCTCAAACAAAAGGAAGATATGAGCAATAGACAAAATTGGCTTGATATACTTGTAGATCTTCGAAAAAAACAAGGCCTAGGCGTTTTGGCAAAAAAGGCCTCAGAGCAAATACAAAAAGACGAAAGATATGTGATATGTCCTATCAGACATCCAGCTGACATTAAGCTATTAAAAGAAGATTATAATGCTTTAATAATTTTCGTTGATGCTCCTTTTGAAACTAGATACAGAAGAACATTCTTAAAAGAGATAAGTGCAGGAATGTCCAAAGAAGAATTCAAGAAGAAGGACGATTTTGAACATTCTCCTGATGGAGCTGACAAAGAATATCTTCCAAACATAAACGAATGCAAGAAACTTTCCGACGAGGTGATAATAAACGACGGCTCGCTAAATGAATTAAATGAAAAACTCGAAAGAATATTAAGGAATCATAAAATACCTGATCTTGAAGACACAGATAGCTTTGATGATTTTGATATGTAAAGTAAAAGTATACATATAAAAGTTATCTTTTTAAGTAATCAAAATTTAGATTACTTCATATGGGGCAGAAGATAACTTTATTTTTTCATATCTTACTAACACTCGAAAATGAAAATCGGTAAATATAACCTGCCGGCCTGTTACACAGAGAATTCTATTCAGCTTTTGGAAAGTCGATTTTTAAAAACTGATAAGGAGGGTCACCCTATTGAAACACCTCATGATCTATTTGAAAGAGTTGCAAAGTGGGTATCAAGCGCTGATCTTATTTATACTAAAAGTGAAACTCAATTAAAAAAAACTGAAAAGGAATTCTATGATATTCTTTATAATCTTCTTTTTATTCCTAATTCACCTACTCTTCTTAATGCAGGCAAAAAAAATAAAACTTTATCTGCTTGTTTTGTACTGCCAATAGAAGATTCTCTTGATAGTATCTATAAAACGCTTTCCGATGCTGTTCAGGTTCAGTGGAAGGGCGGCGGTACAGGATTTAATTTTTCTGCAATTAGGCCCAAAGGTGATCAAGCTGGTGGAATACCCGATGTTGCTGCCGGACCCTGCCACTTTATAAAAACATTTTCAGAAGCCTTGATGGGAATCAGACAGGGAGGAAAAAGAGGAGGAGCAAATATAGCTATTCTGAATGTAGATCACCCTGATATATTGGAATTCATACACCTGAAAGAACGTGATAGAACTATCATGAATTTCAACATTTCTGTTGGGATTACTGACAAATTTATGAAAGCCTTACAGAACGATGAAGAGTACGACCTTATAAACCCTAGGACAAAAAGGAATGTGAAAAAACTTAATGCAAGATATATTTTTAATGAAATTATAGAACTTGCTCACAAAACAGGTGATCCTGGCGTTGCTTTTCTTGATAATCTTGAGAAAGATAATCCCACTCCGAGTATTGGGACAATTAATGCAACGAATCCGTGCGGTGAACAACCACTTCTGCCCTATGAATCATGTAATCTTGGGGCTTTAAATCTAAGAACTCACTTTGATTTCAAAGGGAAAGATATAAATTGGAAAAAACTCAAGGAAACAATCCGAACTGCTGTTCATTTCCTTGATAACATAATTGACATAAATTATTATCCACTTGAGGAGATAAAAAAGACCACTCGGTTTACAAACAGGAAAATAGGTATGGGGCTCATGGGATTTGCCGATGTACTTATACTAAAAGGAATTTCATATAGCTCAGATGCTGCTATAGAATATGCTAAGAAGATAATGAGCTTCATCAGGAAAGAAGGTATAAAAGCATCAATAAGTCTGGCTAAAAAAAGAGGTACATTTCCTGCTTATAAAGGAAGTAAATGGGAAGAGAAAAAACTACCAGTAAGAAATGCTACGATAACAACAATTGCACCAAACGGGAATACAAGTATCATCGGCGGTTCAACAGGTGGGATTGAACCTGTTTATGCTCTAGCCTTCAAAATTGGAGGTATTGAAGACAAAAATTACCGTGCAACCAAAATAATGTTCAATGTTAACCAAGCCTTTAAATATATTGCTGAGCAAAAAGGATTTTATTCTGAAGAACTCCTTGAAGAGCTGGCTAATAATAAACCCATCCTGCAAATACAAGAAGTACCCGATAAATATAAAAGAATTTTTATAACAGCACACGAGATAGAACCAATGATGCACTTAAAGATGCAGGCAGCTTTTCAGGAACACGTTGATAATGCGATTTCAAAAACCATTAATTTTTCAAATGAAGCATCAGTAGAAGATGTACGACGAGTTTTTATTGAAGCTTATAGGAATAAAGTAAAAGGTATAACTATTTTTCGAGACGGTTGCAAGGATAGCCAGACCTATGTCAGTACCCAAAAAAGCAACTTAAATGTAAAGGTCAAACCAAAGGAACAGGTAAAACTCCATATAGCCTCAAAAGATGAAAACAAAATAGGTGACATAAAGGAATTCTTTAAGCAGTATAATGGGTCTTATGTTTTAGACACTATAAGTGACCAAGTGAAGCTTAATGAGACAATCAGGAATAAGACTACTCAACGAGGATTAATCAAAGAGGTGGAATTAGCTGCTAAGAAAATTGGCAGTGAAAAAAGTAGCATGGTTATAGTAGATGCTATCGGTTTTATCTATAACAAACCGAGATTTATAAGAAAAAATGATCAGATTCTGCACTTTGGTTTACAAGACGAATATTCTTCCAAACTGTACAAAAAAATCCTTAAATTCTCTAAAGAAGATGGATCAAAAGCCTATATTTCTTGTGCTATAGCTATATACGATCCATCAACACAAAATACTATTTCTTCTATAACCAAGATACCCGGTAAACTCATAAAAACAGGGCAAAAGAGATACAAATATATCTTTGTACATGAAGGGTTAAATATATTTACTAAATCTCCCAGCGAAGAAGACTTTAAGAGCTTTAATCCTAGATATAAAGCCTTACAAAAAGTACTCGAAAAGCTTTCAACATACAAAGCGAAGTCAATTGAAGTAAACCTTACAAAGAATGCTTACAAAGTTCTTGAGAAGCGTGCATTGAAAAAAAACTCAGAAGAAAAGGTTATAGAAACACCAAGAGAACTCTTTATGCGAATAGCTGAGTATATATCTTCGGCTGCTAAAAATTATGGTTATACTGAATCTGAAATCGAAGAAAGCAAGATAAAATTCTTTAATGCCTTGAAGAACCTAGAATTCCAATGCGGAGGAGCTTTAATCTGGGCAGGAATGGCAGGAAATGAGGGTAAGAATGCTATCTGGTCCAAATGCTTTGTTTTACCTATCGAGGACTCCATAAAAGGGATTTTTAACACTTTAAATGACAATATTGAGGTTCTAAGACATGGTGGCGGCACTGGTTTCAACTTCTCACACCTTCGATCAACCTATGCAAAGGTTAAAAGTACAGGTGAACATGCCGCAGGACCAGTCGAATACCTCAAAGTTTATAATAGAGCTCAAGATACTGTAATAGGAAGGGGCGGAAGACAGATGGGTTCAATGGCTATCTTAAATGTTGATCACCCTGACATCACAAAATTTATAAAAGCTAAGGATCATGATAGTGAACTTACACACTACAATATTTCAGTAGGGATAACAGAAGAATTTATGCAAGCGGTAAAAAACGACAGAAAATGGGAATTAATTGACCCTCATGACAAGCTTGTAAAAGAAAAAGTCAAAGCTCGTGAATTGTTTGATCTCATCTCGAAGCACGCTTGGCAAAGCGGAGACCCGGGGCTTATATTTCTTGATCACATCAAAAAAGGGAATCCTACTCCACATCTAGGTGAAATAGAAGCAACTAACCCTTGTGGAGAACAACCACTTCTTCCCTTTGAATCCTGCAATCTGGGAAATATAAATCTAAGTAAAATAGTAGATGGTTTTCCCTATCTTGAGAAACCAGATTTTTTCAGGAGTAAACTTAGTCAAAAGCTCAAACATATCAATTGGGAAAAATTTGAATATTTAATACAAGTTGGTATTGAATTTCTTGACAATGTAATTGATATTAATAACTATCCAATTAAGGAAATTGAAAGAGCTACTAAAGCAACTCGAAGTATTGGTTTGGGTCTTATGGGATTTGCAGATCTGCTTATTAAGCTTGGTGTTTCGTATTCAAGCAAGGATGCTATCATAATAGCTGAAAAGGTTATGCACTTTCTTAATGACAAATCACATCTATTCTCGCAACATCTCGCAAAAAAAAGAGGCAATTTTCCCGAGTTCAAAGGCAGTGTATGGGATAAGATAGGTATAAAGAATATGCGCAATTCACGATGCACAACTATTGCCCCAACGGGAACTATCTCAATAGTAGCTAACTGTAATCCTGGTATTGAACCTTTATTTGCACTTGTTTTTAAGAGAATGAATTCTTTGGGAGGAGAAGAACAAACTGTAGTTGAAAATCTTTTTGAAAGAGTTGCTCGACAGAGAGGTTTTTACTCAAATGACCTGATGAACAGCTTGTCGGAAGGGAAAAAACTCTCAGAAAATAAGAATATACCAGAAGATGTACTTGAAATTTTCAAAACCAGTCACGAGATTGACCCGGGTATACATGTTTTAATCCAAGCAGCGTTTCAGAAACATTGTGACAGTGGTGTTTCAAAAACTATCAACCTACAAAAGAGTGCAACCGTGGACAACGTGAAGAGAATTTATCAACAAGCTTATGAATCAGGATGTAAGGGAATTACAATATTTAGAGAAGGCTGTAAAGATGAGGCGCAAAAAGCTGGTCTTACTAAAACAGTAGCGGGTGAGGAAAAAGTACTCGAAGAACCACGGCCAAGACCTATAACAACAAGAGGAGTAACCACACAGGTTAAAACTGATCAAGGATCGCTTTATGTAACTATTAATGAAGATTCTAAAGGGATATCAGAAGTATTCTTAAATATAGGCAAAAGCGGAGGTTATTCATCTGGTTATTGTGAGGCTATCGGTCGTTTAGTTTCTGTTTCGCTGCGAGCAGGCCTTTCGCTTGAATCAATTATTGATCAACTGAAAGGTATTCGAACGTCTGCACCCACATTAAATAAAGGCATGTTTGTATATTCAGTTCCAGATGCTATTGCTAAAGTATTAGAAAATTACAAAAAAGAACGCGAGGGAAAAATTTCCATGTTTAAGGAAAATCAAAAGCTTGAAGTAAAAAGTGAAAAAGATATTTCTGAAAATCAGACTAATCATGTTTCAGACTCAAAAGTAGTAACCTCTAATACACATGACGCCCCAACAAAAGAAACCGCAAAGGCAGAAGATGATCATGCTTCACATTACGTAAAAGAAAATCATTACGATATGCTTCCCGAGTGTCCTGATTGTGGGGGAGATCTACAATACGCTGAAGGCTGCATGATGTGTCAGAGCTGCGGATACTCAAAGTGTGGATAATAGAGGGAAAGGTCTATTACTGAATCCTAACCATCTGGCTGTCCAATCATCCAGCAAAATAACATTCTACAATCCTCAACTTCAATCTATTTACTTTCAGCTGGTTATCCAACCACCCAGCTACGTGTCGAGTATGCAAAAAATAAAGATAAAAAGTCTACTAAGGGTCTAGAGAAACATATTCTGAAACGACAAATACTAAAGCTTCACTTTGTTCCGCAGGTCTTTGTTCTTGAAATAAGCGGGAAGAGCATTCGCAGCAAACACAACTAACAATTAATACTCCAACAACTGCAATCATAAAATTTCTAAATTTTATCTCTCGGGATCTTTTAAATTCCTTAAATCCAGGTCTTTCCACTATTGTAGGCTTAAAATATTACACTTCGGGAATTTCTATTTCTACTGCACCATTCACTTCCTTGTACACAAACTCCATAAAGACATCCTTTATATACATCTTACCATATTCTCCAAGGTTAATTGTGATTCTTTCAATTTCTACCATCTCTTTTGAGGGTGAGGCATCCTTCTGATTTACCCAAACCTCAAGGCTTACTCCCTCTATAGCTATATCGTCGTCAGAAATCTCCAAAACACCTCCAGCTGAAGCATTAAAACTATCAACAAAGGACTCTGTAAATGTACCAAGAAAGTCTTCTAGATTCTCCTCTGAAATATCAACTCTATAATGATACATTTTAACGTCATCTATTTTATCCTCTTCTATATATTCATAATTTACTTCTGATGGAAGGTCAGACCAAACCTGCTGTTTTGTCAAATCCTCTCGAGTCATAGCTGAATCAGAATATTCACTTGAGTCAAGTTCGTTAATATCAATCTTAACAAAATCATCGCTACCTGTCTTAATATACAATGTATCCCCATCTAGGACTTCAATCATTTTCATGCTCATACCGGACATCTTGACAGTCAATTCCATTCTCATTCTTTCGTTTTTTGAGTCAACTACTCCCTCTCCTTCAAATTCACTTCTAATCTCCTGATTGTAAATAGCAAGCTCATCATCAAATGCAAGTTCGTAGGTAGCTTCCATATTTATATCAAAGCTGACTGTTTCCATATCTTTCACTTCCTCTGAAGCTTGTTTAAAGGCTTTGGCAGGACTTGGTATTCTAAAAACAAACCAGTACGTAGCAAAACCGGCTCCAACTAGGGCTACGACAAGAAAGATTACTACTGAACATGTTATAAGAGCGACAGTATAATTCTTTTTCATGATAATTATTAATAATTTATGCTATAGAAATTATATCAGACTACAAGGCCAAAGGTAAAAGACATCAAGCCATCCTGGAGTCTGTGGTTCTCAATCTTCCTATCCGGACTGCGACGAGTTTCCTTCCGCCTGCCTGTCCAGGACGTATGGCCAGGGGGGACCTCGGGACCGAGGCAGTCGAGTCGAACTTACCGAAGCACAATCTTCAATTATCAATTAGGAATTAAAAATGAAGAATACAGCTTACTGCTTTCAGCTATGTAGCTTTTGGATTCTTAAAAAGATACTGTGTTCTTAAATTAATAAGTACAAGTTATAAATATCGAACAAACTCCATCTTTGCAAACGTTTTGCCTATGTGTATAATGATTTATATCTACATTCCACAAAAATGTGATAAAAAAACTAAATGACTTTCTAAAAAAAATAGATGAGGCTATTTATGTAACGTCTTTAATATTTGCTGTCATTATCACCTGTATATCAATAATCTTTATCTTCACTCATAAGGTAAATGCAGGATTTATAGGTTCGTATACTTTAGTAAAGCCGAGGAGACAATCATCTATACTGGGCGCGATAGATACATATGTAACAGTGACAACATGCGGCAATGGAGCTATTGAAGAATATGAGGAGTGTGACGGTACCAATCTTGGGGGTCATTCATGTGTTACACTAGGCTACGACACTGGCACATTAAGTTGTAATGGTAATTGTACATTTAACACTTCAGAATGCACAACAGCACAACCTGCATGTGGAAACGGTGTACGTCAAGACGAGGAAGAGTGCGACAAGAATGACTTAGGTGGCTATAGCTGCTCTACTTTTGGATATACTGGAGGTACATTATCATGCTACAGCAATTGTACTTTTAATAAATCATCCTGCTTTATCACAACACAGCAAATAATACCGCCAACACAACCAGTACAACCTCCTCCACCGAAGCAAGAAACTGAAGAGGAAAGCAAAGAAAATGGAGAAGATAAACTTCTCGTCGATTATATTGAATATCTTGGAGTAAGATACAGGTATGACAATGTTCCTGAGATCGAACACTCTGATTCCTTTACTGTCTATGGAAGTACTACACCCTTTGCTCTAGTGCGAATAGTCATAGAAGGAACAACGCAGGTTTATGAGACTCAAGCTGATGAAAACGGCACTTGGTCAATCACTATTAATACGGAAGGACTTGATAAGGGTGAATATAAATTAAATATTGAAGTTACGAGCGATGGTAAAACCGAAGTAATAGATACTCTGACTTTTGAGATAACACCACCTAGAACTGTTATTGAAATAACATTGCCTTTTACAGGAGAAAAACCAAAAACTCTCGAAATTCCACGGTGGCTAGTGATAGCCTTTGCAGCCGGCATCTCCCTTGGTACGAGCTTCTTTATCATCTTGAAAGTAAGAAGGATGAATAAAGAACAAAAGGTAAAATGAGAAAACAATCTCTCCTTATTTTAAATCTTTTGACATATACAGTTCTCCCATCCTGTAGCCTCTTCTTTTGTAATATTCTCTTGTACCAACGGCAGAAATAACTGATATTTTATTGAAACCCCTGCTTTTAGCTATTTCTTCAGCCTTTTTAATTAACTTCACCCCAATTCCCTTATGTTGCGATGCTTTTTTACTTGATATATTTAACTTTTGACTTGCTCCATAAACATGAACTTCTCTAATCATTGCGCTGTTTTGAATCTCCTGAATAGAATTTGCTTCTGCATACTTTCTATAGGGTAATGATAGTCTTAAAAAACCTACAATCTTGTCATCCGGACTTATGAAGCTTATGAAGAATTCATCAGAAACATTGGTTCTGTAATGAATCTTCTCAATTTTTAATTTTTTATTTTTAATTTTTAATTCTCTAACTTCACGGCATCTTATACAGTTACATCTAAGTCCCCTATTCTTCATTTCGTTCAGTACAATTTCTCTAAAATTTGTCTCCTTCACACTTCCAATAATCTCAAATGAAGGAATATCTCTAAATAAACGACTAATTCTTGTATATCTTGGTATATATTGTTTACACTTTACTAGAAGGTCAAGTAATTCATCCTTCGTATACGGCTTATATTTACCTTTCTTATATAACTCATAAAGTTCTGTCCCCTTGATAAGCACACATGGGTATATCTTAAGTTCATCTGGTCTTATGCCGGGATCATCAAACAGTCTTTTAAAATCCCTGTAATCCTTTTGAGAATTTGATCCATACAAATTAAGCATCCAGTGTAAATGTAGCTTAAAACCGGCAAGACGTAACAGTGTGATAGCCTTCTTAATATCCTTAACTGTGTGGCCTCTTTGGTTTAACTTAAGAATTTTATCATCAAGAGTCTGTACTCCTATCTGTACTTTTGTAACTCCAAGAAATCTTAAGAATTTTACTTCTTCATCATCAACACAGTCCGGACGTGTTTCTATGACAAGGCCGACACAGCGATGCTTTGCTGTTTCGTTTCTTTTTTGTTCAATTAATAATTCCTTTCTCAATACTTGTAGACCTAAATCATTTAGCTGATCAATTTGATCATTAGTATGACTTTTATTATCTTGTTCATTCATCGCTCTGAAACACTCCTTTACAA
Organism: Candidatus Dojkabacteria bacterium; assembly: GCA_016932045.1. Taxonomy (GTDB): domain Bacteria; phylum Patescibacteriota; class Dojkabacteria; order JAHIVN01; family JAHIVN01; genus JAFGDO01. The sequence continues at coordinate 56,834 of JAFGDO010000012.1, read as the reverse complement.
ACCAAACTTGATACTTCTCGGGATATGACGACCACGTTCCTCCAAGAATTATTAGCTCGACTTTATCTGTGTTGTGGCCAATATTTTCAAGTGCTTTAATTCGTATACTTACCTGTCGATAGGGATCAAATTCCAGCATTTTAGCTCTCATAGCACCAGGCTCAGAAGATAAGTAACTTTTGGGCTGATCCTCGCGAGTCGGACAAAATATACATTTTCTAGGACATTTATACGGTTTAGTTAATACCGTTACTGGAGCAACACCTGAAATTGTTCGTGTTGGCTTAGTTTGCAGAAAACCTTCTATTCCAATATTTCTTTTTATTTTCCCTTGTCTAATTAATTCATTATAACCACCTAAGATCTCACTCTTTGAATAAATCCTTGTACCTTCACAAGGATACTTCGAAAGAATCTTTCTAAATTTTTTATATGACATTCTTTTAAGTTTTGATAATTCAACAATTATCTTTTCTATGTTGTTCATAATGATAATTATATCAAGATTTGTGTTTTAGTTTTTTGTTGATAACTATAAGCTTATTTTGTAAAAATTTTTCCGCGAATTTACTATGGGACCCAAGTATAGCATAACTTATATTGTAAGCGTATGTTGGTACTACTCTTTTCAGGAAGTTCCTCGATAGAACCACTATGACAGGAAACTTCTCGTAACTGTAAAATATATTCGGAGTATCAACTAGATTGATGAATGTAATTATAGGGGTGAGATAGCTAACCCATCCTAAACTCTACTTATATAGTCGTTTCTTTTAGTTTGAGGCTTTTTTTTGAGGTTTAGCCACCAATTACATGAGTGAGTTTGTATTATCTCGTCAAAGAGTTTTTTAGCTGAATTTGTCTGTAATACCTGATCAATTCTATCAAGCCAAACCTGCGCTTTTTTATACCCTTTATCTATATACTCCTTTGCTTCTAATGCTAACTCTAATTGATCTGCATCCTTTACTATTTCTTTTAATTCATCATTTAATTCTAAAATATTTTCTATTCTTTTCTTTAAGTCATCTCCTAGCAATGAAAGTTGATCTCCTCTTATTGAAGATTTTACTTCCGGTGGATAGTCAAGATAATTCGCAGAAACCTTATGACGGTCACCAAGTCGTACTTTATGCAATTTATGTAAAAGTCCATTTAAAGCTACTTTTTCAATGTTTTCTACACCTTCCATTTCAGCTAGAAGTAAGGCAATAATTGCATTCCGGTAAGAATGTTCTGCAATTGAAGGAATATTTTCGGCGTTAATTAGCTGCCAACCAACATTCTGAACATTTCTTGCCTGCCCTACCTCAAAAAGAAACTCTGCTATATTTTTATAATTCATCTTACATTTGTAATATATTAGATAGTATAATTATACACTAAGTAAAGAATTTGATCCGATGAACTAGATCTTTTGACTATCTAGCTATCTAACAGTCCAGTTGTTCAAAATATGAATGAAAATAAAACCATACAAGATGTAAAAAACATTTTAACTTCAATAATTCAGAAAGAATTAAATAATGTTCCTGAAGTAGCAATTCCTTTTTCAGGAAGTCTCGACAGCAGTTTAGTAGCCTTTATAGTTAAAAATTATACTAATTGTAAAATTAAACTGTACACAATTGGTTTTCCCGGTTGTTATGACTTTAAGCAAAGTACAACTTCAGCAACTCATCTTTCACTTAAACGTAGGCTTACACATATACAATTACAGCAAAGTAAAATAGCAAAGGATTTAAAGGAATATATGCTCCTTACAGGAGACAAAGATAAGGTATCTATTTCCTATTCCTTACCTTTTTTTATTCTTGTAAAAAATATTCCTGAGGAATATATAATTACCGGACACGGAGCAGATACGTTATTTGGAGGGTTTTACAAGTATCTGGGAGTTAAAGGGGTAAAGATTAAAATAAAAAGTTGTTATAAGGAATTCTTATTAATGCTGAAAAAAAGAGAATATAAAATGGCAAAGTACTTCAGTAAAAACCTAATTCTTCCTTTTGCAAATGATGAGCTTGCAGAATTTGTTTTAGACATTCCTGATGATCTCTTCATTAGGAATGGAATAAGGAAATACATCCTTAGAAAGGTAGCAGAAGCTTTAGGTTTACACCAAAGCATTGTAAAGGCTCCCAAAAAAGCACTCCAATATAGCAGCGGAATGATGAAAGAATTGAGAAAAACTAATTGCTTTTCTTAAGCCTCTACTATCCTTATCACTAATTAACTATCTAGCTATTTAACTATTTACTTATCTTTCTGTTTGCTGCTTGCTTATTTTTTTCTATTTTTCAGAACTAAGTTTTCTGCTATAATAGCCCATTGGACGATGATCACTTCAATAGATACAACACAGCTTGTTGAAATATTTAAGTCTGCAGAAAAGGCAGTAAACGCAAAAAAAGAGCTTCTCAATAACCTCAACGTTTACCCTGTCCCAGACGGCGACACCGGAACAAACATGTCTCTTACACTAAAAGAGATAGTTAAGAATCTTGATTCTAAAAAGGACTATTCACTAAAGGAATTATCAGAAATTATAGCTGAATCGAGCCTAATGGGCGGTAGAGGCAACAGCGGAGTTATACTTTCACAATTTCTTGGAGGATTCTGCGATACTATAAAAGATAAAAAGATTATTGACAAAGAAACCCTACTTCAATCATTCCGAAACGGCACAAAAGAAGCCTATGCGAGCGTATCAGAACCAGTTGAGGGAACAATTCTCACGGTTATGAAATCCGCAACAGAAGAATTTGATACAAAGAAAGAATATGCTGATCTTACAAGAATTTTAAAATCTGTCATAAATAGATCTCAAATTACACTTAAGCAAACTCCAGATATGTTACCTAAACTTAAGGAAGCAGGAGTAGTTGATGCAGGCGGAGCTGGATTTATATATTTCTTAGAGGGTTTTTATAGAGCACTAACTGAAAATAACATTGAGGGCATAACTGGTACTGACGACTACTCATCCCCTCCACTGGCAAGAATTTGGGAGGAAACCTCTGGTGTCTTTGGAATGGGAGGATTGAGGTCAATTCTTGATTTTAATTTAAAAGCCATAAAATTCACTTTTGGGAATACTTGGTGGCTTTTCAAAAAAGCCTGGGGCGTTATGAAGATGGGATGGAATCTAATAGCATTCAAAAAAGCATTTCGTTTGGTCAAAAACCTATACGAACAGCTTAAATGGCAAAATATAAAAGAAACAAATTTCTCAATTCTAAAGCTTCTTAACGCCTGGCAGAAAACTCCTGAGGAAAAATATTGCGCTGAAGCTATCCTTTCTAATGTTAAAGTACCTATTAAGGATATCAAAGCAATGATTTCAAAAGTAGGCTCCTCGGTCATCGTAGCCCAAAAGGGAAGCATAACAAAAATACACTTTCACGCAAAGAATAAAAATGAAGCAGAGGAAGCTATTCATAGTCTTGGTAAGGTAAAAACCGTCAAATTTGATGATCTTCATAAGCAACATAAGGAATTTATAGGAAAAAAGCTTGAAACAAAGGGTGAAGAAAAAGACACGAAGGTTTTAGCTATTATAAATGGCGATGGCTTCAGTCGAATTTATACAAGCTTTGAAGGAATTACCTCACTAAACGGCGGAAAAACTATGAATCCGTCGGTTGCGGATTTAGAAAAAAAATTGGCCGCCATGAACAGTTCAAATATTATAATTCTCCCCAATAACAAAAATGTTTTTCTGGCAGCAAAAAATGCCGCTGACAAGAGCGAAAAGAATGTCACTGTACTACCTACCATAGATCAAGCCCAAGGACTAAGCGCGCTACTTAACTTTAATCCACTAAGTACCATTACTCAAAATACAGATATGATATCAAATTCATTAAAACTGATTAAGACTTTTTCAGTAACGAAATCAACAAGGAAAACATCCATTTCAGGTCAAAATATTGATAAAGGTGAAATTATCGCTATCTCTGAAAACAGATTACTATCGAGAGGCAAAGATTTAAATAAAATTATAATTAACGCTATAGAAAAAATTAAAAACTCATCACAGCTGATTTCTCTTTACTTTGGAGAAGATGTTTCAAAAGAAGAAGCTTTTCAGCTCAGACGAAACCTATGGGAAAAACTTCACATTGAGGTACAAGTTCATGATGGTGGCCAACCTCATTATTACTATATTGTGACTTTAGAATGAAAGTAGGTTAAGGTGAAAAGCCACTAAACAGCTATCAAAAAAAATACCAATCTCCAATTGTAAATTAAGCAATTAGTAGTTATTCAGCTGATAATAACGTCCACGGTCTAACTTTCTATGTCCTTCATTCTTAATCGGCTTTAGTCTTGCTATTTTAAAAACACTGTTATACACTACCTTAAAACTGTTATGCAAAGGAAATGCCCAAAGTAAGAATAATTACCGAGAGAATAGCTTCGCTCTCATATAAATTTGCTGAGCAAAGAAATATTTTTTTAATCCCTGTAGATATTATTCACAAAGATAAAGTCCTGAAAGACGATAGGGATGACAAGGCCGAGGAATTTATAAGAAGCATGTCAACATTTGATGAGATACCTTCAACTGCTGTTCCGCCACAAGGTGAGATGATAAAGTCAATGCAGGAAGCTATGAAGGGCTATGAACAAGGGATTTACATAGCAGCATCCTCAAAACTTTCCGGAATTTTCAGTGCTGGTCAAAAAGCTGCACAGAAGCTAAGAGATGAAGGAAAGGATATACAAGTATTTGATTCTCAAACTGTCGTGTCAATGGAAGGATTCATGGCTTATGTGGCAGAATCTTTAGCAGACGAAGGAAATGATTTTAATGCAATTTGGAAATACCTTGAAAAGCTTCGTGACGAGCGAAGAGTAGTTGAGTACGGAGTTATACAAACATTAAAGTACTTAGAAAAAAATGGACGTATCGGCAAAGCAAAGGCATGGCTGGCAAATATATTTTCATTTAAACCTATCATTTCAGCAAAAAACGGATTACTTGAACCTGTTGCAAGAGCACGCACAAACAATCAAGCCCTTGAACTTGTTGTACAAAAAATTAAAGAAGATATAGTGCGTACTGGTGCTACAACTGTAAAAGTGATGTATGACTATGGATTATCAGATGACTTTCTGATGGAAGTAGTAAATCTTAGGATAAAGGAAGAATTCGATGCTGAAGTAGTTTCCTACAATCAAATATCTACTGCAATAGCATGTCATTTAGGTCCAGAGGTTTGGGGGGTATGTGTATTGCTTGAGTAATATATAGTAGAAGATTGATTTCTAACTATCTAACTATCCAACTATTTAGATATGACAAATTATTTTCTTCCATTACTTCTTACTATACTAAACTACTTATTGGGTTCTGTTTCTTCAGCTATACTGGTTGCAAGGTATACCAAAAAAGAAGACATACGGGAAATTGGCTACCAAACAGCAGGCGGATCAAATGTGGCTCAAAATATTGGTCTAAAGTGGGGCATAATAGTAGCAGTTTTTGATTTCCTAAAGGGTATCCCGATTCTTGCTTTAGCAAAGTATCTTGAGGTAGATGAACATTGGCTTTCTGTCATAGCTATAGCTTCAGTTGCCGGTCATTGCTGGCCAATATGGTTCAACTTTTCTGGAGGTAGAGGAGTTGGAACTCTTTTAGGCGTAATTGTATTCTTAACCTTTAAAGCTTCGATAATCCCCTTCATCATCTTTGTTCTTACCATTGTACCTTCACTCCTTAGACGTAAAGCTGGTATCGAATGGAAATGGATAAGTTCTCCAACAATGACACTTTTCGCATTGGGAGCTTACATATATTTAACCTTCCAGACAAAGGAGAATTTTGACGAATTGCTTGCATTGAGTTTGACGGCTACCCTTCTACTTAGAAGAGTCACAGCCCGTTTAAGTGAATATAAATCTTCACAAAAACCCCTTAAGCTTTTTCTGTCAAGACTTTTATTTGATAACAGTACTTCACTAAGCTGAATGTAAAAAGTAGAGGGAAAGAGCTATAACTACGGCCTATCCGCCAAAGGGGAGCAAGCTATCCGGCTACTCACCTATCAAGCTATTTATCATCATAACAATATGGCAGTATAGCAATATAACATTGCTTATTTCACAGCTCTTAAGATATAATAGCGTCGTGACAATTGAAAACAAGATCAGTCAAAGTGCTGAGTTTAAAAAGCTAATAAAGTTTGTTAATACCCCGGTAAGTAAAACAACCAGACGGTTATGTACGCTTTCAGGAACAACTATAGACACACAAAGAATGCTTCTTAGGCTTCTCGAAAAGATAACTAGACATGCCTTTATATATTCCACACTATCATCTTCAAACACATTAAAATATCTTGAAAGTTTAAACATTTATAAGAAACTAACTTTTAAAAAACTAAAGAAACTCCTCGATGCAAATACCTTTGTTCGTGTCAACAAAGTAACGAAGCAAGCGGAATACACACTAAAAGGAGACACAATTACTTTCTGGCCATCGATTTATCTTCACCCGTTGAGACTAAGCTTTTGGGGGAATGAACTTGAATCAAAAGAAATGATTGATGAGATTTATCTAAATAAACTTGATAGTTTAGATGAATTTTGCCTTGGCAATGAAAACTTACTTGAGGACGATGCTGAGATGCAGGCTGTAAATATCACTTCTGCATCAAATAAAATAAATCCCACTTTTATTGTATTTGGACATCGAAAGGAAAAAGGAAAGCTTCTAAATTTCAATTTCGTTTATCCATCACTTTTCTTTAAGCGTCTTGATCTTCTACAAGACGAGATAGTAAAAAGGACTCAGAAAGGCTGGCTTATTCAGATAAAAACCATTCACAAGGATCAGCTGCCTGCCAATCTAGCTAAATTCTCAGAAAAGAAAGAGTTTAACAATCTTCATATTAACTCAGGTTTTGAAAACCCAAAACTTAAAATTGCTTTCTATACTGACAGAGAAATTTTCGGAACTATTTTTGTAGCATCTGAAAGAGCTAAATCACAGAAAAAGATTAATAGGTATCTTGCAGAACTTGAAGGTGAAATAGAAGTAGATAATTATATCGTACACGAGGACTATGGTATTGCAATTTACAAAGGTATTGAGCAAAAAAAGATTCTTGAGAAGCTCAGTGATTACTTAATTCTTGAATATGCTGAAAGCGACAAGTTGTCAGTTCCTTTAAGCCAAGTTCATAAACTTACCAAATATATAGGGCCAGACAATGTACCTCCAAAAATCACTCGACTAGGTAAAACCACTTGGCGTAATATTAAGAATAAAGTAAAAACATCTGTAATTCTCATCGCAAGACAATTGCTTGAACATTATGCAAAATCAGAAATTGCTCAAGGAGATAGGTTGATAAAACATGAGTGGGAAGATAAATTTGCTTCAGAATTTGAATTTAGTGAAACCGAAGACCAGAAAAGGGTTATAGATGAAATACTTGTTGACTTATCATCAAAAAAGCCTATGAATAGATTGCTTGTTGGAGATGTAGGTTTTGGAAAGACCGAGGTTGCCATACGAGCTGCTTTTCGAACAGTATTAAATGATAAGCAAGTTGCTGTTTTGTGCCCAACAACAATTCTTGTATCTCAGCATTATTCGGTCTTTAAACACAGGATGAGAAACTATCCAATTGAGATAGCTACTCTTTCGCGTTTTGGAAGCAGGAAAGAAAACCAAAGAATTATCGAAAGACTAAATAAAGGACAGGTTGATATTGTAATTGGTACTCACAGGCTTTTGTCAAATGATGTAAAATTCAAAGATTTGAATCTTTTAGTTGTTGATGAAGAACAAAGGTTCGGAGTCAAACAAAAGGAAAAAATCAAAAAGCTTGCATATAAATGCAATGTACTTTCAATGTCGGCAACACCAATTCCAAGAACTCTAAGTATGGCTCTTTCAAATCTGAAAGACATAAGTCTAATCACAACCCCTCCTCCAGGAAGGAAGGCCATTAAAACAAAAGTCGAGCCGTTTAATTGGAATAAAGTTGCTCAAGCTATAGTTCAAGAAACGAAAAGAGATGGACAAGTATACTTCTTACATAATGAAGTAAGAACAATAGAATCAATGAGGGCAAAACTTAAGAAGATACTTCCAAACATATCATTTAGAGTAGCTCACGGCCAGATGCATCCGTCTACACTTGACAAGGTCATGAGAGAATTCTACAAGCATAAATTTGACTGTCTCATCTGTACTACTATCATTGAAAATGGAATTGATATTAAGAATGTGAATACAATCATTATAAATAAGGCTGAGCGTTTCGGACTTGCTCAGATGTATCAATTGAGAGGTAGAGTTGGAAGAAATACAAGGCAAGCTTCTTGTCATTTATTTTACACTCAAAAGAATTTACTAAAAGAAATTGAAGATTTAGATCTAAAGGAAAAAGGTAAAAGTGTGAAGATATCTTTTGAAAAAAAAGCTAAAGCAAGGCTAGAAGCTATCCTGGAGGCTCAAGAACTGGGTTCAGGCTTCAAAATAGCTAGTAGAGACTTAGAAATCCGCGGAGCAGGAAATCTCTTGGGAAGAGAACAACATGGAAATATCTCAGCAATTGGACTTGGTCTATATACGCAAATGCTTTCAGATGAGGTGGAGAGGATGAAGGAGCAAGTTCAAAGGGGCATGATATAAGTTGTGAGACATCGGTTATGAGTTATGACTTACGAGTTAACAATTTGCTATTCGCTTTTTCTTCTTACTACTTTTGACATAAGCTACTCCTATAAACACTATTAATCCTAAACCAACAGAACTTATTGTAACAACCACCAAAGCAATAACCAAAGTATAGTCTGGTAAGCACTCATCCTCACCGTTTTCTATAGCTTCATTGCATTTCGATATAAAAGCTTCCACATCAATGTTTTGAGGATAAAGTATTTTTGATTCTTCAAATTTATTCCTTGCAGCAGTAAAACACTTGCTGGAATAAAGATCTAAACCCTGTTCCCACTTATTTGTTGTATCACTTTCGCTTAATTTTAAATTATCTTCCTCAATCAAGTCTAAAACATCTTCAATAGGAATCATGTAATAAAACTCTGCTTCAGAAGCCTCATTCTGCAAACCAAATGCGGCAATACCGACTACATCACCACTGCTCTTTGTGATAACGCTGCCTGAAAATCCCTTATCTATCTCTGCTTTAAGCTCAACATACTCGGTTCCGTCAAGCCTTTGCATTTTCTTTGTCTCCCCTTTTATAAGTGAGGGAAATGTTCCCTCCTCTGTCTGTAACAAGTCTCCATTTTGCTCATCAGGAATTGCAGAGTAACCAAGTATAAATACTTCATCTGAATTATACCCTTCACCTTTCTCAGTAGGCAGATTAACAATAGGATAATTTTTTCCCCCGACTTTAATAATTGCAAAATTACTATTATCAAAAGCCTCTTCAAATGGTGTATCTATCACTTTTGCTGAACTAGCATATTTTTCAATATCTTCTTTTTGAGCATACACCTTTCCTGTTTGAATATAATAGTTTCGACTAACATTTTCCATTATTATTTCTCCGTTTTTATAATTGGTTTTGTAAAGATCCCAAACTAGCGCGTCTTTTTCTCCCCCATAAGTCTCCTTAAGAATTGTTTTGAATGCGTTATTTATCTCGTCTTCTGAAGGAACATATCCATAAAGAGCTTCCCATGTCAAACTTATCGCATCCTTAAATATCACCTCAGATAACTGTTCACACGCATAATACGCAATAGTCTCTAGGGGAGGATTAACAACAAAACCATTTGTTATCAAATACCCACTATCGGTTATAAAAAAAGCGGAAGAAGAGAATATGATGGTAAACGCATAGAACTTGCCGCTCGCTTCGGGAGCACCAAGAGAATTTGCCAGAGTTTCATGTATAGTTAATCTGCCTTCAACAATGTTTACAGCTTGAGCCAAAGCGGGCTTATGAACAAGTAATTCCCTCTGAGATTCCCATGAGTCTTCTGGAACTTTACTTTCCTGCGCTGAAATGCTTCCCGGAAATAGATTCAAAAGGAGTGGAAATATTAAAACTAAAAACCTTGAAATTATTGAAATATATTTTTGATCGCTACTAATCATGAAGAAAATTCTGAGTAAATACAATTAGTGGAGCGCCCAACTTACTTCTACCAATCAATATAGTAGATAAAGTTAAGACAGCTCCACTAACTTACACATCAAACTTAGATAGGTGCCTCTATATCAACCTTTTCTCCCCAATTCATGAACATAGTTGCTACCTCAAGATCATTCATTGACATTTTCATCTCAACTCCTGATGTTGTAGCACTTACTGATAATTCTCCTATCATCATTACTGATTTTACAGCTTTACTAGAGGATTTTGACACCCACATCTCTATTTTAGCATCATTGATAGTAACATCACCCATTGTAACACTTGGATCGTTTCCTATTGTCTCAGTGAATGAAGCAAGAAAGTCCTCAAGCAGTGTCTCATCTAATGGAACGCTATAGTGATAACAATCTACACCATCAACTTCTTCATCATCAAGAACTGTATAGTCTACATCAGAACTAAGATTTTTGTAGACATCATACGTTTCACCGCTTATATCTTCTACTTCATCCTTTGACATCTTTTTAAAGTCATCGTCACCTGTTCTTGAGTATACATCCTCTCCTATATAGTAGACCTCTGTTGTCTCAGTAACTCCTTCTGTTGTCACTGTTGACTTTGTGTATTCCTTGTCATTTGCACTATCTACTTTTCCCTCCCCATCAGCAGTCATCGTCATTGACATGCTAAATTCCGGATAATCCGGAACAGAAATATCCATTGAGATCTCTGCTTCTGATGTATACTCATAGGAGTCTTCATTTATGCTAGCAATGGCTTTGTCAAAAGCCTTTTCAGGTGTATTTCTTAACACAAAGTAATACACAGCACCACCACCAACAACTACGAATATACAAAGGAGAAGAACAAGGACAATTACGATTGGAAGTCCTTTCTTCATATATTTGTATATAAAATATAAAATAAGTAATAGTAAGATAATAAACGAAATTTCATAAAAATACAATAGAGATATTTCCAAAACAAGGGGCTTAAGCTCCTTATACTTAAAAGTTACACCCCTGCAGATTACAGACTATTTTACACATTGCCTTCAAAGAGCTAAAATTACAATCATGATAATAGTCTACACTTGTGATGGCAAGGGAAAAACCACTGCCGCAATTGGCACTACTCTTCGTGCATTATCGAATAATAAACCTGTTGCCATTGTTCAATTTTTAAAAGATGGGAAATCAGGCGAAATCAGGCTTCTAAATATGCTTTCAAAAGTAAAACCTTTTAATTTACTAACAATATTTTCCTTCGGAAAAAGTTCGCTTACAGACTCGATGAAACTAAAAGGAAAAGACTTCTTGTTAATGAGAAAAGCTCTGAATACAGCATCTTCAATCATAAAGAAAAAACCCTTCCTTTTAGTACTTGATGAAATTTTAGTAGCACTTAGATTTAAGCTACTTACTGAACAGGATATTATAAAACTCATGGACAACGCTAGAAGGGAAAAAATTCACCTTATACTCACTGGTCGTGGAGCATCAAAAGGTATAGTAGAAAAGGCAGACCTGGTAACAAAAATGCAAAACACAAAGCACCCCTTTGACAAGGGACTTAAGGCTGTAAAGGGAATTGACTATTAGTTTGAAAGTTTAAAGTAAAATGTAGAAAGTCAGCCATCCAACCATCTAGCAATATATCAATCTATCTATACTGAGCTTGCTTGCAATAAGTTTACCGAATTGTCGAAGGACAATCAAGAATCTACAATGACTGATATAATTTTCCGTATCTTGTCTCTGTATACAAATGGCTCTTAACTTATCTCCGTTTGCTGTTTGCTGATATCAACTTAGGATGCTTTACCCTATCTTCACCCCTTCTTTTTTAAGCAGATCATCCTTATCTTCTACCTCCGCAAACATATGCCCTTCTCTCTTTATCTTTACTAACTCTTTTAACCGCGCTAGGTTATCGCTCCAGCTAAAACCTGTGAAGTACTCGCAGCCTTCAAACTGGGTTTTATAAAGTGAAGCCTCAGTATAACAAGTTCCAAGATAAGCATAGTTCAATCCTTTTTCTTGTGCCCATTGAATAGCCTTAAGCATCATCCCCATACCGCAATTTTTATCAAAATAAGACAAATCATAAAACGGATAAGCGTAATGGAGAATTTTCTCCGTCTTTATAACAGGGCAATAACCAATAACTAGATTTTCTTTTTGTTTGTCAGTAAAGACCAAAACATGAGAGCAAGCACCCTTAGTAAAAAGCCACTTGATCCTGAATGCACTCATTGTCCCTTCACCAAAACGCTCCTTATAAAAATCTTTCCCCATTTTACCGATTGAATAATGATACTCAAACTCAGAAAGGTCCAGAACCTTCATTGTGAGGTACTCAGTTTTTCGACTGATTCTTCTGTTCTCGCTGGATGGTTTAAAATTTGTAAGGTTAACCCTTAAACTTCTAGCAAGATAAAATAGGTTTAGGCGCATTCTTGAAGGCAAAAAACCCAAGCTATAAATCTTGTCAATCTTGTCCAATTCTTCTTTGACAAGATATACCTGATAAGGAAAATAATAGTTTGAGTAATTAGGCTGGAATTCAGAGAATAAGAATTTCACAAGGTTCAAATTAAAATCTTATGTTTTATTATATATATTCTACCTAATGATGGCCAATGTCAGTTATCCGTTATGTGTTATTAGATACTAGATATGTGTTATACCAGCCGCCACACAATACAGTAATTCCGGATTATTTTTTCATATATCTAAGTTTAACAGCTCTCCTTACCGCTTCGAAATCGCTCCAAGGATATTCTACTGAACCAAAGCATAAACTTTTTTCATGTCCCTTTCCTGTAGCAATGATGATATCTTCACTCTCTGCAAGTTTTACAGCAAGCTCTAAAGCATCCTCCCTTGAATAAACCTTCTCCTGGTCAAATACAAATACTGGCTTCCGTCCTTCTTTGAATATCTCCTGAATCTTCTCTTTAAGATTTTGCACTTTTGTTTTCCTGAAAGCTTTCCTGTTTTGAAATCTTTTTAGTACTATGCCTCTTCTACTTAATGCGCCCTCAAGAATTCTGCTATTTATCCTTTTCAAACTTTCACTTCTTGGGTCCTCTGCTGTAATGATAACAATATCTGCAAGTTTCGCAGCAATCTTTCCCATCATTGAACGTTTATACCTGTCTCGTAAACCTGCACATCCAAATACCACGATTAATTTGCCTTTTTCTTTCAGATTATTGACTGTCTCTAGTGCTTTCTTTAATGCATTTGGTGTATGAGCAAAGTCAACTATTGTAAGGCAGGGTCTCTTTCTTCTAACAACATGCATTCTTCCTAAAACACCCCTAAATTCTTTTAAAGCTTCAAGTATACTGCTAGTTTCAACAAGACTTTCGCAAGCTTTGATCGCACACTGAGCATTTGAGATATTGTATTCGCCTAGAATTGGGATCTCTACGTCAGTCTCTTCGCGATTAATTTCATATTTAAATTTTAATCCCTCCCTCGCAGCTTCTTTCTTTTTAACTAACTCATCATCACATACAACTGGTAATAATACTTGATGACTCCTTTTAATTCTTTTTTCAATAAATTTACCGCCAATCTCATCGCGTTTATAAATGACTTCACCACCTTCCTTAACCATACGAATGAGTTTAGCTTTTGCTTGAGCATATGCCAGCCAAGTTTTATGATAATCAAGATGTTCTTTAGTAATATTTGTAAAAACAGCCTTTTCAACAGTTATATTTGCGATTCTGTTTTGGTCAAGTGCATGAGAAGTTACTTCAAGGACGACCCACTTTATACCGGCTTCAAGCATCATTCTGAGGTACTTTGGTATATCCCAAGGATCGGGTGTTGTGACATGTAATCCTGTATCAAATTCATCTTTACCGATTTTCGCGCTAACTGAGGTTATCAGGCCAACCTTCAAACCAGCCTGTTTAAGGATCGAATATATCATGGTAGAAGTAGTTGTTTTTCCATCTGTTCCAGTTACTCCAATTATCTTTAGATTGTCTGACGGAAAACCATACTTAACGTTTGCCCAATCTGATTGCAGGCGATGTATGAAGTTTTTTATAAATTGAGGAACTAGATCCTTTAGATTCATTTTTTTATATAATTATTTAAGACATACTACTTACTATTCTTTATACATGAATTACTACCTACTATTCACCTCAAAACCGCTTTTCTTTAAAATTTGGCGTAACTTTCCCCTAATCCTATAAAGCCTTGTTCCGACATTGGATTCTGCAAGTCCAGTAATTTTTGCTATTTCCTTGTTAGAAAAACCCTCAAAAAATTTATAGTAAATAAGATACTGATCCTTCTCTGGAAATTCTCGTATAGCATCATAAAGAGCAATCTCTTCCTCACCCTTTATAAAATCAAGATAAACTTTAGCCCCTGGGTCTTCAAATAAATCTTCAATCTCACTTAACGAAACTGTTTCCCCGACTCTGCCTACCTTTCTATAATAATCTGTTAAGAGGTTTCTTGCAATCCTAAATATCCATGCCGATAAACTGATTCCCTGCCATTTAAAATCTTCTATTGCTTTAAATGCCTTTTCGAAAACTTCACTAGCAAGATCTTCAGCCACCGACTTCTCGTTTACCCTACTTCTGATATAATTTAGAACTTTTTTGTAGTATAGAGAATATACTTTTTCAAAAGCTTTTTTGTCTTTCTTTATTAAGCTGATTAATTCTTTTTCTTTTGTGTCTTTGCTATTCATGAGTATGAACAAATCTTTTTAATTTTGAAATCCCTCTTTGCAGTTGTTTTGGATGGAATTCAAAAGAAGAGAAGTTCCTTGCTAGGTTTTCAATGCTTATACCTTCAAGAATCCCTATAGAAAAAGCCGCAGGAATAAATTCTTGAATAAATTTATACGCTTTCGGGATTCTAACTTCTATCTTTTCTTTTTTGTAAATTATTTCAAGTGCTCCCGCTTTCTTCTTATATACTAAATCTGCATTCCCTTTTGCATATTTAAATTCACGGATTGTCTTCTTCCCAAAACCTTTAAAAAACTCTGGATTATATACATATAGAATTTTTTCTCTTCCTTCACGTTTCCGAAGAATCTTTATTAATTTACTATTCGGCTTCTCACGCAGGATAACTAAAATATGAGGATTTACATACTTCGACCAAAATTCTGCAATGTCTTCTATAGACGTATCAAGATTGAGGATTATCTTGTGCTGATAAGACTGTTTAAAAAGCAGGCTTAGAAAGGCCCTCAGAATTAATATAGACCAGCCCAAAATGGATCTTCTCTTGTCTTCATACCCGAGAATATTGAGCGGTACTGATAAATCCCACCAAATACCGCTTACATTGCGGCGGAGATGGAAATCTTCACTAAGCATGTGATAAGTCATTTCCCTAACAATGCTTGATCCAGCCCAGCCTGAGATCAAAATCACTTCAGCACTATGTTTTTTAATAGTACGTATGCTGAGATACCCTAATATATTTCTTAATGTTTTTCTTAAAAAGCTCCTCATTTTTTGTTATTAATAACTGATTTTTTAGTTTTCTGTGCAGTAAATGAATCTAGTAATTATATCCTCTGGGGGGAAATGTGACCAGTTCTCAATAAGTAAAGAATTCAACATTTTGGTTCCAAGCTCAAGCTTGTAACCACATTGGACTTCAGATCAGAATTTAAATCTACAATCCAATAACTACCATTTGTTTATACTATACCTTTTCAATCCTCGCACCTAGTTTTCTGAATCGTTTAACAAGATTAGGATATCTCCTTGATACCATATCAGCATTTCTGATAATTGTTGTTCCTTTTGCTGCAAGGCCGGCTAGTACAAGTGCGTGACCACACTGAAGAATATCCGGGGCATCTACTGTTGCACCTGTAAGCTCACTTGGACCTGAACTTACAACCTGATGCATACTGGAAAGAACAAGCTCAGCTCTCATTTTCAGAAGCTCATTTACAAATAAAAGCTGAGTTTCGTACATGACACCATAGATATTGATGTTTCCTTTTGCGTAAGAAGCAAGTACAATTGCCTGTGGTATAAGGTCGACAGGATAGCCTGGCCATGGCTGATCCATGATCTTATCAATATTGCCTTTGAAATTCTTTTTGCAGAATAAGTTTTGTCCGGAAGGTACAAAGATATCATCTCCTCGGATATCAACTTTTACGTTAATTTTACCGAAGTAATTCAATATTTGAGTCATATGTTCTGGTATAGCATTTTTTATAAGGAGCTCGCCATTTGTTATTACTGAGGCTACAATAAGACCACCTATATCTATATGATCATTTATAATAGTCCATTCTCCTCCACCAAGACTTCCAACACCATCTATTATCAGCTTATTTGACCCAATACCCTGAATTTTTGCACCCAGAGATACAAGGAAATTGCATAGATCCTGAGTATGGGGTTCACATGCTGCATTGTAAATGATCGTTCGTCCCTCTGCCTTTACTGCTGCGATTATCAAATTCTCTGTCCCAGTGACAGACGCTTCAATTAGCCAAATATCCTCTCTACCCTTTAGACCTTTTGTTGACATTTTATAGCCTTTCTCTTTATCAATCACAACACCAAGAGCAGAAAGTCCCTGAAACATTGTATCAAGAGGTCTATTACCCAGTTTACATCCTCCGGATCCACCAATTTCCGCTCTTTTAAACTTAGCAAGCAGAGGACCGGAAAACATTAGACTTGTTCTTTCCTTATTTGCCAGATCCTCGTCAATTACATAGCTTTTTATGTTCTGAGCATTTAATCTTATAGTACTCCCCTTTAAATAAGCTACTTTCCCTCCTAATTTCCTAAATATTCTAAGCATTATCCTTACAGCAGTACTTTTAGGTACATTATGGAGAGTTACAGGCTTTTCAGCAAGGATACAAGCAGGAATAATTTTTAGAATTGAATTTTTATTCGGAACAGGAGTAATCTCGCCCTTCAAGGGTACACCCCCTTCAATTTTGTATGAAGTCATAACCTCAAATTAAAATATATAAGATAATATTTACTCAGCAATATAACAGTCCAACAACATTGCTATATAACTATTAACTATACGTATCTCTTACTTACTACATAAACGCTAAAACAGGGAAGAAATCACACAATTTAGAAACCTACATATCCAGCCACGGTTTACTTTCTATACCCCATTCTTTTAAACACATCAACTGAGCCATCTTTTAGATCGATCTTTTCGATTCTTTGCCCTTTATAAATAGGTATTGAGAAATGAAATGTAGACCCCTTGTTCATCACACTATCTACCCAGATCTTTCCTCCATGCATCTTAACTATTTTAAACGTAAAGTACAGTCCAAGACCGGTTCCTCCCGCACGTACCATCTTCATTGCCCGCTTTTCCGAACCTTCTGTATATTGTTTTGCTCTGAAAAACTTTCTACCCAGATTTTGGATATCCTTGGGGGATATCCCTACTCCTGTATCTTGTATATGAACAGTTATAAATTCTTCGTTATGTTCGACTTCGATTGTAATTCCTCCTTTATCAGTATATTTTACTGCATTATTAAGCAGATTATCCATAACCTCCTGAATTCTTTCTCTATCTGCAAAGGCACAAGGAAAATCTTTCCAATCTTCCGGGCTACTAAATTTTATGTAGAGTCCTTTTTTATTTGCATCTCCGCCCTCAGCAAGGAGTGAGTCCCCTACTACATCAAGCATATTGACTTTGTCTCTAGAAAGCTTCAACTGACCCCTATCAATTTTAGTAGCTCCAAGTAGCGAGTCTATCAGATTTACTTCTCTTTCGACATTCTTGTTTATCACCTCTATGTATTGGAGAATTTTTTTTCTTCGGTCATTCTCATTCATCTGAGTATGGTTAGGCCCGCATAACATAGCAATGTACTCAAAGCCGCTTTTAATTATACTCATTGGGGTGCGAAGTTCGTGTCCGAGTATATCTATCATATCGCGCTCTCTTCGTCTTGCATCTTTAAGAGCCTGAATCTTTTCTCTTAGCTCTTTTGTTGCTTCATTAACTCTACCCTTTAAGGTATCTGCAAATCTTTGTACCTCCTCATAAAGCAAAGATCTTCCTACTGCCACCGAAGCGTTCCCAATAATATTTTCTAAAAGATTTATTTCTTCTATTGTAAATGCTTCCTCTTCTTCTTTATGACCTACCAGAAGCATCCCATTTAACTGTACTTTTCTATTCAAAGGAAGAATAATCGCAAGTTTCTCTTTTCTCATAAATTTAATTATTTGATCATATGGTTGATAGGTATTATACATTCCTCGTTTTCGTGCAATAAGCTCTTGGAAAACTAATATCTCCGATTTTTCACCTTCTTTTTCCTGTCTTTCCCACAGTTCAATTACGTTGTGAAGTCTATTTTTATTAACCTCATTGTTTTGTTCAAACGATTTTAATTCTTTGAACAGTATATCATTGCCATTTTTGTTGTTAAAAACTACGATTCCTACCCTTTCAACATTCAAAGTGTTTTGAGTAATTGACAAAATTGATTGTACAATTTCCTTTAATTTCAGCTCTGTGCTTGTAGATTTAATAAGTTTCTCAATTACATCATAAGGACTGAAATCTGTATATATTAATCTTTTGCTTAAAAACTTATTTAGTATAGAGTCAAACTCTTTATAAAGAAAAGTAAAAGCTAATGCTATAAAAACACCCGCAATAAGAGATGTATAAGTAAATACTCCTCCCCATAAATGGCTTTGAAGTAAAATAACTGAGTAATAAATTATATAAACAAATGCAGAAATTATGATATAATATGAGAGTTTACCAACTAGGAACCTAATTCCTAAAAATCTGTGTTTAGCAATGGAGTATAAAACCGCACCTATAAATAATAAACTACTTGAAGCATTAATACCGAAGTATCTAGTAATTCCAAAAATCGGAAGAATTATTGCAGTTAAAGTTGCAGGTATAGATTGAAGAGCAAAACCAATTAAAATGTATTTTATTTGCATTCGTTCTATTCCGCTTGACGATACCCACGAAATATAAAAATTTCTGAAAACTATCATTATTAAAGAATAAGTTAAAGCATTATAATAGAAGAAATACGGCGTTATAACTGCTTCTGTCCAGGTGTCGTGAACTATAACTTCTTTAATATATAAATCTGTAAACCAATATCCATAGATATTTAATGAAAATACAAGTAAGGTAAATAAAAGTGTCGGCAACACTTTTAGTGGTTTAGCAATCCTCTTGGGAAAATATGAAGAAAATATTATTAGTGAAGGTATTTGAAGGAATGAGACCGAAAAAACCATGTTAGCCCAGACTCTTGGATTACCAAAAAATGGATTATCATATAAAAATAATATAAAAGCCCAAATCGCTGTTAGTAGAATATGCAAAACAAATAAATAGCTAGAAACAACTTTCTTGCCTTTAACAATCAAGAATACAGCAAAGACGAGATTAAGAAAAATTGTAATAAGCTCAATGAAAGTATTTAACTTCATATCACTGAAAATGTATTATTTGGAAATTATACAGCTAATTGTTGAAGACGTGAAGCAAAATCAGCAAAACCAACACTAGATAATGTTTGAAGCTGTGAAAATGCTGATATTACTACATTCTGACCCTTACCTCTTTTTATACCTAGATGAAGGAAGTGTACATCTGCATTTATACTATGTTCAATAGGAATTAATCCAAGTTCTATCAAATTGCTCTTTGTGATATCCGTATCTCTTATTCTTCCATCAGCATGCAATGCATTTAGTGGAGCTGATAAGGAGACAAAGCTCAAATTTCTAACAATCCAAATCATTCTCCCAAAATTTAGCGTATGTTTTAAAGCTCTATAATTAGCTGTATTTCCAGTAATTATAAATTCTAAATTGGCGTCTTGAATCCCAATACTCCTAAGATAACCTTGAATTTGAACCCATCCTACTGCAGTATCATTAAAATCAAGTAAAAAAATCTCCCATTCAAAGTTTTCAGGTAATCCAAACTTAGCCCTGTTCTCATACAAGTAATTCATTCTCAACGCTGTCATTAGCATTTCAGGTAGTGTGTAAGCACCAAGCACTACTCTTTCTGGTCCTGCTTGTCTAATTATCTCAGCTATGGGTCCTCCTGTTCCACTTGATAAATCAATTAATACCTTGGGTTGTTTCGCAACAACTGCTTCAACTGTTTTACCGAAATGCCATCTCCAGCTACTTTCTTCGGCTACCATCATTACAGCTTCATAGGATTGACCTCCAAAGACAGTAAAATAACAACTTTCACTCAAATGGAATCTCGGACCCTCTGTGCCGTCAAAGGGATTATCCAAATTCGGATTATGAAATATTCCAGAGATCAAATCAAAACCAATTTGAGAAATAACAGCTCTTCCTCCTGAAGCCAATACTGCTTGTCTTATTTCATCAATATCTCTCAGCCCACTACTCTCGAGTGATCGAATGATATGCATGTTTAATGTCTGTCCAGCAAGTACTAACGCTTCCTTTTTTGACATCCCAAGGCTCTTATAGCCATAGACTTCAATCCCAAACATATAAGCTGTTCCGAGTCCTCCAGCCCATCCACCATTTTCACTTGAAGTTTGTTGAAGATATTCACTTAAATCCATCCCTGCTTCTTGAGTTAACATATTCTATACATATAATATAATTGGCTCTTATTTTAATATGACGCATATCTAGAACGCAATACTTTAACCATTATATATAAGCTCTAAATTAGCATTAAGAGATAAATATATATCACTTCACAATCGGTACAACACCAACAAAATCTTTAATTTCAAAAAATGTTTCCATCCAAAGCGGCTGCACTGACTGCACAGAAAAAGGCGCTCCTGTCGGTTCCTGAAGTTTAATAAGCATAACAAATTTTGGATTATCTGACGAGTCCCATCCGACAAAAGTAACATTAACCTGGTCTTGCGAATAAGAAAGACCAGTTTCGTCAAGCACTGATGCCGTTCCACTTTTCCCAGCTAATTTATAGTTCAAGAGTTCCTTATATGTCCACTTTGAACCATTCCTGTCAAAAACCTCTGTCAACATTTCGTTTAAGATTATAGCACTTTCCCGACTGATTGGTTCACTTGCAACCTGCGGCTCTATCTCAATTACCTTTTCATCATCATAAATCTTTGAAACAATATATGGCTGCATTCTTTTACCTTTATTTGTAATAGCTGAAACAGCCGATACAATCTGAAGGGGCGTCGCTGAATAACCCTGACCGTACGAGTAGGTTGCAAGGTCAGCTATATTCCAGTCTCTTGCAGATTTTAAAAAACTTGTAGATTCCTCAGACAGTCCAACATTTGTCTTGCTTCCGATTCCAAATTCTCTTAAATATCTATACATATACTCAGGCCCGACTTTTTCTGCCGTAAAATAAGCTCCAATATTGTCACTGTATGCAAGAACATCGGTTAAATCCATCGGTCCCGATGCCTTCTTATTAGAAGTGCATACCTGTTTATCATCGATTAAATCAACGCAACCCTCATGGTGATCAAAGATGACTGTATCTGGATTTACTTTCTTCAAGTCTATTGCGGCTGCTGCAGTAAAACACTTGCCGACTGACCCAAATTCATAAGGGTCGCTTACCGCTTTATTCTTAAAAACACTAAAGTCCTCAAATTCCCAGTAAACGTTTGGATCATAAGTTGGATAGTTTGCAATAGCAAGTATGGCACCACTTCGGGGATCAAGAATGATAATAGTACCGCTTACTGCATCCCACTCCTTTACTCCTTCCTCAATCTTACGCTCAATTATTTCCTGAAGTCCCCTGTCTATAGTCAGACGTACGCTTCTGCCAACTTTGGGATAAATTGGTTCATACTTTCCAGTAAGTATCTGGTTTCCAAAACTGTCGGTTTCTTCTATGATGAAACCTTTCTTCCAGGCAAGATCGCCATTCCAGTAACCCTCAATGCCGTTTCTTCCGATATCCTCACCAATAGTATTTTTTCCTACAAATCCTATGATATGACTAGCTAGTGTTTTGTCAGGATAAATTCTTTTTTCGCTAGGTTCAAAATGTAGCCCTTCCAACTTTCTATCTGGATTCTTATCTGTTAGAAGCGATTCTAAACTTTCCTTTTGTTCAACAGAAACCTCTCTTGCAACTATCGTGTACATAATGTCGGTCGATAACTTATCCTCTAGTTCTTCTCCGTTTAGTACCAAAATTTCAGTAACCTTCCTGACGAACTCACTTCTTGTCTGCCTAAGCAGATCTTCAGCATATTCAATCTCAGGCAAATAAGCATAAACATCGTATACAGGGACACTGTAAGCAAGGGGTGAACCATCTGAAGCAAGAACTGAACCTCTAAGGGAAGCAAGCTGAGAGTCTTTTACTCGCTGATTTGCTAAAACACGATACCTGTCATATTCAAGAATCTGCCACCTGAATAAAAACGAAGTCACTATTGACACAACAACGACAAAGAAAAAGTATATAATTCTTATCCTCCAAAATGAAATTTTCTGACCACTCATCTGTTTACGCCTTAATATTCTTAATACTATACAATAGCAAAAAGCAAAGCACAATTCTGATGTACAAGAATAAATGATACATATTCATTCGAATATAGGTTTTCGAACTTGTTTGATATTTGAATTTAGAAATTTCTAGACAACTTATGGATTTTGAGAGCTTATAGTCTCGTGCGGAGTTATGTACTCAACTTCGACAACGTTCACCATACCTAGTTCCTCAGTTGCAATGTCTTTTATACGTACTAGTGACTGTTGTTTGCTTATTTCAGCTTCCAGAAGTTCATTCTCGAGTATAAGTCGCTTCTGCTCCTCTCGAATTTTAGCTACTTCCTTACCTCTTGTTCCGAATACTGAAAGAAATGCCAGTTGAGTTACCATAGCTATAACAAGAATTATGCCAAGAACTATGAGTATACTTGGCCGGAATCCTACTGTTTTTTTCTCTTCATTCAATCGGTTCACAGGCAGTTTATAATCTACAAATAATTAATATTCAATCTACAATTATCAATCATCCGCAAGCCCTCAGTCTCAACCAACAGCTATCTAACTATCCGGCTATACAACGATGTAGTTATATCTTCTTTCCCGCTCTAAGCTTTGCGCTTCTAGCTCTCTCGTTCCTTCTGATCTCTTCTTCCCCTGGTATAACAGGCTTTTTAGTTAGAATCATAACCTTACCAAGATCCTCCTGCTTCTTAAAAAAGCTTTTAACTATTCTATCTTCTCCAGAATGAAAACTAATGATTACAAGGTTTGAGCCAGCCGCGAGTGAGTCAAGAGCTTGGGGCAGCATTTTTCGCAGAGAACTAAGTTCAGAATTAACTGCTATGCGGAGAGCTTGAAACACTCGCATTGCTGGCTTTATCCAATAAGGACCTTCCTGCCGAAACAACTGGCGGGTTTTTGCCTTATTGAAAAATTTCCCCCTACCTTTTTGTTTAGGTAAGGACTTTTTTATAATTTGTACAAGGTGCGATGTTGTTTTTATGGGATACTTGTTCCTTTCTCTTACTATTTCCTTTGCTATTCTCCTTGAGTATCTTTCATCTTGTGATATAAATAGTTCTGTTAATTCTTTTTCATATAAACCATTTACCAGGTCCTCCGCCTTTACATTCAGTTCCTTGTCCATCCTCATGTCTAGAGGCCCCTCCTTCATATAACTAAATCCTCGATTCTTCTCTTCAAGCTGATCAGAAGAAACTCCTAGATCTGCTATTATTCCGTTTACCTTCTCTATCCCATAATCCTTTAAAACACTGTCTATTTTTTCAAAGTTATCATGTACAAGAGTTATATCAATATTTCCCTTTCTGAAAGTGCTATTTTCTCTTTTCCAGCTACTTCTCAATAAATACTCTTCAAAACGGCTTATTGCTTCTAAATCAATATCAAAACTGATGATCTTACCCGTTTTTCCCTTCAGCCTTTCGTATACTGCTAACGTGTGCCCTCCGCCTCCTAAAGTACAATCAACGAATATTCCACCATCATTTATTTCAAGAAGTTCAATGCTTTCTTTTAAAAGAACTGGTTTGTGAATACTCCCCATTTCATTCTTAATTCTTAATTCTTAATTTTTCATTCTTCACTGCTCTTCTGCAATTCCTCGGCAATCTTGTCAGCACTGGGTTTGATCATTTCCATCCTCTTTTCCCAAGCTTCCTTGTCCCAGATCTCAACCCAGTCAACAAGTCCTATAAAAACTATCTCCTTTTCAACTCCGGCAAATTCCTTTAAGTTTTGCGGCAAGACAAATCGTCCTTGTTTATCGAGACTTAGCTCACTTGCACCTCCTATTAAGAATCGTCTCGTATCCCTTACCGGACTCTTCGTAAAAGGTTTATCATCAAACACTTCAAGTAATCGTTTCCACTGATCACTGTTTACTACAATTACACAGTTTTCATAACCTCTTGTTGCTATAACTTTCTGTCCAAGTATATCTCTAAATTTTTTTGGAAGAGCAATTCTGTTTTTTTCTCCGACTTTATTAAAATATTCCCCTATCAACATAATTTATTTAGTTTCCAAGTGGTTTAAATACTCTCAATACTTAAAGTAAAAGAATTTCTTTTTATAGGCTTTTCTACTAATCACCACTTTTCACCACCTATCACCATAGTAAGCCATAAACTTATCTATGTCAAGTGTATGACCTATAAGTAACTCTTTTTTAGTACTCCTAATTTATAGGCGCTAGTTAAATACAATTGGCAAGTATGATTGAAATTTTTTATCAAGAAGAATATAAAAGAGAGAAGGTACAAAGTTAAAAGTATGAAGAAAATTATCAATAATTAATTCTTCATCGAACATCTAGCGTCAAACATACAACAATCTGACTATCTAGATATCCAGCCATGCCTGAATTATGCAATTATTCAATGACACAAAGATTCAATAAAGGATGAAGAATTAGAAATGAAACTACTCCAGAGGCTAGCAAACAATGCAACAATGTTACTATCCAGCTATCCGACAATCCAACTATCTCCGACTGAAACGCCTGTCTGCCGACACGCAGGGTCAAGCAGCTATGTGTAACTATTTGGGTATATCCATTAACAACTTTCTTCGCCAATATCTACTTACTCACTACTTATATCATACTTTTCACCGCTTGGAAGCACTATCCAAAGTTCATAGCCTGTCTCTCCTTTTGTATAATGCACTTCTTCCTCATAAAAAGTAGTTTTTTCTACTCCAGCTTCAGCTAGGCTCTCAGGATACTTCATATTATTCACATAATATTCTTCAAGAGCTATCTGGATATTTAGCATCTCAGCTTTAACTTCGGCATCTTGCGATACAGTCATAAGCGGGGAATCCGCCATTGCTTCCTCAAGTGTAACAGCACCTTCGGGAGCAGTAATATTCATAGTGCCACCATAATCCCATAACTTAAGGTTCGCCTCCATTGCCATCTTATTTCCATCACTTTCCCCTTCTATTTTAGCTTTAATACGGTGGACCATATTGCTTTTCTTACCAACACAGGTCTCTACTTCCATAGAATTTAGACCTTCAACTGCGTTATTTATTTCTTCTTCATCGTATTCCTGGTCATAAATCTCATAATAACGTCGAATGACATCTTTCAGCTCGTTCTGATTCCAAGAAACTTTCACACAATAACACTTATTTCCGCCTATCTCCTCATCCGGAAGAATTTCTGCATTTTTAAGCACTGTTTCATCTGTCATAAATTCTATAAGGTTATCAACATCTTCATCTGTAATGTTACTAGTTCCAGTCTCTTCACTTACTAACAAATCCGCCGTTTCTTCGACATCAGTAGTCGCAAGATCAATCCACTGCCCCTCTATAGAACCGATATAAGTACTAAAAAGTACCGGATATTCATCTATTTTAACATATGAATCATTACCGATCATCCTCATCTCGCCCTTAACGGACATAGTCATACTGTCATCCCCAAGGCTGGCATCGAAGTCTGTTTTAATCTTCTCATTCCCTTCTTCCTTTGTATCTATAGCACCAGCCATCTCAACATCAATATTACTCACCATATCCTCAAGACTTTCATTACCACCACTCTCAAAATCGAAATTCATTGAAAGGTCATACTGAAAACTTTGGATATCCTGATTTTCCTCTATGAACTGTTTAATGTAGTCTTGAGACACAGTACTTTTCGCAAACGCTGATGCAACTCCCTCTTCTTGGGCAATAACAGGCAAGAATGCTGCCAAGAAAGTATCTGCAACCTGTTCGGCAGCTTTTTTCGCTTCTTCTTGTGGATTCCTAAAGAATTCTTCAATTTTTCTTACGACATCAGATACAACTGGTATTTCTGCATCAGTAAAGTACGCATAAGCACCTAATCCTCCAAAACCCAATATCAAAAACAAAAAGATACCCAGAATGCAGGCACATACAAATTTCCTTTTCCTTGGCTTTTTCTCAGTCACACCAGGGACAAAGGCTGAGGGTTGCTGCCTTCTCATGCTCTCTGGAGCTTCATTCATTACTTTAGGCGATGAACCAATAACTGGCAATCCTCCTTGATCTTGTTGAAATGATGGATCTGGCTGTTGAGGAACTTGAGATACTGGCTGTTGCTCTGGCATCGGTTGTGAAGTGACAGATGGCATAGTCTGAGCACTCGAAGCAACGCCCGCCTGGTCGGGCTGTTGTTCTACTCCTTGATCCTGTGTAGGAGTCGTTTGAGCCGGCATCCTGCTTTGAGCAAGTTGTACAGGAGCATCTTGTGGGTCAACTGGTTGATTTTGATCTGGTTGCATTATTATATTTCACTTATTTAAACTAGTATCCAAGTATACAAAGCATAGCGTAAAAGCACAAGGGACAAGGTAAGAAGTACAGCCATTTGACCATCTAGCAACATATCAATTCCCAATCTCCAATCTCTGTTCGCTATTTATACTGAGCGTAGTAAAAGGATCCAATTATTCAAGGATTCTATGGAAAATTATAATGAAATTACAACTTTTTAATTTCTTCGTTATTTGTCTACCAATATTCTTATGGCGCCAATCTCTCAACGTCCCTGGGGAATAATGTGGCCTCCCTAATATTCTTAAAATTAAATATTTTCATTGTCATTCTTTCAAGACCAAAAGAAAACCCAGCTTCAGGAGGCATGCCATATTTAAATGCCTGTAAATATCCGTCATAATCTTTCTCCGAAAGACCTTGTTTTTTCATATTCGCTACTAGCTTTTCGTATTTCTCAATTCTTACAGTACCTGACAGCCATTCGATTCCTCTACAGAGAAGGTCATAACTCAGTGACGTTTCAGGATCATTAGGATCATTCCAAGTATAAAAATTCTTATCCTTGTAAAAATGAGTCACCCATAAAAGATCTGAACCATGCTCCTTCTGCGCCCATTCACATATCTCTCTTTCATCTTCGGGCTCAAGATCAAGCTTTCTCTTTGATGTCTTTCCTGTTTTCTTTTCAATTATTTCTAAAGCTTCTTTTATCGTAATTTCCGGAATTTGTCCTTTGGGTAACTTCGGCACGCTAACATTCCAAAGCTTTAGTTCTGCACTATTTTCCTTTTCGACAGCAGAAATAACGTCCCTTGCTACCTTCTCGCAAACCTTTAGTACATTGTGATAATCTTCCACAAATGCAATTTCACCATCCATATGGGTAAGCTCAGTTAAGTGTCTATTTGTATGATGTTTTTCCGCTCTGAATACAGGTGTGATGCAAAAGGCTCTTTCAAAACCCCCTATCATGATCTGCTTGTAAAGTTGGGGACTTTGACAAAGGTATGCTTTTCTATCAAAGTACTTAACCTCAAAAACGTCAGCACCGCTTTCACTTGCTGACCCTATCAAAACAGGGTTACGGAATTCTATAAAATCCTGTGAACGTAAACTTTCCCTAAATGCCTTTAGAATTGTGGCCTGTACTTTGAATACTCCTTGGATCTTTTTATTCCTTATAGTCAAAGGTCGATAGTCAAGAATAGTTGGCAGACTTGCATTAATGTCATCCTTGTTATATTCAACTGGCGGTACATGCTCAACAGATGAGACAACAGAAATTTCGGGATTTACTAGCTCAACTCCTAGATCTGTTTGCTTTGCCTCTTGAACTTGAGCTTCGATATAAAGAACAGTTCCAATCTGAAGCTGCTTAACTTTATCTAATTCTTTCTGATCTTCGACAACTACTTGAATATATCCACCTCTATCTCGAAGTACTAAGAAATTGATCTTTCCTAATCGCCGAAGCTGATCCATCCAACCCTTAACAAGTACTCTTTCACCTTTCTTTTTCTTACAATCTATTGATAATGTTCTTTCCATTTTTTAATAATTAATAATTTAGATTAATCTTAAGAGTTGGTTCAAAGCTCTGTCTTTGAACCGAAATAATTTAAAGTATATTTATAAAAAAAAGTCCTTCATCTAAATCAGAAAATTTCTAACTTAGACAAAGGACCTTTATAACTTAAACTCTAAATTTGAAATCTAAAATCCAAGTAATTGGAAATTCAAATTTAGTTTTTCCCGCTAAAGGCGGAAAGGTGGTGCCACCTTCATTCCCACGTGATTCCGCTATGCGGGATTCTACGTGGCTCATTAACAAGTATTCACTTTTAAGTCACTACTTAAAAAGACAGGGTTTTCACTTCACCATAAACCCTGCGTGGTTTATGGTCATCCCTGTTCACTTATCTATTTATATCAGTATTTTCTTACTTCAGTCAAGTGCCACTCTCTTTTATCGAACGCAAATCCGAAACCAATAGCCCCTCTAAAATTCCTAGTTCCACTTTCTATCCCTTCACTTACAACTTGCCTTACTGCATAAGGTTGGACCTGATAAGGTGCTACAATAACCCTCACAGAAGCAAATGGATCATCTCCCTCATCAGCTTCAACTATCAGTTCAAGATCTCGCATCGCAATTGCCTCACCAGATTCTCCTACCAAATCTTCATATCCTAATCGCACTTCACTTGGAATTAAGACAAAATCGGCCTTAACTCCTGACTCTTTAAAAGCCTGAACAACTACTAAATTTCTCGTCCCAGCTTTAATAGTAATTTTTTCCTTATCATCTCTTTCCCTCGAGAGTCTTACTTCAAATGCAGCTGAAGATATTTCTCTCTCACCACGAGTTCCCTCAACAGTATCTCTACCGAAAGGAAGATCTTTACCACGTTTTAATTCCCGTGGTTTATCTAGCAAATTACTCTCTATTTGTTCAGGTCCTGCATATGCCATCAGTGTTTAAATAAAATCCAAAATTCCAGACCAATAATTTATCTCCTTTGGCTCCTTTACTGATAATGGAGCCAAAACCTCACTTCACCCTCCAACTTGTCCCCCCATCCTTATCTTCAACTTCTACATTGAATTCTCTTTCCAATCGTTCTCTAATCTCATCTGCTTTATCCCAGCTTTTTTCCTTCCTTGCCTTCTCTCTTTCTTGAATCAGCTTCTCAATCTCTTCTTTCTTTGCTTCCGATATTTTTACAGACTTTATTGTATCCAAACGTAACCCTAGAACTTTATCGAAATCAAGAATTGTTGCTAATTTATTTCCCTTATCTTCATCAGAATGAATTAAATCCCAAAAAACAGCTAAAGCTTTAGGTGTATTTAGATCATCCTCAATGGATTCTACAAATTTCTTTTTATAATCTTCAAGAATCTCTCCTTTCCCACTCTTACTATATTCCTTTACCTTATCAATAATCTTTCCTAGACCTATCCTAGCCTTCTTAAAATTCTCCCAGCTAAAACTCTGCTTAGTTCTGTAATGAGCCTGAAGAAAGAAGTATCTTAAATCTAAAGGATCAAATCCCTTCTTTATAATATCTGAAAGTAAATACGCATTCCCAAGACTTTTACCGATTCTTTTTCCCTCGACTGTTAGAAAAGCATTATGAAGCCAATAATTTGCCATTGGCTTATCATAAGCTGACTCGGTCTGTGCCATCTCAGACGGATGGTGAACTTTTATGTGATCTTCACCTCCGGTATGAATGTCAAAAGGGATTTCCAAAAGCTTCGCACTCATTGCACTACATTCTATATGCCAGCCAGGAAATCCTTTTCCCCATGGGCTATCCCACTGCATCTCATGCTCTGGTTGATCGAGCTGCCAAAGCCGAAAGTCGGCTGGATGCTTTCTATCTTTATCAGAAACATCTGCCCTCTCCCCCTTTCTCATCTCGTCAAAACTCTGCCCAACCAGCTCTTCATACTTAGGAAACTTGCTTATATCAAAGTAAACTGCTTGCTTGGTTTTGTAAGTATAACCTTTAGCTTCAAGTCTTTTTATAAGTTCAATCTGTTCATCAATCATTTCAGTGGCTCGAGGGATGAATTCTGCCTTTTCAAAATTCATCTTTCCGAAATCACCATCCAATTCATACTGCTTGACCTTTGTATAATTCTTG
The DNA here is from genome assembly GCA_016932045.1 of Candidatus Dojkabacteria bacterium. Classification (GTDB taxonomy): domain Bacteria; phylum Patescibacteriota; class Dojkabacteria; order JAHIVN01; family JAHIVN01; genus JAFGDO01. The sequence goes on along the minus strand of JAFGDO010000012.1, from coordinate 26,313 downwards.
CCAAATGTTGCATCTATATACTTCTGTGCTACGTCCCACACAGATACCCCTTCACGTTTTGCAGCTTTTTCCATCCGATCCAGTCCGTCATCTGTGTCAGTTATCTCAATATCCCTGTCTTTCATAGCCTCTTTCTGAAGATCTGTTAAAGTCAGATGCCCCACATCAGTTATATTCATCACTTGTGTTACTTCAAATCCTAAATATTCAAGTGTCCTTCTAAGTATGTCGTAGAACATATCTCCCCTCAAATTTCCTATTGTGACATAGTCATAAACTGTAGGACCACAGGTGTACATCCTCACCTTTCCCTTTTCTATGGGCTTGAATGGTACTAACTTTCTCTTGTAAGTATGATAGAGTTTCAGCATGATAGTAAGTAATAATATAATATATTAGATAAAAAAGTTAATCAAACACGCCAGTACTCAAGTATCTTTCACCTCGATCAGGAAGAATTACTAAAATTCTTCCTCTCCTAATCCTTTTCGCAAGTTGCAATGCAACCCACATTGCAGCACCGGAACTAAGTCCAGCAAGTATTCCTTCCTTTCTGGCCAATTTTTTAGTCACTCTAAACGCATCTTCGTCTTTCACCTCCACACGTTCATCAATATCTTCTGTATCAAATATTTCTGGAACCAAGGATTCTTCCATGTTTTTCAAACCTTGAATCCTGTGTCCAACTCTTGCTTCAGCAGATACAATCCTCACAGATGGATAATTCTTTTTAAAGAATCTCGAAATCCCCATAAGAGTACCAGATGATCCAAGAGATACTACTATATAATCCAACTTTCCCCTCGTATCACGAATGATTTCATGAGCAGTTGTCTTAAAATGCACAAATGGATTATTCGGATTTGAATATTGGTTTGGATTGTAATACTTAGCAGGATTCTTTTGCAGCATCTCTTCAACTTTTTTAATAGCTCCATCTGTTCCATCTTTTGAATCTGTAAGAATAACTTCCGCACCGTATGCCTTTAGAATCTGCCTCCTTTCTTTGCTGACGCTTCTAGGCATGATCACAGTTACTTTATAATCCTTATAAGCCCCAGCCATTGCAATCGCTATTCCAGTATTTCCCGAAGAAGCTTCAAGTATTACTTTATCTTTTGTCAACTCTCGTGACTTCTCAGCTTCTTCGATCATATTTAACGCTACTCTGTCCTTTATGCTCCCCGAAGGATTTAAGCCCTCTAATTTTGCAAGTATTTCAACTTCTTCATGAGGATTCAATTTTTTAATCTGAATAATAGGTGTCTTTCCGATTAATTCTAGTATATTTTTCTTGATCATAACTCTGAAAGTGAAAAATAAAATACTTAACAGATAAACTTTCAGAGCTACAACATCGAGTATACATATTCAGATAGTTAAATATTAGATATTTAATTACTATTAGCTTGTTTCTATTTATCTGGGAATTTTTGGGAAGATACGCAGAAATCAGCCAATAGTTAGATTATTGGCTCGCAACAACAGAAGAAATTATTGTTTAGGAAAATTTTCTGCATGAGTTGATATTATCAGAGTTCGGATAAAAAAGTCAAAGTTTACCCATGTTTCCTATAGTTTCTATGGATGAAGGTTTAACCTTCATCCAGTCAGGATTTACGCAGGAACGAAAGTTTAACTTTCGTCCATTACAACAAAAATGCCGACCATCAAATAGCTAAATAAAAAAATTTGTACATCCGTTCTTTTTATTTTATAATAATGTAATAGCTAATTTATCACCACCACCAATCAATGTTAGGTGACAAGATTGGAGTCGTAGAACATTACTATGACAAAATCGGGGTAGCGGTTATCAAGCTCGAAAAAGGGAAGTTGGCGTTAGATGATAAGATAAAAGTTGCAGATAGGGAGGGAAAAGAGCTTTTTGAGCAGACAGTTACCTCCATGCAAATTGATGGAACTGATATAAAGGTGGCGAAAAAGGGAGATGATTTCGGGATGAAAGCGGACCAAAAGGTGAAAGAAGGCTACGGTGTGTATCTTGTAAAGGAATAACAGTTCCATCAAACGACTATTACAAGGGCCCTTACCATCCCTTGGAGACTCATATGTGCCCTACACTCTATCAAGCTTCCACCCTTTTTTTACTTTTAATGTCTTATTGCTATTAGTAATAATGGCCTTTCGTTTGTGATCAATTATTCCACCGCCCCCTATTTTAAAACTATAATCGTTTAGTACCCTAAAAAGCAATCTGTTTAAATCATCTTTATACTTACTAGTCTTTGCCTGTTCAAAAGCTTCAGCAGCTTCAGGAACTTTATTAACTATCATCTGTTTTATCCGCTTTAATCTGTTTCCTCCAACGTTAATGTGCTCCAACCACACTTCTTTATTTCCAGTTTTTTTAATAGCATCAAATAACTTCCGTAATTTTTTCTCGTTTGCAACAAAATGAGGAAGAAGTGGATTTACACAAACATAAGTTTCAATTCCTGCTTGATTAAGCTTTTTAAGCGCAGATAGCCTTAACCTTGCAGGCGGCGCGTTTCCCTCAAGAATTCTTGCTACCGTATCATCAGTCGCTGTAATTGTCATGCCAACAGAAACATTTCTAATATTTTTTAAAACATCTATATCTCTAGTTACAAGATGCGATTTCGTTAGAACACTAACTTCCAATGGGAACCTACTCTTCTCAAGTACTTGTAAGCATTTTCTTGTTATCTTATACTTAGCTTCTACACCTTGATACGGATCAGTTACTGAACCAATCAAGATCTTGATTATCTTGCTGCTGGTTCCATTATCCGCAATGAGACCTTTATGTTGGTTCAAACGTTTTCGTTTGAACCGCTCCAACTCCTTTTCCAAAACATTTGCAGCATTAACCTTCACATCAACGTAAACTCCCCATTCATCACCCGAATGTCCTGTAAATCTTTTAGTGAAATCGGCATAGCAATATGAGCAGCCGAAAGTACAGCCTGTGTAAGGGTTAATAACATAATCACATCCTGGTAGTTGCGATTTAGTAAGTACTGATTTTGCTTCAATTAGTTTGATTTTCACTGGGAAATTATACATAATTCCTTACTACTTTTTAATAAGTTTAGTTATATGATTGAAACCGAACCAATTCCTCTAGATAGAAGGCTTTTTACTTCTTTTTATAGGGATGGAAACTTACAACTAGAATCTACAAATCCCTTGGGATCTGACATACTTCCATTTTTTGATCCAATCATTGCAACATGGATAGATGAGGCTACCTCTTCTATTGACAAACCAAATCAACCTGATCTTCACAATGAATCTGAACGTGTCCTTGGATTCCTAAGAAATCTACCTTGGGAAGAAGTAGCTGAAAGATACTGGGAAAGGCACACGGATGAATATACAAGTCGTCTTGCCAGACTAGTAGAAGGTGTTCCGGGAAATTTTGTTACAGAAAAAACAAAGTCTATAGTTGTCATTGCAGCGAGAAATGAAACTGACCTCGAAAGAGCTCTACAAGCTGTTAGAGACTCTTATGGAGACAATTTTGAAGAAGAAGTCTGCATCCTAGTATATCATAACTATACTGATGAACCATCAGCAGAAGTCTGGCATGCATTAACAAAAGCTTCTCAACATTTCTCTAATCTTCATGTTATCAATGAACAAGTTCCACAATTTTATAATGTTGGAACGGCAAAAAAGGTTGCAGCGGACCTGGCTATGTTAGTTCAACGAGGGCAAAGAGAAGTGCCCTTAGTTTTAGTTGATGCAGATATAAGTGGACTTTCGCCTGAATCCATTCAACAAGCTATTAACGTATTAGCAGAAACAGGTATGATTGACCCCAAACTACAATCCGATCTTTATACCCCTATTTCACATGATCGTTTTCATATAGCCGGCTCAGTTGCAGTTTCAACAGCATATGACTTTGACAAGGAGGCAAAAAGGAAATTTCCAGTATTAAGTCTAGTCTGGGATCTCAGAAGAGAACTCTTCACAGCTGAACTAGCAAATAGGAATACACAAAGTATGATTTCGAAAAATCCTATTGGGCCATTCACTGTCATCTCACTTAAAGTTCTGTGTGCAATAGGTGGTCTTATGCCTATACCATTTGGCGATATGGCGTTAGGAAGGGCTCTTGATCAATTGGTACTTAATTATCACACAGGTTTACAATCAGTCTACCCACTTGATATTCATGGAGGAGTAGTTTACATGAATCCTGATCGACAAATATCGAGCCTAATAGCCGGAATGCCTGAAGCTTTTCACTGGTCAGGAACCAGTAGATACCTAGCAGTATCTGGAAAACAACGTTTTGACTGGCATGAAATCGACGCAATCTAGGAAATTGCTGAATTAGGTGATTGGTCACCTGAGCATATTCTTGAAGCACTAAATGATTTTTGGTTCAACAACTACATTTCCCAAGCCTTTCAACCCGAACAGATTGTAATGTTTGCTTCACAAGAAATTGTTAGACTTTTAGATCAAAGAGGGATAAAAATTAGTTTTAGTGTTTATGTTTATCCAACTAGAGATGCAAAAAGAGGGACAGTAATTGCAGATGGAAATACATGGATTGAAGGTACAGGACCTAAAGAAGCTTATAGATGGATGTTGTGGAAAATAAGAGAGGTAACTCTAGTCACCTCTTAACACTCTTACTCTGCCTAACCAAATGCATATTACCTTTTTGGGATCGGTACAGGGACAGGTACTCTCTCTGGTGGTGAGGGATCGCTATCATCACAAGCACCGGTTGCGATAAGTTTTCCGACTACATCATTCGTACTCGGCATAAATGATAGTACCCTTCTCACTTGTTCATATAAAGCAATACCAGCAAGTCCGACAAAACTTCTTGCAAGGTAATGGTTCAATTGAAAGTGTGGACTTACTTCCTTTACCTGACCATCCATTAATGATTGTGTATGCAATATTGACCTTGAACTCAATGCTTCTAGAAAGGACATTTCATGAACCCTTTTTGCATAAGCTGATATACAGGTATGCTGCTCCATAATCAAGGCTAACTAAGTAAGCTATTGATCTTTGTGATTACCTCATTATGCAAAACACCATTTGTCGCCACAACAGAATTTTCCCATTTGAGAGATTTCTGTTTATAATCTAGTGGATCCCCATATAAGTCTGTAACCTTTCCCCCAGCTTCTTCGAGGATAATTTGCGGAGCACAGCTGTCCCATTTACTTAAACGGAAATTGCTATTGACGTGAATATGGGCCTTACCCCTTGAGATAAGACCTAGTTTTAATCCAACACTTCCAAATGGCTTTATTTTACCCGCTCCCAAATTCTTTACGACAAAATCCAAGGGTCTTTCCTCACCATGAAAGTTTCTATCTATCAGTATAGCTCTTTCTAAATTATCAAGCTCTGATACTTCTAACTCGCAAGTTTTATCTTTACTAATTAAATATGAGCCCTTTCCCTTCTCACCCCAGTATAGTTTATCCAATGCCGGAGCATATACAACTCCAAGCGTAGGTATACCATCTTTGCATAACCCAATCATACAAGCAAACTGATCATTCTTAGCAACAAATTCCTTAGTGCCATCAAGTGGGTCTACCATAAAAACCCTCCCGGAAAAGCTTCCTGGAATCTTTTTATTTTCTTCAGAAAGAATCAGGATATCTGGAAACTCTTCTTTGAGTTCAGCATAAATATACTTATCGCATGCAAGGTCAGCTGAAGTTAAGAGGTCATACATATCATTATTCTTCTTTTGAATATCAAAGCCCGACTTATAATACTTTAGTTGTATCTGTCCGGCATTCTTAGCTATCTCTATAAGCTTCTTAATCACGAGATGAAATCTCAAGTCTTAATTAAACGCATTTTTTCAACATCTTGAATAATCTCTCTTGCATCCTTTCTATACTTTTTATCAATTAGAGAGATCACTAAATTTGCTTTAAGCCAATTTATAGGATCACCAACTGGGATCCAGAAACTTCCCTGCCAAGGCGGCGCCATTACAACTTTTCCTTGCTGTACAAGCCTGTCAACTGCATCTGTAAGCCAAATCTCTTCATCCTTGCCTTTAACCTTTTTCCCAAGTTCTTCAATCACCTCATACGATAATATAAAACGACAGGCATTGGCCATAAGAGAAGGAGCTTCCTCAGGTTCAGGCTTTTCAATAAGTCTTTTCACCTGATAAGGAACCTTCGCCTCCTTAGGTCTTAAATACTCATAGCTTGCGTATTTATTTATCACTGATCGATCAACTCTTGATACAGACATGACAGCTGTAGGTTCGTACATTCCATAATAGTTGATCATTTGCTTGAGGCAGGTCGGTTTGTTCTTATCTGTTCTAACCATGATGTCATCTCCCCACATTGCAGCAAAAGGTTCACCCTTTACGAATTTTTTAGCAATGATAAAGGGAGTACCATTTCCGTAAGGATCAGTTTCTTTTTGATAGAATAATGTTATTTGAGCCTCCTTCTTGAGACTCACCCAGCTATCCAGCAGATCTTCTTTCTTACTTTTTTTAAGATACTTCCAGAGATCCTTGTTATCATTAAAATAATCCTTGAAAGTGTCTACACCTTTTCTTATAACAACAGCTATATCTGTGATCCCGGATTCTATAGCTTCTTCAATAACCCATTGGAGTTGTGGTTTATGCATGATAGGAACCATCTCCTTTTGGAATGCTTTTGAAGCAGGTAAAAACCTTGTCCCGCGTCCAGCGGCAGTAATGATAGCTTTCGTTACCTTCTTTGCGGCCATAGTTTAAATTTCTTATAACTTAATTAGCTAAGGAGTTTATAAATTTCTGTACATCAGCTTTTAAATCATCTCTTTTTAGAGCCAGTTTAATTGTAGTCCTTATCATATCAATAGGTTTACCGGCAGGATACCATTCTGCTTTCATCTCCTGAATTATCATTTTGTTATTCCTCTTATAATTGTTTAACACATCTGTTAATTCAAGTTCTCGCCTTGGATTTTCTTTATAATCTTCCCGATTAATGAAGTTAAATATTTCAGAATTAAATACAAATCTCCCGCCATTCGTATAGTTTTTATCCGCAACGGGTTTCGAAGGTTTCTCAACAACCTCATCAAATAATAAGTGACCTCTTTCTTTACGATACTTAAATATACCAAAATTAGAAACCTCCTCATCCGGGATTATCTTTGCTCCAATTACAGCCCCGCACCATCTATTTGCCTTATATGTTTCGATAAGCTCTCCTATTGCCAGCTTTTTTCCATTTTGATAAATATCATCACCATAGAGAAGTGCAAAAGCTTCGTCCTCTTTAATTAGATTTTTCACAACAAGTAGTGGAGCTGCTGTACCATACGGAAGATGTTTGCTTTGTCTTACAAAGATAAAGTTAGCTTTTTCGTATACATTCCGAACCTTCTTATATAAATCTGTCTTACCTTTCTTTTTCAGCATTTCCTCCAATTCTGGTGAAGAATCAAAATAATCCTCAATCGCATTTTTACCGTAACTTGTGACAATGATGATATCTGTAATCCCAGCCCCAACGCATTCCTCAGTAATATATTCAAGGACAGGCATATCTATGACAGGGAGAAGTTCCTTGGGGACATTCTTTGTCGCAGGTAAAAATCTTGTACCGTAACCTGCTGCGGTTATAACCGCTTTTGTAATTTTTCCGCTACCTGGCATATTCATTATATAAAAGGTAAGCTCGACTATTATCCTAGAAATTCAGATTTTTAACAAATTCTGGTAACACTCTTTTTGATACCAGTTTGTTTTATTAGTAACGATGAGAAGGAAAAAATATAACGCTAGAAGTGGAAACAAACGATAATGTGCCAATGAGTCAAATTTACCATTTAACCGTCCAACCACATAACAACATATCAACCTTTAATCGCTACAAATGCCTGCACAGGAATTTTTCATCTCTCATTTTTAATTCTTAATTTTAGCCTCTTTCCCCTCCACCCATTTCTCTGTACCAACCTTAACTCTTTTCTTAAGTCCTACTTGCCTTTTTTCATTTTCTTTCTTTGCAACATCAGGGGCTAATGACGGGTCGTTGTGATTAATGAATAACTTGCAGGGGAACTCCTTACACAATCCGCAGTGCTCTAATTTCTTCCCGTGTACACAGCAATCAAATAACTCACACTTACCCCAGAACATCTCGCCATCATGCTCCATACAGGTTTTGCCCTTACAGGCCTTGTTTAACTCAGGGCATGTTCCGCAGTAAAGACCGCAAGGTGTTGCGTATTTTGTTTTATTCATGGATATTAACAAAAAATTAAAATAAATTTATCTGCTAAATTCGCTTTATCTTTCGGACTTTGGTTTAATCACACAAAGTCCAACTGCTCCGTTGGCACTCCAACCTTAAGTCCATATTGAATAGCCTTCTTATACGAATCTCTCTTTCCCAATATGCATCTAAAAACTCTTCCACAGAAAATAATGTGATGGTCTTTTCTTCCTTTAAAATCAGCGTACCAATCCTTACCTTTTAAATCTTTCTTAAGACAACCTAGGACATCTTCAAGCTGTGGACGAAAGAATTCTACATAAAGTAAATGCCACGTCGGATAACCTCCATTGGTCTCAGGATTATTGTCCTTTGACACCTCTTCTTTTACTATCTTTACATAATTCAATACATTATCGCTCTTTAAACTTTCTTTAATAATCACACCAGTAAATCTTTCTCCCCAAATTTCCGTTTCTTTAAGCATAGTCTCGGCTTTGCTATGTCTGTCCTTTGGTTTGATTTCCGGATGATCATTCTTTATATAGAGAATCATTGATTCCACAATTTGCCTATATCCAAGCAAGTCGCCCTGTTCATCTACACAGTACGGGCAGAATTCTGGATTTAATACTTTTTTATCGGGGTAATCCTTGACAGGACCGCCACAACTTTTACAAATTTTGTACTTTTTAATTGTCATGCTTTATTATTTAAAATATTATTAGGTTCTAACTACCAAGACCAACTGTTTTATTGATATGATCATCTCTAATAATTAGATCATATCAATCATTCTCAATCATCTTTAAAAGTTCCTTAGCCGTTCTCTCACTACTCACACCGCTCTTAACTTTTGAAAGTAATAGATTGCCGATGTCCTGCACAAGAACAACTGAAAGAGCAGCAACTTTTGAATTTATCCTTCTAAACTCACCACTTGCTATTCCCTCCTTTATAATCTCAGCCACTAAATCAACATATTGTCCAAAGAATTCTGTAACAGCTCGTTGCCTCAAATCTTTATGCGTTGAAAGTAGAGCAGCATAATTCATGAAAAAAATATACCTATCTGTTTCTGCAATCTTTGTGCTCAAATTTAGCAATGTTATTAACTTCTTCTTTGGGGATTTATAGGTCGATAGTAGTGACCTTAGCTGATCTATACGAATATAGGCGAAATACCGTATTCCTTCTTCAAGGATAGATTCCTTATCCGGGAAATATAAGTAGACAGTACCTTTTCCGATCCCTGCTTCTTTCGCAATATCTTCAACACGTGCTCGTTCTAATCCATCACGAGAAAAGATCTTTGCGGCAGCCTCTACAATCTTTTGTTTTTTAAAAATCTTTTTATTTTTGTTCATATTATTATGACTGACTAGTCGGTCATAATAATAATAGGGGAAAGAGCTGTTTTTGTCAAGTCCCTTTTTTTCTCTGCCCCCTCCCCCACTCCTTCATTAGAATTTTTTAATAGCTTCATATTTATGAACCTACTCTTGTCTTCTTCTAACCTATCCTCTATAATAAAAACCGTTTTCTTTTTTGTATATTATATATATATATTATGAATAAAATAATAAATAAAAAAAGCCCTAACATAATTTTTTCGAATAAAAAGCAAAGAGGCGAACAATCACAGACTGCACAGATTGGAACTAAAGTAAAAATTAAGTATACAAGTGATTTTGATAAGGACCCCGTAGTTTGCTTAATTGTTCCTCAAGTTGACACCACAAACGATAACCCTCAGATTGAAGCTACATCAGATCTTGGTAAGGCTATCATTGGGGCAAAACCCAATAGTATTGCTCCTATCTATTACCATGATAAACACAGAGGACTAACTGGAGTTTATTTATTGGATGTGCTTGTCTAGAATTCTTCACGAAAAAGTAACTAGTTTGATGTATATCATCTTAAGCGAGAATTTACTGTCATATAGAAATATACATGGCTAGATAGTTACCCTGTAACCTCGATCCTTACTTGAATTATTTCATTGTTAATTTATAATTCTTTATTATTAATCAATCTTTCTTGACAAGGAAAAAGCTGAAAGCAACACAACTTGTTGTTCTTATAACAAAAGCCTACAAGCAGAAAAAAGGTGTTTTTGAAAAACGGGTAAATGCTGAGGATTGGATTCCTGCTTCGCTTACTGTTCAACAAAAGGCATTATTTCTCTTTTACGTCATCCAGTTAGACTACGCCACAAAATCACAACGACTATACAAGGGAGCTCAAAGGTTATGGACACACGAAAAGAATTATTTTGATCCCAAGTTTATTCTTAAACAAGATAAAAATAAATTAACTTTTACTATAAAAAAAACTCTTTCTCCAAGATATATAAATGAAGCAGTAAAGCGGTGGACTGTAAATTCTAAAATATTGCTAGCACAATACAGTGGGAATCCATTAAATATTTTTAAACTGTCAAAAGATTCTCAAGTCATTATTAGAGAAATTTATAAGTTCCGTGGCTTTGGACCTAAGATAGGCAACTTCTTTTTTAGAACCATCGTAAATACTTTTAACCTTAAATTGGACAATCTCGAGCAAATCCTTATGCCTGTTGATGTTCATGATGTAAGACTGACAAATGAATGGGGGTTAATAAATACGAAAAAGATGACACCAGCAAATGTCACAAAAGTAAAGCAGATCTGGAAAAAGGCTTGTAATGAAGTAAACATTAGCTGGCTCATTTTTGATAAAGCCCTATGGATTTTGGGAAGTGAAGGAAAAAGAACAGATAATCCAGAAAAAGATCTTGAGTATAATCTCGAGCTTAAAGGCAGAAGGCTTAAGACTAGGAGATAATATGCTATAATACGCCGCTATGTTGAAAAGATATATAGATAAAACAAGAGAATATATAAAGTACTCAAAAGCAATATTAGGACTCTATTTCAAATCAAATAGAAAAGCAGCTTCTGCACTCCTGCTAAGTATAATTTTTGTATCGATAATTCCTTTTGCAAATGCATATGTTTTTAAACTAATCATAGACAAGATAGTTGAGACAATCACTGATGGGAATTTTGTCATAAAGGAATTTGTTCCTTTGCTTTCAATATCAATAATTTTAAGCTTATTGAATAGAGTTTGCTGGCTAATAGCAGAATACGTTGAGAACATTGCATATTTGGATTTCGGTAAATATTTAGATATTCTAGTTGAACAGAAGTATTCTACTCTTGGATTTGAACATTATTCAAATCCTAAACTAAATGACCTTTTAAACAGAGTAAAAGAAACCTATACTTGGCGTCCCCTAAACTTTGCCAATAGACAGTTATGGATTTTTCAAAACATCATAGAAGTGATTTCAAGTGCAACCGTAATAATATCACTGAATATATGGATCTTCTTGGCAATAGTACTATCTGCAATTCCCGAACTATTAATCCATATGAAATACGGTAAGGAAGTATGGAACATCCATGTTGCCAAGGGAAGTATAAGAAGAGATTTCTGGGAAACAAGCTTTTACCTAAAAAGTGAAAGACACCTAGAAGAGATACGGCTTTTTTCATCAGCAAACTTTTTAATTAATCGTATAAAAAAACTTTACAAACAATTTTTAGCTCCGCAGAAACAAAAGGTAAAGAAGAAATTTGTAGTTTCAGTAATTTCTTCCGTAGCTGCAATTATTATCTTTTCGATAGCAGAAGTATATATCATCATCTCAGCTATTACACAAAAGATTACACTCGGCTCACTTGAATTTTTTAATGGCCGGATCTACCGGCTAAATGAGAGTTTAATTTCGTTTTTTAGAAACTTAGGCAGAAATTACGAAGATTTGCTTTATGTTAAAGACCTTTTTCAAGTGCTATCTTTAGAAAACGAAGTAAAGGATCACCCGAAAGCAGTTTATGTAAAAACCCAAGCTCCTAGAATCGAATTTAAAAATGTATACTTTAAGTATCCAAACGCTGAAGCTTATACACTTAAGAATTTCAATTTATCTATCAAACCAAGAGAAAAAATTGCTTTTATAGGAGAGAATGGCGGCGGGAAGACTACGATTATACGGTTGCTATGCCGTTTTTTTGATGTGCAAAAGGGAGAGATTTTAATTGACGGGATAAACATAAAGAGACTAAAACTATCATCCTGGTACAAATGCCTAGGAATATTATTTCAGGACTTTAACCGATACGAATACACGCTACTAGATAATATAAAGCTTGGAGATATTGACAAAGCATATGAAGAAAAACTTGTAGACCTGTCACTTAAGAAATCAGGAGCACTAGAATTTGTGAAAGACTATAAAAAGGGATTATCAACAAGACTCTCTAAGCGCTTTGAAGGCGGGGTTGAACCTTCTATTGGTCAATGGCAAAAAGTTGCTCTAGCCAGGGCCTTTTTCAGAGATGCGCCAATACTCATCCTTGACGAACCTACATCTGCAATAGATGCAAAAGCCGAAGCAGAAATTTTTAAACAACTTGATAAATTTGAAAAAGATAAAACTGTAATAATGGTATCACATAGATTCTCTACAGTTCGAAACGCTGATAATATATATATTATCGATAAGGGAACTATACTCGAACATGGAAGTCATGATGAACTTATGAAAAAGAACGGGCGGTACTCAAAGTTATTTAAGCTACAGGCTTTGGGGTATAAGTAAGGTGAAAGGAAGTAAGCAATAGGAAAAAGGTTAAGAGGCAAAGGCTATATGAATTTATAAATTCGACCTCGAAAGTTACACATCAATGAGAGAATATCTTTCTGAAAAGGTCGAATACTTGCTTGCATACTCAATATGTAATAAGGGATCTCTATTCCACAGCTTTTTAAAAACATCCTTTTTGTTAATCTTGTTTATCAGATCTATACTGGCTTTATCGATTGCAACAGGATTAGTACTAAATAGCACACCAATATCTTTTGAAACGATCTTTCCTGCATCATCATAGCAATCACAGTGTTCCGTTATGTTCTTCAGGTAATTAATGTATAGAACTTTCCTCGGCATCTTCTTCATCACTGCACATGCAGCTTGAGCAAGTAAGTCATCGAATAAAGCCTTACGTGATTTTATACAGTTATAAGAGCAAACCATCTCGCATAAAGAGCATCCCATGCACTCATTTAAGTCAACATGTGCTTTGCCATTTACAATTTTAATCGCACTTGCCGGACATAACTTTGCGCATGTCCCGCAACCCTGACATTCCTTCACCCATATTGGTTTTGCAAAATTGTGCTCTTTTACCTTCGATTCTCTAGTTATCCCCCCCATTCCTAGATTTTTGATTGCGCCCCCAAAGCCACAACATTCATGACCTTTTACATGAGAGATGACAAGAACATGTTTTGCTTTTGCAAGGACCTTTGCTACCTCGACTCTCATATCTTTAGTCTTTACTGGAACTCCTTTATTTGAAATTTTACATCTTGCAACTTTTAAGAACCCCCTGCGTCTGATAGCCTTTTTATATCCACCAACTGTTGACCTTTCTGAAGTATATGCAACGGGAGTATCAAAAAGAATTGGATCAATATTTAAATCATTTAGTACTTTAACTGTTTCTGCCACCTCCTGAGGTGTTAAAGCAGTTTTATTCCCAGGCTCACCGAAGTGTAGCTTCACAACCACTTCGCTATTTTCTGGATACGTATTACCTAACACTTTAGGCAGGACACTTCGATATTTTCTTATATTCTTAAGGTAATAGACCTTATCCATCTTTACATGGCTAAAAGCTTATTAGGCATAATTATATTAAAAACAGTGGAAAAATCCAGTAATTCAACCCCATAACACTATAGCAATATAACATTAACATTTAACCTACTACCTTTTACCGCATACTTTTAATTTCATATTTCTTACACCTTAAACGGATCCGGCGGCTTGTATAGTGCACTTGGATCTGGCTGCTGCTCAACTGGTGGAGGTTGTACTTCTCCTTGGGACGGCATTTGTTGTACCACAGTATCCTGTGGTGCAACAACAGGCTCTCTAATTGGTTGTTCAGGATGTACGGGCTGAGCTACCTCAGATGGTAATCCCTGCTGATCAGTCTGTACAGACATAGCCTGCTGCTCAGGCTGTAAATTTTCAGGCTGCTGAACGATTGGTTGAGGCGGTTGTTGTTGTGCAGGCACAGTAGGTTGCCCAACTTCAGATTGATCTATCGGCTGAATAGGCACACCTGGTTGAATCATTGGTTGCTCAGGATGTACAGGTGGCACTACCGGCTGTTCCTGCTGTACAGGTGAGGTTCCAACCGGTTGAACAGAAGGATCTGCCGCTTGTTCTGGCATACTGGTTTGAACAAATGGTTCTTGTGTCTGCTGGACTTGAGATGGCACAACCTGCTGAGACTGCTGCATTGGCATGGAACCCGGTGGTCTCATCTGCTGCTCCATCTGAGCAGGATATGTCAACCCCTCAGAAGAACCTCCTGTTCGTTTCTTTAAAATCAAAATAAGAATAACAAGTAAAAATCCAATTGATAAGCACACAACAATTGCAATAACCACTACTGCTTCTGTACTGCCGAACTCGAGATCACCAATAGTAAATAAAGGAGTCTTATCCTCCCCCTTTTCTATCTTCTCTTGCGCGATTTTTATCAAAGGATCAAGCAAATCCTCGAGTTGCGGATTTAGCGCCTTTGCCTCCTCAAACTTTTCCACTGCTTTTTTATAATATTGCTTACCAAAATCATCAAGACCATCTGAGATATACTTTGTAATTTTACCGACCTTATTCTCCACATTATTTTCCGAGATAAATTTTTGTACTTCTTCTACAGAAACACCTGCATTGAAATCAGCTGCTTCTTCCGAGGTTAAACCATAAGTAGCAACAGCTACAATCTTCCCATCCGAATTATAGATCGGACCACCACTATTCCCATGTGAAATCGATGCATCAATCTGAATTAGGTTAAAAGTACTGTCAAAATTTGGCTTAATAGCACTTATGGTTCCAGTTGTAATCGTGGGAATTGTAGTCGACTCAACCGAGAACAATGCTTCGTTTTCAGCACTTCCAGGAAAACCTATGACCACAATTCTCTCTCCTACATTTAGCATTTGGTAATCTCCCAACTCAACGCCAGGGAATTCTTTAACATCAGAATCAGAAACCTTTAGAATTGCCAGATCAGGCACCGAAAGTCCGCTTTCTTCACCGGCATAGGAATCATAAGCCATCTGATAGAATGAATCTATCTCTTTATAGGCTACCACTTCCGCCTCATACATATCAGATTTATTTGAGAGATCCAAAAGATCCGGATCAACCTCAAAAGGCTTACTCTTTTGAATATAGTTAGTGAAAGTTGACTCGTCTATCGTTGCATAGTCCGAGGCTGCTTCATCAACTGTAAACAAAAGGATTACACTTATCGCATCCTCAAACATTGATTCCTGGACATAGTAACTATCAAGATTAATATCCGGATACAAGTTCTGATAATAGACTGCAAGATCATTCAGGACATCACTTACAAATCCATCCTGATCGAAACCGCTCAGCGGTTGACTAGAAGCTTCACCTTCAAGAGAATACAATGCGGCATCGATAATGACATCCTTAGGATTCATCGCTCCAACATGAGCATTTGTAATGATATGACCATCACTACTTATATATGCTCCTGACCCAAAGCCAGCCATACATAGTGTATAAGTATTTCCAGAAACATTCGGCATATCACTAATCTCGTTTACCTTTAGTTTTGTACAGGTCTTATTGAATATATGTACGACTGCAGGTTTCCCAATTATCGCTGCTCTTTCAAACTCAAGGGAACTTACACCCAGTACATTGTTATTTCTTTTTGCAGAAGAAGTTTCATCCGTTAGAACTTCAATATAATCAATCAACCTTCGAACCTCCTTGCCACCCTCGGAATCCGCATAAGGTTCATATGTACTTATACTGATAATTGCTTTGACAGTAGGATTGTATCCCCTGTAAATAGTTTTAACCGTATCTTCGCCGTATGCAGTATATCTATACTTTGTGAAATAAAAGTCCACTCCGCCAATTTGTAAAGTTTCCTCTTCAACCAAGAATTCTAATCCTTTCTCCAAGTAAGCTTCCTGTGCATTCGCTCTTTCCTTTGCTATTTCATCTTTGAAATAAGCCTCATCAAGGTCATCCCTATATGTTGAGTAGGCTGAGATGTATACTCCGGTCGCAAAGTACTTTAATTCTTCAGCTTGTTCATAGTCACTGCTTCTAAAACCAAGACTTAATGAATAATCGCTTTGGCCTGCTACATTCCACTTCTTTCTGTCGAATCGAACCTTGATTGCTCCTTCTTTGACTATATACTCTATCTCCTCGGCAATATTTTCAGGATGAAGTTGAACACTTTGAACCAGGTCACTAAATTGGGATAGATATTTATCAGTAGTTTTTGTTCCGCTTGTCTCTTTTATATCTATAAAAACATACTCATCAAGATCACCCCTTACAAGAAAAGTTCTATATATCTCCTCGCTTTCGCCTTCTTTTAAGAAAGATTCTTGAAGATATTTTATTCTTAAATATCCAAGCTCGTCTTCCTGGGTCTTTTCTTCAACAGTTTCAACGTTATCATAAATATCTTCATAATACCCTTTAAGTTCCTTGTTTATATCTTCAATTCCCTCCTTTTTGTATAGTTTCAATTTTGCATACGTTGAATATGCACCTGTTTCAGTAAGTGAAACCGATATACTCAGGTAATCTTCATTTATGATAAATTTATCCTTTGGATAGTTTAATAATATATCAAGAGTTGGAGAATAATACTCAATCTCCTGAGACTCAGCTGAGTATACAAGCTGCTTTGTTAGCTCTTCCCCAATTTCTGGATCTACACCTTCAATTTTTAACTTATCTTTTCCCTGTGTTTCTAAAAAAAACTTACTTACGCCAAGAAAGACAAGACCCCCAAGACCAGCAAGAATTAGCACAACACCAAATAAAGAAAGAAGTTTATAAGATTTTCCTGGAGAAGTACTCGGTTGCACTTTTGGAGGAAGAGGTGGTAAGACATTCGGATTTCCTGGGGTCTGAGCATCTGATGATTCTGTAATTTGCATGGCAGTAGTTTTAAGAGTTTATTGTATTCATTATAGTTGCAAAGGTATCCGACTGCAAGGAGACGCAATAGTTATGAGTTATGATTTGAATATTAGCTTTACTTCTTCATGCTATAATTATCACTATGAAAAACCACGAAAAAGTTTTCATTGCATTGTCCGGCGGAGTTGATAGTTCTGTCACCGCTGCGCTGCTTAAACAACAGGGCTATGATTGTACTGGTGTTCATTTTAAGCTATTCTCAGGCTCAAAATCTAGGGCTAACCTTTTAAGCGCTAAAAGAGTGTGTTCAAAGCTAGAAATACCTTTCAGGATTTTTGATCTACAGAAAGAATTCAAACAAAAAGTGACACAGTACTTTGTCAGTGAGTATAAGGTCGGAAGAACACCAAATCCTTGTGTTATTTGTAATAAGGAAATAAAGTTTGGACATTTCTTTAAAAGAGCAATGAAAGAAGGAGCTGATCTTATCGCAACAGGACATTATTCTCGAATATATTGCGACAATAAATCAAAAAAATATCATCTTCTTCAAGCAAAAGACGCTTCAAAGGACCAGTCGTATTTCCTCCATCGACTTAACCAAAACCAACTTTCCAAGACACTCTTTCCTTTAGGAGAATATACAAAGAACGAAGCAAGGCAAATCGCAAAAGAATTTAAACTACCAACAGCAGAGAGCAAAGAAAGTCAGGACATCTGTTTTCTTGCTGGTAAAAAACCTCAAGTATTTTTAAAAAAGTATTTGAAGTCGCAAAAGGGTAAGATAATTGATACTCAAGGCAAAGTCTTGGGGACACACAATGGGTACTATAATTACACAATCGGTCAAAGAGAAGGTTTAGGAATAGGAGGTGGCGCGCCCTGCTATGTAGTGGAGTTAAACTCTAAGATAAACCAGGTTATAGTTGCAAAGGGAAGTAATGATCCTTTTCTTTTTAAGTCAGAAATAGAAATTGACAAACCTCACTGGATACAAGGTAAGCCGCCCAAATTGCCGCTAAAATGCAAAGTATCTATCCGCTACAACCATAAACCTGCTTCGGCAAGGATAAAAAAAGTTGGCAAGAAATATATAGCTCTCTTTGACAAGCCTCAAAGAGCTCCAACACCTGGTCAAAGCACTGTTTTCTATAAAGATAAAGAGTGCCTAGGAGGGGGAACAATTAGTATCTAATGTCTTTAGTCGTTCGCATGTCGCTATTAGATATCCGCTTTTAGCTCCATATCTTTAAGCAGAAAGATTTGCAAATACATTCGCCATTTTTCCTAGAACCTCTTTTGTCATTCGTATTAGCACTTCCTTTAATACGCTGACTACATAAACCGGCTGAGGTCTTTCATCTTTAGGTAGTCCATAAGCTGCTAATTCTTCAAGATATCTTAATTGCTCATATGTTAATCCGTAGACTGTTCTTTGTACAGATCTACCACGATAACTCAAACCCCTATCATGGGTAACCCATCTAGCTAGTAACTCTTGAGCTTGTTGTGTCGAAGGAAACGATCTTATATCATCGAGTAACCCTGGTAACGGCTCCTCTCTAATTGGCTCTCTATCCCTTTGTACATCTCTCGCTCTTGCTAAAGTACTCACATTAAAGCTAGGAGACCTCGGAGGTCCCTGACCCACAAAAGTTTCTGCAATTGCTTGAAAGTCCATATTTTCATATTCAAATATTTAAATTCAAAACGACTATACATCTATTGCATGACATCAATAGTAATTATATAATCATTCCTGTTTATTTTGAAGCATATATAAGATGACAGAAACCGTTTCTCTACCAGAACTATTTGGGTTTCGAAACATTGACCAAGCGCTAAGTATTCTCTGCAACCAACCTATTGGTCTAAGCGTTAGTGATGCACTAAAAATTTTGCAGCAAGGGAGTTTGACCGATGAACTATCTTCACGACTTTTAAATCTGCATAGTGAAGGATTAGTCTCTCTACCAGAGGTATTACTCACCCACCTTGATCCCACATATATTAGCCCCACAACGGAGCCATAGATCTAAAACGTCACTCAAATTAAAGTACACTCAATGATTAGAGAAGTGTAACACTTACCTGCAAACCTTCTACCATATATCTACTGTCGAGTGACCCACGAGGCGGACCGCAAGTCTGAAGAGTGATTTTCGGAACAGGAGAAACTCCAGTATAGACACCTGTTGCTGTAGGAGAAACCGTATAAATTCTTGAAACCTGATAGATATATTTCTTACCGGCATAATAAATAACAATTTCATCGTTTTCATCTAACTCATCAGTCCTTGTAAACCAGGCATTTTCACTTTCCATGCGGCTAGCATTATTTACGGCATGAGCAAATAAATAGACATTTCCTATCTGATCAGGAAGCGCTGTAAATTTTCCGTGAGATACACCTGTCTTCCAGCTTTCAATATATACCTCCTTGTACCTGGGATCAACATTCTTTACTACTGGTTTAAATAGGTTTATCTTATCAATTCTGATATAAAATCCCTGCTTGTCTATCTTCTCCTCAGCTAAACCTGTATTTACTACTCCATACCCGGATCCGTTTTCGCCTGCTATTTCAGATATCTCCTCATCTGAAGCTAAAAAAGTGTTCTCCACCTCCACCTTTGGACTCGAACTTACCTGATAATGATAGATCAGTGTATAGATGACAAAAACAAGAATGAAGACAACCAAAAATTTTAATGCGACCTTAAAAAACTTCATATGAACGAAGTTCTAAGTTACAATTTATCTATCTACTGTTGCTATCTTCAGTTAGCAGTTTGCAGAGTGCCGTTTACTGCCCAGCACTCCCCTCTATTCCTGGAATAATATCTATATTCACCTCCCCTAAATAAACATTTGGTATCTGCCTATTCGATGTTAAATCTACAGTATATTTCTTCTCTACAGCTTGTTGCTCAAATGAAATGAATACATTTAGCGTAACATTTACTTTCTTTTTATAGGGGAAGTCCCTATCGAGAGTATTGGCAAGAAGTCTTCCCAGATTAAACTGATAGCCTCCGGTTTCATTTATAGTAGTTGCTAACACTTGGCTTTCTTTCCCAGTTTCTTCTAATACTAACGTTAGTACTCCGCCTTGCTGGAAGCTGTAACCATCAGGACTGAATACTTGTCCATAAATTAGAAAATCATCACCTGTACCGCTTACAGAAGCTGTTGTAACTGAATAATCACTCCCAGCCTCCGTCGTAAACTCCTTTGTACCTGAAAGTAACTTAAACTCATACACACGCACACTTTCTAGTCCGGTAACTGTAACTGAGTGATAACTTGTTTTGTCACTTTCACTAAACCGTGTTCCATCAGAAAGTAATACTCCTCCAATAACTTCCCTTTCTGTTATCCAGCAGACTTTAAAACTTGTATCTTTGATGTCTGAAATTGCTGTGTTGCGAGGATCATCTTCTTCAAGCGCTGAGATTCGGATCTCAAATCCGCTCCTTTGGAAAATACCTGTAACAACAGGTATCATAATAAGTAAAGCAACGACTACTAACAAGGAAATTTTTTGTTTTTTATTCATAGAGGATAATGTAATAATTATAGTACATTTTACATCACCAGGATAAAAAGGCAAACAGGGAATGAGTTATAAGTGAAAGGTAATGGGTCAAACATACTACAATCTAACCTTTCAGTTATCAGCTATCAGCTTACTGCCCCTAGCTATCTGACTATCCGGCTATCAATCTATATAGCCATATAACAATGTAGCAATTATTCAATGATACAAATATTCAATGAAAAATGAAGCATTATAAATTGAAAATGGGGCAATGAAGCAATGCAACCATCCAGCAATCAAACTATCTACCTATATTTATATTCGCTCACCGTTCTTCTTGGACTACTTCACTACATCTCTTCTAGCGCCTTCCGTACCCAGAACCTCAAGTTCAAAAACATACTAATCCAGCATCTCCTTTCAACCCACCGGTAAATCAGATCACCATCAGGCTCATGAAGAACATGCGTATCTACAAGGCCTATGTTTAACCTTCCATTCTTGCCCTTATAAACTACCAAATTGGAAGTTTCAGCAAAGTATATCTCGTAAGCTGTTGGAGGGAATATTTTCCAGCTTTCAAGCGGTCTAAAGTCTGGAACCTTCGGTATAGGTGTCTCTCGTTCAAGTTGCTTCACAAAACATTCAATAGCCCTAAGTATATGCTCTATCATAAGCTTTGGCATTTCCTTAGGTATAACTCCTGATGAGATAAGTTCAAAAGGAAAAGCCATTTTCTTACCTGGTATGATATCTTCCTTTCCCTTCATAGCTTCTTGTATAAATACTGTTTGCAGTGAATCCGAGAACGCATCATAAAATATAAATCTTTCCTCCTTTGGAATCAAAAGTGCAGGGGTCTCAATATTCCTCAAATACTTCTGCAAGTGTAATAATTTTGAATGTCTTTCTTTCTTTAACAGCTTTGCCCAGAATTTTTGAGAATAAATATCGTGCACTGTAAATTCTGGCAGAAACATATCAACCATATGCAAAGCCATATTTAGATACGGCATAAACTTCTCTCCTTCAAGTTTAACTCTCTCATCTCCCCAGAACTTTTTCAGAATCTCTTCATAATCATATACATCCCTTTTCAAACTCCTTGGTGTAATGTCATAATCAGGAAAGAAAAATTTAACTAACGACCTTGGGGCAGGTACATAAACATACTCACCAACTTGAAAAGGAACCCATCCGTCATGGCTTCTCTTGACGACTATTTCACTACCATTATGATCTTTTATAAGATAAACGAATGAAAATGATCCCTGAGCAAGAGGCTCTACTATTTCATCTCCAGTATGACCCTTTAAAAGCTTGGAATGATCTTTCAGATAGTATACAAGATCAGAAGTAGTTCCAAGTGAAAGGCTCATCTTGATATCACGGAAAGCATTTCCACCCAGTTTGCGAAGATCTTTATAAACAGTATCCCTGGTAAATTTCAAATCACATGTTTCCGGAATATACTTACTCATTCTTTATAATATCTATTTTATAATGAAATAAAATAACTAAATGGTAATCTGCCCTTATAAAAATCATCAATTTACAATCTTTAACAATCCCCAATCTATAAGCTATTCGCTTTTCACTTCTCCTCAAGTGCTTTTCTTACCCAGAAGCGAAGATTTAGAAACATACTGACCCAAAATCTTTTTTCAGTCCACCTGTAAAAAAGATTAGCTTCGGGCTCAAGAAGCAAATGTGTGTCTACAAGTGAAATCCTAATTGCCCCCTTATTATCTTTGTACACTACTAGATTATTTGTTTCAGCAATGTATAACTCATATGGAGTTGGAGGCAAAACTTTCCATATATCAATTGGTCTCATATCAGGTATTTTATTCACTTCTACTCCTGATTTTAATTGATTCACGAACGACTCAATGCTTCTGAGAAGATGCTCAATCATAAGCTTCGGCATCTCTCTAGGTATCGTACCTTCTGCTATCATCTCAAACGGAAAAGCCATTTTTTTGTCCTCTAAAACATCTTCCTTGCCGATCTTTGCGTCTTGAATAAATAATGTTTGAAGTGACTTTGTGAAGGCATCATATAGTATAAATCTCTCCTCTTCGGGAATGAGATGTTTTTCTGTCCTTACACTTTTCAAATATTTATAAAGCGCAGAAAGTTTTTTATGCCTTTTTCTGTTCAAAAGCTTCTTCCAGAACTTTTTCGTATAAACATCTGCAGAAGAAAACTCAGGTAAAAAATGATCAACCATATACAGGGCCATATTCAAAAAGGGGCTAAATTTCTCATCTTCAATTTTTACCCTTCCTGTACCCCAATAAGGTTTAATAACATTCTCATAATCATAGACATCACGCTTTAAACTTATTTCAGTAACTCCATAATCGGAAAAAAATATACTAACTAGCCAACGCGGGATTGGAATATGAAAATTCTCAAAAACTTGAAGCGGCATCCAGCCATCATGACTTCTTTTGACAACTATCTGTCCTCCGTTGTGGTCTTTAACAAGATAAACACACGAGAACATTCCCCTGTTTAAAAGCTCAACATGCTCGTTACCATCGAATCCTTTGAGTAAATCAGAATAATTCCTTAAATAGTAAATCAAATCCGAACTTGTACCAAGAGATAGACTCATCTTGATATCACGATATGCATTACCCCCCATCTCTCTTAAATCTTTGTAGATAGATCCTTTAATAAAGCTTAAGTCACATGTTTTAGGATCATACACTTTTGCCATAGGAATACATATGTTCGAACAAGAGTAAATATTCTTAAGTTTTAATTCTTAATTGATTTCTACAGTTCATTCAATTTCCTATACGCAACAACAAGCCTATGGATAGCTGTCTGCCATGTCAATAATCCTAGAATTACAAAAACTATCTGTAAAGTATTTATATGCATACCAAAGAAAGGAATTTTATCAAAGTAGAAAACCGAGGCCAGAATTAGTGCTATTATCCTTTCTCCCCTTTGAGCAAACCCCACATTAAGTTTTATCTCCTTTGCAGCAGCCTCTCCTGTTCGAGCTCTTACATAACTTACCATGTAAAATCCAATCAAGACAAAAAAAGATATGTCCCAACTTACAAACCCTCCATGAGCAATTGAAAAAATTATAAGCCCATCTGCAATTCTATCAAAAGATGCATCCAGCACTTCACCAAAAATCGAAGTTTTGCCTGTATACCTTGCAACAGCACCGTCCAGAAAATCAAAAAAGTGAAGGATTAGTCCTAATCCAGCAAGAAGCGGCTTTCCCTGAATAAAGAAATACGCAGGAACAAAGACGAGCAAAAAACCAATTATAGATATATAATTGGGATGAAGCCATGTGAAGTATCTGGCTATAAAATCTGCTAAAGGCTTAATAGGTCCTCTAAGTTTCTCAAGCATTTCCTCAAGAATAAAATCCTAAACTAAGAACTTTGTGACGTATTTACTTTTCCAATATGCAATTTTTATATTGTAATTCTTCTAATTCTATTCTAAAATTTCCCAGATAAATACGGAAACCCAGGTCTAGGAACTTTAATCTTTTAACCTAATTCTAATTCATGAAGGTACGAGTCATATTGCATGTACACACAAACTTCTCAAGCGATTCTTATATTACCGAAAAAGAGATCATTAATCAATGTAAAAAGAATAACATAGATTACATAGCTTTAACAGATCATGGCAATGCTGAAGGAAGTTTAAGATACCAAGCAGTGCTTAAAAAAGCAGGGATAAAAGTAATTATTGGAGAAGAACTTCGGACAAATGTCGGAGAAATTATCGGTTTGTTTCTAAAAAGAAGTATCGATTGTCAGGGAGAATCAGGAGGATTTATTTCTTTAGAAAAAGCTATTATGGAGATAAAAAAACAAGGTGGGCTGGTCTTCATCCCCCATCCGTTTGATAAAATGCGGCGAGGTATAGGTAGAGAAAACATTGAACAATTCAAGGATCAAATTGATGCTTATGAAGTTTTCAACTCAAGGACAAAGCTTAATTTCTTTAATAAGTCTGCAAGAAAGTATGTTGAAGAGAACGATCTTACACCTTTTGTAGGCTCTGATGCTCATGTCGACCGCGAGATAGGAAATGCAATAATTGAAATGGAGGATTTTAAAAACAAAGAAGACTTCCTGAAGAATTTAAAACGATCTGACACAAAATTCTATACAAAAAGACTTAAACTTATAGATATAGTGAGACCCACAATGAATAAGATAACTAAGAAGCTGAAGAAGAAATGGTTTGATAGCCGGATAGTTAGATAGTTAAATAGATAGTTGCATTGCTACATTGTTGATTGTAATTTTTCATTACTCATTCTTAATTGAATATTTGTTTCATTGAATAATTGCACAATTGATGATTGATTACTGAAGATTGCAGGTTTATACATTGTCTCATTGTTCCTTCGATTGTTAGTTGTTAATTCTGAATTACTTTTTAGTTGCAAGCTTGCCGATATTGCTCCGTATGAATATTAGTGAAAAAGCTCCAAGAATCGTGAGCCCGGAAGCGACATTAAAAACATAATTAAAGTTCTTATCCTCTGGAATAAGACTTCCAAGATATGCCGACAAACCCATCCCAACAGTAGTAATAGTATCATATGCACCCCAGCCAAGTCCTGCTTTTGAATTATCATTATACTTCGTAAAAAGTATCATCCAAGAAGGATACATGCTCGCACGAGTTATTCCAAGAAAAAATTGCAACAGGTACAGCTGCCAGACGTTGGAAACAAAAACAAAGCAGAACAAAGTAAGTCCTCTGACAAAGGTTCCAACTGTCAAGAAATAGAATTCATCTACATTACCTCTGATCCTATCCATAATGATACCCATAAGTAGAGAAAATACTGCTGAAACAACAAGATAGATCATTGAGGCAAGGCCTGCTACTTCAAGTGACCCATTTTCAATAGTTTGAATGACAAAAAGAGGAAAGATAATTGAAAGCATATTGTCCGCAGACCATACGATAAAATCAGAGACAATAAGAATTTTAATAATGGCATTAAACTGTGAACTAAACCGTTTTAATGAAATCATAATCTAAATCAATGAAGTCTTTCTAATTATATGTTAGTCTAGGACACAGATAATTACAAGACCTATCATTTTTGGTAGAATAGAATAACATTAGCGAAATGGCTACATTGACTCATTGTTCATTCTTAATTGAATATTTGTACCATCGTATAATCGGATAATTGAAGATTGTCCTTCGGCAAGCTCATGATGTATAGATTGAAGATTGAAATGCGGGGTATGGTGCCCTTCGACAGGCTCAGGGCTAGACAGCACTTTGATATGAATTGCAACGCATTATAATCTTGTACTGAGCGAAGTCGAAGTACAGGGTATGACGCAGCGGCTTAGCCTGCCTACGCAGGCAGGAACGCTTGCATAGGCCATTTGCAAAGTCGGGGTATAGCTCAGTTGGCTAGAGCGCGCGTTTCGGGTACGCGAGGTCGCCGGTTCAAGTCCGGCTACCCCGACTCT
>JAFGDO010000011.1 GCA_016932045.1 Candidatus Dojkabacteria bacterium | reverse complement strand
TGGCGGAGAGAGAGGGATTCGAACCCCCGGTACCCCGAAAGGTACAACGGTTTTCAAGACCGTCCCATTCGACCACTCTGGCATCTCTCCTACCAAGAATTTTTAAATAACGGTTTTTCCGCCTTCTTCTTCGATAAATTCAGAATTCGGCGGATTAATTCCCCCACAAAGCGGTGTCATTGAACAAGACCGTCCCATTCTCCGCCCTAGGCGGATGCGCCTTGGGCGCAGACCACTCTGCCATCTCTCCTTTGTTTTACAATAATACCATAAAACGTCTGCGATTATACAGAGCTGAATTCTTTGTTACAAATTATAAATGTTAAAGTAAAGACAGTAGTTTAAGCCTGATCAAGCGGAACAGGTTCAGGCAACTTTGGAGGAATTATTTGGAATTCTTCAAGAAATTGCTCGTACCCATTAACTTCAATACCACCTGAAGGATCTGTATTTTCATCTTCTTCCAATTCTTTAAACATCCGTCCCGCTGCTCTTTGAGCACTTGAAAGATCAGTACAAGCCTGAAAATCACTTAAAATAGTAAGACCACCAATGACTGAAAGAGTCCTACCTCCAGATCCGACTTCTTCTACAAAGATTGTCCCTTTTTCTCCTGTAGCTTCACTCCATTCCATCACATTCCATACCACAAAGACATAGTAACTCACATCGTTCCCCTCTACTGCCGGGGGTAGAAATATCTCCATAGGTCCCGGTCCATCAGGAAACTGTGCAACTAGCTCAATAGGTATACAAGTGCCAACTGTAGTAGGAGTAGCTTCAACAATTTTAGGAATAGGTGAGGTACATGCTGTCAGCACTATTGCAGCAGCTATTAAAGCTCCTGCAAGTACTTGTCTACCTCTTGGGGTTAATCCATGCTGTTCGGTTCTTGTTTCCGACATTTAACCTAGATTTTAATAATGAATTTAAATGGCTGGTAATTATATCACTCCTAATTCTCAACTCTTAATTATTAATTCTTCATTCTCAATTTTTAATTCTTAATTGTATAATAGTGCAATCGTATAATTGAATAATTTACCTATAGTTCAACACATACTGTTTAGCCCGAGAATTGATGCCTGGTAGATAAAGAGTCCCAAATTCTCTGACTCTTCCTCGCTCGACCATCGTTACAAAAGCTCTTACCTGATCTTCTGCACTATAAATATTTCCTCTTGAAACGCTTCTAAAAGTACTTGGAAGAAATTGAAATATACCAACTGCATTCTCACCACCATATGTAGCACCACTTACGGAACCTGTTTGCCAATGACTTTCTCGTTGCCCAATGAAAAACATAGCCTGAATAAACAAAGAATTTTGATCGAGTCCCTTTTCGCTTAATACTTTATCAACGATAGGCAGATATTTTTCAACATTTGGATAATAGTAGCTTCCAGCCAGTTTTTTATACTTATCTCCGAGTAGAATTCTCCCAATTTTTCCGTTTCTTACTATGTCCATATCGGGGCTTTCTTCATCTGCTTCTTCAGTCATCTTGCTCTCTGCATATTTTATTGATTCAAGATAAATATCTTCTACATTAGCTCGGGCAAAATAAGCCTCTTCAAAGGACTGCACTTTAGGAGTTGGAAGATTATTTAATATAAGAATTGCATCAAAAAGTAGGATAATAAGCAACTTAAAGAATCCAAGTGTAATATATGTAGGACGTATAACCTTGTTCAATTTAAAGGTTCTCTTGATAACATTTATTCTTCCACGTTTTAAGTGGATTGTAAGATTTGCCTTTATTTTCATTCCTTTATTTACACAATTTAAATAGTCTCTTGTATAAATATAGGCTGGAAATAAAGGAATTTTAGCGGATTTAGAAGTTTTATAAACACGGATAATTATACCATTTTTGGTATCTACAATCAATACTATAGGACATGTTTACCTCCTAGTATAAATTTGATTACAGTACAAACCCATAGTATAATTGGTTGCTTATATAATATTCATATATCCATAATTAATGTTAGAGGTACCCGAAGTTATACAAACTTATACCTCTGCCCCAGCAACACAGGAAGCTATAGAGCAATCACCTCAACAAAAGGCCTATTTTTTAATACCCCTTGAAGCTATCGAGCAGCCTACATGTTTGCCCGTTGATAGAGAAACAGTTGAAAGATTAAAGGCTCAAATCCGAGCAGCCAGCGAAGATCCATCAGCTGTAAATGGATTAGAAGATGCCGTATGGATTGTTATGCTTGAAGATGGTTCTCTGCATATTGCGAATGGTTTCCATAGATACGTAGCACTATTAGAACTTTCCACAGAATTTCCAGATCAATTTACGCCGGAAATATTTACTCGTGTAGTTTTAGGAAGCAGAATCGATTTATTCATGGAAAGACTGAAGGGAGCAGGGGACCATAGAGCAGTAGCTCCAGCTCGTATGGCTATATTTACAAATGAATCATGGCCATACCCTGTACCTTTTACTATAGCAATTGATTACATAGAAATTGATCAATCATCTTGGGTACATCCTGAATATCCAAAAGAATACTTATTTGATGCAGTTACTATGGCAAGATTTGCATTAGATATTCTACAGCTTAAACCTGAAGAAGCTCTTATATTTACCCAAATGGGGAATGGCCTTGCTCCAGATCTTATAGATCACGTCCGTAGACATGCAAACCTCGACAGAGGAGAAATCCCACTCAATCTTGCAAAAGAATTAGCTGGAAGATCGGAGACAATGGGTGACTATGCCCTTCAACACCAAGTTGTAAAACAAATGTGGGAGCAAAGTTTGTCTCTTACTGAAGCAACTGCACTTATAGATGCTCTTTCTCAAAGACAAACAGAGAATGATGCTGAGCCGCAGAGAGATCTTGTTCAAGAACAGTCAAGACAACAAAGCACTATAACAAGAACTCAATCACCCTCAAAAGCTCTCAGGGCAAGACCTGACCAACCAACTCCTATAAAATCAGACGAACTGAAACGTAGACCTGTATCAAGAGAAGCTAGCCAAGCAACAAAAAGACTATTCGAGGTAGTAGCTCAAAATGCTGCACTTCGGAAAACAACTTTAGTACTTGCAGCAGAAGCAAATATTGCACGCTTCATACTCGAGCAAGAATTTGAAACAGACCAAGACCGGCAAGAATTTACTGAAGCCTTAAGGCAAGTACCTCAGCTTATATCACTTATTCTCATGAGAGATGATAGACCTCTTACAGCAGGAGAAGCATCTGATATGGTAACAGCCATTTGTTCGGATTTGCTATCTCAATGGAGAGCAGACTCTCAATCAGCAAGAGAGAGAATTACTACAGAACTTGCTGAAGTAGAAGCTCAAAAAAGACAAATAATAGCAGCCAGAATGAACAATGGGAGAGTCTCAAGAGCAGTAGCTAGATTTAGAACAAGTGATGCAAGACAACTTTCACTAGAAGAAATAGAACTTATGAGAGAGCAACTTGCTCAAATAATCGAATCTCTAAGAAAAACTGAAAGGAAAGTATTAAATGGCAGTATAAATGGTGAGAGAAAACTGAGACGTCAAGTTAGTGTCCTTCTTGAAGTAGTTTACAGCATTATAGATAGACATGATGTTCCTGAACATGCAATGGCTTCAATACTACAAGAGGTTGATCCAACCGGAGTCCTTTCAGAGTTAATAGCATTTCCAGAAGATTTCGACCCCGAATGGGAGGAAGCAGAACCTTGGTTAACGTAATATTTCATTATAAAATAGATGACGTATATATCCACCCCAGAATTTGAGCCTTCAATTACACAAACTGCAGAAGTATCCTCTGCAGCACAGGAACTACTAGCAAGAGAGGTAACTTCACTTCAGGCCGCCTGGTGCATGCCTCATACTCAGATACTTATCGGCAAGGCAATTGGAAGAGAGGTTCCAGATTCAGAGGTAAATTTAAGTCACGCAAGAAGAGAAAGAGAGGGAACGCCTCATAGATTTATTGAGGCTATGACTGATGTACTAATCAGTGTTGGTGAAAAATATTCAAATCAAGTATCAGAAAGAAGGGAAACTCCGGAAGAAGTTGCTTCAGGCTTAGCAACCTGGGCAGAAAATGAGTTATCCTATATATACATTTGCTCACAAAGAAGGACCGAAAAAAGAGAATATTCTGCCCACCACAGAATAGCATGCCTCGCTATACAGTCCATAATGGTTTATACCGCACTTATAGAGCTTGGAGCTTACGAAGGACTAGAAACATACCGTCTTTCTTTAATAATAACGCTAAAGTCAAAGATGGATAGAATAAATCCAAATGAAAAAGTATCTGATTATGCTCTTGCTCTTGCAGCACTTGGGGAATGGGATGTAGACCCTGAAGAATACAATGAGGTTTATAGGGGAGAGGGCGTTACAAATTATCCTTACAGAGTAGCTGATATCCAAAATCAGCGCACTATCGTTCTGGCATACTTATATCTACCCGAAAGAGATAGACATTTTCTTCAAGCAATAACTATTCCAGGGACTGATATGACTTACGACGCAGCTGTAAGACTATATTATGGTATAAATGATCAAGAAACACGGGATTCCTTTTTCGCCTTAGAGAATAAATCTGGCATACACTGGAACGCATTCCGCAACCGCATGGACCATATTGTAAGATATATAATGCAAGCTCACGAATCCCCATTTTTTTATGATAGACTTGAAGCTTTAGAAAGCTCACTTGAAGACCCTGATTACCCATTAACCCCCTTTACAATAGCCGGCCTTGAAGGAGAAATTCCAGTCACAGCTTGCACATTTGCTGAAATTGAGGCATACTGGGATTTACAGCAGGTAGAAGAAAGACTTGCTGAATTTCATCAACTTGAGCAAGAAGAACAGTGGAGAGCAGTTTTTGCATTTAGATCAGAACTCGAATTCTACTTAAGATTTTTAACACAATTACGAGTAAATATAGTTGAAGAACTCCAAACAGGAGACTATAGTGTAAGTGAAAGATATAAAGCACTTGAAAGAGCAGAATTCGCTCACTTAGTAGCTCAATCACAACTTTGCTGCCAGTATTTCCCAATAACACTTACGGAAAAATTTCCATTTCTCCAAACTGGACTAAGTTCTTCAGTTTGCTCAAAACTAGCTGCCGTTATACTAGAAAAGACAGAGGCAGTGACTTTGAAAGATGTTAGACTCGGCCTAGCCTATAGAGATAGAATAGTTTCTACTGAAATGTTACTTGACATAGGACTAATCGAAGGCAGAATATCTCCCGTTATAGAGTTACTCACTGCAGAGGATGCACAGGGAAAAACAAGAGAGAAGCAATCTGTCGCAAAAGCTTTAAATTTGCATCCTCAAACCCTAAGTCATTTAACTACATATTTAATAGTTGAAGCAGTCTGTTCTGGGATAGCAAATCCTATTGACAGAAGGAGATTAGCTGTTGCCTTAAAAACAAGTCCAGAAAAACTTGAAGAACTAGTAGTATCCCCTCAAGATCCTAAATACTATAAAAAGATACAACAAGCTTTTATACACATTACTTATCGTACGAAAAGGTCAAAGAATAGCACCTCTAGTCATTCACAAAAGGGATTAGCAAGAGGAAATGACTTGGCACTGGAAATAGCTTGCAGTAACTTGGCTCAAGGAAGTTTTTTCCCGGTAGCACAGTTTATATTATTCACGATATTACAGGGGTACTCGGGAAGGCAGGTAGCTCATATGATTACTGATAGAGAATCAACACTTGCACTACGATCAAAAATTACTACGGCCTTAACTGAAACAGCAAAAGTTTTGTCGGCACGGCCAAGAGCAAGGTAATACAAAGTAGTTAATTATGCCCGAATTACAAAAAAAAACTTTGTTTTTCAGGAGTTTAAACCGTTGTTGCTTATTTATATTCCCCCCATATAATGCTATAATCCCATAGTGTACCTAATTCATGGAAGAAGAAATAAATCCGCAACAAGAAGGCACCGCCCCTCAAGAATTTGCCCCAGAAAGATTTACACGTATGACACGAATGCGTCAATTTGTCCATGCCTGTTGTCCAAATGAACTAGCCTGGGACAGAGTGGCTGCCCACCTAACACCTCTTATTCAAATAGATATAGCGCTAACAAGTGCACGACTCGGAAGAGAATCACGTTTTAGTGCACAAGAAATCATGCATATGGCAAGACTTTATCTTTTTGAAGGATATCGTTTGCAAGACATTGTGGTGATGCTTCCTACTTTTGAAGAAACAAATGTAAATGGTCTTGCTACCTTAGTGCGCGACCTACTTATTCTTGCTGATCCTCAAACGGCAGAGTACTTTGGTTACTCGCAAGGAAACTGCACGCGAAGGGCTCTTCGGATCTATGGGGCTGAAGCTAGGACAAGATTTCAAAGAATGTATCAAGAAGTTCTTTCAGAAAATGTTGAGGCATTTGATCCTTCCTCAGAGATCTACCAATGTTGGGCAGCAGTTTTATGCGAATTCAGAAGCCCACTTGCCAACCAGGGAAAGATCCTGGATGTAGATCCTGAAGCTGCTATAGAACTTGTCAGGCTGATATTTCTTGAGGGACACAACTTTAGTCATGCTGCTGAGCAACTAGATATAGTAGCAAGTACTGGAGTTGTAAGAAGAGTTGCTTTCGTATCTTTATACGTACTCAAAGATATTCTATCCGCAAGAGAAGAAGCTTCACCTACAGACTTAGTATTTCCAGTTTATCCTAAAACCAGAACCCACTTATTTCTTGCAGAAAACATGATCGAACTAGCCCAAGAAAGAGAACTATTAGCTGAAGTTGTTGCAGATGTTAAGGCAAGATACAGAGATACAGAAAGGCCACCCTATCTCAATCCTTTACAGCTTGCCGTTCTTGAAGCATACACTTCTTACGATTTTGATGCCCTAATAGCTGATTTTCATGAACTCGGCATGACCCAAGCTAAATTCTTAGCACAATTTGTAGCATTAAGAAGAGTCGCACTAGGTCAAGAATTTTATGGAGAATGTCCTTTCAGAAGAGAATTCAGAGATCTAGTACTTTATTACGCATGTCAAGAAAATCAAGGAAACGAAGCATTTAAAGAAAGTAATTGCAGATACCGGCTTTGGTCCAGAACACTTGCTTACTCAGATCATGACCCTATACCATTTAGTGTTTGTCTTACAAGATATCTTGCAGCAAAACCACACCAAGCTCCAGTATTTGCAAGAGTACCCTATGGTCAAAGATCATTCGCGATAAGACAAAGGATACAGGGTGCAGCTATAAGAACCATAGGTTCTGAAATTGGCATCGGAAAAAATTCTATGTTTAAATTCTTCCTCCAAACTGAACACTCAGTTGTCGCATATTACTTTCCAAGTTATGCCGAAGTCAGGAATGAACTTAATCTTTCAGGCCTAAACATGACAAGCTACCTGCAGAATCGCCATCTTCACTTCAGTGGAAGACCTGGACCTGGGTGGACCATCGCAGAACAATACGCATGGGAAATCGCCGAAAAGCGTGCAGCAGGACTAAAAGCCTCAGACATAATGAAAGCGTACGAAATGTCTGAAGCACAAGTTTCTGCATTTACCTTTCTGGCAGTTATTGCAAGTCTAAAATATCTCCATGGCAAACAATCAGTTGATGTGGAATATTTGAGCGAACCTCAGGGAGATGCCTATGCCGTACATTTAAATAGAGATCGTGTAACTGCAACCATTGGAAGAAATGTAGTCCAATTAACTCAGAGAGAACTTTGCCTGCTTGAGATACTTTTGAGAGCTAAAGGAAATCCTATTCGCCTAGATAGAGTATATGAAGTGTTATATCCTGACGAAGTATCAAAAGAACATCGCAAATCAGCCTGGGAAAAAATTATATATATGTTAAATCGACTTGAAGACAGACTTGGTAGAGACGCTAGAGAACAACCACTCTTTTCACCTGATCATGTAACTAGAACTTTCCGCTTGAATCCAGCAAGATGGGAATGCACAGGGAGAGAGGCCCGTGTCTTCTACGCACACTCTCCATTCGGATCCGTGAGAAGTTTTATAATTGCGGACAAAAATATACTTTATGTTGAATTTTTTGATGGCCATGACAGATATGTCCAACTTACAACTGCAGAGGCACAGGCTCTACATTGTTTGCTTCAGAATACACAGAACGATCATGGTTGGGTTCACTACAATGAAATGATATCCGAGATTCTTACGCCTGACGACCAAAGAGAGGGACTATACCTCGTGAGGAACGCCCTTGATGGTCTTCAAAGAAAACTAGGCATTCCCTACCCACTGCCGGGTCATATAATGTCAGATAATTTAGGTCGTTTTAGAGTTGTAACTTATCTTGATGAAACCGAAAACATACATCAATTTAGAACTGCGACAGGAGTATACCATCTTCGAGAAAACATACTAGCTGTTTTCTCTATTTCGGGTGAACTAGTTACTAGACTAACAAGAGGTCAATCTCAGACTCTTATCACCCTGTTATACGGCACAACTTCTTCTAAACCTGGAATCAAGCATTCCTTAAGACTTGAATTAGAACATAGCGGAGTTCTGCCTACCGAGGCTCGCGGTTTTTTTTGGGAAAGACACATGGAACTCCTTAGTTATGCAGATTATTTAGAAGGAGAAGAAAAGCCATGGACAAAGCATTTGACGGTAGTTTCAGCAGGAAATACTTCCGTTGTTAGTATATTTAATGGAGAAGGCTTTGTTAGAGCAGTCGAGATACCTTCAAAATACCTCCCTCTGCTTTCTGTTGATGCTATGGACCCTGATTCATTTGCGCCGGCACTTCAAGAAGCATCGAAGGAAACAGAAGCACTAATGGCAGACACTGCAAATTTGCCGGCACTTGATTTAGATAGACTAGCAAGGCAAGCAGCTATTGAATACCCAATGCTGAGTCAAGAAGCAGAAACAATTTTGCTTATCAGAATGGCTGCCGGGGATACTAGTGCAAAGACAAGGCTTTTCCGGTCGAATATGCGACTTGCCTGGTCTCCTGCCCTGCAAGCATACTGGAAGTCGGATAGAGAAGTTGAATTTCTTGATATCTTACAAGAAGGTTATCTCGGATTATTAAAAGCTCTTGATAGATTTGATCCTACTATTGAAGGAAGTGCTACCCCTATGGGAAGAGTGTCTACATATGCTACTTGGTGGATAGTACAACACGTCAACCGATTTATGGCAAATCATTCTCGAAATATCAGGATACCTGTCCACAGGCAAACTTTTAACAGAAGAGTATATAGTACCATGAGACGATTAGCTCAACCCGGACGTATGCCTACTCCTGAAGAGATTACCCACGAACTATTACCTCACGAAGACCGTATGATGCTCGAAGTCGAACCTTGCCCCCCCGAAGTACTAAAGAGATACAAGAGACTTCTCCAAAAGGTGATAGAAGCGATGACGGTCCGAGACGAAATATCACTAAGCACTCCTTTGAGCGATGAACCCGATGCCGACGAAATAGCAGATAGAATAGAAGACGACACCTCAAATCCGCTGGTTCCAGTTGAGCATTCACTGCTTGCAGATAAGTTAATGGAAATTATCGCCGATCTTCACCTTTCAGAGCGTGATCAAGATATCATTCTTAGAAGATTTGGCCTACTTGACGGTCAAGTTTACACACTTGAAGAGATAGCTACTTTACATGGCTTGACAAGAGAAAGAATACGACAGATTGAAGGTACAGTACTAAGAAGGATAAGGCATCCAAGATACAAGCGCCAATTGCCAAAACCTGATTAGCTTCCCAAGCTCCCAATAATTCTGTACAATTGTATACATGAAAGATCAAAAAGACATTCTAAACATTATCAAAGCGCGAAGGAGTATCCGAAAATACAAAAATAAACAAGTTTCCCAAGATTTAATCAACAGAGTTCTGGAAGCTGCACGCTGGGCGCCATCTGCAGTAAATAGGCAATCATGGCACTTTATAGTTGTAAACGATCCTTGTATCAAGAAAGATTTGGCAAATAAGCCATTCTCAGGACCAGTTCAGAATGCTCCAGCAGTAACTGTTGTATGTGTAGATGAATCAAAAGACAGATGGGCTGTTATAAATGGTTCGCTTGCAAGTCAAAATATCATGCTTGAAGCATATTCACTTGGTCTTGGTACATGCTTTGTTGGGGCATTTGATGAGAGTAGAGTAAAGAGTGTTTTAAATATTCCAAAAGAAATAAAAGTATTGGGTCTTATAGCACTGGGTTATCCAGATGAAGAACCAAAAGTACCTCCACGCAAAGATCTTGAGAATATCTCCTCGCTGAATAAATACTCTTCAGACAAATCAAGCATACTGCAGAGTGGTATCTTGTCCTTTGTAAGCAAGCAAGTTAAGAAAAGCATATAGCTTTTCGATTGAAATTTAGTGTTTTTTTTTAGATATAATAAGACTATAATCTTAATTGCTTAAAACATGGAAGCAATAGCCCCCACAGCCACCGCCCAAGACATAAGACATGCAGAATTGCAAGCTCTTTGCACAGAAGTCGGAGTTGCCCTGTCATGCTTAGGTAGTTTTCTCGTAGAAGCATTGCTTTCTTCACAACTTCGAAAACTAAGAACACCAGGACAAGGATTTCATATCACAGATGAAACACGTTACATACATTCTGGAACAACTTCCCGTTCTCCAATAGAATTAACTGGCTGGTCATCCCCAGATTTTGCCCATAGCGTCCTTAATGTTTTATTAGGAAAGGGACTGGTATCAGAAAATGCCCTAGTAGAGTATCGACCACAGCTTAATTTGGATCATTGAGAGGCAATCTTATATAATTATAGAATTTCAAACTTTCCCTCATAAAAAAGTTAAATTTCCCTTTACAAAACTTAACAAAGCTGTTATTCTGTATTGCCTTGCTCTTAGCATAAGGAGCCTATAATACTTTTACGAACTTATTATAAACAACCCTGTGATAATTTTTTGTATCCGGAAATTCCTATAGTAGTAAATGTTTTGACAACACCTTGACAGGGAGTATATAGATATTATATAATATCGCAATTTTATAAAACCTATAAAAAATCTTAATGAAAAGTTTTAAGGTTTTTCAACAAAAATTTAAAGTTAATTTAAAAAAAATTCATACTGATATTTATCGACTATTCATTATTAAAGATTTTGCAAGTTACTGAAAAGAGACCCACGAGGTCTCTTTTTTTATTCTTATTTTATCTAATATATTATAAAATGAATGACCTTTTAAATGCCCGTATAAAAATTCTCAGGATTCTTAAAGACCATGGAAGCAGCTTAAGAGAACTCGAACATGAGCTCCACCTTCCAAGTAATCAAGTAGTACACCACCTTGATAGCCTGTCGCAACTCGGATTTATCGAAAAAAAGGTAGAAGAAGAGAACACAAAGTATATCATCGTAGAAGCAAACCGCAATAAGGTTGATAGCTTGATTCAACAGTATAATTAAAAAGTGCTTCTCAAATATCTACCCTATACCCCCCTTTCTTTCATCTATGTCCATTTGCAACTTCCACATTATTAATTGTATTATTATCCTAAGAGTAAATACTAAATCGTAAATCAATAAAAACGAAAGAGCTTTACCAGCTATTTTTGGTAATTTAATCTATTTGGAATTTCGTTTTTATTATTTCGAGCTTATTTAAAAAATATAATCTCGAATTTGTTTAGGATTTCGATATTAGAATTTTGAATTTATAAAATCTTAAATTCTTGTTCTATTTATAAATACTACAACATGGATACTTCCAATTTAAAGCAATTTAGAATTCTATATAACAGGCTTGATGAAATAGTTTCAGAGAAAACAGGGTTTCCAGAAAAAGGTGCTTTCCGTCAGAAGCTGCAGAAATTCTTTAAAAAATACCCATCTTTCGACTCGCTTAAAAGTGAAATTCTTCAAGTACATGATCTACGCAACTTACTCATTCATGAAGAAAAATACATGAACACTATTGCTGTACCGACAAATGCTTTTCTTGAAAGAGTGGAACAAATCATTGATCTTATCCAAAATCCACAAACAGCAAAAGATATAGCATCAGCAAATGTTTTCGGATGTGATTTAAATGACAATATCCTGGGTATCATTAAAGTAATGGCCGAGAAGGTATACAGTCAGGTTCCAGTTTTTGAGAATAAAGAGACTCATGAGGGATTTATTGGCGTTTTTTCAGAAAGCTGCATTACAAATCTTATTGGTACTCAGCGTAGTCTTGTCCGAGAAGATTACTGCATTAAGAAGGAAGCAAAGATAAAAGATGTACTTGATCTTGTGAAAGAACCAATTACAGACGCCTGGACATTTGTACCTGAGGATCTGGATGTATACAAGGTTCAGCAAATGTTTCATATCATCTCTTTTGATTTAAAGAATAAGA
Organism: Candidatus Dojkabacteria bacterium; assembly: GCA_016932045.1. Taxonomy (GTDB): domain Bacteria; phylum Patescibacteriota; class Dojkabacteria; order JAHIVN01; family JAHIVN01; genus JAFGDO01. The sequence goes on along the minus strand of JAFGDO010000011.1, from coordinate 112,250 downwards.
ATAGACCACGACTCGGCGTACTATTTGTAACGAAAACAGGGGATGCATCTGAAAAGATCACTGGAATTATAACTGCCTGGGATTTATCAAAGATCAATCAACCGTGAAGGAACTATCAATTTTATTTACCTCGATTCTTTGAAGGTTACTTTCTCCATCTATTTGTGTTAAATTGTATATGAAGTTAACCTAATTTTTACTTTCTACTATGGACGATCAAAACACAGCTACTCCTTTAACAGATGAAGCAAATACAGGAATACAGGGATCTGTTGAAGCTACTGCTCAGACTGCAGAACTTTCAGTAAAAACACGAAAGATTAAACCAATTTATATAATTCTTGCATTAGTAATTCTTCTACTAATATGTGGGGGAGCGGCAGGAGGCATTTATTTGTTTATTCGACAAGCTCAAGACAAAGAAGAGCAGGAGCAACAAGATCAGAAAGCTGGGGAAGAAAAAACAGGAGAGCAAGAGGATGCAGAAGAAGATGAAACAGAAGAGGAAAGTGAGGTGGAAATGAATGAAGAAGAGAATATTGAAAATTTATATGAAGGGTGGACAAAAATAGACAATGATGAGTGCCAAATTTCATTTTATTACCCTTCGGAATGGTATGCAGATGATGATAAGAATGGAGATTTTTGTACTAGAATATCTACTTTAAAAAATATACCTGCCACAGAGTCGGGGAATCTTCCTTTACTTATAACAATTGGTGTTTTTGTTTCCGAATATAATACACCCGAAGAGTATTACGAATATCTTAAACAATATCCATCAGTAAATGTAATTACCAGCACAAGGGAAGTAGATGGAGAAGATAGATACTTTGTGGAGTATACAGACGAGTACAATTATACTTTTTATAATATATATTACGAAGTAAATGGAGTTTACTATGTGATATCTTGGTGTGGTACAGAAGTTGATGATTATCATGAAGAAATTGATAAGTTCATAGATAGTATAAGTATGAATTAAAAATGGCATAGATACGATTGTTATTGAGGAGAAGTAAGTAACAAAATGATGCGAATTTTATTTATAAGATAACAAACAATGGATCAACCAAATACTCCCTTAAAAGAGGGACTAAATACACAAGCACCTGAGCAAGCCCCAGAATCCTTGGAAAAACCTCGGAAAATAAAGCCTGTGTATGTAGTTATAGTAATTGTAATACTGCTACTGATATGTGGTGGAGTAACAGGGGGAATTTATCTATTCCTTCGACAAGCTCAGGACAAGGGAGAGGAAACGGAAGATCAGGAAGAAGAAGAGGATGAGGAACAGGAAACGGAGGAAAAAGAAAGTGATCCGTATGAGGGATGGGAAACGTGCGTATATGACGACGGAATTGTAGAAATATCATTTAAGATACCTCAAGATTGGGAATGTATCCATAGCGAGGGGGAAACCGGGTTGGTGTCAACAACTTTAAGATCTGAAAACATAGAGTTCTATATAGGTTTTCTCTTTCAAGCTGGATGTCAGGACGAATCAGGACAATGCGATAAAGAAACTTTATATGAGAGTGATGAAGTTAAACTTTACAGAATTTTTAATGTTAATCCAGATGGAAGTAAATATGTGATACCTTATGGATATTTTTATGTGGATGGGGAAGTTATTGGAACAGCTGGAATAAATTTTGTATCCCCAGATTTACAAGATCGTACACTAACAGAAGCTGAAAAAAGCGAATTAAAGCCTGTACTTGATAGTATTGAGATATCACAATCTACGGTTAGTATATATTTTGCCAATCCCGCAAGTTATGAGGATTTCACCACATTTGCTGAAGTAGAAAGATTTACTACACAGACAGATCTTTACTCATTTGCCCTAGATCAATTGATTGCTGGTCCAACAGATGTAGAAGAAGCTAGTGGCTACATAGCAACATTTGAACTTAGCGGTTCTTCAACTTGTGATGGGGAAGATTACACACTTGAGAAAGATGGAAATACTATAACTGTAGAATTCTGTAAAGATATAGTTGCGACTTTTAATCCCGGTGGAGAAGGAGCATGGGCTGGAATTACTTTGTCAGCCGAAGGAAGGGCATATGAAGCGATAGCAAAAAGTTTAAAATTTGACGATGTTGAGAAAGTAGTTGTAAAAGATAAGTATGGGGCTTGCTTTGCAGTAAGTGCAGGGACAAATAAAGACTGCGTGGAATAAGTAGAATAATTCGAAGTACTAATTTCCTTAATAGTAACGAAATTAGTTCAGCATTTCACAATAAAAAATGGTAGACACATGTTTACATCCGAGGAGCCGGGAAGAGATCATCACTGATCAGAACCCGAACTAAAGATTACGTCCTCATACTTTAGTCTTTCAACACGTATCTACCAAGATCAAAATATCACATAGGGAAACTAATGTCAAGCCGCTCTCCTAAATCATAAAAGGATGTCTCCTTCCTCTTCCGAATTCTCTATCGACCATTTCATTACCTGCAACTATAAATGCCTTTGTAATAAACCTCATCGCCATCAAATATTGAATATCCTGAGCCCCATGGCCATCAGGTTGAGCAGCATCATCTAAAAGATATCTTCTGTTTCTGCCCGATAAGATTTCCTGTCTCAAGACTTGAGCGAAATAACTGGTCTGTTCAAGAGCGTGAGTAAAATCAAGATGCAAAGAAGGACTATAAAAGTACATTAAGGCAAGCCGGTGTATACTTGCTAATGTTTGCCAATCTAACTTACTGGCTTGAACAACCTGCATCACGTCAATTCGCAACTGATCTTCAACTAGTACCCTCATCCCCAATGTTTCCATTTCTTCCCAGAGCGCTTTTCCTGTTGAAACTAGAATCCAAGAATACATCTGCGCATATCTAAATGCCTCCTGAGCACTTTCCTGTTGATATTCTCCAGGTCTCCATTCTGGTCTTAAGTATGGATGAGCTCTTTCGGTAGCTCTTATAACTCGGGGATTAACAGTAGCATCAGCTCCAGCAATTGCATTTGAAAATTCGGTTCGGTCCATTGCTGCAATACCAGCATGTATGTCACCTCCATGTTGAAGTGATCGAGCGTCTACAAATGTTTCCATATCAATTTTATCTTAATGCTATTGAAATATTATAACAGTATATCCTATAAGCTACAACACCACCTTTTACCTTATACTCTTTATCTTCTGCCTTCCACCTTGAGCCTTCTGTTTTTTGCCTTTCACCTTCAAAAGACTTAAAATAAAACAATTAAGTAGGAATCAAACCTATGGACAAACAGTTCATGAATATTGCTATCGAAGCAGCAAAGCGCGGACTTCAAACAGTAGGGGAGGGACCTTTTGGTGCGTGTTTGGTAAAAGACGGAAGAGTAATCTCAGTAGGGAACAACACAGTAGTCAGAGACAATGACTCAACAGCTCACGCAGAGATAAATGTAATTCGTGATGCTTGTAAAAAGTTAGATACATTCAATCTATCCGGATGTGAAATATACTCAACATGTGAACCGTGCCCTATGTGTCTTGCAGCGATTTACTGGGCAAGGATAGATAAGCTTTATTTCGGCTGCTCACGAAGTGATGCTGCAAATATAGGGTTTGACGATGAATTCTTTTACCATGAAGTGCAGAAGACTTATGATAAGAGAAACATAAAGACAATAGGGAATCAAATGCGACATGAATGTCTTGATATTTTTAAGATTTGGCAGGATAAGAACGATAAGGTGATGTACTAACAATTTTCAATCACCAATTGTCAATCTTCAAATTCCGATCTAAATGATCTAGACGAACTAGACGATCGATATGATCAAGTCAACTAAATCATATAAACCAATTAGATCAATTAGCTCTGTTTCAACTATATAACTCGGTACTTCCTATTGCTATTTTTCCCCATTTTGTGGGATAATTACTCCGTTTTATCCAGCTCCTGCCCCAAGTTACATTTCAACTTTAGTGCCAAATGGATGTAGTACGACAAATGGGAGAGATCGTTGAACCAACTGCGCAACATTGGGCTGAGTTAAGAGCTGCATACGTTGGCGAAGCACAAGAGGTATTTTATATACTCCCAATGTTAAATTCACCCGGTTTTCTTGCTAGAGTTGCAAATTGGGATAGTTATTTAAGACAAAGGACATTCGACATACAAAGTATTAGACAAGCACAAATTGCTGATGGTACATATCTACTAAATACTGCAAATCTGGAAAATGCTCCTACAGACATTTTTGCAATAACTCAATTTGTATCCTGCTGCATGCTTTTCAATGGCCTTATCGTACCGATGGGAAAATATACACAGGAGGAATTCATAACAGAAGCCCTAGAGGCAGTATTACCTAAAGATCCTTTAGAAGAAGGAGCTTATCATTTGGCTTATGTAAAACTACATTACGCGAATGTTTTCCGTACAATGCAAATTCTTAAGTTGCTGGGAATCATAGATTATGATGTTTCAAGAACACTTCAACTGGCCCTTGGAGCAGCATCGGCAGTTGAAGACTTTTTCTACCTGCATGCACAACCTGAAATAATTCATCTAGGTGGTGAAAATTCAGTTGCCTTTAGATTTCATTACGCAACTCCGAGACATATGATTGCAGTTGATAATGATCCTGTTAATGCAGATACATATGCTGAACTATCAGAAAAACATCCTGGACAATTTAAAGGAATAATCGGAGATTCGATTGAAACTATTTCAGCATTATCAGGACAAAACAAAGCCAAAGAACTTGAAAGAAGAAATATGGTAACAGCTTTGAGGATAGAACCTTCTATGATACCTGATCCAAAAGCATTTCTCCTTGCCCTAGCAAGTGTAATAGATAATTCTGCCGATCTGATCATAACTGTTGGAGGTGGGGACGATGTACATGAATTTATTGCACGTCAGCAAAGAATGGCAGAGATTCATTCCTTACTTCAAGCGTGTAAGCTAAATCCAGTAAGGCTTATGATTTATGAAGGTGAGAATCCAGAGGAGCAAAGAGCCAGACCTATCTTTGGTAATGTCACTTACGGGACACACGAGGTCATTTACTGCAAGCTTCAAAGATACAAATTACAAAAGCATCTAAGATAAATTCTCTATATTCTGGTAAAATACTTATATTAATCTCACTAGCTAAAGCATATACTCTAGTTAGTACGAAATAAGACACAGTCTCCGACATGAAAGATGATAATAAAAAATTAATCGAAAAAATCTTTTCAAAACAGGATAAACTAGGCAGATGGGCATACGATAAGAAGATAAAAAGAACCCGTCCCGGATATGAGCACTACATCCCTGCATACAAAGCCACTTTGTGGACGCTAATTACACTGGCTGATCTAAAATGCAGTCCCAACGATTCAAGAGCCAAGAAAGCACTGAAGATTCTCCTCCGAGATTTCTATAAACCTAAAACCGGAATTTTTGGCTGGAGTGACAACACATACGGAACCCATGAACCTTCTCCCTGCCTGAATGGGAATTTGCTTTATCTTTATTTCTACTTCGGAGGGAAGACGACAAAAAAGATTCTTAATGTCATTAAATTCTTTCATAAATATCAGAGATTTGACGATGGAAACTTCAAGACTCCTATGGAATTCCCTTATTTTGGCAAAAGAGAGCGATGTTACTCAAGCCACACATGTTACTGGGGGGTAACAAAATTATTTAAAGGTCTTTCATTCATACCTCTTAGTCAACGTACAACTGAATCACAAGAGTTAATGAGAAAGTGTATTGATTTTATCTTGAAACATGAGGTCTGTTTTAGTTCCAGAAAGAAGAATAAGCCACTTCACAAGATGATTATCTGTTTAACTTTTCCAAATATGTATTCCTCTGATTTTCTTGAGATTCTTTGGCTTCTTGCAAGAGAGGACATAAAAGACAAACGGGGTCAGAGAGCGGTAAAACTTTTAAAATCCAAACAAAATACTGACGGCACATGGAATCTTGAGCGTCTTATTTCAAATACAATAGGTTCTTTTGGAAAGAAGGATAAACCCAATCCGTTTATAACTGAAAGAGCAAGGGAAGTAATTGAGTATTACAGTAAACCTCTTCGTTGGTAAATTTCCTTAATCATCGGTTCTCACTTTGCTGTCTGCAGTTTTCCATCATTGCCTTGTCTTGATCAGAGTGTAATAATAACTCAAATATTGGTTTAAAATACTACTATGCAACTCGGCACTACCTTCGACATAGACTATGCAAAGCACTTAGGACTAGATTGGAAGAATTCTTTAAGGCAAATCATCAACTTTGGCATTTTACCAGTACGAATTGGCATTAAATGGAGCAGGGTAGAGGAGAAAAAAAGAAAGTATAACTGGAAAGATTACGATGAGATTCTCAATATTTTAGAGCATTCAAATACTCCAACTATCCTTGTAGTGGGAGTCAAATCCCCACGATGGCCAGAATTCTTCATACCCCAATGGCTGCAAAGTGATATAAATGATTCCCAGTTCAAAGATGAATTATTCAAATTTATCTCAATTGTAGTTAGCAGGTATAAAAAGATCAAAAATATAAAATGGTTTCAAATAGAAAACGAACCGTTTCTAAAGATGCGAAGTACGAACAACGAGGGACGAATCAAGCGTATACCTAATAACCTACTTAAAGAAGAAGTCCAATTTGTACAGTCACTAACTGAGCTACCAATAATTCTTACAGCACAAGGTTTACCAACAACAGGAATTCTTGCAGAATATTTCAAAGGAAGGAATTCTTACAAAAGAAAACTAATAGAACTTGCCGACATTGTCGGACTTCATGTTTATCCAAAATTTGAGCACGAATCACTTCTTGGTAAACCAAAAACTTTCGAAGCATCTAGTCGTGCATGGAAGTATTTAGAGAATTTACACAGCAAGGCGAGGACACGAGGTAAAGAATGCTTCTGTACTGAGCTCCAAGCAGAGCCCTGGCAGACTAAACAAGTTTCAATGACAGATGCATACGCGAATGAAACTTGTAACCCTAATTTAGTAAATGACTATATACATAGACTTGGACAAATTGGATTCAAGAAAATACTGGTTTGGGGGACTGAATGGCACTTAGCGTGTAAGAAACATGGAAATAGCGAGTGGATTGAGAAGATATATAGAGACAAATAGCTAAATGGTTGCAACTATGAATTACAAACTCCATGGGCGAAGGGTTAACTATTGACCATACGAGACTCATCAAAAGTCATCCCATCAAAAAACTTCTTATAAGTCTCGCCATCTTCTCCGGATAGTCAAAGAATAGCGCATGTGTACAATCCCAGCCTTTGAGAAGTTTGAACTCTGAATCTGGAATTACTTCAGTCAACTTCTTCACATTATTTGGTTTTACTTGTTCGTCATGATCACCAGATATTATTAGAGTGGGCTTATGAATCTTTTTGGCATAATTCGTAAGATCTAGATCTCGAATGTTATGCCAGACGTCACTTGAAGCTTCAAGATTCATAGTTCTAAAACTAAAAGAAACTTTTTCATTTCTTTCTTCAATTCGTAGATAATGTTTATTAAAAATTTTAATGGCAGACCTAAACATTTCCTTCCTCACACCATTCTTGAGTTTCCCTGCAATTTTGACAAGACCTTTATAATTCGAAGCGAATCCAAAAGCCTTATTTGTAAACTTCATATTCACACACTCGTCTTTCCAAGGGGGAGCCTGAAGCACAACATTATCAACAAAGTCAGGATATTTGGATGAAAAAACAATGCTTGTAATAGCACCTAAAGAGGCTCCGACTAAGCTAAATGGCTTAAAATCGACATGTTCACATAATTGTCTAACTATATCTGCAAAGTTCTCAAGATTATGAGGAAGCGTTTTCAGTTTATCCGAATAGCCGAAGCCTGGAAGATCCGGAGTAAGTATATCGAATTCATCTTTTAAAAATTCAATAGTTTCTTCAAAGTAACAACTATTCGTAAACAACCCATGCAGCATCAGTAACTTAGGTTTTCCCTTTCTCCCATGGCGCTTATATGCAATTTTGGCTTGAGGAAGAATTACTTTCTTCATACTATAATCGCTAAGCTCAAATGAATTGAAATACTAATTTATAGATATTAATAAAATTTTGGGAAAAGATAAAGAGGTAAACTAAATTATATCTTTCTAAACCCAATAAACTAAAAGATTAATCTCTTTTTATGGAACATCAAATAAAGCAGCCGCTAAATCACCATCTCCACTTCCAGGTTCCCAGACAAGTAAAGCGAAATCTGTTCCCATAGCACCCGGAAGATTTAGATTGAACGCTAAAGGACAGCCAGCGTGATCTAATGGTCTCGTCCCGTCTACTTCTAGGTCTTGCGTATATGTATCAATCTCCCACCTTGCTGTAACTTCAACTACTCCTCCAGATGAAACTATAGTTACCAGTATGAGACTCGTACCACCCAATGTCCAGTCATCTGGTGCTTGAAACGCAATTGTATCTCCTGATCGGAAACGGACACTAGATACTGTTTCCATAACTCCTAAATCACACTGACGTTCTTCTCCCGGAACAAATGGATTCGGGAGAAGAGCAAAATCATTCGTCGGAAAAGAGGGAACTGTTGGAGTTGAAGCCGCAGCAGGAGGTATTGTGGCTTGAGAACTACTTGTTGACTCAATCGGAGATGTGGACAATGTGCAGGCAAGACTTGCTAAAAGTAACAATGTCGTAGTCAATGCTGCAACTCTAGAAGCCCGCACGCGCACATCAGGTGATGCCTGATGCACTGCTCCATAAGCCTCATTTTGTCCTTCAACTATAGCAACTGATCTATCTTCGCCCATAACGACAATATATAATAAATTACTCAAAAACCGATTCTATATAAAGACCATATATTATATCGCAAATTTCTTCTGAGTAAATATTTAGGTAATGAAGTCAATTTATAGATACTAATAGAAATTTGGATAAGATATAAAGAAGTATAATTATGCATCCATATTAGATAAAGGCTCAGTACCTATTCTTTCAGTAACAGTAACTCTTACCTCACCTCCATACACCCATACCCCCATAATAAATTGTGGCAAACTCTCAACTGGTATTCCTGGCAGACCGGTAAAACTTGGAACACCACCGTTACAACCAAAAGTAACAAAAGAAGAAGAACCGCTAATTGGTACCTCCATCTCTACCCCATCAGCAATCTGAGTCATTGTCATAGCTATAGTAACCATAATCATAGACTCTTCGTTTAATAGTGGTAAAGTAGGCTGTCCATCTGCTGGGGGTGGACAGGAATCAAGAACCGTGTCTGCAAAATCAAGCTCAATATCATACCTAATTCTTATTGACTCACCTTCACCAGCAACATAATCCTGTGAATAGAAAGATACAACGTCTCCTCTTCTATATACAAGGTGCTCAGTTTGAACTGTAAAATCTCCTGCCGGATCTGTAGAGAACCGAGGAGGAGGATTTACAATTGGTAAAATCTGCATACTTTGACTAGATTCAATCGCTTCTATCTCTGGAAAAGGAGAAGGGGTGATAGCTGCAACTGGAGTGAGTAAATGTGTACTTGTTGGAACTACTGCAGGTGATGTTCCTTCAACAGGACCCGCCACACACCCAGCTAAAAGTACTCCTGCTGTGACTAAAATTAATGCTCGTCTAAACGGACTTATAACTCCCCGCTCCGTCATGCTCCTTGCTTCTGCTTTATCCCCACGTAGAACTGCTATACCTCTTCCTACTGCACTTGTTATTTTTTGACCAAGAACTTCCAATACTTCGATCCGGTCTCTATCTTCATGACGTACAGGTACTCGGCCGTTACTTGGACGTTGAACAGCTTCTCTTACACAATTACCCGTTTGTATCAACGCTCCCCCTGGCGTGGGAAGCATATCCGCACTAATCACGCTAAAGTATATAATAGATATATCGACAACCCTTGCATTATATCATATTTATACGAGCTAAGTCATACTATGGGGCAGGAGGTCATTATTTCATTTACTTGGTATAATGTCTATACTTGATTATTTTAAAGACAAGAAGCATGAAAACACTTATTCGTCTACTTATAAACTTCATAGCAACTGCAGTAGTTATCCTCATCTTTCGTCGCATTGGCTGGATAACTTTTACCGAGCCTCCACAGATAATATCGGATCCCACGCTTAATGACATTGTAATTGCAGGTATAATAGGATTTATCATGTTTATCATTGGAGAACTTGCAGGAATTGGCTACGGAGCACTCGTCATAGTAACCTGTGGAGTAGGGTGCTTGCTTTATCCGATCTTTGGCCTGTTATCCGGTCTCATTAAGTTATATGGCACACAATTAATACTGCCTACCTGGTTCACATTTGAAGCCATCTGGTGGAAAGCGCTCATAATCTCAATCTGCATCGGACTCTTCCGAATCCCCTCCGTCAAAGAGCAGAAACGGATAGTTGTGAAAGAAAAAGAGAAATAGTCATACGGCAATCTACAGTCTACGATCTTCGATATATCAATGAAAGCATACAACAATGAAGCTTCTAGCTCCCAGCCTTCAGCTTCCCGCAAGCTACATACTATAAAACCACACGATTCCTATATAAACATGATATAATACGAGCTTAATAATTATAGATTCTACTAAATCTAAATGTCCGACCAATTTACAGAACAAATTGTATCTAGAAGAGATGTTGTACCAGCTTTTGTACATTATGTTGCTCAAGCATGGAACGAAGGTTGCTATGGAGATAGAGTAAGTCAGCCAAGAATAAGTAATATCAGAGGCACTTTTAATGATATCGTTTTTGAACACTTTCCTCTCATTCAAGTCGAATACAGAATTCAACAAGTACTTAAAAGCCCACTTATTCGTGCTGCAGGAAATTTACTAACCTCAGCTGGACTTGGGATGGCAGCTGCAAATGTACTTATCCTGTTGACAGGGGATGGAAGAGGCATGTCAAGGAGAGAATATCTTTTGGTGAATGCAGTAGGTGCTACTGCCGGAGTAACTGCGACTGGTTTAACTGGATGCACAACAGGCTCAGGTAATTTTGATGCAGTTGATGTAACACGGACAATTAACAGTTTACCGACTTCGACACCTCAACCAACTGAAACGCCAGTTCCTCCAACTCCCACACCTGAAACTATTGATGGATTTAACAGAATTCAGACAACATTTATTCGCTCGTTTAGGAGTTATATGGAACCTAGGAGCCACTTAAGTGCTACTACAAATAGACAGGTAATACTCCAAAACGTAAATGAACCAAACTGTAGATTCATGTATAGTCTTTCTGATGCAACATATACAACACTTGAGGAATGCCAAAACGGATATGCCCAAGCAATGATAGGTGCAACGCCATTCTCAAATATTGTTCTTGAGGCACCAACATTCAAAGATACGGTCTACAATTGCGCAGCATTTTCCCTAGCATTTCTTGGCTATAATACAGAAGACACACAAATCGGAGAGGAAATGTTTATCAATACTCTCAACCTGCAAGGCTATACTGAAGCCACTGGAGATTTCTGGGCACAAGTTAATGCTATCCTACCTGACGGAACCGGAACTGAAAGAGATGCCTTTTACCAACAGCTTGCCTTAGACTTTGTGACTCAACATGTTGTAAATAATCCTAATATCCCTCAAGAGGTAAAACCAGCATTCATCTTTCAACCTTATATGATGTTGCTTCCTGTTCTGGAGCACATAAGAACAAATCTTCCAGTAGGATCAGTAATTCTCATTAATTCTGGAGGAGGCAATGAATTTCATATTCTCATGGTTACAGAAAATGGCAGACTTATCTCCAAATATGGAGCAAGGGGACAGGTTCAACTTGATGAAACACTTGGAAATGCTTTTAACTTTTATCTTCAAACCCCGCCCATGCAGGGAAACGTTTACGTTCAGGAAAGAATTATCAGAGTTTTTACCCCAGGAGTATCAATAACTCCGCTTGAATAATATTAATATTCGACAAAAGTTATTTAAATTTTTCTGTCATCAGTCTGCAGTTCGCTATTTTCTATTTACTCTCAACTTCCAGTTTCTATATGCACCGTTATCTATCATTTGCTACCTCAGCTAACTCACTCCTACTCATAGGATGAAAAGATAAAGAACCTGGCCTACCAGCTACTATTATCGCTTGCGCATTAACAACAGCTTGAATAACACCTAGCCACTCATCTCGTGTAATCTGAATGCCATTTACCCATCTAACAGCAGTCAACTTGCTATAACCTGCATTAAGCAAAACTCCCACAATAGGTCTTTCAAGCTTATCACTTGGTAAGACTACACCTTCACCATCTAGCTCTCGAATAGTAGAAATCGTCAAAGGTTTATCTCGCTCATCGATGAAAAAAACATGAAGAAACCCATCATCAGCCCTTAAATCCACCATTGCTCCTGCCAGTAAACAACGATTGGAAATAGATGTTCTAGTGTCGACTTCTCTTAGGAATTCCCCAATGATTCTATCCCTTAAATTTCCATTCACACTATGCCAAACTATGACTTCAAAAACCCATTTTGCCCTTCTCTCACGATATGATTGTGATGAAACAAGTTCTCTAAGAGGTAAAGGAAATTGTCCGACGACAACATCTCTAAGAGTAGATAACCCTTGTCTTAAACTAAAGGAATCAGATCCCTGCTCTTGCTCTGACATCGTTGATAAATAAAAGCCTATATTATCACCGATTATATCTAACAAGAGCAGTGAATCTCAACTATACTTATATCTTTAATCGTCAATATACAATTATAATAATGAAACAATGCAGTCATGCAACAATTATTTCTTTCCATATCTCTCAATATACTCTTCCACCATCCTTCTTGCCTGCCTATCCTCAAACTGCTTCGGAGGCGATTTCTTGAAATATGCTGATGGCTCAATTAAAGCTCCTTTTAAGCCATTATTTAGAGCTAACTTCATACATCTTATAGCGTCTATTACAACTCCCGCAGAATTTGGAGAATCAGCAACAGATAATCTAACTTCAATGTCATGCGGCAAATTCCCAAAGTTTCTGCTTTCAATTCTTATAAAGCAAACCTTATTATCCTTTTGCCAAGGTACATAATCAGACGGACCTATATGAATATCTTCATCCCTGATTTTTAATCCTCTGGCTTCAATCTGTGATTTTACAGCATTTGTCTTTGAGATTTTTTTGTTCTTTAATCGTTCCCTCTCAAGCATATTGAGAAAATCACAGTTTCCACCGGTATTGAGCTGATAAGTTCTATCAATCGGCATACCTCTATCTAGAAAAAGATTCACTAAAGTTCTGTGTGTAATAGTAGCACCCACTTGAGCTTTTATATCATCGCCTATAACAGGCAAGCCAGCATCTTCAAACTTTTTCGCCCACTTTTTGTCTGAGGCTATAAAAACAGGAATGCAGTTAATAAATCCAATACCTGCTTTTATACAAGCATCGGCCCAGAATCTAGTTGCTTTTTCGCTACCTACAGGAAGATAATTCAGTACAATTTCAGCACCTGTTTGCTTAAGAACCTTAACAGCATCAACGTCTTTCCTCTTTGAAATCGGGATGACCTCGGCTAAATATTTGTTTATCCCATCCATCACCGGTGCTTTATATACCTTAGCACCGATTTTTCCTACTTTTGCGAAGACATCAGAATTATTTGGTTCAGCAAAAATAGCTTCACCTATATCTTTCCCTACCTTTTTTGCATTCACTTCAAATGCTGCTACAAACTCAACATCTCTGACATGATACCCCCCAAGATTTACATGCATAAGACCCGGCACAAATTCATTTTCTTTCGCATTCTTATAGTACTCAATTCCCTGCACTAAAGATGATGCGCAGTTTCCAAGCCCCACTATGGCAACCTTTATTTTCTCACTCATAATATAAATAAATAATAATTAAATTAAAATACTGCTAAAAACAGAAATATATCTGAAAAATTCTTATATTTAAAAAATGACAAATTGAATAAATACTGTTATAATAGCAAATGCTAAATTTAAACATCTGCCCTAACGCCCCAAATTAATTTGCCATTGTTTATAATAATCGGTAAAATTCCATAAGTAAAATATATTAATTTTATTCATCAATAAGTATTTTTTATGTTTTATGCCTTACAGAACTTTCAAAAGGTTGTAGAAATAGGAAATCTCACAAAAGCTTCTCAAGAATTGCACCTTTCGCAACCGGCTTTGACTATTTCAATCAAAAAACTCGAAAAAAGACTCGGCTGTAAACTTCTTATAAGAAGCAGAAGCGGCGTAGTTCCAACAAAATTCGGCAATCTTGTATATGATTATGCGAAAAGGATGAAAACTGATTTCAATAACCTGCGAGCGAAGATAGCCGAAGAGAACAGAGCAATGGTCCTAAACATCAGAATGGGAATGATAGATAACCTTGGATTACTATTCGTAAGTAAAATATACAAGAGATTCCTAGACCACCACAAAAACATTCATCTTCAGATCCAAGTTAATAACTCAGAAATGCTTATTGAGGAAGTAGAAAAGGGAACTATAGATTTTGCAATTATAACAAAAGGTACAAGAAAATTCCCATTGAGAATTATCCAAAAGAAATTTATTTCAGAGGAAATGTCGCTAGTCGGTCTACCCATAAATGTCCAAAATATAAAAAACCTGTCCGATTTGCGTGGAAAAAACTTTATTAGTTACAACCAAAATTCGACTACTCATAAACTTATAGATACTTTACTTAAGAAAAAAAATATAAACGTAAATTATATAGCTTATTCCTCAAGTCCCGACTTTATCCTTCAGATGGTCAAACAAGGTTCAGGACTTGCTGTTCTTCCAGAAAGTTTTGTGATTGACGACTTGCGAACTGAAACAATCAAGAAAGTAAGATTGAATAACATACGTTTTAAAAGACAGCTTTCACTTATTTATCTTAAGTCCACTTTTCTCCCAAAGATCACTCAAAAGTTCATCGATGAACTTACAAAAGCCTATTAAGTATTTCGCCTGAAAAAAACTTTACACCTGAATAAGAATTATTTGTTTGTAAATATGGAATGGCTCTATATATGAAACTTGACAAGCTAAAAGTGCGGTGTTAGGCTGGTTATTACCAGAGAATTTAAGTATAATTTACAACCTGCCTCATGCTTAAAAGCATATTAAAAAAGTTAACCTTTTTACCATACCTTGAAAATACACTACTTAGTGTATTTTATTTATTATCTTTTAAAAAATGGGAAACGTCGTAAAAGACGGAATTGCTGGTGCTGGATAACTATCCTCCATCTTTAAAGGGGCGGACATTTTAATCGCCCCTTTTTCTTTGATTAAACCAATCAAGTCGACAAATATATCCTCTTTCTAAAGTAGAAGGTATACTCCAGAAAACATGAATATATTTTTTATCCATCTTAACCCACGCATTACCAAACTTTTCTCCAACAGTAAAAACATTATTATTTAAATCCTTATAACTCTCTTTGAAAAGTATCTTCCCATTATCAATAATTTGTAAATCAAATTGATAAACCTCTGAGTATTTTCCAACAGGTATCTTGAATAGTAAAACTGCACCATTCGTATCCGAATTCATACGGAAGAAGAAAGCGTGAGATACTCTATCGGAACTTGAAAGACATTCTAGGTAGCGTCCAAATAGTTGGAGATCATATTGGAGTTTCTTTTTCTCACCTTTCTTCAATCTATTGATCGGTAGAATGATCCTGTGAGCACCAAGGAAAGATCCCTTTGAACTTGTTGTATCCCATGAATCAAAGTCGCGGAACTTCTTAAAACCAGAATTTGTATCTAGAAAACCGCTTATACATTTAATTTTTGCTTCACTGTCATTATTATGATAATAAAACTTGTCAATATCATCCTTCAGTGCTTCGATTACAGTATCGCATTTACACAAAGTAGTTGCATCTTCTCCATACTTAATAATAGCGGTTCCTAGAAAACACTTCTCAGAATAATCCATCTTTTCTTTCACTTCCTGTACTTCTTTATCTTTCCTCGAAGATCCTTGCTTTTTCTTTCTAGTATCTTTCGATCTTTTCATAAATCCAAAGAGTTCCGGATCTTTTTTAAACGTAAGTTTTATCTTGGGAATCTTTTTACCTTCGGGCCATTCGAAGTCGAGGTCAATGAGTTTAGCCATAAAGGCTAGGAAGAGCAGTGTCAGGCAGAGAATAATTGTAAGAATTATATAAGTTTCCATCTTACTATAAGCCTCCCTTCTCTTCACAGCAGTTACTATGTGCTAATTATAACATAAATATAGAATCTTAGGTGAGTTATATATACTAACAATATAGTAACTAATGGCATTATTAGTCCTCCTAAAAATAAAGAGTTTATATACTATAAGCTAGGACACAAAAGTGGTAATTTAATAATAGAACTGGAAAGAAATATTGACCGTGGTATAATAAAAGTATACAAGATACCAAATTATGCCACTTTAACTTACATTGTTGGCCAAATATTATCCATGACAAAATTTACAATAGTTCCCCTACATAAACTTCTTCCAGATTTTGATACGAATGGATATATGTTTTCGAGGCATAAATTTGAAGAATTATTCCATAAGAGCCAAGTTGTTATTATTACTTCAGAGCTCAGTAATGCTGATCTTGCAATGATATCAAATATCGAACTAAGAAAACCTTTTTCTATTTCCGCAATAAAACTTGAATATCCTCAAACAGGGGACACAGGAACTATTATAAATCTGTTTGAAGAAGTAAAACGTGCTGTTCCCTCAATCGCTTCATTGATATTTAGAGGTAAAGATTGAGTGGATTGAACCATAGAATGATTTAAACCTGACAGTTCCTTTTCTAGAAACTTATATTAGGTGTAAATCACTCCAGTATAATTCAAGTTCATACGTTTCTTGGCTACACCTTCCAGCTATACTATAATTAATCATCATGAACGAAGATTCATTTCATCTTGGCATAAAAGCCCTTATCAGAAACAAAAAAGGAGAAATCCTGCTTCTTCAAACAAATCCAAAAGAACTTAAGGGATACGATGGTGAGCCATATTGGGATATTCCCGGAGGCCGAATTCATAGAGAGTCAACTGTTGAAAAAACATTGAAACGTGAAGTAGCAGAGGAAACAGGGATAACAAACATAAAAAGACTAAAACCTCTTTCTATGGTTTTATCAAATGTACGCATACCCATAAGTGAAAATGAGAGTGTTGGTCTCATACTTTCTGTATATATTTGTGAAGTTGAAGGAGATTTTGAGATCAAACTTAGCGATGAACACATAGCCTACAACTGGTTTTCCCCAAAAGAAGCTGCTGATCTACTGAAAGTGAAATATCCGAGAGAATTTACCGAAAGAATCCGCGAACTGGAGTAAGACAACTTGGATATATTTGATTTATATTACTCCTTCTTCTCCTTCACAATCCCCAGCGCCTGACCTAGCTTTTTAAAAGGCCACGCAACAGCCCCCATTACTACTTTGAGAGGCATCAGAAGGGCTTCTCCAATAATGCCTGCGCCTTCTCCCAACACACCAGGAAGAAAGCTTCCAAAAATTTTCGCTACTGCTCCAGCAGCAGTAAAAAATGAAAAACCGCCAAAACAAAAACCGCCAATGTCTAGAATCTGACCTTTAAGTGGAACTTCACCATCAGCATACATTGTCTCTCCTCCTGTTGTCGGAGTCGCAGTACCTTCCGGAACAGGTGTCCTTGTTGCCATTTCTGTTGGCGTAGGTGAAGGAGTTGGCGTATCTGTTGCTTCAGGGGTTCTTGTTGGTTCAGGTGTACTCGTTGAAGCTTCTGCTGTTGAAGCAGGAGATGGAGCCCCCTCAACTGTAGGTACAGGCGGTCTCGGTACCTTCAATTGCTCGTTAAATCTCAAAGGACGCCTCCCTACCAATGCACCATCAGCATCAATAACTTGCTGTGCACAGTCTTCTCGAGCATTCCAATCCTCTGGCCAACCAACCTGCAGGCAACTCCAAGCAGGACCATGCCCAGGTACTGCCGTAACTTCGATGTAGTGCCCTTGACCTGCTTGTGAAGCCGCCGCAAATGCAACACTTGTCGCCTCTACTGACCTTGTTTGCTGATCAACTGAAGACAAAACCCCAACCGCTGCTGCTACTAACAAAACGCCGGCTGTCCCTAATAATACATTTCCAAAAACCTGCCTCATATCTGCCATTCCTAATTCGCTCCTGCGCTCAAAATGAGACAGAGTCAACATACCTGATTGTCCTGCCGACTGCTCTTTTAGAATAGCTCCTTGTGCAGGAGCCTCTGGAGAAGAAACATCTAAAACACTTATTGTGGCCCCTTCGGGTGATCCTTCCATTGTTGGAACATTAAAAAAGGAAGGCAGTAAATAATATTACTATTATATAACATTACATCCCAATATGGAAAGGGGACGGCACAAGGTAAAAAAGTAGATGGGATAAGGTGGCAGTTCAGCCATCCGGCAATTCTCATTGAATATTTGAACAATCATAGCTTCGAATAATTTTCAATTCTTAATTTTTAATCGAAACGCTTCCTCTTCTCAGATACTCAACCCTTCCCTCCCCAAGATGCTTAATCACAGTTGAGGCAACTGTGCCTGTACTGTCTTCAGGGATAGCAAAGTCAACAAGAGAAAGAAATTCCTTGCTTACTTCAGCGAATTTTACCGGCGCTTCTTCACCTTTGAAGTTAGCTGAAGTTGCAACAAGCGGGGTTCCTAATTCTTTAATGAGTTCCTGCAAGCTTGGATGATCCGGTACTCGCACACCTACAAAATTTGTTCCCCCACAAATCGAACGAGGAACGATATCTGAGGCTTTCACAACAACCGTCAAAGCACCAGGCCAGTGATTCTTAAATATATTCTTTAGGAATTCATCCGTTTCATCTGTCATTAAACTCTCAGCCATTTTGCTATCTGACACGAGAACAGCAGTAGCCTGATCCTTTTGTCGCCTCTTGACTTTGTAAAGTCTTTCAATGGCTTCCGGTTTATCCATAGCACATCCTACTCCCATTACAGTATCACAAGGAAAAACGATGAGGCCGCCATTTTTTAAAATTTGTAAAGCTTTTAAATAGCTCATGATGTAAGGGTAAAATTCTAAACCTATATCTGGAGTATGATGCTCAAAACAAGAATCGCTCCTGATCCTGCAACAAGGATTTTATACAAAAGGTTCTTGCTTTGTCTAGACTTAAACCAAATAGCAAATATAGCAAGACTTTGCAGGGCTAAAGAAAGATTCCCAACAGTAGAAACCAAAGTCTCAAAATCAGATATATTCAGAATCAAAGCCCAGATAAGAACAGCTAAGATCAAGAAGATACAAACACGATTTTTCACTTTGTAGTCATAATTAAGTACTTCTTTTATATTATTTGCGACAAGAATGAATGAGGTAAATGTGGCAAGCAAAGTCAGAATAGAAAGAACCCACGAAGCGAATTTCAACTCGCTTTTAAACGAATCTACGAGCTCACTTGTTAAATCAGAACCAAAGCTTAAAGAAAGCGTAAGACTAAAAACAATGTAAATTACAAGAATTGACAGGGTCGCTGCCAATACAACCTTGCGATACTTTTGCCTATTGTACCCGATAATTTCATCTATAACAGGAACAGTTCCTGCAGAGTACATCGCAAAAACGGAAACACCGAAAACAAGTGAGAACTGACTAAAATCGAGATTTGAAGTATTTGAGAACGAAGCATTTGGAAGTGAAACAATAATAAGAATTACCATCGCATAGATTAACGCAACAACAGCCCAGCTCGAAACCTTTGCAATCATCTGCATGCCGTATCTCATAACAAGTATACAGATCACGACAAATACTAATCCTAGAAATTGAGCACTAAGTCGGATACCCACACTCGAAAGAATAACCTTAAGCGCACTTCCTGAGATAAGACCATAAGCAAGAAGAATACCAAGTGATCCGAATATGATTATGACTGTAATAATATGAGCCGGTAGAGAACCTAAATACTTTTTTGTATAACCAGGTATTTGCCTGTTGCCTTTATCAGAGGTGATAATATCGCTATACGTAAAATTTGTAACTAGCGTTAGAAATCCGACAATCACAAGTACAATCACACCTCCCCATGTTCCGAATTTATGGATAGAGTAGGGTAGTGCCAAAAATCCGACGCCTATAGTGCCTGCTATAATTGTAAGAACTGCATTAACTTGTTTATTCATTACCTAATCATTGTGCACAAGAAACAAAAAATTTGCAAATGGATAAATCTGCTTTTGAAACTTTTATAAAAGAAATAAATTATACATACTTCGACAAAATACCATGAGATTGATATAATTATTATATATTTTAAGTTCAACTGATACAGAAAATTGGAAGCGGAACAAGGTCAAGAAACACAATATAATCACGAATCAGAGCTTACAAGAGCTGTCTTCTCAGGACTGTTAAATTCTGCACCTAGATGTGTCGTACTTTTAACACTTGAGCACAGCGGTCCATTATCGCCTTCAGAACTTTACAATGTCTTTCAGGAAGTCTCAGGTGGAGTCTGGCAGATGAATCGAAGATCACAAGCTGGTTCATGCCAGAATGTACTAGTGCCAGCTGGACTTGTTCAAGAGTCAGACTTACCCGGAGAGTATTATGAGATAACAGACCAAGGAAGAAATCATGGCTTGCCTATAGCCAGATTCATACTCCACCAGGCTACCGAGTTAAGAATACCTCACTCATTACAGACAATATTTGGACCAGCAAATTCTAAAACAGAAATAACCGCCGCGATAACTCGGACAAGAATACTTCGAGTACTTGCTCAAAATGAAGGAAGCGAAATAACTGAAATAGAACTCGAAAATAGCATTGGGATATCTAGAAAAGTAATAGGTCCTACTCTTGCAAAGTTACGCGAACTCGGACTCGTAAATTTTGAATCTGTTGATTTTGAGGATTCAGGTTGGACTCAGTATCAGTTGAGACAAGGAGCGATACGCGAAATGGCACCATTATATCATTACAGACCGACACTATCTCAGCAAGTGATCGATATTTTATTCGAATACGGAACAGTTAGTGCAGATTTTATCTGTAGGTGTCTCCCTAATGTAAAACAATCTACTTCACACCACATCAGTAACATTCTTCGATATCTTACCAAGCATGGTATTTGCGACGACATAGGATTTCAATCAGGAATCAGACATTCATTTGTTTCGATAACAGAGCTAGGAAATAGATTAAAAAGGGAACTCATAGAACCAATTTTCTATGCAACAGCTAATGATGACAGAGGTTTTTCAGCACAGTGGGCTCAGTTAGAGTGGAGATCTGTTGTGCCAGAACTTATACAAACACATGCAGCCGAATCCGGTTCAGTGAATTCCGCTTCAACAAACGAAAGGAGAGCACAGATTCTGCATATTATAGAAGAAGCAGGACCACAAGGTATACGACCAAGAGATCTTTTTGCCGACATACCAAGGCGGATGGACATCTTAAAACAACTCCTAGAGGAAGGGATAGTAACTCAAAGAAAAGAAGGGAAATTAACTTATTATTCCTTAGCTGGCGAACCATAAGGTTTATTCAAACCCCGCATAAATTCAACTGAAATAACATAGCAATTTGCATACCTAATTCTCATCCTGTTATAATCGAACAAATAGAATACAAAAAATGCTTTGAAAGAGATACTAGTAATTCCGTAGAACCACGATTTATCGTGGTCAAGAATCAACCCAGCAAACAAATGGTCCTGCGAATTTGTAATATACGGAATGAATTACCCTCTAGAGCATCCCCTAAGCGGGACAGGATTTCCCGTTACAGAAATAATCCATTTCCGAAGGAATTTGATTTATCAAATTCTTTCAGTGGATAACAAGGTCCAAGTGGCAACATTTGGATAAATAAAGGTGGTAACGACATTTGTAGGAACGGAATTTATTCCGTTCAAAAAAAACTCTGTTCGACCAAAGAGTCCCTTAATCATTATCTTTTTTATCGATATTGATTAGGGGATTTTTTATTACCAACATGACGACACAAAAAAAACTGACACAACAAAACAGCTTTTACAATTTTCAATACCTATATAGATAAAATGACAAATTTGAGGTATTGCACTAATACTTGTATAGTTATAATAGTAATAGTTCACATTCAAGTAATAAATTCTTAAATAAAAAAAATGAAACAAAACAAAAATGTAAACCGTTGGCAGAAATACTTTGACATGGTTAAACTTGCTGAACCTAAAATGGACGTTGTAACAGATGAAGCTAGGATCGAAGAAGTTCTTACTCGAGGCGTAAGGGAAATTTTTCCTGATAAAGAAACTCTCAAAAAAAGAATGATGTCCGGAGAAAGGCTTAGACTTTACACTGGTATTGACCCTACGGCAGATTTTTTGCATGTTGGACACTTCATCTGGATGAGAAGATTAGCAAAATTTCAAGAACTTGGTCATCAAGTAATCTTTCTGATCGGCGCCTTTACAGCAATGATCGGGGACCCAGATAAGCAATACACCCGAGAACCACTTACGAAGAAACAGGTATGGAAGAATTTTGAAAGTTACAAAAGCACTGCCGAGAAATTCATAAACCTCGAATGGAAGAAAAATCCAGTAACAATTCTAAACAATTATGACTGGCTATCAACGGTTACACTTGAAGATTGGCTGCAGATCATGGGAAGCGTTACACTTCAGCATCTGCTTTCTCATGACATGTTTGAAAAACGGCTTAAAGAGAATAAGCCGATAAGACTACATGAGACTATGTATCCTTTGATGCAGGGATTCGACGGTGTCGTCATGCAGGTCGATCTTGAGCAGGGTGGATCGGATCAGATATTTAACATGCTCACCGGAAGAATTCTTTCGAAAGAATTAATCGAAAAAGAGAAATTTGTCCTTGCAAACAAACTTCTAGAAGATACCTCTGGTGAAAAGATGGGTAAAACAACAGGAAATGCCATTTCTTCAAAAGATACTCCAGAAAACATGTACGGGAAAATCATGTCCTGGTCTGATGACATGATTGAAGGGAGTTTTGAATCACTTACAGATATCGATTTGAAACAAGTGAAGAAGGATCTTGCAGAAGGAAAGCAGATGGAGCTGAAGAAGAAACTTGCCTTCAGAATAGTTGAGATGGTTAATGATGAACAGCAAGCTCAAAAAGCCCAGGAGCACTTTGAAAAAACCGTCCAAAAAGGAGAGCTTCCCGAAGAGATGGAGGAATTAGAATATAAAGGCGAGACAAATGCCTTAGAATTTGCAAAATTATTGGTTGAGAAGGGATTTGTAGTCAGTAATGCTGAGGCAAAAAGATTAATTCAACAAGGAGGCATCGAGGTTGATGGGAAAAGGGTAGATTCTCTAGACCAAAAACTGGATCTAAAAGCAGGTTCGGTTGTAAAAATAGGTAAAAGGAGATTCATAAAAATCCTGTAGGGACAGGAATATATCCCGTACCTATCCATCAAGATTATTTCTATCCTCATCCCAATTCAAGGAATTATTCTCTATGTATTCACGAATACGATCTAGTTCATCTTCATCTCGGATGATACGGTCATGAAACCTAGACTGCCAAACACGATATTCCCAATCATTTTCTCGTGACCATTTTGTCACTGCTGCCTTAAACACACGAACGATAATTGATAATGATTTTTTTTGTGGTTGCAATTCAACAATTTTCTTTTCCACCATCCTAGATTTATCAAACGGATCATGTGGTAACAAACCGGTAGGGATGGAATATATTCCATCCCTACCTAAATTCATTCTATCCCTACGACATCTATCTATTATGATAATCCCGTGTAAATGATTCGGCATAACAACATACGTATCTAATCTGGTATATGAAAAATGATTTGGAATATCTACCCAGCATTTCTGTACCATTTTCCCTAATGTGGTTAAATTCATCTTTTGATCTTTGACCTCACCGAAAAAATGTTTACGATTAGCAGTACAGATGGTAACAAAATAATAGCCACTTGAAGAATAATCATAGTTCTTTAATCGGAACTGTTTTTCCAATTTATACCCCAACATGTGTTTCAATAAAATAGATCATTGCCTGGGGAATAAATATCATGGGGGATTCAGCTTCTTATATCACAAAGGAATAAAAGTCACAAGAATAATTCTATAATCTCTACCTCTGCCCTGGCAACGCTTTTCTTAATGCTAAAGCCGGCTCAACTCCTACCTTTCCAATTTCTCCTCTTATTTGTCCAAGCGCAACGTTTAACATAGCTGCATCAACATCATCCCTGCCTAAGGCAGTCATAATAGCCTTAACTAAAGAGACCAAATCCGCTTTACCCAAAAGGGTGACATTATTTAAAGCTGCTACAACAGTAATACTTCTCTCATTCCAAGGTCCTGGAATTGCAGCCAGTTGCTTTCCCAATTCGAATGGTTTTCCAAGATTTTTCATGATATTTATCCAACCGAGTATTGGCCTCGCTGTAGTATCTGGTAACTTTGCATCTTGTGCTAATTCTACAATACCTATATTTATACTTCGTTTCTCATCAAGACCTCTACCTTTCGTTGTCTCAACTATAACCCCATATCGCCTTTCTCCAGCTTTAAATTCAACTGCTATCGCGGTCATAGCATACGATCTCCAAAGTGCCTCAGCTTGTGCTCCTAAAGTATCAGCTTCTGGTGAATCAACTGCCATAATTTCCAATATAAGAAGTAAAATCCTATACTCTAGAATATGAAATCTTAGGTTTAATGTCAAAAAAGAGAAACAAATAAAGAAGTATTAAATATTACTTTATACTTCTATTGAAGTAGTAGTAACCCCAAAACATTCTCTCAATCCATCCATAACGTGCGTTACAGGCACTCTCGACCTCAGTTGCTCTAAAGCCTCCTGCATAGCAAGAACAATGTTCATACTCCTTGCTAAAACATTATCCTGGCTACGTTCATGGTCAAGTGAAACATCAATTGAAAATAATACAGTCCCCTTAGCATAC
This sequence comes from Candidatus Dojkabacteria bacterium, assembly GCA_016932045.1. Lineage (GTDB taxonomy): Bacteria > Patescibacteriota > Dojkabacteria > JAHIVN01 > JAHIVN01 > JAFGDO01. Next base: position 87,268 of record JAFGDO010000011.1, on the reverse strand, counting down.
TCTTCTAGTACAGGTTTCCCCCAATAGACTGCCCCAGCTGGAATCTTTTCTATCTGAGCAACACCTGGAGTTACATTTACAATCTCTAATAGTAGAGGACCACCCTCAGTCCTTCTTCCCACACGAGCTGTCAAAGATATCCCTTCCCTCCAAGTTACAGCATCCGTCCGGCATAAACCAGGCATCTCCCCTGTAAGGAGTTTATTAACACTCTGTACCTGGGTGCAAGCTGTATCTACTACTTGTAAAGTGTCTTGTTCCATTATGAATTTCCAGATTTGAATGTTAAATAGTAATGATATGCCAATTATATCAGTGAGCTACTTAATACACAATATTTTCACAAAATATTTGTCCAAAACTTAAAGTGGCAAGTTAGCAATATCAGGATCGTAATTTTGACAAATTTCTTCTCACAAAAACATCTTGGACACTTGACTTGCAAGTCGAATGCGGTTAGAATTCTTAATATAACGATCTGCCCTCGTAATACATAATACTTGGACAAATGAATCAATTTATAAATTCCTCAATTATACAACAATTACCAAAAGATCACTTTGGCAGTGTTACACAGGAAGTTCTTGGTTTACTTTCTAGTGGTCAATGCGCAGGAATATATGGAATCCCTGGATACGGGATGGATTATTTCGCAAAACACATAGCACTTCTTTTAAATACGAAATACCCCGAAATAGAACTTGTATTCCTAAACTTGGAGCTTGAAAACAACAAAATAGATATTCTTGAAAAAGAATTCTCCCGTATTACTGGACAGGGAAAGATTAATGAGATCACTATGGCAAAGTACCTTGAAAGTAACAAGCTGGTGGTAATCCTAAGCGAAGTTTATAGTCCAAATTATAAAAGACTTTTCAGATTCCTTAGCGCAATAAGAGAACTAAACCAACAAAATTTCACAGTTCTTACAGTAGCTAACTACACAATTTTCAAACACGCCGATAAGTACCTTCAAAACGGTAACAATTTGTTTACCCCACTTCGCAAGATTGACAATTTCGGACTTGAAGGCGTCAAAAGAATTATCAAGATCAACAATGATGAGTATAAGTGGAACATCCCCCTTGATCTTACTAAGAAAATACTATTTTTAAGCGGTGGAAATCCTGCTCTTGTTTACTCCATTTGTATGGCAATTTATTACGAGGGTGAAAAAATCCTTGATCACACAAGAAAGCTTGTAAAGTACCAGCCTCTTAACTTCCGACTAGCCGAGATAGCGGAATTAATAACGAAATTGACAATAGAGGAGCAAATCCAAATTGGAGTTTTAAACAATAACGGCACAATCTTTTCCGAACTGCTCGTTGAATATTTGAAAAACAACGAGATTGAAGGCTTGGACAAGCTGTTTCCAGACTTAACTAAAACCGACAGAAAAATTCTTACTTTGTTTATAAGGAACCCTGGAATAATAATTGACAAAGACCAGCTTTCTTTGATTTTAGATCAAACCGCTGATACTTACTCGGAATGGGCTATTTATAAAGCTGTAGCACGTGTCAGAGACAAGATAAGAGATAGATACACAATTAGGACCTTGAAGGGCAGAGGGTGGAGGATGGAAGGAAAGTAGCTTATAGCTTTTAGCTGTTAGATTTATTTGACGCCAGATCACCTATTCTTAATTTTTCTTTTTTAATTCTTAATTGTCAATTGAGGATTAAACACCTATAGCTTCCAACTTATCCGGTTTACTGTTCACCACCACTATGATATTATTCATTCGATCATCTAGAGCATTAAATCACCTAGATCATTTACCGTTGCGCATGAAAAAAATTACCATTGATGATGTCATAAAAAATTCAAAAAATCTAAGCAGAGATGATGTTAGTTTTATAAAGAAAGCTTACGAATTCGCAAAAAAGTGCCACAGGGGCCAGAAGCGTAAAACAGGTGAAGCATATATAGTCCATCCTCTTTATGCAGCATATTTCATATCAGAATTAGGTCTAGGTAGAGACACAATCGCAGCAGCACTGCTTCATGATGTTATGGAAGATTGCAATGTCCCGCAGAAAAAAATTAAAAAAGAATTTAACGCAACAGTCGGAAGACTAGTAAATGGAGTTACAAACCTGCGACATACAGAAGACAAAAAGATCACAAAATCTTCAGTCGAAAACCTTAGAAGATTCTTTATAGTTGCCGCAAAAGATGTCCGGGCCGTTATCATCAAACTTGCAGACAGATTGCATAACGCCCAGACCATTGAAGGACTCAGTCCACAAAGGCAAAAGTCATATGCAAAGGAGATAAAGTACGTATTTTCGACACTTTCAGACTACTTAAGGCTTGGCTTTTTCAAGAGACAGTTTGATGATGCTGCTTTTAGAATACTAAACCCCGAAGAATACAAAAGAATAGAGAGGTATCTTGATAGGACTCATAGAAGAAGACGCGATTACATTAAGAAAATCATTGAAAAAATAACAAAAATACTTGAAGAGAATAAGGTAAAAAGCGAAGTCATTGGAAGAGAAAAAAGCATTTATGCTATTTATCAAAAAATTCAAAAATACCTGCGGGAAGGAAAAATTCATTCCGAATCAGAATATGGGAGAATTTATGATAACTATGGGTTTCGAATCTTGGTCAAAACAAAGGAGGATTGTTATAAAGTTCTTGGAATAATCCATTCGACATGGCATCCTTTGACAGGAGAATTTGACGATTACATTGCAAATCCGAAACCAAACGGATACCAAGCTCTTCAGACAACCATCTTCTGTGATAAAAATAAAATCTCTGAAATCCAGATTCTCACATTTGAAATGAATGATTATAACGAATTCGGCCCGGCATCCCATATAGCATATAAGCTTTCGGGTAGGAGAAATCCCCTTCCATCCTTTGCTTTTGAATGGTTAAAAAAGATTAATATTTTTCGTAGAGGAGAGGAAGATACTGACGACAAAATCTATAAGACCAATGTTTTTAAAAATAATGTTTTTGTATTAACACCGGACAATGAGGTAAAAAAACTTCCAAAAGGAGGCACTCCTATAGATTTTGCTTATTCAGTCCATACCGAGATTGGAAATAAATGTCGAGGGGCTAAAGTGAACGGCAAAATGGTCCCGCTGGACTATCAACTCCAAACAGGCGACCAAATTGAAATTATTATTGACAAAAATGCCCGCTACCCAATGCCCAAATGGCTTGAATTTGTCGCATCAGGAGGAACAAGAGGAAAAATAAAGCATGTACTGCGAGAAAAGGAGAGAAAAGAAGCAATTGAAAAGGGTTACCAGAAACTAAACAGCTCTCTCAAAAGGTATCGGACTTCATTCAAAGAACTTTACAAACAAAGAAAAAACGAAATTGACATTCTAATATATAAAAATAATGCGAGGGATATTGACGGCCTGCTTGCAAATATAGGTTTTGACCTTATAAACATTGAAAAAATCATTGCAGCATTGTTTCCGCAAGAAGAAGAGAAGAAAGAAACATCAACGAAAAACGGCTTAATATCAATTGAAGGATCCACTCAAACTGAGTACAGCAAAGCAAAATGCTGTGATCCAAAACTTGGAGATTCAATAATAGCATTAAATACAATAAAAAGAGGAATAAGAATACACAAATCAGACTGTGCCTATGTAAAGCAGTTTAGCAATTCTAGGATCCTTGAAGCACATTGGGAGTAGGGTAGCAGCTGATATCTGTTAGCTAAGAACTACATTGTTAATTTTTAATTGAATATTTATATCTTTGAATAATTAAATAATTACATAGTACTATGAAGATTACCAAAAAACACAGACAAATTATATGGTGGATCATACTCATTTCCATACTTGTAGGAATTGTGGTTGTACCCATCCTAACTATTGTAATGTCATAAATATTTAGCATTAATGGACAGAATATGCCTAAACTAACTGATACGGTAGATAAAATACCTCTCGTTGGCCCTAAATATAAAGAAATATTAGGGAAATTGGGTGTTACAACAATCGAGGATCTGCTTTTTTATTTTCCTGTAAGTCACGCTGATACTAGTGACATATCAACTATCAGCGAACTAAATACAATCGAGAAAAAAACAGTCCTTGTAAATGTAGAAAGCATAAGAAATATCAGAACTAAATTCGGTAAATTCATAACAGAAGGTGTTGTTAGTGACGAGAGCGGAAAAATTGATGTAATTTGGTTTAATCAGCCATTTTTAAAGAGAAACTTGCCCATTGGTTCAACTATCTTACTCAATGGTAAGCTTAACCCTAAGCGTAACAAGCCCCAGCTTTATTCGCCCCAGTACGAACAGGCAAAAAGTGCGGATTTCACCCATCTTGGAACTATAAGCCCAATATATCCTCTTACAGACGGAATAACAAGTAAATGGCTCAGATCGCGTATTAAATTTTTAATCAAAAAACTTACCTACCTTCTTGATAGTATCAAAGACCCCCTTCCACAAACAATAAAGGAATGTTACGAGCTGATGCCACTAAAAGATGCTATTGTTGAGATACATTTTCCAACCGCCTTTAAGAGTCTCGAAAAATCAAAAAAAAGACTAGCTTTTGATGAGCTTTTAAATATTCAGCTGAAACTCGTTGATAAAATTCAAAAAAGGAAAGCTTTAAGAGCTCCTGCTTTTCACAAATACAAAGAGGAAGTAGACAAATTCTTGAAAAGACTGGATTTTGAGCCGACAAAAGCTCAGCTTAAAGCTATAAAGGAAATACTTGGTGACCTAAAGAAAGAATACCCGGCGAATAGACTCTTGCAAGGTGATGTAGGCTGTGGAAAAACATTAGTAGCAGCAGCTGTATCAATTCCGGTTATGAAATCAGGTTATCAGGTTGCACTTATGGCACCAACAGCAATCTTAGCCAAGCAACACTACGAAACACTTAAGGGTATGCTTAAAGATTACAAGTTAAGACTAGTAACTGGAAATACCAAGGAGCAAAGCCATCAGCTGTCAGCTGATAGCTATCAGCTTATTATCGGGACTCATGCACTTCTTCACCGCCAAGATGACTTATTCTCAAAGCTTGGATTATTAATAGTCGATGAACAGCATCGTTTCGGTGTAGAACAACGTAATCTACTTGTTTCACAGGGTAAGGGTAAGAACAAGACCACTCCGCACAAGATCACAATGACTGCTACTCCCATACCAAGAAGCATAGCATTGACACTTTTTGGCGACTTAGATATCTCAATAATTGATGAGATGCCGGAGGGACGATTGCCTACGAAGACTTACCTTGTTCCACAGCGCAAAAGGAAAGATTCATATAATTGGATCAAGTCAAAAATTAAAGATGAATCCCTGCAGGTTTTCTGGTTATGTCCCTTAATTGAAGAAAGTGAAAAGTTGCAAACAAAAGCTGTCATAACTGAGTACGAGAAACTCGAAACAGAGATTTTTCCAAATTTGAGAATTGATTTACTGCATGGCAGACTGACTGAAGATGAAAAGAATGAAAAAATTCTTCGCATGAAACAAGACAAAACTGATATTCTTGTATCCACCTCAGTCATAGAGGTCGGTATGGACGTTCCCAATGCAAGTATCATAGTGATTGAAGGAGCTGAGCGTTTCGGCTTAGCTCAGTTACACCAGCTACGAGGAAGAGTAGGCCGAAGGGCTAAGCAAGAGTCATGGTGTTTCCTTTTTACCAGTAAAAATACCTCTCAGGATGCCATCAAACGATTGAAATACTTTTCAAGGGTAAATGACGGGCTTAAAGTGGCCAACTTTGATCTTGCAAACAGGGGCCCTGGAGAAGTATATGGCACAAAGCAGGCAGGAATTCCAGATTTAAAAATCGCGAACCTTGGTGATATAAAATTAATTAAAGAAACAAGAGAAGCTGCAGAGAAGATATTTAACAAATAGACGAAGGCAGTCCTAAACAAATTCTTCTATTGACCTTATGATTGACAAATGAGCATTCACTCTTGCTCTAAGAGGCAATTCCTGTGCCGGAGTCTCAACTACAATAGCTGTTTTAGCAGACGGCCCTTGTATGACATCTCCTTTAAAATAAATCTTGTCAGAGGCAAGTAATTCATCAATTGAACCATCCTGAACATTACTTACTACTCCATTGATGATTCTCTCACCAAATCTTGTCTTTCCTTGAGTTAGAATTTTTACTCCATTCTGAATAAGAACTTTTACAACATTTTGTGCTATCTTATCATTTGCTCCGAGTTTCCCTTGAGAATACACATACCCCTTTGGTATCATGTCGTCTTCATGCAAGTCTATTGAAAGCTTCGGAGGATATCTCTTGGCTAATTTTACGATATAATCTGCTAAACTTTCAGCTTCTTTATTTGACGCTTCTTTCTTGCGAGCTTGGTTGTTTCCATTTAAGAGCAAGTGCTCACTGTCCCCAACACTTAAGCCTTCTACACTTTCAGAATACTTTTTCATATTCAAGTATCTCCAGCTGCGATAGTATCCAAGCGGGTTACATAAGGGCAGCAAGACAACGGGAGATTTTTCTCCAAGCTTTTTAATTAAATCGATCCCCTCAGATAAAGCATTAGGACCTGCGGGCTCTTCGCCGTGCACTCCTGAAATTAACCATATTGCATTTCCTTCTTCTACAGTTTTAATACAAAGAATTGGTAACGATATTTTACTGTCATCATCTGAATCGGCCACTGAATCACAAACCTTTTCATACTCCCAGCTATTGCCGGAAAGTTTTGATAAAGCCTGATATATCTCCCCAATCTGCTTCCTGCCGTCTTTATAAAGTTTTCTTTTTACTTCTGGTATTTTAAACATTGAGTTAAAAGTTTATAATTTTTAAATCTGCTAAATCAATTAAGATGATTAGGACGATTTTATTGATTAATCGTCTTAATCTTCAATCGTTTATCGACTCTTTATCCTTGCCACTCTTCAACAGCTTCATCTATAAATACTATGAATTCTTCGGTTGCTTTGAGGTTTCCTTCTCTGGAAGGGTGATCATCACCTTCTCTCGAAGGATATTTTAATATTCCCTTTTCATCAGCTAGAATAGTAAATAAATCGAAGACTTTCACATTATCGTACTCATAATCTTTCAACCAATCATTAGCAAGCCATCTATTAAATTCCATAGCATTTGATGCATACGTAGAATCACTTAGAGGTGGAGCAGTAACAACAATGAATAACTTATCCTGCTTATCTTTAAAATAATTTAGCAAATCAATATAGATCCCTTTTGCATTTGCCAAAGTGTGGTAGACACTATCGCTACTTTCGCCCACTAAAGGATTATTTCCTATCTCTGGAACAGTATCAGTAATATTCCCTTTTAAAGCCGAATTCGGAAAACAGGATTTAAACATAATTATTTCATTTTCACCTCCTGGATTATTATCCAATCTTGTATACTCTGAATTCTGGCTCGATTCTTCATACAAAGCCTTAAGAATATTGTTGCTGCTTCTTCCCCTAAACCACAACCACCAGTGACCAATATCTGTATAATCACCAATACCTTGAACCACCTGGACTGAGCTTCCTTGAGATGAGCCCGCTGAGTCTGTAGAAGGCCAGCCATAATTGGTATCGCTAACGAAATAATTGTGCTCAGCAAGAGCCTTTCCAAGCCCGCCGTTTTCATCTGCAAGCCAATTCTCGCCAGTTGAGTGATGGATAAAAATAAGCTGAATTGGATCATTTGAACTTTTTGAACTGCCTTCTTCTTTCAAGATAGATGTAGTCTCGGCTGCCCCTGTCTCTTCTTCAATTGCTTCTTTACCTGAGAATATCAGGTTCAAAGTAAAATAAATACCAAATGAGAGTAGAATAGTGATAACAATAAAAATACAGCCAATTGGGACAAAGTATTTTCTGTCTATTTTCATAGCAGGTAAATATTAGCATAAATGGGCTGTGAATAGGAGTTATCTGCAGGAGCAGGTCTCTGAACATTGAATACTTCGTTTGGACAAGGGGTTTAAACCCCTTGTTAGTTACAAGTTAGCCGGTCGGGGGGCTTTTTTTTATAACTTCAAACTATTCCTTTCTTCTTGGCAATCAAAAAAGCGTAACCTAATTTCAGATCTGCCCCACGATCCTTTTCAGCAAATCCTAATTCGCGAGCTAATTTTCTAATCATCCTATGTGCATCCTCAATAGTCTTGTAGCCGTCTTTAAGTTCAATTTCACAAACAAACCCAAGGCTTTTTACGTTATCAATCTCAATTTCAAAGTTCTGGTAATTATAAGCAGTCCTGTGTTTATCAACTATTACCAGCAACTTAAAATCTAGAGCTTTAAATATCTTCTTCATTTGTTCGCCATTCTCTACATCCGTTTCATACTCATCGCAGTGAGAATGCTCATTGGTGCCTTTCATTGCATACCAATATTTATAGGTAATTGAAAATTTGTCACCTGACTGGCGGATTCTTAAATACTCATTTGGATATTCCTTATCAAAGAAATTCTTATGTGGGGGAGTGTAATACCTGTCAACCTGGCGATACTCGTATGCCTTCTTAGCATTCTTCCTAAGCCACTTTAAAAGCTTTGATTTGTTCTTTACCCGGTACTTGAATTCTACTTCTTTGTTATTCTTGTTCATCTGTAGTGAATGATTAAAGATTAAAATGATTAAGATGATTAAATGAACGAAGTGATCAAATCGATCAGGTGATTGAAAGATCTGAATGATTTTCTAATAATTAATTCTTAGTTTTTAATTGCATATCTGTACAATTATATATTTGTATAATTCTTAATACTTCATTCGCCATTATTACTTTTTAATTGATCCTTGAAGATTGACAATTGTAGATTGCTTCTTCTACCTCCTATCCGCCGTCCACAAATCATCCCACCAGCAGTGTACAGAATTCCCCCTTACTTTCTGGGCAATCATTTTCGCTGTAGAGGAGTACATCCGTTTCTCCTGCTCTCTACCTACTAACCATTCACTAGCTTCTTGGTTACCGTTATTTGCATATTCTTTCAATAAAAAAACTTGATCCAAGAGATCGGCATCTTTGGCAATTTTTGCTTCCTTGCTTCTTCTTCTTTCATACTCCTGTGCTATCTGTAAAAGTTCATTGTCTTGTGTTAAATCTTCCAGCTGATCTTTCATGATTTCATTCTCAAAAACCCTGACGTATTTTTTGTACACCCAGTTCTGGTCCCCGGACCTAGCCTCACTAATATCGTGAACCAAACACATAAGAACCACTTTATTTGCCTTAGCCTTTTCAGCTTTTGCTAGTAAATATCCTATCATTGCAACTCTATACGAATGGGAGGCAATATTATCTGAAAGATCATCAGTCAAAAGAGTTTGCCTGTGTGACCTGAGAACCTTTCTTAAAGTTCCGACTTCAAACATAAACTGCATAAATTTTGTTAAGCTATCTTTCTTTTTGTGCATAGACTGAATAGTAATTAATTTGACTTTAAGTAAATAATCAATCCTCTAGTGATCAGTTTTTGTTCGATTTAGCTTTTCTTTATTAGCTGTAAGCTGCTAGCCATGAGTGGAATCGAAGGGTTTGCTTCTTTTACAACGTCCTAGCAATCACTCCCTTCACCACACCTTCAACTCGAAAATCTGAAGCAGCAAGGAACGGCGAATAACTTGAATTTTCAGAAATTAAAATCACACTATCGTTCTCTTTTTTGATTCTTTTAATCATTGCTTCTCCGCCATTTACACAGACTACAATATTCCCACTTTCAGCCTCATTACCTTTGCGTGCTATCACAAAGTCGCCCTCATGAATCTTCGGTTCCATAGAATCTCCCTTAGCTTTTACCATAAAGGCTTCAACGACAGGAAAGGAAACAAGCCGTGATGCTATCGGAATTCTATCTTCAGGATCACCCTCAAGTATTGACCCCTTTGGACCGCATTGAGCAAGACCATAGAGATTTAAGTATGTAATAAGTTTCTCAGGAGAATCAGAAAGAATCTGGTAGTCTTTGGGGTTATTTGGGTTTCGCTTAAGATATCCTTTTTTCTCAAGTTGAGTAATGTGATGTGCTACAACACTCGTGGAAGAAATATTTAGTTCATCCTGAATTTCACGTATTGTAAGCGGATCGTCAATATTTTTTCGAAGCAGATTTAGAAGTTTATCCTGTGTGGGATGCAATTTTTTCATTCTGAAATCTTTAAAATTTTAAAGATGGGAATACAGGATCCTGTACCCCAAGTTAACGAACAAAAAATCGAACAAATCTTTTCCACCCTCATTATAAATTACTTTGAAAATAAAAGTCAAGAACATTTTTATAAAATACTTGACACGTTCTATTGTTTGTTCTATTATTTATTAGAATTAAGAAATTCTAAATTTAATCCTCAATTTTTAATTTTTAATTTATTATCATGACCCATAAACCAACAACTCTTATGGTTTACAGCAGAAATGCGATAAAGAATTTCGTTCCAAACGTGAATGGCGTTTATTATCTTCGAGGAATTGCTGACGAGAATTCACTTTACCCAATCTATTATATTGGACGAGCAGAGAAGGGACGACTAAGAGAAGAGCTTCTTGATAAGTTCTATACTAATGAGTGGTTAGACATCACCTACATCAACTACATTGAATGTGACAGCAAAAAAGAAGCAAAACAACTACAAAAGTTCGAAATCTTGAGACATAAGCCTAAATACAACTTACAAAAAGAGGAGATCCATGCTTTTGTTGAATCTCCTGCCTTACATTTTACTCGTTAACTAAACCTTAACATGAAAGTAGGTATAATACTAAAAGTCATTGAAAATCGAATACAAAGAATTCTCTATTATAAGGAGCTAGAGCAACTATTAAGGCTATAAGTGGCAATAAAGCTTTTAGACTTATGACTTTTACATTTTTCAATTCCAATTTTATTTTTAATTCTTAATTGTCCTTCGGCAATGCGGGAAACTCATTACAAGCACGCTCAGAACACAGTAGATTGAAGATTGAAGATTGAAGATTGACGAAGGCTGTTACCCTAAAACTCTAAAACAACCCCAGAAGTGTTATCTAAAATTGTAAAAACACAATTATGAGAAAGTCACAAACACTTCGGGAGATATATACTCTGGCAGATAAATTTGCACATAAATCATTCAAAGTAGCACGAGGTCTAAAGGAAGAGAAACTTTTCGGGACAGGAATTGCGTTGCGGAGAATATCGATTTCAATTGTTTTCAATATCATTCAGGGGTTATCAAGAGATGGTATAAGAAGGACAAAAAGCAGGCCGCTACTTTCCCTAGACAGAGCATATAGGAATCTTGAAGAATCCAAATACCTAATATCTTTTTTATATCAGGAATATAAATTAGAAAGAGAAAAAGTATACACAGCACTTTCATCAGCCCAAGATCTTGAAAGATTACTTTTCAGCCTTATCAATGATAGAAATAAATCTGGTTAGCAACATATACTTTATACCTTTTACCTTTGACCATTTTCACCCATGAGAACAGGTATTGCAAATCTTCCGATGCACTGGGGAAAAGCCCCGCGATGGTTATTTTCCCGCATGGAAAAATTGGCAAGAGAAATTACAATTGCAATTATTGAAGAATTTGGCTCACACGAAATGCTTGTGCGTCTATCAGACCCTTACTGGTTTCAAGCCTTTGGTTGTGTTTTAGGTTACGACTGGCATTCTTCAGGTTTAACAACAGTAACCTGCGGAGCCTTAAAAGAAGGCATTAAAGGACTAGAAAAGGATTTAAACTTCTTTGTTGCTGGAGGAAAAGGAAGAACTAGCCGGAAGACTCCAAAAGAGATTGAATATTGGGGTGAAAAGGTCAGTATTTCTGTAAACCCTGAAAAGTTAATTTATGCAAGTCGTATGAGTGCAAAAGTTGACTCAACTGCAGTACAGGATGGATACCAACTTTATCATCACAACTTTTTCTTTACAATGAATGGAACTTGGGCTGTTGTTCAGCAGGGCATGAATATAAAGAGCCGGAATGCACGGCGGTATCACTGGATGTCCGAAAAGTTTACAGATTTTGTAAACGAACCACAAAGCGCTATTTGCGATGACAGAAAACTTACAAATGTCCTAAATCTCACTTCACCTCAAAGCACAAATTCTAGAAAGGTAATTTCTGAGATTTCCAAGGAAAAACCAGATAAAATTCTAAAAGAATATAAGAAAATTACAACTTTGAGCTTACCCAGAAGAGAGTGGATAGAAAGAGATGATATGCTGCCTAAAAATTTAGAGAAGGTTCTCCTGTCAACATATGAAACACAACCTGAAAAGTTTGAAGATCTGCTAGGAGTCTATGGAGTGGGGCCGAAGTCGATTAGGGCCTTGACTCTTATCGCTGAACTCGCCTTTGGTACAAAAGCCGACTGGAAAGACCCTGTAAAGTATTCCTTTGCCCACGGGGGGAAAGATGGATATCCGTACCCAGTCGACAAGGAAACATATGACAAGTCGATCGATCTTTTGAAAAAAGCCATAAAAAGAGCTAAAATTCAGAGAAGTGAGAAAAATAATGCTTTAATGAAATTAAATAATTTTTGATAATTAAAATAAATGAAAAAGATCAAAGAGTTAAATCCAAAGCTTAAGGCTACGATAATTCTGGTTCTTATATCGCTTGTAACTTTTCCCATTGTCTTCTTCAGACCTATTGAAAATTCTTTTCTTTCAAACGCTCTCGGTCTTGAATTCACAGGCAAAAGTGAAGACTTTTTTGAACAATCTGACAGATCTGAGATTCTTGGGGAAGCTACACAATCAGAAACCTTCATTGAATCCGAATCCCAATTGGACGAACACATTACTCATAAAATTCCCGCCGACATAGAGGAAATTTACCTCGACTGGCAGTATTACTATGATTATGATAGTGAGGATTTTATATCTGGAACAACCATTCTCAGGCTTAAAGATTTTGATGCTCAGTTCCACACAAGTGACGATTCTCAGTACGCAAAGATGACATTCGATGAGAAAATCGCAAACTATGTGATGGGAGATATACTAAAACAAAGTGAGTCGGCTTGGTACGAAAGGGTAGAGGGAGCATACAAAATCCTGATAGAAAACAGTAAGTTAATACTAAAAATTGATTTTTCCGGCACTGATTATTCAGGGTGGTGGACACTGATGAATGATGCCTCTATTGTTATGAACTTGGTTGATAAACCTAGTCGATTAATTGAATTTGAAGCTCTAATGGTAGGAGATGATGTATATAAGGTAAAAGAGGGATCTGAAATGGCAGAAGCCATTGATATCATTGTCAGCGGATGTAACAAGACTTTAACTAGCATAGAACTTAGAATAGATGGAGAAATTTATACTGTTGCCCAAACAAAGGTAAATTCAAACAGCATCTCGCTAATATTCGCAAGAAGGTAGAATTCTAACTTCTTTTTTGCCTAACATGGTTGAATAATCGCAAGATTGTGCACTTTTACTCCGGTATTAATTTAATAATCTTTCTTAGAAATTTGTCCTTGTGAATCGCATATTCTCTTCCTGAGTATGCATATTTTTCTTTTACGTCTTCGTATTGCTTGAGTAGTCTGGGGTGGGACAATAGATACTCAATTAGACATTTATCTACTTTTGCATCATGTCCTTTCATCAAGATAATCTCTATATCATAACCCCTAAACTTATCGTTAAACCTTGCATAGTTTTCTTCAAGGTTGTCAATTTTTTGAAAGTGATTTATAAGATGCATCAGCAACATAAACCACTGATCTTCGTCCGGATAGATTCCGAATTCAATATCTTCTTTTCCTGATATACCAAAGGCAGTTGCCCCTCTGTGCATCACTTTTAATTCAAAATCGCTAATAAGCCTATTTAGTTTCCTTGCGTATTGTTTTGCAACCCCCTTTATTTTTGGATCAAAGGGTTTTATATCAACAGGCTTAGTGCTATATTTCAGGAAGTATTCTTTGGGAAATTTTGGTATGCCTTTCATTTTAATCTTTTTGAAATTTTATTTATTCTGCTTTGCTGTGATTTACTTAATACTAGCATTCTTTTGTTAAGAATATCTAGAAATTGCTTTTTATTCTTATCATTTACCGTTACAAATATGCTTTCAGCAAACTGTGCAACTGACTTCGGACGGCATGTCATTAGATACTTAAGGAGCAAAGGAAATAATTCTTTCTCATATTTCTTTTGAGCAGCTGCAACTTTTGCAAGAATTTTTATTCCGTTATCTTGTGTTATTACTGAACCAGTTTCGGTTGCATTTACAATATCTTTTCTCTTTGCCCAGATTTTCTCTGGTATCCGGTCAGTTATTCTTGCAAGCACTATCATAGCGCCCCAAACAAGAGCATTGCTTTTAGAATTCAGTAAATCCAATAAATCACTTCCATAAGGGGAAATAAGAGCAGGTTCTTCATCAGCAATATACTCAAATACACTTAAGCAATCCTTTTGAATCTTACTATCCTCATCTTTTAAATGTTGAGCAATTCCCTTGATACCTTTCTTATCTTTTTTAGCTATTAACTGACTTGCTAGCTTCTTATTTGGAGCCTCATCCTTGCATGAGAGAGAAGAGGAGAGTTTGTTTATCACTGACATTGTTTATATATTAATAAGTTAAATATAGCTACAATTTTTAACAATTTCTTATTAACTATCCCTTTGACTTTTCAATTTTATTTATTATACTGAGTAGCACTCAGTTGTCAAGAAGTATAAGTGAGAAGAAGAGACAAATTAAGAACAAAAAAAGAAATAACAAACGTCGCAGGCGAAGAATTCCTAAAACAGGGATTTCTTGAAGCTTCGACTATAAGAATTGCAGAAAGAGCAGAAGTGGCACATGGGACAATATTTTTTCATTTTCCAACAAAAGCAGACCTAATCATCGCATGCCTCTATGAAAGACTCGGAAAACTTGCCATAAAGCTTGATCTTCGGTCAAGAAAAACAACAAACATCAGATATCTATGTAGAATTTTTCTTGATGGAATTGAAAAGAATTCTGCCTTTTATAGTAGACTAATTAAAGATCTACCATTACTTCCAATTGAAATCCAGCGAATGGTCTTTGCATCACTAAGCGCCTTTTCGGTCCACTTTGTTAAAGTAATCAAGAAAGCTCAAGATACTGGAAAAGTAAGGAAGTTTCAACCAAAAATTGCAGTATTTTATTTATTTGGAATGGTTAACTATCTATATTCCTATAAACAATTGCTTGGAACAGACAAATTAAGAAGAAAGGATAAGGAGGAAATTATAGATTTCTTTATAAACTCACTAAAGAAGTAAAAAACGTCTCTATTTAACTTTTTATATTATTTTAAATGCAAGACCAACAATCACAGAAATCATGCATAGTTTGCGGTATGCCGCTTCTAAAAGACGAAGACTATCCAGAGGGAGCCGATCAAAATTCAACCGACTGGTGTAAACATTGCGGCTCAAAAGATGGTCTTAAATCATATTCTGAAGCGGTCACAGGAATGTCCGGCTTTATGCAGCACACTCAGGGCATGAGTGAAGAAGAAGCTCAAAAAGCTGCAAAACAGGTTATTGATAATTGTCCAGCTGTTAAAAGCGGCCGTATGAAAAAGGACGAATAGATAAAGCTCACGGTGGTGACGGAGGAGAACTCCGTCACCAGATAAGTAGATTGCAACATCCCCTTGGAACCACATTAAACTTCCTGTAAAATATTCATATCTATTTACCTTATACTTTTTACCTTTTTATGACTCTACTTCAATCCTTAGTACTCGGAATTATTCAAGGTATCACTGAGCTGCTTCCGATATCAAGCTCCGCTCACCTTGTTTTGGTACCGGAAATTCTTGGTTGGGAACTGCAGCCGACTTCATTTGACATTACTGTCCATGCTGCTACTTTACTGGCATTAATTATTAACTTTAGAAAAGATCTCATTGAATTAGTGACTAAGATCAAAGAGCAAAAGCAGAAAAGACTCTTCGTGAATCTTCTTGTTGTAACTATTCCAGCGTGTCTTGCAGGATTGCTGTTAAACAACTTAATTGATGAATATTTTAAAAGTGTCCGAATAATAGTTTTTACCTTGATTTTCATAGGGTTAATAATGCTGCTTATCGATAAACTTCTTAGAAACAATAGTAAAACCATTGATAATCTCACTGTTCAGAACTCAATAACTATTGGCATCGGTCAAACAATAGCACTAATCCGGGGCATTTCACGCTCCGGGATAACGATAATTGGCGGTATGATTTGCGGTTTAAAGCGTGAAGAAGCAGCAAAATTTGCATTTCTAGCTGGAATCCCAATAATGATTGCAGTATCTGCAAAACAATTTCTGGATTTTGGGACACAAGGACTTGGAGAACTTGAACCTCTAAACTTAATTGTTGCCTTTGTTTCAGCATTATTAAGTAGCTTAGTAGCGATTAAATTTCTTCTTGCCTTTCTTAAAAAACAGGGTATTTGGGTATTTGGAATATATAGAATTATTTTGGGAATACTGGTCTGGTTACTAATTCTATAATATATTCTTTCTAATGTAATTTTATCTTTATATGAAATATCTAAAATTTAAAACATTTAGTAACTTCGTTACAACCTTTGATTTAGGACAGATAACAAAAGACGATCTTATGATCTCTGATATTGATGGCGTCTTTTTTAAAGGAATTTTTGATCCAAGAGAAGTATTGGGAATAATAAATCAAAAAAACTTACGTGCGTTGGAAAAACTACTAAAAACAAACATTTCCTGCTGGTTTTTAACAAATAGGATAGGACTTTTTAAGCATTTCCATTATATAAAGCAACTAGCAAAAACGATCAACAAAGTTAGGACAATAGAGCCGAACATATACTCAAACTGTTCACATTTCCTAAAGGACCGATCACAAAATTTTGCCATTATAATGAATGCGAAAAAACCTAAAGAAGGAAGTCAAAAAGTGATAAAGAAGGGGCTTAATGAGTTCAAAAAAGTAATATATATAGGATCAAAGGACTGGCCATGGATTTTTGTAGATTTGGATGTTGTAAAAAATTTAAATAATAACGGAAATGATTTGAAGAATCTAACTTTCATAGAAATCAATCCGTGGATTAGGGAAACGCATAAAACAGAAGAATAAAGTTGAAGCTACGATAGAAAATATAGTAGAGCACATGATATAACCTACTATTATTCATACAATAGTAGTACTTACTATCGTATAATCGACTGTATTCACAATAGTTTTTCAAATAATGAAAAAGAAACAACACCAAATCACAGTAATTCTAGACAATATCCGTTCAGCATTAAATGTCGGTGCAATTTTTCGCACATGTGACGCGGCAAACATACAAAAGCTTTACCTGTGTGGCATAACCGCCTATCCTCCGCATAACAAGATCCCTAAAACCGCACTGGGTGCAGTTGAAACTGTACCTTGGAAATACTTCAAAAACACAAGTGATGCTGTAAAAGCTATAAAACTATCCGATCATACGGCTATCGTATCTGTTGAATTAACAAAAAGCGCCAAAAACTTCTGGGATTTTAAATTTAAAACCCCACTTGCTCTTGTCTTGGGAAATGAAATAACTGGAGTTTCCAAGGAAGTCCTCGAAGCATCCGATGCTGTAGTGAAAATACCAATGTATGGTCAAAAAGAAAGCTTGAACGTTGCAACAAGCTGTGGTGTAGTAGTATATGAAGTATTAAGACAGATTAGAACAACATAAATCATTACAAGCCCGAAGAGCATAATACTTCACACAAATAATTCAATGTCAACACTTTAAAAAATAGATTTATCAAGGTTCTTATGTAATTTTCCTCTTAGATATCAGTTTTAATTAAAATAGATTGCTACCAATAAATTAAAATACCAATATTTACTTAAAGCCCGAAAAGACTGCATTATTGATGAAATCTGCCCTTGGCTATACTATTAAAAAGTTCATAAATTCGATTCCAAAGGGAAAATTCTTTAATGGTTATAAGTTTAAAAATCTCATATGGATCTTCGTCATTGTTCTTATTGTATGCCTTTTTAATATATATAAGAAACCAGTTGTCCTCTTTGAATGGCAGACCTATCTTAGTGACCTCTTACTGCAGGAAAAAAAACCCTCTGACCAGATTGTTATCATTACAATTGATGATCAAAGTCTTGAAAAGCTGGGTGCTTGGCCATGGGATCGGGATAAATATGCAGATCTGGTAGAAATTTTAGAAAAAGAAAGACCAAGGGTTATAGGATTTGATATCATATTTGCAGAAAGTAGAGAAGGCGATGAAGTTTTTGCAAAAGCACTTGAAACATCACAAACAAATATTGTTTTTGCCTCGAAACTATCGAATGGGGAAGAAATACTCCCAAGTGACTTATATAAACAGTATGTTACCTACGGTTTCGTAAATTTTCCATGTGATAGAGATGGCAAGGTAAGAAACATTTACGGTCTGCAATATATAAATAACGAATGTGCCACAAGCTTTTCTTTTGAGGTTTTGTCGGAATATTTTGGGAGTGCTAAAGATATAGACTGCGAAAAGGGCACCATAAAACTGGGTTTTACTGAGATCCAAGTACAAGATGAAATAATAAGAATTAATTACACAGGTCCAGCAGGTAGTTTCCAGGAAGTTCCCTTCACAGACGCACTAGATGGTAAGTATCCTAAGGACTTTTTTAAAGACAAAATTGTGCTTGTCGGGTCTACCGCCGAGGATATAAGTGACAACTTAATTAATCCTCTGGACGGGAAAATGATTTCAGGGGTTGAAATTCAGGCAAATGCCATAAACACGGTTTTGGAAAAAGAAATCCTATATCAAATTCCATTTCAGTTTCAACTATTCATAATAATTGTCTTGCTACTCACTGTCTTTTTTTTCTCGTCTATCATACGCATAAGATACTCACTCCTTTTTACTTTAGGAATAACAGTAGTATATTTGATAATATGTCTAGTTGTATATGATACAGGATTGATAATGGATGTCTTGCTCACACCTTTTGCTATACTTTTTACATGGATAATTTCATTAATAACAAGATATTTAGAAGAAAAACATGAGTCAGAAAGTATCCGCAATGCTCTTGGGCACTATGTAAATCCCCGAGTTATGAATGAAATACTCCTGGATCCATCAAACCTAAAACTTGGAGGTGAAAAACGGAGGATGACTGTTCTTTTTTCGGACATTAGAAAATTTACAAAAATTTCTGAAAACATGAAACCCGAGGATTTAGTTTATCTCATGAATAAGTATTTTGATACCATTGCAAAAGAAATCCTTGAGAATAATGGAACTATAGATAAATTTGTAGGAGATAATGTTATGAGTTTTTGGAATGCCCCCATAAATGACCCCAATCATGCTTACAATGCATGTAAAACGGCAATAAATATTATTGAAAAGATAATTCTATTTAATAAAAAATATACAGCTACAAATAATTTTCCTATAATAAGAAATGGGATAGGGATCAGCACAGGCAATATGATCGTAGGAAATATCGGCAGTAAGGACAGATTCGATTATACTGTTTTAGGAGATTTGGTGAATGTAGCAGCACGTTTGGAAGGATTGACTAAAGAATACAGGGAAAAGATACTTATTACTGGAGGAACAGTAAACGAATTAAAAAGGAACCAGAAATTTACAAAATTTAGTATCTGTAAATTAGATTATGTCAGAGTCAAGGGCAAGAAAAACGCTTTAGATATCTATTCAATAATGGGTTTCAGAAACGAAAAACTTGAAATAGTAAAGAAAAAATATGAAAATGTACTTAAGTTGTATCAAAAAAGAGATTTTAAAAAAGCAAAAGCAAAATTTAAAGACATTTACACCAAATTTAGATTTTATCCAGCTTTGATGATGTCCAAAAGAGCAGGAAATTTTAGTAAGTCTCCACCGTCTTCAAACTGGGACGGATCGTGGAATTGGTATACGAAATAATTAACTCTTTATAAATTTATAATCGTTTTTAATTCTTAGTCGAAAATAAACATATGTCTTTCAAAATTAGTAAAAGGATAACCATCAAATTTTTTATAATATTTTTTTTTGTATTCTTCTTTTCATGGGGTCTCGTTTTACTTGCACAAAGTGACAAAGATACAAAAAAAGCTAATTATCTCCCACAAGATGATGATGCCTCAGCCTTACTTGTCATCGTCGAACCGAATATCAGCATAACTAGAAATAACCAAGAAATATCAGTATCCAGCGGAGAAGTCACTATCTACAGGGGCGATGTTATAAAAACAGATGATACTGGACTCGGATATATCATTTTTAGCGATAATAGCATAATCTCGCTAGATCACAACACAGAAATTGAAATTATCCATCACAAAGAGGAAGACGAAAGTTTTAACGTGAAAATAAAGCAACTTATAGGAAGAACCTGGTCACGAGTTGTAAATCTAACAGGAAAAGAAGCTGATTATCAGTTAGAGACATCAAATACAATTGCAGTAATAAGGGGGACTGAATTTGAATGCTACACTCAACAAAACACATCAACCTTTTATACTCATGAGGGAACAATAGTCTTAAAACTTCAAGACCTAGAGTTTCAAGAGAATGAAATTCTACTTGAAGCCGGGAAAATGTTTGAGAATAATGATTCTGAAATAAATAAGATAACAAATCGGGAAGAACTATTAACCCTCAAAAAAGACATAACTCTAAAGGAAGACTATTGGTATGAATTCATAGAATGTTTGGATAAATATTTTGAAGAGATCTTAAAAACTGACTCGGAAAAAGTTAAAAATTATCTAAAACAGCATAAATCTCATTTAGAATGTAAAATAAATATAGAGGATGCTACTGAAAATGAACAAGTAGAAGAGGGCGAAGTAGAAGGCGAATCAACAGAAAACGGTGAACATAATAATATTCCTGTTCTGGATCCAATAGTATCAAACGTAACTATATCAATAAATGAGGTAAATTTTGATGTGACCTGTTCCTGGCAAAGTCAAAATGCTTCATATTATCGGATTTCAATAGGAACAGCTCCAGGTGCTGCTGATAAGGGAGGTTGGTCAAATACAAACAATCCCACATATCTGTTCCCGAACGTAGGTCTAAATTCTGGGGTAACATATTATTGTAACGTAGTTGGGGTAAATCAATCCAAGCAGACAAATATCATAACTTCACAAGGTCAGTATCTCGATCTCTCAAGCGGGAATTTCAGTCCCGCAGACTTTAGTCCAAATACAGGGGGTACATATACCGGTTCGATTAGTGGAAAGGGGAATTACTATAACATACCTTTAGACCACCTTAAGGTAAGGTTTTTCATACAGAACGAAGAGGGAAAATTCTTTAATGGATCTTCGTGGGAAGCAATTAAAACTTGGTTTATCACAAATCCAAGTCAAGCAGGAACAGGTTTCCAATTCCAAAAAAGTCAGCCTGTTGTACCTACCGCACAAATGGATTTTTACTTCGAACTTTACAACCATTTTTCCGGTAAAGTTCTGAATAGAAGCTCGATATATAATGTAAAGTGTTCATAAATTTTAGATCTGCTTTGACATTTATTATAAATTATACTAGACTGAACAAGTTCTATAAGATAACAAAAAGAATTAACTGCCAATGGGGAAAAGGCTCAAAAAAACATTTGTTAGTTTCATTTTCTTAACACTATTCTTAATACTTCTCGGGTATTATTATAAGCCCTTCATAGATATCAGCCATGCTCAATCCTCTAACTATGGTACAGTTAAGTCATACCAGAAAATAAGTGATACAAATGGTTCTTTCACGGGAATACTAGCCGACGACGACGAATTTGGATCTTCAGTTGCTTCTATAGGAGATCTTGATAATGACGGAGTTACCGATGTAGCTATTGGAGCATACGGAGATGACGACGGCGGAACCAATCATGGTGCGGTATGGATTCTTTTCATGAATTCTGATGGCACAGTAAAATCCCATCAGAAAATAAGTGATACTCAGGGAGGATTTACTGGAACTTTAAGTGACGGCGATTCATTTGGTATGTCTGTGGCTTCTATAGGTGATCTTGATAATGATAATAATCCCGATCTAGCTGTCGGTGCGATGTACGATAACGACGGGGGAACTGCTCGAGGAGCAGTATGGATCCTTTTCTTAAATTCTAATGGAACAGTAAGAACTCACCAAAAAATAAGTAGTACCCAAGGATCTTTTACCGGGACATTAGATGACAATGATTACTTTGGATCTTCTATGGCAGGTCTTTCTGACCTCAATGGAGATACTGTTGAAGATATTGCTGTAGGGGCACAGGGAGATGATGATGGAAACACAAATAGAGGAGCTGTTTGGGTTTTATTCTTAAACTCTAGCGGAACTGTAAACTCACTTCAGAAAATAAGTGATACCCAGGGCAACTTTAATGGAGTTCTTGATAATGGAGATTTATTTGGAGAGTCTATAACTTCACTAGGCAACCTCGATGCTAGCGGAGCTTTGGATATCGCTGTAGGTGCAAGCGGCGATGACGACGGTGGATCCAACCACGGATCAGCATGGATTCTTTTTTTAAATTCCGACGGCACTGTAAGTTCATATCAAAAAATAAGTGATATGGAAGGGAATTTCAGCGGGGTCCTAAATAGTTATGATTATTTTGGATGTTCTCTGACTCAAGCTGGTGACCTGGATGGAGATAACGTAACAGACCTCGTTATTGGAGCAGAGGGAGTTTACAATGGCACAAGACAATTCGGTGCAGTATGGGTTTTGTTTTTAAATTCAAGTGGTACAGTTAAGTCCGAGCAGAAAATAGACACTTCAGAGGGAAATTTCACAGGAACATATACCGAGGATGACTATTTCGGTTCAGCTGTAGTGAACCTTGGAGATATAAATAATGACAAGATGGAAGATATTTTAGTCGGATCAAGGGGAGATGATGATGGAGGAAGCATGCGTGGCGCTGGTTGGATCTTAAACTTAAATAGCTATTATGTAAGTAATCTTATAAATATTCCAAGCAATTTAACAGCTGTCCTGACATCTGACTGGGCAACTGATGTTGAAGTTAACGGCCAAAATGGGAATCTGGAAGTCGGTATTATCCATAATCCATCAAATTATAGAACTGCAACCCT
The DNA here is from genome assembly GCA_016932045.1 of Candidatus Dojkabacteria bacterium. Taxonomy (GTDB): domain Bacteria; phylum Patescibacteriota; class Dojkabacteria; order JAHIVN01; family JAHIVN01; genus JAFGDO01. The sequence goes on along the minus strand of JAFGDO010000011.1, from coordinate 64,197 downwards.
AAGTGTTGATTTTTCAGAGGACAGGGATTGGTCGCAAATTTCTGCTGGAAGTAGTCTAAATAAAGCATTTTTCCACTATCCGGGCGGATTCAATTCTATACCCGGAGCAACAGGGAACGGTTTTACCTTATATGTACCAAGAAATAATGGAAATGCTATTGGTATATGCCCGGGTGCCTCTTCTCTTGACGATATAAACTCAAATTGTCCAGACATTTACTACTTAAGCTTAAACAACACGAATGTAAGTGTAAGTACAGAGGGTGGAGTAGAGTACTGGAAAATTTCTGGTCTTGTAAGTTCGGGCGGATTCAGTACTGATAGACTTCCAGAAACAGGATCACGGACTACTCTCACAACATATACTGGAGTAATGATAGTAATTTTAGATCTTATTATTTATTATATCCTCTTCAAGAAAAAGTCCTATCTGGTAACATTTAAAAAGTTCTAAGAGCAACTCCCTCTAAATTGGTTGAAGATCAGCTAACTAATATGTAAGACCCCATTTTACAAAGTAAATGAAATCTTATATTATCAATAACCAATCGTACTTATACCCATAAAATTCGTTACGAGATACAAATTGTGAGATATAAGTTTTGGGATAAAAGATAAAAGTTAGCATTATGTTTCTATCACACGGTGCAGCCGGATTTACAACAGCGTATTTAACAAGAAAAGTTTGGGAGAAAAAAGACTACTCAGATCTTGAAAAATCACTTCTTTACTCAAGCTCAATAATTACGGGTGTGCTGCCTGATTTTGATCTTGCTTACGCATTCTTCAATGGAGGATCTCATCATCACGACTATATAACCCACAGACCAATTCTTTATATTGCAATAGCAATAATTCTTCTTGGCTTTACCTTTTTCATAAAGAGTAGAAGAAGAAAGTTATTGTTAAGTTTTATATTTATAATGTTAATGACAACTCTCACTCACTTGATCTTTGACGCATTTGCAGGACATGTTAAACTTTTTTATCCTTTCTCTGATAAGATGATAGCTGTTATGGAAGTATCGCCTTTTATAGAAACAGATAATTTAGTACTCCAGCTTCTGACCACCCCATTTTATTTTGCACTTGAAATTCTTTTTTTAGTCGCAAGTATACTAATTCTCTCCAATAAACTAAAAAAGAACAAGCAAGTCTTTATCCTTCCCTCGATAACTTTGGTGTTTATTAGTATAATAGCTTCAAGCTTAACTTTTTTGTTAATAATGTTTATCTAAAGGCATAAAGTCAGCCCCAATTAATTTACATAATGGCCACACGAAAAAATCTGCGACCTAAAAAGTTCATTCTTTTGACACTGATCATATTCCTCCTTTTTGGACTTATCGACGTTTACTTGCTCGTCAACAATAAAAAAAACACCTCAAAATTCGACAATGTTAATACTAATTATGACTTAGAAGATGTTTTCGAAGCATTTATAGAAGAAGAAGCTTTCATTCCTGAAGAGCATAGTGTGGAAGAGATAGAAAGAGACACAACAGTATATCTTTCAGGTTGGATCGCATATTGGGACTTCAACAATGCTGTGTCTACATATCAGGAAAATGATGAATATATCGAGTCATTAAGTCCAACTTGGTACTATCTGAAACCCGACGGGTCTTTAGGACTTAAAAATACAGCAAGGAACAGTAATTTTATATATCTTACAAAAACATTCGGGACCAAAATAATTCCAACTATTTCAAACTCAAATGCAGATGAATTATCGGTTGTGTTAAATGATGATATCTTTTTAAATAAACATATTGAAGCCATCACAAGTGAAGTAGATAACTTCAACTTTGATGGAATAGATATTGATTATGAACATATTAAAGCTCAAGATAGAGATTCATTCTCGAATTTCATAAAACTACTCTCCGAAAAGCTGCATTCAAACGGAAAAGTTTTAACAATCGCTATCCTTTGGAAAAACAATTTTGACACCGTAATAGAAAACGCTTCAGAATCACGCAAAGCTCAAGATTGGGAAACACTTGGGAAATATGTTGATGAATTTAGAATCATGGCATATGACTACACCGGGTCAGGAAATTCCGCCGGTCCAATAGCTCCCAGAGAATGGATTCGATCCATCCTTGACTATGCAACTGACAAAGTTGAAGGACACAAGATAGTCTTAGGACTTCCTTTTTACGCCTACGAATGGAATGAAGGCGTTAAGGGAGCAAAGGCGCTTGCATGGACAGATGTACAACGCATAAAAACTTCTGGTAATATTATTTCGGACGAATTAAATTCTGAATTTCTTGAAAAAGAGTTAACATATACGATAGGTGATACAACAAAGGTCATTTGGTACCAAGACAGTGAAGTAACACAGAAGAGAATCAAACTTGCAGGGACATATGGGATTTACAAATTCATCTTCTGGAGACTCGGGGGAGAAGATCCAGAAACGTTCAAAGAAGCAAGAAATTGAATTATAGTTGTCAAAAATGAATGATTTTGTTTCAGTTAAATACAATTTTAAATGTTTGGCTAAACTAAAATAGTATGTCGAACAGGAAGAGTTGCAAAAGTACAAATCCTAGAATAATTACAGGCAGTGCAAGGGGACAAAGACTTGAAGTACCTGGAAGAGACACACGCCCAATGACTGATAGGGTTAAGTCTGCACTTTTCTCAATAATAAACCCCATAATCATAGGCGTAAATGTACTTGATCTTTACGCCGGAACAGGCGCTTTAGGTATTGAATGTATAAGTCGCGGAGCAAAAAAAGCAGTTTTTGTAGATAAATCACGCGATGCAATAGAATGTATACATAAGAATTTAGCTAAAACAGGCTTCGAAGCTCTAGCAGAAGTTGTTAAGGGTTCAGTTTCTCGATTTTTAGATGAATTCTCGACTTTCAATCTTGAAACACAGGTTTATGATATTATCTTTTTTACACCTCCACATAACGATTATAAAGAAAAGATTCTTGATGGAACCGCGAAATTATTATCCAAAAAAGGTATCTTGATTGCCGAGCACCCAAGCAGCCGGAAGACAAGTGATAGAGTAGGGGATCTAGAAAAAATTGACGAAAGGAAGTATGGCATCACCAGCTTAAGCTTCTATAGACTCAGCACGTAGTTAATACCTCATTAAAAACTGAATAATAGTATCTAGTATAATCGCATAATTACCTTCCCCCTCTCTGCTGCCAAGCTTGTATCGCCCTATTTACGGCGCCTTCAAGTCTTGCTATATCAGCATCAGTAACTTCAACCTTTGGTTCATCTTGAGCATTTAAGGCAGCTACCAATGGATCTTGTCGTACTACTGCTGCCAGTTGCGCTTCATCGGTACATATTCCAAGCCGATAACAATACTCATTCACCATATCACGAATAGTAGCCCCCCTAGGATCCCGCATATCTTGAAAAAATCTGGCCAATCCCTCTAATTCACTGATTTCCATATTTAGCAATATAAAAAGTAATATCTGTTTCAGTAAATAATCAACGCGTCACCAACTCAAATGTAACAAACTTGCTCTGGTTAGTAATTATTAATTCTCTATTCTTAATTGTTAATTGTAAATTGGAGATTGAATATTTACACTTTTCCTTATATAATTCGTCAGTTTATCAATCATCAATATTTGTAGTATAATAGTTTCTAAGTTATTTCTATAATTTAGAATTAAATATTAATTAAAAAAAATGGGTGCATTACCAAAGCGCAGAACTTCAAAGGGGAGAAAGGGAAGAAGAAGATCACATCACGCCTTAAAGAAGCTAAACCTTGTTGAATGTCCTAGTTGTGGTAAGCTTAAAAGGTCACATGAGGTTTGCCCAAACTGCGGCAAGTACAAAGGTAAAGATATGATCAAAACTGATTAAAACATATGAATTGGCCTTTGTATCTTTAATTAGGTGAAGAAACTAGGATAATACGTATAAATCTTTTTATTCTTCAAATCCATGAAATATTCACAGGATCCGAGACATGCAGCAAGAATACTAGCCCTACAAAAGCTATTCGAACAGAATTTTAAGAAGAATCAACCTGAGAATAAAAGACATCTAGATTTTTCAGAAACAAGTCTATGCTCTATCAACAGGATAAAGAAAGTTGATAAAGAGCTATGTGAAAACATACTTACATCTGTCAATAAATCCTATGAGAAAATTGACAAAGTAATTGCGAAGTTAGCACCAGAAAGACCAATCGATGAGGTTTCACGAATTGATCTTCAAATTCTCAGAATAGCTATTGCAGAAGGTTTTGTTGAGAAGTTTACTCCAAACAAAGTTGCTATTGATGAAGCTATAGAACTGGCGAAAGAATTTGGAGGAGAAGCTAGTAGTAAATTCGTAAACGGTGTACTTGGGACATTGCTTGCAAATCTTGATAAATATAACTTATAAATTATCAATAAGTTGAATAGTTCAGGAGCTTCAAATTAAGCTATTGAGCTATGCAACTAAGGGGAAACAAATTATGACTAAGAAAGAAGCTTCTAGACTTAAAGTATTGAGTAAAAGATTAAAAGTAAGTGTTAAAGATTTAGAACTTTTAAAGAAGGCTTTAACCCACAGATCTTTCGTTAACGAATATAAGAAGGGTGGTATAGAACACAATGAACGTTTGGAATTTCTTGGTGATGCTGTATTAGAGCTACTTGTTTCCAAGTATCTATTTGAAACTTATCCGGATAGAACAGAGGGTGATCTTACAAGCTTTCGAGCAGCAACTGTCAGAACTGAAAGTCTATCTGAAGAAGCAAAAAAACTCGAAATAGGAGATTATATTTACATGAGTAAAGGTGAAGAACAAACCGGAGGAAGAAAGCGTCCTTACATTCTTGCAAATACTTTTGAAGCTGTTCTAGGAGCTATGTATCTTGACCAAGGTCTTCCGGTGGTCCAAAAATTTCTTGCAAGAGAACTTTTCTATAAAATTTCCGAGATTGTGGATAAAAGATTAGATATTGACAGCAAGTCTAAATTACAGGAAATATCCCAGGAAATACTTCGAGAGACGCCAATATACGAAATTATAAGGACAACAGGACCAGATCATGCAAAAATATTTACAGCAAAAGTACTTATAAAAGATAAGGATTTTGGCCAGGGGAAAGGAGCAAGTAAACAGGAAGCCCATCAAAATGCAGCAACCAATGCCCTTGATAATTGGAAAGATTTAATAGCTGAACACTTTGGTATAGACTAAATATCAAACTTTTGTTAAAATCATAGACTGAACCGTAAATTCGATCCAAAGGCTCACCGGCCTACGGATAAAGATCATTTTAATCATTAACTTATATAGATTATGTTAAAGATACGTTTAAAAAGAACAGGAAAAAGGAATCAGCCGTCGTATAGAATCATTGTCATAAAAGCAAGGACAAAAAGAGATGGCAGGGCTGTTGAATATCTTGGGTATCTCGACCCAATCAGTAAAAAATTAGAAGTAAATGTAGAAAGAGCAAAATACTGGCTTTCTGTTGGAGCACAGCCCACAGATACAGTAAGGAGTATATTAGCAAAGCATAAACTTATTGAAAAGAAACAAAGACCAAAGAGACCTCCTCTGAAACCTAAAAAAGAAATTCTTAAAGGGGAAGAGAAACAAAAGGAACCGCAGACAAAAGAAAAGAAAGTAAAAAAGGATATAGAAGAGAAAAAGGAAGAAAAGCCTAAACCCGAGGAAAAGTCCAAACCCAAAGAGGAAAAAGAAAAAAAAGTTGAGACTGAGGATAAAAAAGATAAATCTAAATAAAAAGAAATGAAAGAACTCTTAGAGTTTTTACTCACAAAACTAGCCACTAAACCTGAAAGTGTTGAAGTCGAGGAAATTGAAGAGGATGAATTAGTTGTCACGTACAAAATCAAAGTTCACGATGACGATAAGGGTAGAATAATTGGAAAGGGAGGAACAAATATAAAAGCAATACGTTCAATACTTTCAATTTTAGCAAGAGAAAGAAATCTTCGAGTATATCTGAAGGTTGAGTAGATAATTTTTACTGACTGCTGTATTTTTCCCTTATAAATATTAATGTTTCTTCGTTTGGCTTACTCTGCATAGATACTAAATTCTCCTCCAGATATTTACTAAATCCCTCACTAAATTGATACTTCTCAAACGTCACCTTCATAGTCCATTCAGTTACAGGAATTGTTGTGTCAATTGTAACCTGTTCTCCCATTTCACGCTGACGACCTGCCTGATACTCACGAGCTTCATATCCCTGCATATCAAGGGAACTTACTATGATAAAATCATCTTTGTAGTATAAAGCATTTAGAAACTCCTTGATATCTTCAAATGTTGCTATATACTCAGAAGAAGTTGGTATGTGAATTATTGCAGCGCTTTCCTTTTTCAACTCCTCTTCTATCTCTTCCTCTAGCTTTTCTATTGTTTCCCCTGATTCATACTTTGATTCTTCAAGATTGTATAACTTTGCCATCTCCTCGATTTCTCCAACAAATTTAGCAACTTGTGTCTTCTCTGAGGGGACTATTTTATCAATAGTAGCAAGGTCCATATTCACATCCGCCTCATTCAGCCTTAGGGCTTCAAGTACTTTAATCTGTTTCTCTAGTTCCTTAATTTCTCCATTCTTTTCTTCAATCTCATTATTACTTTGCACTATCCCTTTTACCGCCGGTATAGTACCCAACACAAGGATAAGTAAAAATATAGCAATGCTTATCAGAGGAGCGCTATAATATAAAATCATCTTTAACGCATTCTTCCCGCTCTTTTTAAACTTCTCGGGTAGTGGTGCTTTACGGCCTTTCTCGGCATCCTTCACTAGCTCATGGACTCCTTTTTCTCTTTTTCTGTCTTGTAATCCTTCTTCTGGCATAGAATATGCATAAAAACTATCATAAAGTTTTATACCAACAACTTAATAATTCTAGAATAAAAAAATCAAGATACTTTTAAACTTCTTCCAATAATCCCGAATAGTAAAACTTTATTTCGAAATTCACATTATTTCTCTCTGGATTATAGTGAATAGATTTTATAATCACATTCTCAAACTCACGCTTACCAGTAAAAACAACCATTATCTTAGCAAGATCAAGATAAGAGTTTGCCCGCCCTTCTATACTAAACATACCATCTTCTTCTCGACCGTATGCATATATAGTCGCTTGAGCATCTCCTGTAGATTTAATTGTATCTGAAACATCATCAAAAAATTTTTGAGGAAAAAAATCCTTTTGAACCAAGTCCGTTAATGAGTCAACTTTCAACACAAGTTCCGTTTGTTTCCTCCTGGTTTCCAAGTATGAATCAACCTCTACACGTTTAGCAAGAATCTCTGCTTCTACTTGTTTCACCTCATTCCTGTAGTAGAAATTGATAAAGACCGCAGCCAGCCAAATTAAAGCAGCAAGAAGCGGAAGAATTGCAGCATATACACCTGCCTTTGATACTTTAAAGCGTTCTTCAACCTCTTCTGTACTAGGCTTAGGTAAGAAATCAATTGTGTGTTTATATACTGGCATTATACTAGATAAAAGATATACTATAGAAAATCCTTCGCTTTCAGTTGATCCTTAGATTATTATATATTCCGCTCTACAGATCCGAATGAGAATTCGACCACTGAAATATTACTTACTCAGTCTTTAATGATAAACCAAGAGCTACACAATATCCAACAGATGAGATCTGCTGAAATTTACTCTCGACATTTTTCGAAACCGCTACATTTGCAAAAGGGTCTGCTAACGCTGCTTCTATACCCAGTTCAGTTGCCATAAAAGTCAGGATTCCGGGTAATTTTGCTCCATCTCCAACTAATAAGAGCCTTCTTGGAGTACTCTTCTCAAATCTTGATTTAAAGAAATCGAGTGTTTTTCGTGCTTCATTTGTAATTACTTGCATTACAGGCTTTAGGGAGTTAGCAATCTTACCTTCTAATTGAGTTTCATCGAGACCATAATTTCTTTTGTACTCTTCGGCTTGTTGAACATCCAATCCGAAATCGGAAGCTAGCGCTTTTGTAAGCGCATCTGATCCTGTTACAAGGCTTTGTGAAAAGAGTAGAGAACCAGCTTGTACAACTGAAAGATCAGTACTATTTGCTCCAAAGTCTAAGATCATAACCGATGATGATTCTTGAGAATCAGCATCTTTTACTCCCATCTGTGTCGGCCACCACAACGCTCTGGTAGTTGAAATCGACTCAGTCTCTATACCAATAGGTTCTATTCCTGCATATTTCATCACCTTTATATATCGTTCTATGAGATTATTGGGAGCTGCAATAAGAAAGACATCAAGATGGGGTTGACCATCTATATTTCTCTCTCCCAAAAATATCCAGTCTATTCTTACCTCATCAATCGGGATAGGAACATACTTTTTTGCCTCCCAGTGAATGAGTTCTTCAACCTTTCCTTCCTCTACTTTTGGGACCGTAACTAGCTGGGTAAAAATTCTTGCTTCTGGTAAACCAACAACTGCCTTATCAACGCTAATCCCCGCATCTTTACGCGCAAGTTTAATATGTCTTGCTAACTCCTTCTGATGTTCCTCACTCTCACTTCCGAGTATTCCCCTTGGAGTTGCCGTATTGCCGATCGCTATCAAGGTAGGATTTTTGCCTTGCCATCTCAGCTGACAAACCTTTATTGAGTGAGTTCCAATATCTAAGCCAAAAAAATCGGGCAGGTTCATAAGATGTTTAATCAAAAAAATAATTGTCTACCTATTAGTATAAGAGATTTTAATACTTCTGTCTAGTACAAAAGAGAATCTATATATTTAGTAAAAACAAAAAAAATACTTCTTACTTAACACTTGAATAACTATATTCTCTTATTTTGACAGTGTATCCCTGACTTATATATTCTCGAAGTAAATCCAGATACTTTGCATCATATATAATGATTTCACTTGGCATATCATTGTTCTGAAAACCGCTTAAGGATCTTTTAAAAAGAGAATTATCTGTTATTACCCCCCCTTGCAAAACAAGTGTTGTACCACTAATTTCAGTTTCGAACTGTCCATCTAAAAGTATAAAGCTGTCTATTCTTTCGACCCCTGATCCCACTGTGACATTTCCCTTCACAACAAAAACACACGCTTCATTTGGGGACGCCAAGAAACTGCCACTGCCAATAAAATTTAGATCCCCATCTACAAAATAAACATGCGTCGCCTCACAGTTCATACTGGAAACATCAACATCTTTATTTAGAACTTCCGAACAAAAACCAGAATCAAAACATTCATTAGATTGAGCAAGAGCAAACATAAAATGGTAAACTTCATCTGGAGTACCAACTTTAGATACATTCCTATCCTCATAAGGAGAAAGTAAGTAATTTAACAAACTTGTTCTACTAGGATAATTTTGATCAAACTTTGAAATTATGTATGTTGAAAAATATGCTTGATTCCCACTGCCTGGAGGCTCACCTTTAGCCCAGGAAGATACCATAGTATCATCGATAACATCCTGCATTACCAAAGTACCAAACCCCTGATGTGCATAAGTATCACCATAAGCCGTCATAAGCCATGGGGCTCCCAATGTAGCTCCCTGACTATCTGTATCAGAACCACAAATGTTTTCTACAGTATATTCGAAATTATAGCTGCCGATTGTTTCGAGTGTACAAGAAATTGATACTGTCTCTGGATTCATACTTGGACATGGAATAGCCCCACAGTTGCAAGCTCCGTCTCCAGCACACGAAAAATTGCATTTTGTTGCAAGTGGCCGATTATCGCTCACTTGCCAACTCAAAGTTATAGTATTTTCCTCCCTGGAATCATTCAAGAATTCCACTGCTGGCTTTAAACCCGAGATAAAGGTCCCTCCGTCGCCCTTGCCTATTTGTCCCCGCTTATCTTCCACTTCAGCTAAAACACCTATATCTTCTTCATCAAATCTTGTAGATAAATTTCCTACTTTAAGTTCAAGTATAGATTCTTTACTTGAAGGCTCTCTATAATCTTCCACAATTGCTCCAAGACTATTTTTACCGCCAGCCTCCAGATCGACTCCTAGACGGTCAGACCTTACCACCCAAGGACCACTACGTTTATCATTAAGAAGTAGCGTAAATTTTGAAACTCCTTGATCCTCATCATCCCTTGCTGTAATTCTAAACACAAACTCATTTGCACAATTCTCGGGTTTGTTTACCGTTACTTCAGGTGCATTTGCATAGTAATCTAATGTATAAAGTCTATGAGATTCTCCATAACCAACTTCAGACACACAAAAGTCATTGCCAGGCCTATCAACTATCAGCCTTCCACTATCCTCACTTTCTGGACCACTACAAGTCAGTGGATTTATATTAGTACCACAAGCAACATCCAATATAACATACCCACTTTCTCCGCCGTATTGTCCCGGCTCCGGATCGTGACCAAGAGCACAAGCACATCCCGGAGTTCCTCCACATCTTTTTGGAGCTCCCAGAACGCGACTTAGATTTCCATCATCATTACATCCATACTTGCCTACACCCCCGTCTCCGATCTTTACATGCGCAACAGCATTTGCTCCGATTCCGTTATAAGCAGGATCTTCTGCGTGTATCACAAGTACACCATCAGGATCTGCACCTCTTACATCCCATTCAGTCTGATTTGAATCATTTAAGAACATAACATATCTGACCTTTTCTACACCATAACTAGCTAAATCATAGCACTTATACCCGCCAACACTGGACCCGATATATGTCCAACCTAAATCATCAGGTGTTGTTTTTCCAGTAGGTAGCCTTTCGAGTGGATTTGCACCTGCTGCAAAAATTCTTCCAGGAAAAAACAATAGTATCGTTATAAAGAGAAGAGAAGAGGATAGAAATACTAGAATATAATTTTCTTTATCTTTCAGTTTGGCCATGCGAAAAATTAATGGGCAATGTAATGTACTCTTAAAAATACAGCCTCGTTATCCGAATCAATCTCCAAATCAACGCCAAGAGAATTCTCTATTTCGACAGAAGAAAGCCTACAAGTTAACGGTTCCAAATCACATCCGGTGCCTTCCATACTTTCGCAAACCTGACCCGGCATACCTATTTGCTCGCATTTAAAGTTATCTGAAATATCAAACCTTTTTTCTTCATCATCAACCTTTACCATTATCCACTTTTCACCTACGTCTATCTCAATAATTTCACCGCTTAAAGGATAAACCCCTCCAAAAGCTTCCCTTACTATCTCTTCGGGACTTTCCTCTTCAAACCCTTCTTCCTCCTCAATCTCTTCTATTTCCTTATATTCCTCTTTCTCCTTCAAGGTTAGTGATAGAACAACAACACCTGAAAAGACTGCAACTAGAACACCAACAAGAATAAATATATAGCCGATTCTTCTCTTGCTCATAATAACGTCACAAGAAGAATAATTTAAATACTCTAAGACAGTATAGATAATTCGGGACCATTAAGCAACAATGAAGTAAGTGATCTAAATGCATGAAGGTTAAGTTGCTTAATCGTTTTGATCCTTAGTAGGTAGGTTCAGAATATTTGTATTCTCTTACTTTATACGTGTAATTACTTCCTATGTACGGTTTCAATATGTCCAGATACCTTGCATCATACTCTATCCTCTCTGCTGCAAATATTAGATTATCTAGCAGGAGTAAGTCCCTTCCAAATGTCCCCCCCCTGCTTATCACCCCTCCCTTTATCAAGAGCTGGTCATAGTTTGTATCAGCATCTATTATCACATTCCCATCTGTGATGAAGAATCCATATACCGAATCATATGGTACAGTGTCTGGATAATATGGTGAGGAATATGATCCTGTTCCTACTCCTCCTGCTTGTATCACTATATTGTCCCTTACTACAAATACACATCCATTATCACTCCCAGCTACACTTACATCAGTTACCCCGAAATTCGGCGTTATAATAAGCTGCCCAGATGGAACAAATACTAATGTCTTTGCAGTACAATTCTTCCCTGAAAGGTTTAAATCTGTCCCTGCTGTCCATTCATACACTCCGTCTGTCCCTGCGCTTTGTATCCCATCCCACTGTGCTGGTGTACTGAAGCTTCCCATGTTCCAGCTTTCATGATCATCATTCTCTCTTACTATCTCTTCAAGATAATCATAAAACGTCTTATTCTTATTCTCATCTGCATAACTAAAAAGTCTATAATTATATACACTTGCTCCCCCAGGACTAAATGCATTCACTGCTACCCCTGATGAGCATATGAATCTTGAAAGGTTGTCTCTTTTATCCTCAGCTATCAAATCCGGTATCTGCAGACTATATCCTCCACTTGCATATGTATCTCCATAATCTGTCCTTATCCATCTTTTGCCCAATTCCTGTTCATCTACGACCCTATTTTGATTACATGCATTATCTGACACTGTCAGCTTGTATTGTACGTCTTCTATACTTGATATGTCTGTTATCGTATCGTAGTTCGTATGTGTCCAGCTTGTCCCTCCCGGCATTACCACGTCATCCACCCCGTCATCAGTTCCATCTGCTTTCTTCCAATTCGTATTCCTCCCCCTATAACATGTCTGTGGATCAGCAGGATTCTCACACGTTGTACATAATCCTGTTGCACATCCACAATCAGGAATATCACTACTTCCTAAATCACTCCTGCAATCTCTGTCTATTGTTCTTATACCGCTTTTTGCCTCACTTACTGCCCAGTCAACCCTCATTTGTGAAGCCGAATTTGGCTGTGGTGCTGGGTCTGCCAAAGGCAGGTCCAGATCCAACTTCCAGTCTCCTATGTCCTGCCAGTTGCCTGATCTTGCCCCATGTTCATCAATAGCTACAGCATAGATATCTAAGTTTGTTCCAATATCCCCATAAAACCATACCTTCCAGTCAACCAGCTTAGTATTTGAAGCTGGAAAACCCTGAAGATTTGATATTGTCCAATTCACTGGTGGAGCATATTGAGGATCACACAAGGCATAAAAATCCCATGGTGATTCATCAGATCTATTTGTAATAGTTTTCGGTGAACAAATTGAGTATGTTGACTCTGGAATAACAACACCATAATAAGGCACATCAAGATCCCAATTCAGATAACAATCACAATCTAGTAAACTCCCGCATGTGTCATGTCTGCTTGTATCGCAGCTCCAACCAAACATCCTCCAATCTCCCTCTCTTCTTGATGCCATTCCATGCATTGAGCTGTGCATCTGCATCACATGCGGAGCCTGGTCATCTATCCATATCCCCAGTGAGTACAGATCATCATGCCCATCTTGATCTCTATATTCAATCTGGAAAGTCTGAGGATTATTATCACTACATCCCGAGGCATTATCCGTATCAGTTTCTGTCCCAGACCAATTCCCTGATGGCGTTACTGAAATAACTTCCGGAAGACAGTTCGTTTTAAATGTCCACACCCCTGTATAACTTGATGATTTGCACCCATTATCTGCTTTTACCTGCCACTGATAGGTTGTACACCAGCTTAAACCTGATACAGTACAAGTCGAAGAAGTTGGATTAGTACAATCGCCTGGTTCATACCAATCACCAGTTGTCTTCAATCTAACTTCGTAATGTTTACTGCAGTCATCACAACATTTTTTCCAATCAGAAGTGTCTGTCCAGTCCAATGTAACACTAGTCGATGCAATTTCAACTGTACCATTTGCAGGAGAAACTAAAGATACTCCGTTGGGTGTCTGACAACTACATCCTTTATTATGAACTAAAAAACCCTCAGCGTAAAATGTTCCATTGTCGGAAACTAAAGTGTATGTTTCAAGTCCTCCAGCAAAATATTCTAAAGATGTTATTTGTATCCATTCGCCCTCCTGATTCAAAATGCTGTCACCAACCTCAAGTGAAGACAGCTCCGTTAACCCTGAGTCAACAATCCCCTGAAACTTATTTATAGCTGCCCACGTTTCCCGCCCATACCACTTCCTTGCATATATAGGATGACTGTCGCTAACTTTTAGCAAATTGTCATTCACTACATAATATCCATTTCTCGAAAAAGTTTTAACCTGGAGTACTTCTCCAGCAACATTCTTTCCTATATCATCATTATAAGTAAGGATCTCATCTCCCTCATTCATATCCTCGATATTCTTAAAAGAACCATCCGCCATGGTAACTTTTGTTTCAGGAGGAAAACAACCTCCACAGCAGCAATCTGTATGCCCACCTTTATTGCAGTCCTTACAACAGTAAGGGTAGCTGCCAGTACCACAAGAAGGATTTCCACCGCAAGCGCAACACAATGCACAGCCGCTGCAACTTGAGCCGCATTGGTGACCGCATGACCCACAATCACCGCAAACAGCATTTACTTCACTAGCCCTGAACAATAAAACACAAAACATCAGCACCAAAAAAGTACTAGTCAAACAATATAAAATCTTCCTTGTAGTACAACTAACGTTCCTCATAAGTAACGGGCTGAATCCATAAATAATTTTCGCCTCTTGCACAGTAAGACAAACCATTTTTATCAAGCCCAAGAACTTCACAAGTCCCCGCTGATAATTTCCCCAAACCATATTCATACCTCCCCCAAATCATAAAATCATTATTCGTATTACATACAAGCACTTCATCTGCATAGTTACAATCCTCAATTAACTGATTCACCTTTGGTTCATCCAATCCACCATCACTACTCAACTTGTGTAGATAAAAAAACGACTTATTCTTCATGTTTGCAACATTGAGAATCATAACTATACCCACAAATAGATTCAATACAAAAAAAACAACTGCTATGATTTTTAGCACCAAAGTTACTTTCTTCAAATGACCATTTTAATATTTAATTATACGTATAGTCCCAGTTTTTATCGTATGCTCCTCTTCGTATGATTCCTCCTGCAGGATAATCAAAGCATCTCCGACTTCTACTTCATCAATATTTCCTGATACTTCCTGAACTTTGCTGCAATCCTCAGTATCTCGGCAATCTTTCAAGAAAACCTCACCAACGGGTTTATTCACTTCTATCTTTACCTCTGGATGATCACTGGATTCAATATACCAATACTCCTTTTCCTCACTGACCACCTCTTTCCCTCTTAAGAATCCATTTATCTCTTGTACACAAAAAGATTTCTTTAGGAAACCTAGCCTGGGGTCCAACCAAGTCTCAGGACTAACAGGCCGCACACTATAATCTTTTCTACCGTAAATCCTCCATACTCTCGTCTCGTGCACAAAGTTATCAAACCAGTAGGGTAGGCGAGAGGAGTGATAACCCCAATAAGTCAAACCATAGAGAAGTACCAGCTGGATGAGTATAAATACAATAAGTATTATCTTATTGTCACAAAGCATTTTTAACCTATCAAGAAGAACCTTCATATAATAGTAGAACGAAATTGCGAATTAAGAGTATTTTTACAACTGTTTTTTTAATGTTTTACTTACCTAATGACTTTTCTATCTCTTTCACCACTTGCTCCGGGGTCAGCTCTGTTTTGATAAGATAGCCATCAGCTTTCCTTTCAAATCCCTCCTTTATAGCCACATCACTTGTAAGATTCGTGAGAATGAGAACAGGAGCACTCCCATACTTATCTGGCTCTTGCTTTATACGTGTTAAAGCCTCCATACCATCCATTCTAGGCATCATAAGATCGAGCAGGATAAGATCATATTTGCCCTTTTTTAGCTTCTCCAGACACTCAACTCCATCGCTAGCCTCATCTAATTCGTACCCGAAAGTACCTAGAATGTCCTTAAACATCATACGCAGGTCGGGCTCATCATCTACAATTAACACCCGTCTTTTTTTAGCTTCTTTTGTCTCTGCCATTTGTACAAACATTTTAAAAATTAATATAACTATTTAGTAACATCATCATTTGCTACAAATAGTACATAATCAAATAGAGCAGGTAACCTTTTATTCTTCATCGCTAATGTTGTAACTTCAGGAGCAGACAAACCTTTTGCATCTGCTACTCCTTCAGTAAAACCTTGAACTCGTACTTCATCCATTTGTACGGGAAGGTTACTGCCTGTAACAGTTACATTTGTTGCCTGACCACCAATCGCTCTTATTCTCATTAGTACTGCAGTTCCGGAAATAGTAACGCCACCTTTCCAGTCAGATTCAAGATTCAGACTATTATCATAGTTTATAAATCCTGTATAGCAACCATTATTGCCTTCTCTGCACATTGCTAACCTTTGATTTAGATAATTACCAGGGCCATCCTTGTAAACAACCATTAAAGATATAGCCTCTGCAGTATCCCAATCAATAAATATATCTGTAAAGTCACTAACCGACTGTCCACCGAGGTCGACTTCCAAAGTTTCATCTTGATTTATAGATACACCAAATATACTATTGTGAGTGCACACTTTATCAACAAAACAATCTCCGCTGTCACAGTCACATCCTGAAGGAGGTGAGTCCTTGCAGCAATAGGCCGTACACACCCAGCCCCCAGCACACCCTTCTGTTCCTGGACAGAATGTTCCAGTATCACCTGTGTTTGTATAACACGAATTTGCACTATCATTTTCCGCCTTTGCATCAGCATAGCCCAGAGAAGCAATTTTAAAAATTTGTTCCTCTGCTATAGCGTATCCCATCTCATACTCCCTTTCCATTTGAGTTTCTTTTATATCTACCCTTACGTTTACAACAATAGCAAGAACTATGATCAGCAATAATAAAATTACAACCAAGACAAAAAGCAACATTTGCCCTGATTCATCTCTCTTCTTAATTCTATTTATGATCGATTTTAGAAAAAACTTCATTATAAGAAACAAGCAAAATGTAAGATAGTATCATTTTCTAGATTACATATTACTACAAAATTATTTCCAAGACTATACTTTATAGCTCCTCGAAATTTCTAGTAGCAATTGCAACTTCTTTTGTGATACATTGCTGTTCAGTATTACTACATGAGCCCCCATCCTCAAGGGGTTGCCCGGGCATTCCAGCGCTCCATGCTGTAACTGAAATTCTTACTAGCCAATTATTTTCATTTTCAGTTACCGTAAAATTAAATGATTCAAAATCAACGTCCTCAGGAGTTCGATAAGTAACTCTTGTGTCAGGAATAGTTTCCTCGCGAACTATATCATCACCATCATGGGACCATTCATAAGTACGGCTGTTTCCTCCTTCATCAATTACAACTACTCTTAATTTCCCGGAATCTTCTTCTATAAACTCGGCATTTCTTATGTCTTTCTTGAGAATATTGAGAACAAAAGCCGTCTCTTCTCTTGCATAAGTTCTTCCCTTTATCTTTCTTGCAACATTTAAATTTATAACTAGAATAGCTGTCACTGTTACCATCAATATTGAAAATATTCCAAGCGTAATTAACAGTTCAAGTAAAGAGAAACCACTCGAATCGGAAAATATTACTCTCTTAACTTTTTGTAACAGCCTGTGACATATATCCATTTATTTATTCTTAAGTAATAATCTCACCAATCCTATATCCTGCCAATTCGCGAATATCATATTCTCCTCCAACTGTCTGCCATACCACAATTACTTTGATATTAAATCTATATTCTGAAACTTTCGTCAGTTTAATTTGTTGACAGACATGGTACCCTGATGAGTAAAGACTTGCATCTAAATAGTGACTCCCTGGAGTACAATTACTTGTACTTAACTCAGCCTGCTGGGAAGAACTATACTCAATTTTCCCATTTGCAACATCCAATCTGTACAAACCGCCATTTAAATTAGGACTACTCCCGCCAATTGTTTCCACTGTGATATTACCTGGTTGTTTCATAAAATCCAAAGCTTCGACAGCTACCTGGTTGGCTACGTCCTGGAGTTCATTTTTCCTCGCCTGCTTTATAGTCTTGAGGCTAATCTGTGTAATGATAACCATAGCAGTACCTACGACTGCCAGAGCAACTAAAACCTCAACTAGTCCAAGCCCATCTGATCCTCGAACCAATTCCTTAAGATGTCTTATTTTACTACCTATCAATTTACTCATTTAAATCCCCATATTACAATAAACAATATGACAATCTTTCTATCCTGCCTGCGACGAGCTTCCCTCGGTCTGTCTGTCCTGCACGTCAGGCCAGGAAGGACCTCGGGACGAATACAGTCAAGTCGAGCTAGTCAAAGGACAATGCTAAATCGTCAATTTCCATTCGGCAAACAGGTTATTGTTTGCTGTTTGCAGTTCGCTACTATTTAATTCTAATAGTCCTATTCTGACCAGAAACTTCAATTTCCCTCAAGGAACTTATGGTCCCACCGATCTCTACTTCTATGATGCATGTCTCATTATAGGAAGGGGATGTGGCACCCATAATATCACTTGAAGCAGAACTAGCTACAAAGATAAATTCTCCAGTCACCTGGTTAAATTTTATTACTGGATAACTATTGCCTCCGGCAACTTTACAAGCTGAAACATTAACTCCTGTTAATTCTACAGATTTCACCTTTTCTTCATGTGTGCAACCTCCCGAATCGCATTCACCAAAGTAGTAATTTGTATTATTATCAATATAAAAATAATATCCTCTAGGATTCAATCCATCTGATGTAACGACGTTATTAATTGAATACCTCCTTGCTTTCCTCATCTGAATAACTATCTCTTTCGCTGTATTACTTACAATAACAGTCTGCCTAAACTTAACAACACCATAAACAACAATTCCCATCATCGTACCAACAACCGACAAGACTATTAATAGTTCTAAAATAGTATATGCAGATTGCCTTGAGTAAATTTTTAAGAATTTCTTTCCTAGTTTCGACATACTTAATTTACAAAAACCAAAAAATTTCATAAACATTGTACTATATCTGTCAGAAGTTTCAAATTGGAAAGAAGTAGGACACAGATAAGTAGTTTCCGACCTAGGCGGATCCCTGTCTACCAACAGACAAGCACCTTGGATGGAAGATAGACAGATAGCTAGATAGTCGGATAGTCATATAGCCAATAGCCGTATTATTTATTTTTAATTACTAATTGCATATTCGTATATTTGAATAATTGGAGGTTGAAATATTGTTATACGGCTAGATAGTTTTTGCCCAAAGCGGACAGGAGATGGATAGATAACTAGATAATCAGATAGCTGATAGCTGGAGGCTGGGAACTGAAAGCAGCATTTATTCATTCTTAATTCTTAATTTTTAATTAAAGATTGGCGATTGAAGATTGAGAATTGATGATTGTTGGATGGCCAAATGGTTGTGCAGCTGCAGACTAATAATAGCAGATAATCCCTATAAACCACCAATAAATATCCGACCCCCACAAAAAAGCTATAATGGATCCGAGAGACAAGAATAGAGCAAAAGGAAGCTTTAAACCTCGTATTTTCCCCTTTAGCGCACCCCAAGATATTCCAAGAATTGATCCTGTTATTATTGCAATATAGAAAGCAATAACAAGCTTTTTTAGACCTAAAATAAGTCCCATAAACACTAGAAGTTTCAAATCCCCTCCACCCATACCTTTGCCCCTGGTGATAATTATGAGAAGAGCGATAAAAGAACCCCCGATTAGTGCTGCGACAAAGTTCCATACGAGGCTTACATCTTCAAATACCAAGAAAACATCCAAATGCGGCTTAAAATGCATACCTAAGGCAACAAATAAAACATAGAAAACACCAAAAATAATAGCTGGGATAATAACCTTTTGTGGAACTATTTTATGTTTCACATCATATAGTGCAAAAAAGAGAAAGAGTGTAAGCAAAAGACCTACAAAACAAGAAGAAAGTAACATAACAACTATATCGAAAGGCCCTTGGATATGCATTCTAGAGGAAACGTAACATCCCGAAGCGAAAAAGAGCATACCAGAGAGAAATTCGATAATAGGGTATTGCCATGAAACTTTAGTTCCACAATACCTACATTTGCCGCCAATAAGCACAAAAGACAGCAGAGGCATAAGATCTTGGGCCTTTAGTACATGTTTGCACTTCGGACAGTGGGATCTTGCTTTTATAAAATCCATGCGCTTGTGCAATCTGTACTCAAAAGCATTTATAAAACTACCGATTGATAAACCTAGTAAAAATAAGATGAATAGTAGCCAGGACATAGGTTCTTTCAGCATAGCTATGTTAAGGTAATTTCTGCTTTTAAAAGCAGAAGTCCCTATAAAACAGGGACTTCTCTTAAAAGACTTTTCAGAACACTCTTTTCCTAATCTTTAATCTGTCGGAGGATCTGTTAGGTTACTTGCATTATAACCTTCACCACTTCTTTCTAAGTCCAGATACAACCAATAACCTTGACCAGAACCCTCATAACAACCGCTTATCTGCCCAGCATCGTCTTCAACTTCACTTGGGACATCAGCCGCAGTACAATTATTTGTCGTGAATTCCGACATGTCAAAAACTACTTCCGAGAGGACTTCATCACAGACCTTATTGGCTCCTGTTCCAACACAAGCTTCTATTTTCATCTTCTCCCCGGTATCAGTAAGAGTTATACCATCTGGATATCGATTCCTGCGTTCTTGTATTGCCTCTAATGCAAGTTGGACATCTCGTGCCCATGCCTTTCTCTGAGTATCTCTGTTTACCTGTTGTACAATTCTAATCCCTCCAACTGCAAGTCCGATCAATATACCGACAATCGCAAGTACGACAAGCAATTCAACTAGAGTAAACCCCTTCTTCCCTTTTAGTACTTTCATGCTTATTTAAATTTAAAAATTTAATTAATACTATACTACTATAGTTGCTAAGTTATAAATAGGCATATATACAACCAAGGCCAGAAAAGCAACAACCCCACCTACAATAAATAAGATAATCGGTTCCATAAGTTTTGTCAAGTTAGATGTCATATAATCTACTTCAGTTTGATAGTATTTCCCAAGATCTTTTAATACCTTATCCAAGTTACCCGTACTCTCACCAGTTGCAATGATTCGACTTACAATCAAAGGGAAATCCTCATTCTTGGAAAGGGGTACAGCAAGAGGAGTTCCTTTCTCAACATCGAAAGTAGCATCTTTGACTGCTTTTTTAAAGTGAACATTTGATAGTGCTCCTGAAACAATATTTAGTGACTCAATAATTGAAATACCACTAGTCAAAAGCATCGAAAGAAGCCGGCCGAACTCGGCTAACTGAATCTTTGTATTCAAATCTCCAAATACAGGCATTGATAAAATTAACCGGTGTATCACTTGTCTTCCAGATGGAGTAGAGTAGTAGTATCTATAAGCAACGAGACCACAGATTATGATGAAAACAAGGAGCCACCAGAAGGAAACCATAAAATTGCTAATTGCAACAATTGCTTTCGTAACCCATGGAAGTTCGCCTCCAAAATCCTCGTATAGATCTTCAACTGCCGGAACCATAAAAATCATAAGAAGCGCAACTACTCCAATAATAGCTACAAACATAATTGCAGGGTATATCATTGCACTACGAACCTTTGACTGGAAGTCCTTTTGCTTTTCAAGATTATCTGCTACCTGCTGAATCATTTCAACAAGGTTACCACTTTCTTCCCCAGCAGAAATTAGATTTAACTCTACAGCCGTATAAACCCCTTTCTGTTTTGCAAAAGCATTTGATAGTTTACTTCCCCCTTCAACAAGTTGTATGACATTTTCCAGGGAGGCCTTAAACGGAGCATTCTTCTCTTGGCTTGCAAGGACCTCAAGAGCTTGAAGAAGTGGTAGTCCAGCAGAAATCATCGTAGCGAGCTGTTTGGAAAAAACAACTTTGTTTGTGAGTGGAATGCCCCCGATTTGAATGTTAAAAATATCCTTTAGATTCCTCTTTAACTTTTCATCAACATGGACAACCACAAGATTTTTTTCATGCAAAAAATCTACAACTTCGTTTCGATCCTTAGCCTCATAGTCACCCTTTACTGTTTTCCCTGATGATTCAACTGCTACATATTCATAGAGAGCCATTACCTATACTGCTAATAATTTAAATTCATTTATTACAAAATATTTAACCTACTGCAAAATATAAACTACTATTCTCAATAATGCAATTCCTCTCACTCCTAGCTTTATGCTACTTGCTATTATCTTCCTATTTTTACTATCCAGCTATCTGACTAT
This sequence comes from Candidatus Dojkabacteria bacterium, assembly GCA_016932045.1. Taxonomy (GTDB): domain Bacteria; phylum Patescibacteriota; class Dojkabacteria; order JAHIVN01; family JAHIVN01; genus JAFGDO01. The sequence goes on along the minus strand of JAFGDO010000011.1, from coordinate 42,164 downwards.
CTAGAGGTCTCACTATATATTTATTTCCTCACCAACCTTAATACCTCCTCCGGTTTAGTAGTGTTATTCTGAGCTTCTTCTAGTGTAATCTTTCCATCCCTCACAAGATCAACAAGTGATCTTTCAAGAGTCATCATTCCAACATCGGCACTCGTCTGAATGATATTATCTATCTGATAAGTCTTTTGCTCTCTTATAGCATTCCTTACAGCTGCAGTCCCGATCATAACTTCACAAGCAGCTCTTCTTCCACCCCCTATGATGGGAACAAGTCTCTGTGATACTATTGATTCCATCACATTTGCAAGCTGCATACGGATCTGTGCTTGCTGGTGTTCTGGAAAAACATCAATTATACGGTCCACAGATTGAGCGGCACTATTTGTATGCAGAGTCGCAAATACTAAGTGACCTGTCTCAGCAGCAGTAATAGTAGCAGCAATAGTTTCAAAATCTCTCATCTCACCGACCAGTATAACGTCGGGGTCCTGTCTCAGAACATTTCTCAAGGCAATGTCCCATGAATGTGTATCCTGATGAAGTTCTCTCTGATCAACCAGAGAACGTGCCGGAGTATATAGATATTCGATAGGATCCTCGATCGTCAGTATATGCCTTGCATCCCGGACATTAATCTCCTGAAGCATCGAAGCAAGAGTTGTACTTTTACCATGTCCAGTAGGACCAACAACAAGAACTAACCCCTGATGCAGTTTTGTAAATTCATGTAGAATTTTAGGTAAGAATAGTTCGTCAATTGCTCTTATCTTTGTTGGGATCAATCTGAATGCAGCAGCAGGATTTCCCTTCTCATTATAGGCGTTTATCCTAAACCTTGCTTTTTCCTGAAAAGAATACGAAAAGTCTATTTCCTTGTTCACTTCGTAAAGTTCTCGCTTTTGATCATCTAGCACTTCGTAAATCAAATTCTTCGCTCTATCACTTGTGATTATCTCAGCACCTAACTTTTGTAACTTTCCATCTATTCTGAGAAAGATAGGATATCCGACAGAGATATGAAGGTCAGATGCATCATTTCGTACAGTCAGCTCGAGCAAATCTCCAAGCTTTAAGTTATCGGTTTTCACTGAATTTCCCAATGTTCCAGCTACTTCCTGCTCAGTCTGATCTTGATTGTCAGCAGGCACTGCGCTATCTCCTCCCTGGCTTGCGGGCCGAGGTGAAATCTCACTAACTACATTTTCCCCTAGTGGTGAAACTTTTGGTTCTGCCATTTTAATTTGTTCAGATAATATTAGATATCAGTTATTAGATATTCAGATATTTAGATAAAGGAATTTCTAATACCTAAAATCCACTGTCTTTAAAATACAACTATCTATTAATCCCAGCTCAAGGAGCCCGCCTGCCACGTATCACATAGCCTGCCAGCGAGGCAGGGGCAATCAACCCATCCGACTATCTTCACCTTTACTTCTTCTGAACTCTCAGCACTTCCTCAATTGTAGTTACCCCTTCAAGAGCTTTCAGAAATCCGTCTTGGACCATAGTTATCATACCTTCTTCCTTCGCCTGTCTTTCAATATCTCCAGAAGACCTGTGTTCCATAATAAGCTGTGCGACCTTCTCACTCACCCTTAATACTTCAAATATTCCAGTTCTTCCACTGTAGCCTGTATCTCCGCACTTACTGCACCCCTTTCCTCTATATAAAATTACCTCCCTTGCCGGCTTTGCTTCTTGTTGCTTTTCAAGCTCCCTGGGAGGTACCTGATTTGGATCTTGAGTATTCACTTGTCCCGGAGAAGAGAGCGGATTTGTACTTTTGGGAAAAGAATACATATCAAATCCCGCAAGACCGACCATAACCTTATGAATTGTCTTAACTATCTCTTCACTTGGCTTATATGCCTCTTTGCACTTATCACATATAGTCCGAACTAGTCTTTGCGCAACAATAATGTTTACTGTGGAAGTTAAAAGATACGGCTCAACTTTCATATCAAGTAGTCTCGGGAGAGCACCCGATGCACTATTGGTGTGCAAGGTTGCTAGTACAAGATGTCCCGTTAGCGATGCCTGAACTGCAAGTTCAGCTGTCTCCTGATCTCTGATTTCTCCAACCATTATAATATCCGGGTCTTGCCTGAGTATTGATCGCAATCCTTTTGCAAAGGTAAGCCCCACATCAGCATTTACTTGAACCTGATTCACTCCGTCTACCTTCACCTCAACAGGATCCTCAAGGGTAACAATATTTACATCAGGTCTATTAAGAATTAATAATGAACTTGCTAAAGTTTGGGTCTTTCCGCTACCAGTCGGCCCTGTTACGAGGAGAATTCCTTGTGTAGCCTCTAAGGCTTCTCGGTAAACCTTAAAACCCGATCCTCTCATCCCAGTTTCCTCAAGTCTCCGCACACTACCGCCTTTCTCTAAAAGACGAATCACAACTTTCTCCCCATGGACTGTAGGCATAATAGAGACTCTCAGATCTACTTCCTTTATCCCTACCTTTATCTGAAACCTCCCATCTTGGGGAATTCTGTGCTCATCGATTTTTAGATTTGAGAGAATTTTCACTCTTGAAACAACCGAAGCTATAAGAGTTGGAGGAAGCTGCAGTCTTTCCATCATAACTCCGTTTATCCGAAACCGGACAACCAGCTTCTTTTCCCTTGGTTCAATGTGGACATCACTTGCTTTAAATTTTACGGCATATTCAAGTACCATATTTACAATTCTTGCAACGGGTGCAGTTGCAATAGTGTCTTCAACCTCTGCTATATCCCTTAATCCTTCTTCAATCTTCACAACACCTTCTCCGACTTCTTCTACTGCCTCAGTAACTTCGGTCTCTATCCTGCCTGCATACTTTGTATCCAAATAATCCTTAATGTCTCCAGGGTTTGCAAAATAGGCCTTTACGCTCTTTCCCAAGATACTTTCAATAAATCTTACCCTTTGAATATCCAGAGGATCTTCCATACCGACGTGAGCAATATTGGGATCATCTTTAAACAGAATTGCCTTGTGTGTTCTAGCTGATTCATAAGGCAACTTTGTTAGAATTTCACGCGGGATCTCAACTTCTTTTAAATCTACATATGGAACACCATAAGATGCAGCTTTTGCTTTTACTATCTCATCTTCCTCAAGCCATCCTTTCCTTCTTATGATCTCCTCCTCACTTCCTTTTCTACTCGCGATTTCAAATTTTACTTCTTCAAATTGTTCAGGTCTCAACTTACCTTTCTCCCGTAGTATCTCCGCAATCGTCTTACCTTTGTAATCATCTACAGTAATACCCTTAAATGAAGGTCCCTGTTTGCTTTCATCTAATGCAATATCTTGAGTTGCATCTGTTCCTTGATTCGAAGAAACAGGGTCTATTTGAGAGACTTGAGCCTGTTGAACTTCTCCAGGAAGAGTTGAAGGAACAGAACCGACCTGAGCATCTTCCCCATCTTTATTCTTCAAAACATCAACCAATGGAGATTTTACTTGAGGAGCACTTGGTGTTATTTTCGGCTGATCATGCAAGGGAGGAGAAGTAGCAGCAAAGTTACTTCCGAGTAAAGGCGACTTGCTTCCGTCTTGTGTTGTGTCACTAACTCCTGGACTCTGAGCAGTATTGTTATCCATAGGGCAGTTCTACCTTGATGAATAAAAAATGACAAAACAGCATAATTCGCATTTTAACGTGACGAATTATACTTAAATCACAAAAAATGATATATATATACTTGCTAATATAGTAGTCTAAACGACCAGTATTGTCAATGAAAGTAAAGATTGAAAATATAATTAAAAATGTAGGTCAAGATGGAAATTCTGCCTCGATTCTTATTTCTTACAAAGACGTAGAAGAGCAACAGCGGCTGGCCGAGGTGTTCGCAAGAGAAATATTATTAATCCCTGCTCAAAAACCATATAAGACTCACGCCGATGTTTTTGGGATTTGGCCTGAGAATATAAACAGTAAAACTATAAAGATTGAGCAAATTCATGAATTTATCCGCAAAACTCAACTCAAGCCATTTTGTTCTCACTTTAAGGTTGGAATTATTATCTCATCTGAGAAGATGACGAAGGAATCTCAAAATGCCCTTCTTAAAACTCTGGAAGAACCTCCTAAGAATACCTTCTTAATTCTAACTACTTCGAATATACACAAATTAATCCCCACAATCATATCTCGATGTCAGGTCTTTAACCCAAGTGAGAAAGCAGGGAAGGCAAGAGATTTGACAACCTTTAGAAAAGTATTAGAAAGCAATATTATAGAAAGATTTAAACTGGCCGAGGAAATCGTAAGTCAAAAAAACAGAGGAAAGGTAATCGACGACACAAATAGTCTCATTGAAGATATGCTTACCTACTTCCGTGAAGAAATGATAAAGAATAAAAAAAATACGAGAAAGACTCTACAGATAGTAGAAATTATCGACCTTATTGAGTTAACACGCAATGCGATTGAAAAAAATGTAAACGTTCGTTTGGCTCTTGAAAGCTTAATGATAAATCTACCTCTCAGAGGAGATGATTGAAAGTAGAAGGTAAAGAGTCAGAGGGCTGAGGTAGGTATTAGTTCGACCATCAAATTATCCCACCATCTCATTATACAACAATATGGCTCTTAGCTCTGAGCTACTCCCTTTTCCCTTCTCTTTATACCTTCCCCCACTTGCATAAAAATGTCAAAAACATTAAAATTAGATGTTATAAAATCAAGTGCTCTGCTAAGAGTTGCATATATTCAGGCACTATTAATTATAGAGGATTGTACTATCCAAATGCATCTTTAGCGGAGCTTATTATTCTTTAAAGAAATGTATTCTGATATGGCACAGACAGATTCATATGATGCATCAAAAATTGTAGTACTCGATCAACTCGCAGCAGTCAGGAAACGACCAGCTATGTATATTGGTGACACCTCCTCATATGGTCTCCATCATCTAGTTGTTGAGATTGTGGATAATGCAATTGATGAAGCTTTGGCGGGGTACTGCGACACCATAAAAATCATCATGAATAAAAATGGTTCTGTTACGGTTGATGATAATGGGAGGGGGATACCTATTGATTTGCACAAATCGGGTAAACCTGCACTTGAAGTCATCATGACAACCTTACACTCAGGTGGAAAATTCGATAGAAAAAGCTATAAAGTTGCCGGAGGATTACATGGAGTAGGACTTGCAGTTGTAAATGCTTTATCCGAAAAAGCTGATATAGAAGTACATAAGGGCGGAAAAGTTTACAAACAGGAATACAAAAAAGGTAATGCCACAACTAAACTAAAGTCCTTCGGGAAAACAGAGAGGACGGGAACAATAGTTACCTTTAAGCCTGATAAAGAAATATTCTCTGATGTTAAGTTCAATTTTAAAAAACTTCTTCAAAAATTCAGGCAATCTGCATTCTTAAATGGTGGACTCACAATTATTGTCCAAGACGAACGAGAGGAAGAAGATAGGGCAAACGGAGAAAAGAATATTCCCCGTAAACTTAAATTCCATTATGAGGGTGGAATTAAATCATATATCCGAAGTTTAAATAGGGAAGAGAAAAATATCCATCCCAGTGTATTCTACGTAAACGAGACCTTTGAAGACATAACCGTCGAAGTTGCTCTTCAGTATGTTGACGACTTACAAGAAAACGTACTTGCTTTTTCAAATAACATCCTAAATCCAGAGGGAGGTACACATCTGACTGGATTTAGAACCGCTCTAACAAAAAGTCTAAATGACTATTTACAAAAAATATCAACAGAAAAAGAGAAGGATGCACGACTTTCAGGAGAAGATGTAAGGGAAGGTTTAACAGCAATCCTGTCAGTAAAACTTCCTGACCCTCAATATGAAGGACAGACTAAAATTAAACTAAATAATCCTGAGGCTTCCTCTGGGGTAAGAAAAGTAGTTGAAGACGGATTAAAGATTTTCCTAGAAGAAAATCCCAAAGATGCTAGATCAATCATTAATAAGTGTCTTTTATCTCACAAAGCTAGAAAGGCTGCAAAAGCTGCAAGGGAGGCCGTTGTAAGAAAAGGTGCATTAGATGGGGGTACTCTTCCTGGGAGATTAGCGGACTGTTCTTCTCGAAATCCGGAAAATAGTGAAATTTTTATAGTAGAGGGAGATAGTGCCGGCGGCTCTGCAAAACAGGGACGCGACAGAGTAACGCAAGCTATTCTGCCTCTCTTCGGAAAACCAATTAATAGTGAAAAATATAGGATAGATAAAGTACTCCAAAATGACAAGTTAAAGGATTTAATAATCGCACTTGGCTGTGGAATCGGAGAGACCTTAAATCTCGAGAAACTTAGGTATCATAAAGTAATCATCATGGCTGATGCTGATGTAGATGGCGAGCACATCGTAACTCTTTATCTTACTCTGTTTTTTAGACACTTAAAATCGATAATTGAAAAGGGGTATCTTTATGTAGCTTCCCCACCTTTATATAAAATTGAAGTTTCAAAAGACGAATTTTACTGGATTAAAGATGATGAAGAATTAGAAGAGATTTCATCAAAGTTAAAGAAGAGTTCAAAAGAACCCAAAAATATCCAAAGATTTAAAGGGTTAGGAGAGATGAATGCTGAACAACTATGGGAAACAACAATGAACCCTGAAAATAGGACTCTAAAAAAGATCGCGATTGAAGACGCTGAAGAGGCAAATAGAACCTTTGATATACTTATGGGAACTGAAGTGCCACCAAGAAAGAAATTCATACAGACAAATGCTAAAGAAGCGGAAATAGACCTTGTAGCCTAAAACAATATGACAGTATTAAATAATATTACTTAAACTACTAATTAACTATGGCAAACCAAAATCAGGTAACAAAAGTCACAAAAAAAGAATTTGTAGAAAAGGGTGAAGTAGGTAGTAAAGGTATCACATATAGAACCATTGGAACAACTCTCCAGGCATTAAGTGTTCAACTTGATGAGAATGAACACATCTACAGTGAGGCAGGCAAGATGAGCTGGATGACAAACAATGTTGAAATGTCAACACACGGACAAGGATGCTCAAGGATGATCTCACGTCTTTTTACTCAAGAATCAATTTTCGTAAATAAGTTTACGTGTACAAGCGGGACAGGAATAGTTACTTTTACAACCGATCAAGCCGGAAAAATTATCCCGCTGCAACTCAACACGAATTCTCCTGGAATCATTTTTCAAAAGGGAGCCTACCTTTGTAGTGAAGAGGGAATTGAAAGAAAAATAGCATTTACAAAGAGGATCAGTGCAGGACTTTTTGGGGGAAAAGGATTTATCTTGCAAAAAGTAGAAGGAGCGGGGAAAGTACATCTTGTTGCCGATGGGGAAGCAGTCATGTATGAACTTAAAGATGGCCAGGAAATCGCTGTTGATCAGGGAAATCTTGTTGCATATGAAGATACGGTAGATTTTGATATACAAAGTGTCAAAGGACCATTTAATTGGTTGTTTGGAGGTGAAGGATTTTTCCTAGGAGTTCTTCGAGGTCCCGGAAAAGTATGGCTACAAACAAGAAAATTTGGACTGGCAGGAAGAAATTATTATCAGCAAAATGCAACCCAATCATTTGCTTCAAGACAAATTCTTGGATGTGTTATTTCGCTTTTATTCTTTGGATGCATTTTTGCTAGTATATTTTTTGATATGTTAGCGAATCGGTAATGGACATAGAAGCATTATTCTGGGGATTAACAATAATTGCAACAGTCAGTGTATCCGCAATTATTGTGGTTTTGGGCATATATTATTTAATCACAAAATACAGCGAAGGAAATAGGAAGAAAAGGCAAAGTTATAGTTTGGAGGAACAAAAGGAAATAAAATAAAGATAATACTTTAATTCTTTCGTAATTAATTCTAAGAAGGATGGCTGCCAAACAAAAGAAAATAAACAGCGAAGAAGGGAATATTGTGTCAACGAGCATTTCTTCTGAAATGCGGTCAAGTTATATCAACTATGCAATGAGTGTCATAGTTGCACGCGCACTTCCAGACGTGAAAGATGGACTCAAACCCGTTCAAAGAAGAATTCTTTACTCCATGTTTAAGTTAGGCATTCTTCCGAACAGGTCCTACAGAAAATCGGCAAGAACAGTAGGAGATGTTATTGGTAAATATCATCCGCATGGCGACATTTCGGTCTATGATGCATTTGTTCGTATGGCTCAAGACTTTTCAATGAGATATATGCTCATTGATGGTCAAGGTAACTTTGGTTCTATTGATGGTGACGGTGCAGCTGCAATGCGATACACAGAAGCAAGGCTTGCCAAAATTTCCATGGAGATGCTTCGTGAGCTTGAAAAGAATACTGTTGACTTTATACCAACATATGACGGAAGTTACCGTGAACCGAAAGTTTTACCTTCAGCTATTCCAAATCTGCTAATAAATGGAGCAGACGGCATCGCGGTCGGAATGGCAACTAAGATCCCGACTCACAACCTTGGAGAGGTCGCCGATGCACTATGCTATCTTATAAAAAGTGGCAATAAATGGGAGTCAAATGGTGAAGACAACTTAAACAAAGACTATTTCAATAATATAAAAACGCGTGAAGATCTTAAGGATCTTCCAGATGATAGATTCCCAAATTTTGAAACAGAAGTAGCAGTTGACAAGTTGATGGAATTTATCCCCGGGCCTGATTTTCCAACAGGAGCAGCTATCTATGATGCAGCTGAAATTGCAAATGCATATGCAACTGGACGAGGAAGAATCCTTATGAGAGCAAGAGCAGGAATTCACGAAACAAATGGAGGAAAGTATCAGATTATCATTTCCGAGATACCCTTTCAGGTGAATAAAGCCCGTCTTGTCTCTAAAATAGCCGATCTTGTAAAGAATAAAAAAATTGAAGGAATCGGAGACCTCCGTGATGAATCAAACAAGGACGGTATTCGCATTGTCGTTGACATCAAGCGCGAAGGAAAGCCTAAAACCATTCTCAATAAGCTTTATAAATTTACCGAGATGCAGAAGGCATTTAACGCCAATATGCTTGCTTTGGTAGATGGTGAACCTAGAGTATTGAATCTAAAGAGAATTCTAGAATTATTTATCAAACACAGACAAGAGATAGTCATTCGGAGAAGTGAATTTGATCTTGCAACAGCGCGTGAACGAGAGCACATCCTTGAAGGGTTAATGATCGCCCTTGCTAACCTTGATGATGTTATCAACACTATACGCAGATCAAAGGATGCTGATGTAGCAAAGATAAATTTAATGAAAAAGTTTAAACTGACCGAGATCCAAGCACAGGCGATTTTGGACATGCAGCTTAGAAGGCTTGCTGCTCTTGAAAGACAGAAGATTGAACAGGAATATAAAGAAATAAAGAGTTTAATTAAAGAGCTATTATTAATACTGAAAACCCCAGAGAAAGTCTTGGACATTATCACGGGGGAGTTAAAAGAGATAAGGAAAAAATACGGTGATGAACGGAGGACAAAAGTATACAAAGGCAGAGCTGACGAATTCTCAGACGAAGATCTTGTTGCAGCCGAAGAAGTTATTGTTACAGTAAGCGAACAAGGCTACATTAAAAGGATAAAAGAAGGCACCTATAAAATTCAGAGACGAGGAGGAAAAGGAAAAGTCGGCATGACAACCAAAGAAACAGATGCAGTTGCTCATGTTTTTAGCTGCAATACGCATGATGATATATTATTTTTCACAAATAAAGGCCGCGTATTTCAGATAAAAGTTTATGATATTCCTGAATTTGGAAGAACAGCAAAAGGACAAGCTATCATAAACCTTATAAACATTGATCAAGATGAACTTATCACAAGCATTCTTACAAGATCAAAAGAAGGAATTATGGAGGAGGATGTGATTCAAGAGGGACAAGTTAAACAGGAGAAAGGCGGTAAAATTTATAAGTTCCTATTCATGGCAACACAAACTGGAATTGTGAAAAAAACAGAAATTTCAGAATTTGAAAAGATCCGAGCCAATGGACTGATTGCCATAAAACTTGCAGAGCATGATGAACTGATATGGGTAAAACCAACAACAGGTGAGAATGAAGTCATACTTGTCACAAGACACGGAAGGAGTATCCGATTCTCAGAAAAAGATGTCCGACCTACCGGAAGAGCTACTATGGGAGTTATCGGAATTAAATTCAAAGATAAAGGGGACGAAGTAATATCCATGGATATCATTCGAAAGAATGAAGATCTTATGCTTATTGTTTCGGAAAGAGGACTTGGAAAAGCAACCAAGATAAAAGAGTATCCAAAACAGGGTAGGGGAGGGCAGGGAGTTTTTACAGCTCGCCTTTCTAAAAAAACCGGTAACTTGTCAGCTGCCAGAATTCTTGATCACCCCGATAGTGAGCTCCTTATCATGAGTAAGGAAGGCCAGGTAGTTAAAATTCCGACTAAAGAACTACCTAAAAGAAGCAGACAAACATCAGGCGTCAGGCTCATGAGCTTGCATAAAGGAGACGAAATTGCTGCCATTACTATTATTTAATTCTACTCCCGTGATATCAAAACAAGAAGCTAAAAATTTTCTACGCGCTGTCAATATCAGGTCAAGGAAAGTAATTCTTTCGCTTCCAAACCAACTGAAACAGAATATTACCACATATGCCGAAAGCTATTCAAAAGTTCTTGACATAACTCACAATAAAAATCATCTATACTTGGCTCACAACACATCTTTTTCTCTCTTGGGTAAAATACTAAACAGAAGAAAAATTTTAAAAGAAGAACAAAACAAATTAAAAGTCCTAATCTTTGCTTCCTCTCTTTTGCATGATTGTGCATCAAGAAAATACCCTTCCTATAGGAAAAAAGACGAGCACAGCTATCAGTGTTCAGTTTTAGCCTATAAAAAATTAGATAATTGGGGAGCAGAACGTTATTTCGCTCAAGCAGTGAAAAAAATTATAAGTTGCCACGATTCAACCGGTTACAAATTAGGTTTCAAAAGAATAACTAAAATTGGTCCTTACTCCAGAAAAATAATCCGGCTCGGAGCTAAGATCCTATATGATGCAGATAAACTGCAGACAATTGGAATATATGGGGTGATAAGAGGCTTATTAAATGGCACTATTTCTCAAGATAGCAGCTTAAATGACCTTAAATCTAGGAATCAGAAACAGCTAAAAAAGCTAAAACTCAAAGAATCACTTGAGCTTTGCGAGGAATTTGGATTAATAAAAAAAACAAAGGATTTAACAGAAACCTTAAAAAATTTGAAGAGGAAAATTGAGCAGATATAAAATTTATATAATAACTATAGCACAAATTCTAACCTGACCATTCCCCTGACATTTACTTGACAGTAATCCTGACAGGGGTATATAATCTTGTCAAATTAATAAATTCTTAAGAGATCAGGATTGTCAGGACATAACGAGAAAAACTTCGTCCGATTTAAAAAGGGATACAAAAAAGACCTTCTCAAAGCAATTCTAGCTCAGATCAAGCAAGGTGAGTCATTTACACTTATGGGAATGCCCGGAATAGGGAAAACTGATCTTTTTCAGACATTTGATAAGAATATAGAATTTTGGCAGGAATTATTCCCAAAAGAGAAAATTGACTTTATCGTAGTTTTTCTAGATCTCACAAAGCTTCTTGATATTTCCCCACTTGGTTTTTACAGACTGCTTCTAACAAGAATCCAAAAGACTGTGGCAGCAAATATCAAGGATGAAAAGATTCAAAGCCAAATAAAAGAAATTCATGATAATGCTGTAAACGGCCAGGATCTTTTTGTAATTTTTAGTGCTATTGAGGATATCATAAAGACCATAACACAAGAAGCAAACTTTAATCTGTGCATCCTTATTGATGATTTCGGCACTCTTGCTGATTTTGACAAACAATTTTTTAATTCACTAAAGGCACTTAGAAATATAAATAAATGGCAGGTCACATTAGCATTTAGTAGCGATCGTGATCTACTTACAAGCTTAACACCTGAAATTCTAGATGAACTGTATGACCTTTTCCTCAATAAACAATTCTGGTTAAAACCAATAAGTAAGGAAGATGCTTTTCTTGGTCTTGAGGAATGGGAAAGAGAGAGAGGTATTAAGTTTACCTCGAAGATTAAGCAAAGTATATTTGAGATATCAGGAGGACATCCAGGGTATATGAGAGCTTTAAGTAGAATTTATTTTGATAGTGGCAAAGATGCCTCCATTCTGGACAAGAAAGATATAAGAAAACTAGCTTCTCATAGTACAACACTAGCGAGGAGCGAAAAATTTTGGACAAAGCTACTTGATGAATACAAGGATTTTCTGATCGAATTTGTACAGAATCCTAATACTCCTATCAATCACCGAGCAAAATATCTTGAAAATACCGGCGTCATCAAAGAAGAAAATGGCGAAAAAAAACTTTTTTCTCCACTTTTAGAAATTTATCTCAAATCAAAAACAGGCAAAAAATCAACTGTTGAGATTCCGGTAACAAAAGGACTTTATATCGACCCTAAAACTAAAACGGTTTATGTTGATGCTAAGCCACTAAAAAGAGAGCCCACAACAAATGAATATAAAATCCTGCAACTTTTGTACAAGAACAAGGGAAAGATAGTAACACGAGAGGCGCTAGCAGAGATACTATGGGGTCAGAATTCAATTGAGAAATACTCAGATTGGGCAATTGACAGAACATTGTCCAGAATCCGAAAAAAGCTTGGGGACAAAGCTTCTACTCCTAGGTTTATTGAAACAATAAAGGGCAGGGGACTGAGGCTTATCAGTTAAATTCTCAAACATTCCCAAAAAGACAAAATCAAAATGTGTACTTTTTGAAATTAGTCCTATAACAATGCACGAAAGAGAATATTTTGATATAATCTCTTCTGGTTATCAATTTTTACTAAATTTTCTATAGGCTGCCATATGGTAGCCTATTTAGATCATGGAACTAAGAGAACTTATTGCTGCAGCAGGTAATACGGAACAATCAGCAGGACAATCAGCAGTCTTAGAGGGTGAAACATATGAAAGATCACACCCATTACTCCTTACATACCAAGAAGCTTTGGAATTAGTACAAAGAGAATATCCCCATACAACATTTGAACCCCTGGAAACCACTTTAGACTCAATCACTGCAAGGATAGAAACTGTATTTGGAACAGAAGTGGTTAATACGATTCATTCAATATACACAACACTGCCATCGTTCATTAAAGAGTCAACAGGAGAAAGTATACAAGAGGAAAATGTTCAACTAAAGATGCTTTGGGCTATCAGGATCTTTCTTGAAACGTATCCGCTTGAGCCGACAGATTTGCCTGGAAAAGGAATGCATGGAACAGCTTGGCATGGATTTGTAGGAGGAGCAGAAACCATGATAGCAGCAATGATCCTTTCCGGAATACGAGCTTCATTTATTGATTATGACCAACAAGTAATTGTAAATACAGCATTTTTCAAACAACTTCCTGCCTATTCTCATATATCAATCCATGTCCAAGAAGCTTTGGAAACACGACAAAAAATGTATAGTTCCGGCATTAATGAATCTTCAGGTGAAAAAACCACCAGATTTGAACAGCTACAAAGAAAACATGATTTAGATATGCGTCATCCATATAGTCAACATAAGCCATATGTTATCAATCAGCATGAGTGCAATCGTTGTCTTAATGCCTTAGGAAATGATTCCACTTCTTGGGCAGCACTACTAATAGACTCAATTGCAACTATGGAGATGGCAAGAGGGATAAATCCTAAACAACTTGAAACAGTTGTCTATATGATTCGGTGGGGAAAAATTTCACTTGAGGAGTTTTCATCTCAAGATGATCGTATCCTTGTTGAGGCATATGATGAATCAAAAAGGGCTATATACTGGTGGAATAGACTTTGTGATATATACCATAAATGGAACTCCTTGCAACATAGGGTAACATCCCTTGCTCTCTTTACATATGATAGGAGAGCATACCGAGACATTATGGAAATGCGTCAGAATGGTATAGCTTATAGAATTTATGGATACCCACCGACCTGCACAGATCAAAGAGCCAGAATTCTCCTTCACGGAACTGCAATTAGATTGAGAGATCTTTATGCAGCAGCTAAAATCCCCGGAGTAGCAAGTGTCGGTCCATATGATGCAAGAATAAAAGCAGAATTAAATGAATACCTAAAAGCCAATTCTGATAGAAACCTAGGTGAAGGCTTTGATGCTCGAAGGCCAATCACCCTAACAGAATTCCAAGAATTGATTAGAAGAGCTGCTATAAATGCAAATGGAAAAGCGTCATTAGATGAACTTCTTGAGCGTTACCTTGAAGGATACTCACTAGATGGATCAGGTATAACCTTATATGTCGATCTTGAAGAAGGGTACACTCTAGAGCAGGTAGCAACTCCAACAGCCGAATTCTTATCAAGGCAATTAGGACTAGTGGTTTTTAGGCAAAATGATGAGTATCTAAAAGCATCTGAAACCAAGCGAGATGATACAAGATATGAAGCTGTACATTTTGTAGCAGGTATTCCCCATGTAACTCCACACGATGGATTTACTGTTGATGCTTTATTTGAAATAAAAGTAATGGTTAGCGACCCTGTAAGAAGAATAGTCAGCCACGAACATGGCAAATATAATTGGGGCTTAAAATACGGTTTAGGACTAGAATTATCACCAAGACAAGACTCCATTGGTGCCATTTGCGCCTATCATGATTTGGGGCCTCGACAAAGAGCCCATCTTCTAGAAAGAGGAAATTTAATTGTGGCTGTAACAATAGGTGGTGAATCACAAGATGTTGTTGATATAGGACCAGACCCCAATATACTTAAGTTCATCAAAGGGGAAACTGTACTGGATGCTTTTGCCTTATCTTTAGAGAGACTTACTCATGATTTCGGGATTGGTTTTTATCCTCCGCTTCAGCACATAGTTATAAATCTGATCAGAGGATCAATATATAATAAGGCAGGCAATAGATTACTAACTGGAAGTGACTTTCATTCACATATAGTTGATTTTGCATTTAGACCTTCGGCAAAATCACTAGATAGAGACGATTCCGAGGTTCGTCGTACCGAACTTCTTGATACTGAAGATACCTTTGTAATTGAACTCTCAGCTGTAACGGGACTTGACTCACTCATAAGTGTTTGTAGACATGGTACAAATCTATCCTTTTCTGCCTCCCAAGTTGAACAAATAAGATCTCTTTCACGAATAGTCGCCTCAACCTACCTTGCTTACGCATCTGGTCACTCTCCGATGCACATATCGCAAAATCATGGTTTAGCTCGAGTTGAAGGGAGAAAACCAAGAGTTGAAAACTTGGAAACTTTTACAGATACACTATCAATGAGACTCAAAGCCGATCAATCCCTTGAAACAAGAATACAAATTATTAATTTACTAAAGCTTCATGGAATATTTGATAGCATAGTAGAAGCACAAGTTGCAATTCCAACAACCGTTGAAGAACTGGATCGGCTTCCAGAACAAGTAGACCTAATAATGCCAAGAGACATAACCCATATCAAGGCTAACCTAATGAAAGGAACGCCAATATTACAAGAGATTCGAAGTATTTCAGGACAACTAGGTGGTGCTAAAGACCTAAGAACCATTGCGATGGTAGTTGCTTTATCCACAGTAACATACAGCCTCCCACTTACAGAAGGAGAACTAGTACGCTTCATTCGAATCGGAGCAAGAGCAGGCAGATTGGTTGAAGGGATAATAGAAGAACACATAGAAATTCAAGTAAGAAGAGGGATTGTATCAAGAGAAATGTTGATCAGAGCAAGCGATGATGCAGGAGGAGAACCCCTTGAGTATTTCCAATCACCACAAGCATGGGGAAAAGAACTGGTAAATAGATTATTTGCTATTAAGGAGGCCTAATATTCTGTCAGAAACCACACATTCCCGTCAGGTCGTTAAACCCCAGCAAAATAGCACATTTCTTAAATATAGAATTTCCAACCTGTCAGAAATAAAGTATATAAAAATCAAGCATCAGCTTCCTCTCTTTGATAAATTCATACTGGGTTCAGAATTAATTTATTATATTTCTAGTATGAATACTCAAAAATGTTTACAAATAAAAGATTTAGAAGAACGCCTAGCCTGTCTTGCCGAAAAATATCAGGAACTTACTGAACAAATCTCACGAGAGAGAGATCTTGTGACCTCAGATGAAAATGAAAGTCTGTACTTTTTACAGACTGAACGAGAATTTATCTCGAAACAGATAGCAATTACAAAGAGAAGAATACAACTGCAACAAAGAATGGGACAAAATAAAGATAAAGCGCTCGAAAAAGTAGAAGTAGGCTGCTGCATCAAGCTTAAGAATCACTCTCATGACCTAGAAGTTTGCATTGTATCAGCTTGCGATGCAAGACCTACAGATGGACTTGTGTCAAACCTTTCTCCTATTGGTAAAGCTGCCATGGGTAGAAGCTTAGGTGAGGAAATTCTTGTAGAATCACCAAGAGGACAGGTACCATACAGAATCGAAGAAATAAGATACATGTAATGCTCTAAATAACAGAAAAAGAATATCAAAACACTCTTTTATAATTTATCCGCTTAGGAGTTTAATACAAACTTACACAATTCCTTTGAAATATATAGTTTATATAAGATTGTAATATTTGTTTTGCTATTGCGTTTAGGAAAAGGAGTTTATAAATTTCTATAAACATGGAGTATTTGAAATGAGTAAGACTGCAGATAAAAGAATAAAGGATTTAGAATTAAAACTTTCCAACATCAGAGAGAAATATAATCAGCTCACCAAACAATTAGAAGATGAGCGGGGAAACTACTCAAGTGAATCAGGCGCTCTTGACTATCAACAACTTGTCGAGGAAAGACGTGTTATCGAAAAATATATGGAAAGACTACAAAGAAAGCTTGCGGAAAATCACAAAAATACTGGTGAAACAATAATAGGTAACAAAGCGCAACCTGGAAATAATATACTTATCAAAAATAGCAAAACAGAGGTTCGCTTTCGGCTTGTGGAAGAGATATATTCCCAAGAAGAGAGGCAAATCTCTATAAATTCTCCCGTTGGGAAAGCTGTCCAAGGCAAAAGAGTAGGGGAGGAGATAAGAGTCGAAACTCCTAAGGGCAAAATCCACTATAGGATAGAAGAGATAGGATAATATAAGTTATGATTGCAAGCTGTATTTATACAGAAAATCTTTTTGGCAAAGTAAGATAAGTGTTTCACGCATGAAACGGAAGGGCAGAAAGAAAAAAGCAAGAAAAGCATATGATTAAAGGTATGAAGTACAAAGTAGCAGCAATGAAACAATGTGACCTTCCGACCATCTGACCATCCAGCTATTCAGTTCAACTCAGATTTAGCCGGTCAATCCAATGATATTGATGTAGTTCAGATTACTTTAATTGAAATTACTTCTTCAAAGGGTGATACTTCCTATGTGATTCTTCAGCAAACTTATCTGAAGCGTGTACATATCTGGTTGTTGTCTGTAGTGACTCGTGACCAAGCAAATGCTGAATGGCCGCAGGACTTGCACCATGTTCGGCTAAATATGTAGCAAATCCATGACGTAAACTATGCGGAGTCGTAGGCACAATTATACCTAGATACCTCCGATACAAGGCAATACGTGCCTGTATATATCTTGCTGATATGCGTATTTTCTCAACGTTTTCCATTTTTAACCTTGTCCCTTTCGTAGGTATAAAAAGCGCTGTGAAACTATCATCTCGCAGACTTAAGTATTCCGATAAATATTTTTTAGATCTTTCGGTCAAGTAAACAAATCGTTGTTTTTTTCCTTTTCCCATTATAAAAATTTTTCCCTGTCTTATATTTTTCCGATCTTCGGTAAGATCTAAATCTTCTAGATTCAAATTAACAAGTTCTGAAATTCTCATACCCGAAGAAAATAATAGTTCTAAAATTGCTCGGTTTCTTTTGGCAATAAATTTATTCTTTTCAAATGAACTTGGGAACTCAACAAGCTTAACAAGTTCTACAAACTCTGCGACCTGAGAAATAGTCCGTTCGGTTTTTATCAATTTTATAGCATCAGGTGCAAGAGGGGTCTTATAATCAAATTCGATAAGAAAGCGTAAATATGACCGAAGGGATGACAACATACGATTTATTGAACGACTTGATAGTCTACTCTTATCACTTTCGTCACTTCTAGGCCCCTTAGAGCTCGATTTTGAGATATTGCCGTCATCTCGGGCATAATCATCAATTCCTTCTAAAAACTCTAAGTATTTTTTACTTTTTAAGAATCCCTTATACAAAGTTATTGTTTTCTTATTTGTTTTTTTGAAAGAAAGGTTTTGTAACTTCAGGAATCTATAAAAAATAAAAAGGTCTCTCTTATAATTTTTAACTGTCTCTAAACTGTAATTATTATTTGTAAGATCCAGTAAAAAGTCTTCAATATGTGGCAAAAAATTATTCTTCATTTATACTATTTATTAATTTAGGCTTGAGATACAGCACTTTTCAATCTATTTGGTTTGACTACTCTGGTTATTAACTATTGTAAATACATATCCATAGTATAAGCTTACCAAAAAAAGGCGAGAGAGTGAACTGGTAGTCGATGGGGGAGTGCCTTTTTCAAGCTGAAACAAATCTTATCACTAAAATTTCTCAAAATACCCTCTCTTGAACGAAAAACTCGTTAACCATCAAATGGGTATTGGCCCAATTCCTGGTATAACTAAACTAAAGTATACTGGAAACACATATAAATATTAGAGAAGGATTAACATAAAAAATATCCTATAAATTTAAAAATAATGAAATGACACAAATTGATTTGCCGTAAAAATTTCCAAAATTATGTATACCCCACGTTTCTACTCTATGTTACTGCATATAAGGGTGATTATACGCACCATATACTTTGTAACTTTAGGCACCTATTTTATACTAGAGGAGTAGATGCACGAATTAGAACACAACCTTATTTTCTTCCCCCTTTATTTCCAACTACCGACTTGTGCTTATCTATAGTTGATCACAATAGTTTTACACAGTCACCTACAACCCACCCTCGTTAGTACCACACAGTTATCCACAATCGTATCATCCATTGTGAAACATTCTTGTGAAATAGTACAGCTGAATATAATGGGGCAAGTTATACCTTGAACATCTGGATCTTCCTTGCTTCTAGAACTTCTTATTCTTTTAACCTCCTAATTCGAAAAATATTGTGTATCTTATAGTATTTTATCCTATAATAATCGTTGGTCTCGGATTTTTCTTGCCCTGCTCCCCTACTCTGTTACTCAAGCCTTCATGATCCAAGACTTTCAGGTGAATAAATTAGACAAATATAAAGCAGTAATTTATTTAACATATTGAACAAATTAAACCGGAGCACAGGATTTAGATAGTGTTCTGATATATAAGAAAAAATTAACATCTAGATGAAAGCGCCATTAATACCCCAGACTGCTAGTTTTAAGAGGAGAAATACTGCCAGGAAAAGCAGTATCATGTACTCTACCCTCATTGCTGTTGAAGTTGTTTCTTTTTCCTCAAGCCCCAGACTGAGAAATATATAGTAAACAATGACATAAAACATAGTTGCCACTTCAACTGAGAGAGGCCAAATTATAAAAATCACAAATGCAGTTGCAATGCTCAATACAACTGCAACAGTCTCACCAAAAAGTTGCCTGGCAGATTCCTTTTTAAACCAAAAGATATTTAGTGTTAGTAAGAATACTACAAAGGAAAATACAATGAGCTTTATTACAACAAAGACCCCAGACCTCAGTATAAGTAAAAATGAGAAATAAGCCCCAAATAAAGTAAACAAGAAATTCGCTGCTTTTGCAGCCTGCGCTAGGGGGATTTTAGAAATATAGGAAATATTTAATATATTCATTGTAAGGATAAGAAGATATATGCTTATCCCAAAAAAGAAAAGCACAAGCAAAGAAAATGTCCTCTCACTTATCCTACCTTCACTTTGGAATATGACTAGTTCAATAAATAATGCTTGAATAAAAACAATATAGGAAGAATAACCAAGTATAGTAAGCAGCCTGATTCCTTTGATTTTAAAACCTAGGACCCAATACAACCCCACCAAAAATACTCCCGCAACAAGTAGTGCCTTTGCTATCTCTTGAGTGAAGCTAATGGTACTGCTAAGGTCAACTGTTTGCAGAATTAAAGATATAATAATCACGAGAACACTTAAAACGATAGCTTTTGTTCTAAGACTCATGTTTTGTTTTGTTAAATTAAATCCTGTTGTTTAGCAGTCTCTTCATAATCTATTCCTAGCTGCTTATATGCCTTTGGTGTTACAACACGCCCTCTAGAAGTCCTCTTTATAAAACCTTCCTGAATGAGGAACGGTTCGTAAACATCTGCAATGGTTGATACTTCTTCAGACAAAGCTGCTGCAATTGTCGATATTCCGACTGGCCCACCAACAAAATCCTCAATAACAAGTTTAAGTATCTTTCTATCAACATCATCCAGTCCAGCATCGTCAATATCATGCATCCTCAAAACCTTATCTACAACTTTAAGGTCAATTCTTCTAATATTTGTTACTTGTGCATAATCTCTAACTCTTTTAAGGTGTCGAATCGCAATTCTAGCCGTCCCTCTAGATCTTTTTCCAATCTCATATGCCGCATCATCCTCAATATCTGTCTTTAATATTCTAGCCTTCTGAAATACCATCTCTTTTAATTCTGCAGGCGAGTAAAAATCAAGACGCATACATGCACCAAAACGATTTCTTAGCGGTGAACTTACAAGACCTATTCTAGTTGTTGCCCCTACAAGAGTAAAATCCTCAAGATCTAAACGCAGGGTTCTTGCAGAAGGTCCTTTCCCAATAACAATGTCAATAGCCTTATCCTCCATTGCAGGATACATTATCTCTTCCACAGAGCTGTTTAACCTATGTATCTCATCTATAAAAAGAACTCCTCTTTTAGGAAGATTTGTTAGAATAGATGCCAAATCGCCCTGTCTTTCTAAGGCCGGACCAGATGTTACCAAGATATCAACACCCAACTCATTTGCAACAACATTTGCAAGAGTCGTCTTCCCAAGCCCCGGGGGACCATAAAATAGAATATGATCAAGGGCTTCATTCCTTCGACAAGCAGCCTCAATCATGATTTGTAAGTTCTTTTTCTCTTTCTTTCTCCCAATAACCTGTGTAAACTTTTTCGGCCTTAAAGAACTCTCGAATTCTCCGTTAGTGTCCGAATTATTTGAGGATAATTTTTTACTCTTTTCCTTATCATCCATTATTTCATTTCAGAAAGCATATATTTTACAAGCTTTTCTGAACTTAAATCTGAAAGCCCTTGTTTATCTTTTATATTCGCAATCACAGCCTTAATATCTTTCAGTGAATACCCCAGACTAATTAGGGCTGCCTTTGCTTCTTCTATTCTGTCATCGAGCTCGTCATCGATTATAGCTTGCTTTTTCTCCCTTTCACTTATAACATACCCCTTCTTCTTCAATTTATCGTGTAGCTCTAAAACTATCTTATCCGCCGTCTTTAACCCTACCCCGCTCACCTTTAATCCTGAAGCTTTCTTCTCAAGGATACTACTTACTATTTTCTTAACTCCTAATTCTTTCAGTAAAGAAATCGCTACCTTAGGACCAACCCCACTTATATCGATAAGCATCTCAAAAAGCGATAACTCCTCAGGAGTCTCGAAACCAAAAAGGCGAAGTTCATTTTCACGCATATGAGTATATATGTACAATTCTATATCCTTGTCAACTCCCAAGGACAAGGAAATCTTTCCTACCTCAACCTTATAACCGACACCTGAACATTCAACTAATAAATATCCATCTGTTTGATATTTAACTTTTCCTCTAAGATAACCAATCATTTTTAAGTAATAAGTATTAAGTTAAGAATGCATTTTAACGTCCTTTTCCACTTTCCACACTATGTCTTAGACCTTTCACCTTCTACCATTAAAACTATTTAAATGACATAAGGCAACAGCTAAAGCGTCGGCAGCATCATCAGGTTTTGGAGTTTCTTCTAGTTTTAAAATCAGCTTAATCATTCTCTGTACTTGCTTCTTTTCGGCCTTTCCGTAACCAACAACGGCCTGTTTAACTTGTAGAGGTGTATAATCATGTGTCGGCAGATCCTTATGCGCACAAGCTAGTATAATCACTCCACGTGCCTGTCCCACGCTCATAACGGTTTTTTGATTTCTAAAGTAAAAGAGGCTTTCTATGGCTGCGCTCTCTGGTTTGTAAAGATTAATCTTTCCTATAACCTCTTCATACAATTTCGATAATCGATGCGACATTACCTGACCTGAATCTGTTCGAATTACTCCATAATCAATTATATCCGGCGCCTTATTACCTATCCCATCCAATCGCTCAAGTACTGCCCAACCCGTTATAGCTATCCCACAGTCAATACCCAGCACCCTCATAATCTATCTATAATATCTTATCTATCTATTGTAATTTCACATTGGTCCATGTAGCTGTAACATCAGGATTCTCATCTATCTCTTCCATCAGCGATAATATTCTCCTCTTCTGTGCATCTTGAATATCTAAATAATTCTTCGCCAATTTGATAATCTCGACCCCTGTCACCTTTAATCCTAAATCCTTTATACTCCCAAAAACCCTTTGTAACTTCTTTTTGGCTGTATATACAATAATTTCCTGCCCGTTCTCTATTACATCCTCTACCCCATCAATCTCCATTAATTTCAATATAGTTTCGTCTTTATCAATTCTTTTGTAGCATATTTCTTCTTTTCCCTTTACAATCTCCTTCGCCTCTTCAAAAGATTCAAGAATAATGCTCCCTTTTTCTTCAAACTGCCATTTTAAACTCCCCCCGCCGATACTGAAATCAGTCTTTGTTAAAACTTTTTTAATCTCAGTAATTGTTCGATTCTTATTATCTGTCATACAATCTACAAGGATTGCTATTCCATCCGGCCCTACTACTTCATATGTTATTGATTCAAGTGGCCCACTATCACCTTGACCAAGTCCCTTTTGAATCGCCCTTTCAATAGTATCCTTAGGCATGTTGACGTCCTTTGCCTTATCTAGAACTAATCTGAGGGCAAAATTCATATCAGGATCACCACCTCCACCTTCTCTAACGGCAATACTTATTGCCTGGCCAAGCTTTGTAAAAAGATTTCCTCTCTTAAGATCAGCTACACCCTTCTGTCTTTTAATTTTCTTCCATTTTGAATGCCCTGACATAATAAAGAATATAAACTAAAATGAAGAATCATTGCTATTCTATATAAAATGTCTATCTTTGATTATACATCCGGTCAATTATGACAACAAGTGTTATGCTCATAAGGAGAATTTTTCCGCCTCCATTAATTAATTTAGAGACTCATAGGTAGGCTTGAATACAGAGGGTAGATTTCATCTTTTAGATCATCCTTAAAGTTTCCTTAGCATACTAACTAACGAAGATAACTCCCTTTTATTTAGAACATCAACAGAAGTCGCCTCCATATTCGCAAGTATTAGATCGTTTCTAAGGCTTGACTTGAATTTATCATACGCACGAGTGGCCACATAGGAATTCATTTCTTCATCTTGAGTTTCAGGAGAACTTGTTCCATTTGAAACGAGATCCAGCAATTGCTCAAGTATATAATAACCACGCTCTTTGTCAAAACCCTGAGCAAAAACTCTAAAAGCTGTTTCAAAACCGTGCTCTCCTCTCTTCAGGCTAACTAAATCAAATTTTCTTTTCAGGTGATCATCTATCTCCTCTCTTTTGACTTCTGCAGTTTTTCCCGAACTTCCATGAATCAAAAAAGTGAGCATGTTGGCGATAAATGTAAAGACAGGTGAAACAACTCTTAAAAAACCCCCCAAACAGCCTGAATATAATACCTCCTTGCCCTTTTTTAAATTAAGCAAATATCGATCTAGTGCCTTCCGCCATCTATCATGAGCGGGTCTGCAAAGCAACTGTATAAACAACCATTCCCCCTTCTCTATAATACTAGCAAGACTCAAGGACTTTTGTTTAAGTCCGAGAGGAAAAATAAAATCCTTTGCAAGCTCGAGGTCTAAGCCCATCACACCATTTTCCAGACTATCCAAAAATCGCTCCCTAAAGCTTGTCACATCCTTAAATTTCAACCTTCTAGATACAAGGACCTTTTTTATATTCTCAAGAACTCCTCGCGGGAAGAAAATAAATGTCGAGATTTTTTCACTTCTTATTAAGAATTCAATGGAAAAATACTGTTTCCTTCCATATGTTTGATAGAAGATATTATAAAAGTCTGCCAAGATATCATCGACTTCTACACCCTCCCCACCTATCTGTGAAAAATCTACCAGAAGAGCAACTCCATCTTCTATATATTCTGCCAAAGCATGCCTTTTCTTAATTACATAGCTGATAAACAAGATCACTATAAGGAAAATCACCGCTACAAAGAAGTAGTTGTAATATTTAGACAAGCTGCTCAGGTTTATCTGATCAAGAATGTATGTCAAAATCTCATACAATTGTTCGAGATAGGTTCCAAGATCCATACAATATAATATAAAATCTTGCTACTAAATGCTAGTAGGAGTTTGACTGGAGACTAGTAATATTGACGAAAGGTTAGATGGCTGGATAGTTAATTTAAGCAAAAAAAAGAATAGCCAATAACGGATAGCGAAAGGCTAACTGATTGAAATACTACCTTCTGCCCTTTTTTGCCTCATCTCTAATCCTCAACATTAGCTCCTAAAACGACAATCACATCTCCTGTGCATACAAAATTAGGAAGCTCACCTTCTAAAACTTCAATTTCCTCATCAAAGGACTTGTCTATTGCTTCAATTGTGTTTGGATATTCTCCTCCTTCTCTTGTATATATAGTTGTCTTTGCAAGAGTTGGTGACGCATCACCAACTCTTATAACATCAATCCCTATATTCTTGAGCCACCTTGTGCGGAAGTTACCGAGCCCTCGAATATTTGTCGAATTAAAAATCTCTACTCTAGCCTGTTCTTTACCAACACGATTATCAATAAATACTCTTTGTATATCCTGATCCAGTTCATCAAAGATAGGGAGAACGGTGAGTCCGCTCTCTCCCTCCCTTATTTCAGCTGCTTCAATGGACATAAAGGCTGTTTTAAGATCTTTATACTGCCCAAACATTATCCCAAGTCGCATTATCTCCTTCTTTGATAAATTTGTGCGAATTTCCTGAGAAAGTAGACTCCAGAAATTTGGAAGCCTCAGAATCGCAGAATAACTAACAGAACGTTTAAAAAGCCCCTCGGTACCTGCTATCTGTCTTAAAAATTTACTCTCAACCCCATCGTCATCAGCACGCAAAAAATTCAGTAAATCCTGGCCGCCTAAACGAAAATTGCCTTTCCCCAAGCTAAAATTCTTACCATTGTCCGAAATGTCTTTGTCCGAAAGATCAGATGTATTACTTACATAAACCCCTCCCAAGGTATCCGCAATCCGCATTATTCCTTCTTCATCAACCACAACATAACGACTGATTTTAATAGATATTAAATCTTCAACTCCTTCCAGCAGCAATTCAACAGGGATTTCTTCACTCTCCAAAATTCCGAAGTTATATAAATTTCTAAGTTTTATATTCTTATTATACTTTTGAAGGTATATCAAGGTATCTGGGTTTATATCGAATATTCCAATACTGCGATCAAACGGGTCAATCATAATAACAATTAACGCATCACAAAACGCATATTCACTTTCACGTCTATCAAGCCCTACCAAAAGAATATTTAGCCTTCCTTCTCCACGCCACTCCTGGCTTTTTTCGACATACTTGTCACGATAATCTGGCTCAAAATCAACTGACACCACTTTATATATTGTTACCGACAACCATGCTATTATTGAACCTATTACAAGCAAAATAAGAAGAATAGATAACATATTCTTGATTCCGCTTTGAAACCTTCCTTTTCTATTTAAAATGTTTCTTGAAGAGCTGAATATACTAAACCTACTTAAGCCTTTCCTCTTCCCTCTCTTGCCGGGAATAGACTTCAATTTTCTTTTTAATTTAGTAAAAATATTCTTCATAAAATTGTAATTTTATCTTTAAGTAAGCAAAACATTTTCACTTCAATATCCCCTCTTTCTATTTATGCCCTTTAGCCAGAAATAAATTCTTCATGCAATAAGTTCTTTATATTGAATAATTCACAGAAAACACGAGGTACAGGCGCTACAAATGTCCTTTCGTTCCCGTCTAGCATTTTCAACTTTATCTTGTAAGCATGCAACATAAGTCGTTTGTACTTCATATTCCCATAAACAGCGTCGCCTAAAATCGGTAGCGACAGATGTGCAAGATGTACTCTAATCTGATGCGTCCTACCAGTTACTGGCTTTGCAAGTACTAAAGATATTTTTTTCTGGTTTGTAGCTTCCATTACTGACAAAAAATTAAAGTAGGTAGTTGCAAGTCTACCCCTTTCTTTTTTTACAACAGCAAGCTTTTTCCGTTTTATAGGATGCCGGCCGATATAATTGGAAACTCCGAAACTTTCTTTTCCGAATATTTTTCCTGCATCACCCGTAACTACAGCTATGTACTCTTTTTTTACCTCTCTTTCTTCAAACTGGCGAGAAAAATACCACAATGCCTTGTTATTTAAAGCAATAAGTACCAACCCTGACGTATCCTTGTCAATTCTATGAATTAGACCAAACTTGTTTGGAGTTCCAACTTTACTTAAACTTTTAAACTTAAAGAGTAGTCCATTTATTAAGGTGTTATCCCAATTACCCTTTGAAGGATGGACACAAATGCCGCTTTCCTTGTTTACTACAATAAGGTCCTTATCTTGGTACAGTATATCAAGAGGAATAGATACAGCCTTGATATTTGTTTCAACACCTGTATGTTTTTTTACATCTACTTTAATCTTGCTCTTCTCTTTTAGTCTAAAACTGCCCTTTTTTACTATCTTCTCATTTACTCCCACATGCCCTGCCCTTATAAGCTTCTGAATAAAACTCCTACTCTCATCCCTCATTTTTTCGCTTAAGAATACATCCAGCCTCTTTTGAATGTCTTTATTAGAGGAAGTTAAAGATAACAACACAGACTGTATATAATAAATAAAAACGTGGACAAAAAATTAAGTTTTAGATTATAAACTTAATTTTGCTCAAGAGAAGAATAACATATATACTGTGCAATATCTACACATTCTATCGTTAGCATCACTTCTGCTAAACTAGGTGAATCATGTTGATCGAGATGCTTCTCGCTTCTTTTTGAATAATTTTTCCTTTATCCTTGTAAAAAAAGATTCACTGCTCCCCACGCGTTGTTTCGATGAAGACTGAAAATCCCTATAACTGTACTGAACTCTTGCCTCAGACACACTCTCTCTTTCCGATCTCGATACCGGACCAGACGGGACAAATTCTCCTTCGCTTTTTACCGATAATTCTTTCTGTTGGTAAGAAAATATAAGGATCAAAACGCCTATAAAAACTATAAAAGTTAAAACAATCTGTGTAATTGTTATTCGGGAAATTGCATCTTCTTTATCTTTTAATAATTCAACTGCAATTTGAAGAACACCAAATGTCAATAGATATAAACCCAAAATTCCTTTGTTTCTCTTTATCCTACTTAAATAGTTTGACAAAAATATTGTTACCAGCAGAACAAGAGCTTCAACAAACTGGACAGGAAACCTTAAACCCTCGCCTTGACCAGAATACGCAATTCCGATTGGCAACTCGGTTATTTTCCCAATATAATCACTTCCTAAAAAGAAACCGATGGCTTGAATAATCTGAGAAACACAAAGACCCAGAACGACTGTATAATAGAATCTATGCGAAAGTTTCTTTATCCGAACAAATAAAAGAGTGACAACAATACCACCAAGCATAATACCTACAGGTTCAATACCTCTATCCCAGAACTTCAATAAGATCCATGGCATTTGTTTAAACCAGACCCTCTCAGCACCTGGTTCATAATAATACGGATATATTGACCAACTTAGTTGACCAAAACGATCAGAGTTGTTTAACACATATAGAATTCTTCCCAATACAATGCTTAGGGCTATATGGGCAAAAATCAGATCGAATATTGATTCACTCTTCAAGTTCCCCTCACGTTTCTTCCGCCAGAAGAAAAAACTTACCATGATAGCTGACAAAATCTCAAAAACCAAGAAAGCAGGGATTGTTAAATTCCTAAAAGAAATCATAGCGTCTTTTTCTTAACTATATAAAGATAGAAGATAGTACCAGAATATAAAATAGCTAAAATCAAAATGGTCATAATCGTAATAAAGATATCTCCTACTTTATCAGTTATAATTCCCATAAAAACAGCTATGATAGAAGAAAAAGATGAGTTTAATGCTAGCCAAATTCCAAGTACCCGTCCCCTAAAACTTGACTTTGTATTTTCATGTATCATTGTTTGAGCAGGAATGAGAAGAAAAGGAACAGATAACCCCACC
This sequence comes from Candidatus Dojkabacteria bacterium, assembly GCA_016932045.1. Classification (GTDB taxonomy): domain Bacteria; phylum Patescibacteriota; class Dojkabacteria; order JAHIVN01; family JAHIVN01; genus JAFGDO01. The sequence continues at coordinate 13,686 of JAFGDO010000011.1, read as the reverse complement.
GCAATTAGACTAATTGTTGCCACAGCCTCATCAAGAAAGACTTTCTCTAACATGCCATTCATAGCTGATATCATTGCCATAAAGCCAAAGCCTATTATGCTAAAAATCGTTCCAACCCAGATAAGATGTGTCCTGTTCCTCTCTTTCCCAAATATATTCAGAGAGGCAATCCCGACAAGTAAACCGATAACAATAGGAGCAAATACGACAATTCCTGCACTTCGAGGGGAGACCCCATATATTTCACTCCCTATTCTGAAAACTATTGTTACAAGAGTAAGAGCAACTATTTGCAAAAGCAAAAGATGGACAAGTGCAAACCTAAGAGGTTTAATTTTAAAAGCATAGGAAATACCACTTTTAACATCCGTTATCAATTCTTTCAGAAAATCAAAAAGATATTTAAATGATTTACTCTCAGAACCATTACGCGGAACTCTCACCTGCATCAATAAAAAGTCACTTATCACAAATAATAAACCACAAATGACAAATGTGCTTCCTACACCAAATACATTCAAGACAAGCCCGGCTAACGCAAGTCCAACAGCCAGAGTAGTATAAACTGTTAGGGAAAAAAGAGAGCTTGCTAGCAAAAGGTACTTCTTACCAGCAACTCTCGGAATAAGTCCGCCTTCTGCTGGAATGAAAAACTGAAGTATTATAGAAAGAATAAATACTAGTGAATAAGATAAAATCAGATTCTCCCACCCTCTTACTAATATAAATAAAATAAGTAGAATCAACCTACATAAATTTGAAAAGAGCATGATCTTTTTCTTATTAAACCAGTCAGCCAATACCCCTGCTATGGGAGATATGACAAGACCAGGAAGTGTTGAAAGGTTAACAATTATGCCGATGCTTGTTGCAGAATCTTTTGTTCCTGAAGATAGAGTACCTTCATCGGAAAGAATACCCATAAGAATTGTAATGATACTCACAGCACTTTGGGTAAATAACTGAGCTAACCAAAGTAGCAAGAAGTTCCTGCTAGATAAAACCGCCTTTTTTACCTTGCCAAGGGTGCTCAAAATACTCAATATAAAAGTTTCAGATAAAATACTCTTTAGTGGGAATCCTATGTTCTTATTTCTTTTTCTTTTTTTTCTTTTTCTTCTTTTTCGATCTCTTCACTTGAAACTGATTGTTCTGGTTCAGTGAAATATCCTTTTGAATATCCCTATCCTGTTCACTTTCTTTAGGCATTTTCTCCTCCACTCTCTCTGCTTTATCCCTCTCTCTTTCCTTTGCCTTTTCTATTCTTGCACGTCTTGCCTCCCTTAACGTATTGGCTTTTGCTTTTAGTTTCCTCATAAAGCCTTTCAATGCACCTTTAACCCCTGCAGAATATGCCTTTTTCTCGTGTGGGACCTCTGCGCGAACTTCTATCTTCTCAGTCTTTTGCGGCATCCATGATACGTTCATCATCATCTCATGCTTACCTCCTTCAACACTCTTAGGTTGTACAGAAACGGAGAAAGCAATCTCAAAACCCTGCTCACCTTCAAAATAGATAGGTCTTGTCTCTCGCTCCCCAGTCAGAGCAAGATTCATATAATACTCCTCTTCAAGAGTATGCTCCGGCCTTATCATAATGTAGAATATTAATGCAGGTGGACCAAAGAGCAAGGAAAAAACCGAGAGTAGAATAGAGGTAATAACCGATCGAAAACGCTTCCTTGCATCAAAGAAAACCCATATACATATGACAAACCATATGAGAAATACGTAAGAAGCAACAACTGCCAGTATGAAAGCATAGTTAACGCTCTCATTTGCCTGAACTAAATCTAATAAGAAATCCCACATATTAGTAAATAATTAAAAAATAACTTAGTCAGAATTAAAGTCTTTACATAATAACAAAATTTTATATTTTTTAAAATTTTTCGTACTGCTTAGTTCTCACTCCTTTGAAACATAAGTAACTAACTCAGTATTCACAATAATTTTATCACCCTTTTTTATAAATATTGGTACTTGTATTTTTAACCCAGTTTCTAGGTCAGCATTTTTAGTAGCACTTCCTGCTGTATCCCCAACTATTCCCGGTTCTGTACTTACAACCTCAAGTACTACTTTCTTGGGCACTTGCAAACCAACAACCTTATCTTCAAGCCACAATGTCTTGATTTTCAACCCCTCCGTCAAAAAATCCTTATAGTCTTCAACTATCTTTCTGGAAATTTGAAATTGAGAATAGTCAGAACAATCCATGAAATAGAAATAATCAGCATCACTATAGAGATACTGTGCATCCTTGTGCTCTAAATCAGCCGATTCAACTCTTTCTTTGCTTGAATATGTTTTTTCGACAATCGAGCCACTTTCCACATCTCTTACCTTCACCCTTATTATTGCAAGCCCTCTACCCTTCTTTACATGTTTATATGTAAGTACTATAAAAACCTTACCACTATCTTTAAATACTATCCCTTTCCTGAGCTCAGTACTATCAAGTGTCGCCATATATAAAAAGATAATAAATAAAAAGCTTTGCTTGGGGCAAAATCAAGAATAAAGTCTATCAGAAAATTTAGCTGAACAAAATACATATGTTCGATCACTTAGCTTTCTCCTGTATTGCAACTTATGACTATGCCTAAGGTTCCTTCTGCAATACCTGCCCTTCTCTTTTTGCCAATTCTCCTAGCTCTTTAATATTTTTCCCAATTGTTCCGGCAACATCTTCCTCACCAAACCAGAAAATACCTCCTTTTAAAAAGAAAACTAGGTTAAGTCCACTCTTATCATATTCTTCTTTGCCTGCAATATCTAGTGCTCTTCTTGCAAGTACTCTTCCGTTAAGTTGTGCATTTATAATTCTTACAGCAAGATCTACTTTCTCGGGATGCTGACTCAGTAAATTTGCAATCTGTAAAATCGGAATTATTACAATATTCTTTAAAGGATCGGACCTAGCCTCATTAGTAGACAATGCCCGCCCTCTTAATCCACACTCTACCATAATATTCTCCCTGGTGTCATGATCTCTATTATAAAGGCCCACTTTTAAAAGGCGTTCTGCATCAACCCCACGAGCACCAAGGAATCTTGCAATGCTCTGCAGGAATGAAGCATCTACAAAAGCCCTCATAGCTGGGATAATTCCTTCACTCGATCTACTCAGTAGAGTTCTATCTCCAAAAAGACTTTCAGAAATAACATCTAATTCACCACTAGTGATAGGTCTTAACCCACACATTCTGATTGCAAAAGATTCTTTAGCACGAATTTCTGCCAAAGTCCTTCTAATTAATATAGCATGTAAGAAAGCTTCCTCTACCACTCTTATAAGTTGAAACTTGATCTCCTCACCCAAACCCGCTAATCGCTGATCTATATACTCTCCCAGCCTTGCGATACTATGGATTACTTCATAACCTGCTCTTGATAGATTGGCCTCCCTAAGTTCAGGATAATCTCTAGCTACCAATGTCTGAATAGATCCATCTTCGAATCGAGTACTGAAATCTCCTGAGCTCATATTGCCCAGCTCCTGCACAGCTGATCCCCTTGTTTCGATTCTTGTATAGATATATGCTTCTTGATTCATTGACTTGAAATGTAAACAAATATGCCGGAGGAGGGAATCGAACCCTCACCTCCTGTAAAGAAGACACGATTTTGAGTCGTGCGCGTCTACCAGTTCCGCCACTCCGGCAGCAAATAATTAATTTCTCTCATTATAATGAGAGAAATTATACTGCAAAACAAGACGAAGCCACAAGTTTATCATATACAAAATGCCGTTTCACATAACTCGGCTGTTATCGCCCTGTATCTTAAGTCCCATAATAAGTATTGTGTTTCATAGATACCCGAAGGTATTACACGTTTAAATATTGGATATAGTTCTCAAATATGTGGAGATAGATAATTATCCTCTTACCTTCCCTGATTCGCCCTTTCCCGTCTTTTTCTTTGTCTGCTGGGCTTGGGCTGCCTTTTGCTGTTTCGCAGCATCCTGCTTTTTCCTCACCTGTGACAATTGCGAAGACGCTTGTCCAGCAATTCGGATAAGCGCGTTTCTCAGTTGAAATTTTCTGCCTCTGAGCATCTCTATCTGGCCTTCAACCTTCTTTAGAGCATCTTTATATTCATCAAGTTTTTCTCTATATGCAGACATCCTTTGTTGGTAAGTCGGATGTTGTTTAAGCTGGGGATTCTGCTGAGCTTGGACTTGAAGTTTAGCCATCGCCCCCTGAATACTTTTAATAGCTGACTTTATAGAATTTGCCTTCTGTTGAAGCTGCTCAATTCCCTGATCAGTTTTTGATAGTTGTTCCCTCACCTGAGTTTGTTTTTCATGAGCCTGCTGCTTTATTTGTTCAGCTGCTCTCTCAAATGAAGGAGTTGGCATCCCTATAGGCACAACAATTAAGGTAAAAAGTTAATGTAAAGTTTTGCAATGAAGTCAAGCTAGATCGTTATACAATTTCCTCTATCTGGTCTCAATAATTATCGACTGAGATAGTCATTCTTATACTGCATAAGAATATCTAGTATCCTTTGCTCAAGATTATCTATAGCTCCGACTAAAAATTCCAACAATTGATTTTTATCTGCTCCCTGCTGTACAAGACCGTCAAACTGAGTCTTTTGTTCTTCTGTTAGCATGGGTTCAAAATAACTTACTAGTTTATCGCCAAATTCATCATAGAGTTTTGAAGCTTCCTCCTCTAAAAACTTGCTATCAATGTTATCCCCGTGCTTCTCTTGAACTATTTGCATCATAAAAGTCATAACATTTGGGTCCTTTTGTGTAAAATCCATATAAATAATTGCTTAAATTAAATTAGTGTAATTTTACAATCCAAGAGACGAAAAGTAAACAGTGGGATAAGTAAAAATCAGAAGAAAATAAAAGTTGTGAATAAGTTCCAAATCATTAATTATTAATTATTAATTCTTAATTGTTAATTCTTAATTTTCAACTACTCCCCTTCCTTTCTCCTCTTCTCAAGCTCTCTAAACCTTGCCTGCTCCTTCACAAAGTACAATTCGACCGTACCCGTAGGACCATTTCTATGTTTTGCTATCACCAAATCTGCTATACCTTTTCTATCTGTTTCTGGATTGTAAAGCTCTTCCCGATGAATAAACATTACTACATCCGCATCTTGTTCCAAAGAACCAGACTCCCTAAGATCCGATAGTTGGGGTATCCTACTTGTTCTCGCTTCAACTGCCCTAGAAAGTTGTGACAAGGCAAGGACTGGAATATCGAGTTCTCTTGCTAAATTTTTTAGAAACATTGATATCTCAGAGACTTCCTGAACTCTGTTCTCCCGAGTCCTCCCCTGCATAAGTTGGAGATAATCCACTACAACTAAATCTAACTTGTACTCTGCCATCATCCGGCGAGCCTTTGTCCTCATCTCCATGATATGTAAACCCGGTGTATCATCTATAAAAAGACCAGATTCGGACAAGACACCCATCGCATCAGCTAATCTTTCAAAGGCTTCATCCGGCAATTTTCCCATCCTTAAGTCCCAAAGATTTGCGTTAACTTGCATGGCAAGTAGCCTATCCATAAGCTGCATATTTGACATTTCAAGAGAGAAGAAGCCGACATTTTTTTTCTCCCTGGTGGCCATATGCCTAGCAATATCCAAAGCCAATGCAGTTTTACCAACAGAAGGACGTGCAGCCAGTATTATTAAATCACTTTGCTGGAACCCTCCAAGGATAGCATCTATCAAAGCGTAACCAGTCCTTATTCCATGAATTTTATCACTCTGTTTATCTACATCCTCGGCCCTCTCATATGCCTGCTCTAAAAGCTTTGAAACATGAACAAAATCTCTTTCTATACTTTCCTCTGTAACTGAAAATAATTTTTGCTCTGCATTATCAAGAAGTTTATCAAGCTCCTCCTCCTCATTAAAGGCCATTTCATTGATATATGAAGAGGCGTGGATTAGTCCTCTGCGGATGCTTTTTTCTTTTACGATTTGACCGTATTCTTCTATATGAGAAGCACTAGGTACACCACCGACAAGTTCTGAAAGATATGTGACTCCCCCCACTTTCTTAAGTTGTTTTTTCCTTTTCAAAAGATTTGTAAGCGTAAGGACATCTATAGATTTTCTTTGCTCAAAAAGATTTGTAATATTTTCGTAGATCATGCCATGCCTAGGATCATAAAAATGATCCGGCTTAAGAAAATCAACAACTTTGATAATTGCATCTTCATCCAACAGTAGAGAGCCAATAACAGCTCTTTCTGCTTCTTTACTTTGTGGTGGTAATTTTATATCTGCCATTTTCTCGTAGTTTTGTTGATCTGTATATTCTACTTTTATTTCATATCAAATCGATATTACAAAAAGATTCGACTAGATCTCGGAATATTCAAACATCCTATCCCAAATTATTTTGTAAACTGGATCAGTTTCATCCAATATCTGGGGTTGGAAATGGGTACAGTTTTCGTCATCAACTTGTGTTTGATGATACCCGCAGGTTTGGTGTGGAATAATTTTAGCACTAACTAATCTTTTTTCAAAGAAATAAAATTCTAAAATAACTCCCTGGCGTGTCGGATCAGTATGAGTCTGATCAAAGACAAAATTGCCCATGCCATAAAAGATAAATTTACCGTCATAAATTTCAACTGTATTCACCCAATGTTGATGAGTTCCGAGAACAAGATCTGCACCAGCATCGATAAATGCATGTCCCATCTGCTTTTGGTTTTCAAGCGGCCAATTTATATATTCTCTATCTCCCCAACTCATTATAACAATAACGTAGTCAGCAAGCTCCTTTGCCCTTTTGACGTCTGACTCAATTTTATCTGTAAGAATTTTCTTAGTACCATTATCAAATCTTTGTGAAACAGTAGCAACACCGCCCCATGTAGGACCTGCCCAATGAAACCAAGCAACATCATCATAGCCTAGAAATGCAAATTTAAAACCGTCAACTTCATAGATTGCAGGTTGACTTGCATCATCCAAATCAGTCTTACTAAAACCCGAATGCTTTATCTCAGCCTCGTCAAGCAAATCAATTGTTCGCGAAACAGCCTTTATCCCTCCATCCATAAAATGATTTCCCGGGGTTAGAACGTCAATTTGAGAATACACAAGCCCCTCCATAAAGGCCTCATCACTTGTAAACCAAGTACAGCCATAACAGGGTTCAGGCATTCCCAGCATAGAATTCTCCAGTACTGCCGAAGAGAAATCCGCATTCCAGAATAAATCCTGTACATTATAAAAGGGGTACTTATAATCACCTGTTCTTCTAAACTTACGAGCAACTGCACGAGAAGGTATGATCTCCCCTGCTGCTACATAAGTTGTGATGAATGAACTATCAAAATTTGTCTCAACCCACTCTTCCGCTTTACTTTTTTCAATCTGTTGAGATTCTTCATAATAAAGTGGATAGTTTGCTAGATCTGCTCCCTTCTCCCATATATAAACACCATCAATAGATAGAGTTTTTAATCGGAAATCAGTTCTTGCTGGTTCTAATAAGATAAATGTAGAAATATCTTGTTTCTTCATCCATTCATACACATCACCTTCTATCAGAGAAATCTCATTTATTCCTAGAAGATTCTTTATTTCTTCTTCATTTTCTTTAAAGCAGGCTATATTTAACTGTTTAAGCTCGGAGAATTCTACGTTGTTCTCAAGAGTACTAAATTCTTTCTGAACCACAAAATATCTTTTATAATTAACCTCGACCAACTCTTCTTCCTCTATCCTGTTTTGAACAATGGGCCTAAACTTTTGATAAATCAACCAGAATACAGAAATGAAGAAAAGCAGGAGAAGTATAATAATGGCAACACGGAGTCGAGGCTTTCCTTTTGCCCTATGATCTCTTTTAACCTCTACTCTATACATTTATATAATTTGTATTATTTAATGCACTTTTAGCGCTCAAACAAATTGCTCGAGGAGATAAGGCGCATATTTTATCCTTCTAATACCACTACCCTCATGGGCATATCTTCCTCGAAAAAATCGCTTTGTTTCACATCGACGTCACCCATCTTCTCCACTTCCTTCACACCAAGTGCCTTAGTGAATTCTTCAAGTTTTTCCTTTGTTATATCCATCGGGATAACAATCTGCGGTTCAATCTTATTTACAAGATCTGTCATTTTCGACATTTTCATTGCTGCATCATTAGAAAGTGAAACAAAAAGAACATTTACAACCCCCATCTCGTCTAAAATTGACTCTTTTATACTTCTGACTGATTTGTCTACCATCCCTAATTGAACCCCTTCTATATCAAACATATAAATATCCGCTATCTCCTCTTCCTCACTAATATCCGAAGAAAAACCGTATACAAAAACTTCTTTTATCTCATACTCTCCACAGGAAGAAACCAGATAGTAATCATTTGTTTCTATATCTTCTTTATGGCTGAGAACAATTATATCGGGAGCAAGCTTCTTCAGATTTACTTTTACCCCTTCACTCTTCGGATTAGTTATCAACTTTGCCTGCTTTGTTTTACAAAGAAAGGATGAGTTACCATAATATTTTATCTTCATACGTTTACAAACTAAATTTAATTCATTACCTTTATACAGCTATTTTACAAAAAACAACCAAAATGATAAATACTACAAGGGCTACAATAGCTATTCATTTCCTTCCACCCCTATTCTCCTTGCATAATAAACAAGCCTTTGGTCATTCCGACCTATTGGATGGCATGTATAAAGAGTTAGTCTTTCTTCTCCATCTTGACCCTCAATACTCGTTTCGGTCCTGTCAACGATTTCAAAATCATAAATTTCATAATCATACTCTATCTTCTGCCAATAGATAATGACAAAGTCCCCGATTTCTAATTTATCTAGATTATAGAAAGATGTAGAGTTCCTTATATCCTCGGGTAAAAAAGCATAGCCCACTCTGTGTCCGGTAAGAACCATATTATTATTTCCCGGAGTACCTGTCCCTGGTCTGTGCCACACCCCTAAATTAAGAATATTTTCGCTCCCTCCTTCTACAATCGGCATATCTACTCCAATAGCAGGGACAACAATACGGTTTTCATCAGGAATTTCCTTACCGCCAAAATCTCCCTCATCAACCTGTTGTTCCTGTAAATTAGTTAGGTAAGGATATATTTCCCTGTCCTTATTTAACAACCAGTATTGGATCTCAGGAATAAATGGATAAAAAACTAGGTATAATCCAACAACAAACATTATACCTAGTAGAACCTTTAGAGATACCCTTACTCTTTTATCTTTCTGCACTCTATTTTTAATTTTTTCCCTAAGTTCTCGTATACACTGAAATTTGCGCTCAAATAGAGCTTTAATTGTATCTTTCTTTCTTGACATGGAAACTTATTATCTCAATCTAACGCTCTAATACTAACATATAAAAGGACTGTACACAACGTTTCTGAAACTATTGACTTGGCACGACATATACGATACCATTTAGCTGCTTTATTAATTTACCTTAGTAAAGAAATGACTAAACATAACATAAAAACACCTAAGTGGATCACAGAGGAGGTGGTGGATTTGTTTAAGGCTATAACTAAGCTCCGAAGTACAAATGAATGCGAAATGTTCTTTAGAGACCTTCTTACTATTACAGAAATCAAGACCTTCGCAATGAGATGGAAGGTCGCCAACATGTTAGACAAAGGAGCTACATATCAAGAAATTGAAAAGCGTACAGGCATGAGTAGTACAACAATAGCGCGTATCAACAGATGGCTTGAATATGGGGAGGGCGGGTACAAGCTGCTTCTAAAGAGGACAAAGAGAAGCAAAAAAGAATCTTTATAGTTATGAAATAATTCGATTTATCTAGCGTTTAACATATAACTTACAATTAATTCAAAATGATGAAGATAAAACAATTCTTTCTTACAACAATCATTTCTTTTCTTTTTGGCTTTCTAATCGGAGTCTCTGCCGGTTTGGTAATCGGGATTAAAGTTACTAAACAATCTACAGAAAGACAACTCGTTTCTTCAACTGTCGTTTTAGATAAAATTAAGGATCAGTCCTTTTTGGTAACGCGTACCATCGTAACCGAACAGAGTACTACAATAAACATAGATCAGGGTTCGGCCTGGTCTAACTTCTGGTGGGGACATGAAATAACCGCTGAAGGTTTAATGCAAGTTGATATCGGAGTAGATCTAGGCACCATAACCGAGGGCGATATTAGAATTAATAACGAAAATAAAGTTATCGAAATCAATCTTCCAGATGCCGAGATTTACAATACAAGTCTTGAAGGCTCGATAGATGTATCAACTAAAAGCGGTATTCTCAAAAAACTTTTTGCCTCAGATGATAATGAGGATTATAACTTAGCAATGAGTGAACTTGCCAAACAGGCTGAGGATTCAATAAATAGTAACGAAGAATTATTAAGTGAGGCTAAAGCCTCTGCCCTTTCAACACTTCAGGCAATATTTAAGGATACCGGGTATTCAGTAAAAATCTTAGAATAATCCTCGCGATACCTTTAATTTCCAATAATTATTACTACGTCAGCTTCCGAGCTAGCTTCTCCGGTTGGTAAAATTGTTTCTATAGTGGCAGACAACTCTTCTGCAAGAGCCTGTACAGAAGCCTCCTTTGCTCCTCCAGTCAGATCATATACTACAACTCCAGTATACTTCTTATTCATAGCATCATTCTTTCCGGTCACAGTAAAAGTATCGCCAAATACTTCTTCTATCTTATCCTCATAATCATTTGTGACACCACCTGTAGTTGAACCATTTCGTAATTCGATATTTAGAGATCCTAACTCATCAGGTGTCTGCTCCTCAGTTTCAGGTTGAACTCCTTCACCTGTTGGTTGTCGAATGATCGGAGCAACATTTACTATGATGTTTTTACTTGGACTATAGATAATCGCTCTTTTAGGATAAATCAAGAGTATGTCACCATTTTCTGCATCTTTATAAAAATCCGCATTTTCCTCTCTCAACCTTTCAACATCTGTAATTGTTGCTATCGTAGGTTCAACATCTTCAGGGAGTAAGATAAGCTTGCCGACATCCTCTTTAATTCTCTTTACTTCTTCAGTAGCTGCTTGGGTTGTATCTTCAGGTTTATTTCTCTCTTGTATATACAAATACCCTACAACCCCTAATGCAGCAAGTAGTAGAAATATAAATAGAAGAAGGATTATCTCTTTAGTTCTTTTCTGAGGTTTTGAAGAAGTCTCATTTGTCTCTTCTTCTGTTTCTACAGAAGTTTTTTCTGCCTTTACCTCTGTAAATTTTTTTCCTTTTAACATAGTCGGACAGTATTAAAAATTTATATCAATTAACAAATTGCTACCCCATTATTAAATAGTCGAATAATTATGTCAATAAAAAGCGATTTATAGGTGAAGAATTCATAAGAAAGATTCCAAAAGAGTGGGATGTTACATAACATTCAATACCTACTATCTCACCTACTCCATAACAATCCAATCAAAATTCACGTCCTTTGTTTGAGGTCTGTTAATGACAATCTTAAAACCATCTTTAGTCTTGTTTCTTACGTGATAAAATGTTTTTATTTCTCCCTGGGGAGTCACAGCAACTTTTGGAGTATCATTATATGACTGCCTATAAGTAACCGAAACTTCAGTTTTACCTTCAGGAATAGTTACACTACCAGCTGTATCCTCACTCACCTTTAAATGTCCTTCAATCTTCAAACTACCATATGCAGTAATGTCACCCTTTATCACCAAAACATCATCAACTACTTCACTCATATAGCTATCTATCTCTCCAACAACAATTCCAAGTCTATCGGTGAATGGTTTATAACCTCTCTCAACAAACACCAAGACTACTCCTTCCCCTTCCTCAAGGCCAGTCAAAGCTTTTCCTATAACATATCCAGACTTAGTTGCCTTCATAGCAACTCCTGGTATCTCTGAGGTTGTCAGAAAATCACCAGGTTGTATAGCTCCATTTGAGGTAGTAACTTTTACAGGAACACGACCTGTAAGTGCTACTGGGACTCCACTCTTCCCTGAATTATCTGTTCCTCCAATTGCTAACGCTGGTTTAGTTGAGATAATCCCTAAGACATCATCATTATAATTCCCTTCAGCTCTCTTAACACCCGCATCTAATTCTGGATCCAAACTAACTACTTCTGCTATACCTAATGTCGTATCACTTGTCGCATAAACTTCAGCAAGATCAGCCGCATTATTAACCTCATATAGTGTAAAATAAATCTCTTCAATAGTATTATTTGAATCCTCATCAACTGTTTCAGAATCAGAACAAAGTGTATAATAAACAGTACTTGTTGTAGCCGGATTATCCACAAAAACTGCCGAAAAAGTCTCGTTCGTATTATCCCTAGTTCTCCCATAAGCTATTAATGGACCAACTTCATTCCCAGCAGCACATGTTGGATCTGAACCTGCATTTCTTTGAACATTTGTCACAAGATCTCTATCCTGATTAGGAGTATGAACCCTTATAGTCACTATCACCAAAACTTCACTACTAGTTGCCGAAGGTGTAATATTTGGATGCTCATTTCCATTTTCAGCAGCTTCATCCCAGTAATCGGTAGTATCATTATCTACATGAGTGTCAGCTGTTGTATCTTGATAACTATAGAAATTTGGAACTGCACTGGCTCCAAGAGAGTCAAGGCTTGTCCAAACGGACTCGTTTTCATCTCTATATTCAAGTTCTCCCGAAGTTGAATTTAAACGGATTCCAGGATCATTTCCATATGCTAAACTTGCATCCTCAAACATTAAATATTCTTCATTTGATGTTGTATCGAAATACAAGTAATCATCAGTATCACCATCTGCTTGAAATACTAGATCTCCCGAATCACGAATATAAGCATCATTTAAAGTTAATGAAGATCCAGCAATGAACGAGCTGTCAGTAAAAACATCTCCCTCAACACCCAGTTCATCTTGAACAAAAAGATCCCCTGCCGCAAGTACAAATCCAGTGTTTGCCAAGGTTTCTGCCTGGTCGATACCTACGATCACACCTTCATCATCTTCAAATATTCCATTCGTTCCATCTTCCCAATATACTGAGACAGTTGATGCATCAAGCACCGTACCGGTGATACTCAAATTTGTTCCAATATCTAACCATTCTACTGCTCCTGCTGTATCATCCCAGAACAAGATACGATCATCGTTCGGATCTGAAAGACTTACGCCAAGTCCTCCATTTGCAAGATCCAATGTCCCCGTATAACCAAGACTGTCTAATGCCAATGTTCCAGAGCTAAGCGTCCCTGCATTATCTCCATCAAATATATATGCTTCTACTGCTCCCTCTGAAAGTTGTGTATCTGTTGCATCTAGTATTGTTCCTGTTATACTTAAATTTGTCCCAATATCTAACCAAGTAACTACACCAGCAGTATCATCCCAGAACAATATTCGGTCATCATTTGGATCAGAAAGACTTGCTCCGGTACCTCCATTTGCAAGTCCTATTGTACTACCATTCCAAGTTCCTGTAGATATCGTACCTAAAGTTGTTATGTTAGTTGATCCTGCCCATGTCGCTAAGGTTGGATCTGTCTCTGTTGTTAAGTACCCTAGTCCTATTACCCAGTCATATATCTGATCAGCATTCGACAAATGTGTTGTATCTCCATCTGATGGTGTTGCTAACGGCACATCACTTATGCTGTCCCAGAAGGCTGTACATACCAAT